>JBDWHY010000127.1:0-111653 GCA_039974975.1 Fuerstiella sp. | reverse complement strand
AAGAGAGGTTCAAAAACCTGTTTGTCAGTCCGGTCAAAGACTGACTAGTTCGCAATTTTGTTTGCCAAAACTCACAGACTCACAATCTCAATCAAATTGTCAAAGATCTTCGCTCAACTGCAAACCTTGGTAGGTGCCGTTCGGCGAGCGGGAAGTCTACAGCTTTTCGGATCGGAGTCAACCTCTTGTCCAACCGAACTGTAAATTTTTTTAGTTATCCCGTCCTCGACACGAACCACGAAATGAATCGCGAGACAGAAGAGGGCGCTTTTCGTCGTCAAAGGAGAGCTTTAAAGAAGTGGCTCTCAGCCCAAAACCTGAGGGATTCAAGACCGAAGCCAAAACCACGAACGCCACATGAAGCTCATGGCACAGGCAAAGCCCGGTGTCTGTGAACCATTGAAATCCGCGCCACAGAACTGCTCGCCCCATCGATGCCTCGGACGAGCCTTTCTGCCAAGTTGCCGCTGCAAACGGCAAAAGAGGCTATCGCCCTTGACTGGACGCGGCTTGGCAATTCATGTGCTTGCTCTGGCACGGCAAGCCGCAACACGATTTTCAGTCACTGAAGCCGACGACTCACCCTACCCGACGCAGAATAACTGAACGGTCGATCGAAGGAGCCACCCAGCCGGCTGCCAGCATACGTCTCTCCCAACCATCGAGCAGCCCAAAGAGAACGCAGGCAGCCCCTTCCGATGCATCATCGCTTCAGACGTCACCCCGCGGCGGACCATCGACGTCGAATGCCTGCTGCTGCTGAAAGACAGTGCCTCATTCCAGCGCACGAAAAAACGCCAACTGAATGGTCCGGTTGGCGTTTCGCTTTCATTCAAAGTGAGCAAGACCTGTGAAAGCAGGTCTTGCTCATCCATTCCTAGGCAGGCTTCGGCGACATCACTCTTTCGACTGAATATCCCAATTGAATTCATTGGCCCCCGATTTGACTTCAACCGTCATTTCTTCGTTTGCACCCGCCAACGTGTTGTATTTCGCTGGAAGTGCGTCGGCATTTTCGAGCGACACTTCTTTCGCACTGCCACCGTCACCGTAGTCTTCGCCACCGCCAGCCGTACTGATCGTAACCAAGTTTGAACCGAGCTTTGCGCCCTTTGCGTCCCCATTGTACGTCAACTCGTAGGCACCCGCCTCATCTGTGGTCGCATACGACGGCCGACCACTTTGGGGCTGAAAAGTGACCATCAAATTAGCACCAGGCTGTCCATCGATCGTCACCTTCCCAGTCACCTGCCCAATGTCGGGCATATCACTGGCGGCTCCTCCACAACCAGGCAGAGCCAAGAAAACACAGGCACAAAGCAAACCAACAGAAGCAAGACGAGACAACATAAGAGCGACTTCTACGTAGCGACAAAGAGAAAGAACACAATAGCTGCCAAGTCCCAGTAAAGGATCTCGGCAGCAAACCACATACTCAAACCAGTGACCTAGAATTCGCCAATGACTTCGCCATCGTCACGATTTCCAAGCTTCTGGTAGACACCAAGCGTGGCATTCAAAGCACTCGTCCAACCTGTGCGGTTCGGCGCGTTACCATCTCGCAACCGGTCAGTCGCATTGCTATGCAAGTTGTAGTCGATGTTTTCACTTAAGAAGTGAACAGAACCATCGCAAAGAAGGAACTGAGCTCCCCCTGTGTGAGCACTATCGAATCCTTCAGTGCACCAGTGATTACGATTGTCCTTCAGATTAATTGGAATCGACGTTCGCCCCAACGTGTAGTCGGCCCCTTGAGCTCCACCGCCATTGGGATTGCGATTTCCGCACCATGCTCCAGATGCACAAAACGTTGTTCGCTCCCCAACAGCGATTGTGTTTGACGTTCCATCGGTAATGTCACGAATTTTGTAGTTGTCACCAACCTGAAAAACGCCACGCTTGCCATTGTCATTTTGGCGATTGACGTCGTTGTACCCGCAGTTGCCGATGTAGTTTGACTTGGCAACTCGAAAGGCCGTTGGAGCTCCTCCATTGCCAGTCATGTTTCGCCCTGTACCGCCGTTTAACTGGCCACCATCCATGAGTTCGCTGCCCGGATCTGATGGGCAAACGAAAGCTGCCAGCGGACTTTGCAGCAGCGTTCGAAGATTCGCATCAGCCAGTACGTCGCTCAGACGATTATCACTGATTCCAAGTTGTTCAGCCAAGTTCTTCTGCTCAATTTGAGGCAGAATCGAGGCACTCCAACCCCACATCTCTTCATTATTGCCCAACGCGGCGGATGCCGGTGTGGCTGCATTCTGAGCACCAATTGGGAACGTGTTGTAGATGTCGTGATAGTTGTGCAAAGCCAATCCAATTTGCTTCAGATTGTTTTTGCACTGAGTTCTTCGAGCCGCTTCACGGGCTTGTTGCACGGCTGGCAACAGCAAAGAAACGAGAATCGCAATAATTGCGATAACGACCAGCAGCTCGATCAGCGTAAAGCCGCGGGCGCGATTTCGTGGTCTTGAAGTCATCAGATACTCCCAAATTACAGAGATAAGAACATGCCCAGAATGGGCGTAGCGAAATGGAAAGTGAACGTTACCGGCTGGAATCAGCCAAAACGTCCAAACCCCTAACGGAAACTATGAGTGAACGTCCGATCATAAGTGAACGTTGTAATGGTTGTTTTCTATTAGATTTGCTACGGGCGAGCCTCTCTTGTGAGATAAATTACGCTTCCTAAGTAAAGAGCGGGAAAAAGATGTGACATTTCAGTGAATGGCGCGACTCACCACACGCTGCGGAACGCCAAAAAAACCTTCGCAAAGGCAGCCTCGAACGACACAAGGAACACCGGTACGGATGCACAAAGCCCGCGCACGGTCAAACCAAGGCCCACGTTTCAAGGGCTGACGGAGTGAATCTGGTCCAGCCAGCATTGCCCAAAATGCCGGGCCGCCTTCATCAGTCGGCGCACAGATTCACAGCCCAGTCATCGCCACCCGACAATCACTTTGTGGATAGCTCACCGGCTCGCATTCCGCGATTTGGCTGACGCACACGGTCTCTAAAGGCTATGAGAAACGAATTCACAACCGAATGCTTCAGACGCCCAGAGCAGGGTAGCTGCAATGCAGATGCGGTTCCCACCGGACGGTTCAGATGGCCATTCGCGTCAGATGGCCATTCGCGTGCATGAAACCTGACTGACTGTTCAGCCAAGATCATGCAACCAGAAATCGCAAACGGGAACGACCTACGATTTCATTTAGGACCGTAACCAGCCGATCAAGCTGCGGACGGGAACACCGGTGGCTCCACTGTCTTGATAGCTATTGCCCGCATCGGCCCATGATGGCCCGGCGATATCCAAGTGGACCCAAGGAACATCACCCACGAATTTTTCGAGGAATTTCGCTGCCGTAACGGCTCCCCCCCAACGTGGTCCTACGTTCTTGCAATCAGCAACGGGGCTTTTGAGCAGCGGTTCAAAATGAGCATGCATGGGCATCTTCCAAAAGAATTCGCCCGCCCGATCGGCGGCATCAATCATCCGATTCGCCAAGGCGTCGTTGTTTGGAAAGACGCCTGTAATATCTTCCCCAAGCGCCACGACGCAGGCCCCCGTCAAAGTTGCCATGTCGACCAACTGATCCACTCCGTCATCGGCAGCAAAAGAAAGAACATCGGCCAACACAAGCCGACCTTCAGCATCTGTATTGTGAACTTCAATCGTAGTGCCGTTGCGAGCCGTTAGCACATCGCCCAGACGGTAGGCGTCCCCGCTGATCATATTTTCGGCCAATCCCATGTAGGCGTTGATATTCACGGGCAACTGTAGCCGGGCCGCCGCGACAACCGTTGCCAAAGTCGTGGCCGCACCTGCCATGTCAGCCTTCATCGACACCATGCTGTCGGATGGCTTCAAAGAATACCCACCCGAATCAAAGGTGACCCCTTTGCCGCAAATTCCGATCACTTCAGCTCCCGGACGTCCGCGATAAGACATTTTCACCAAACGCGGAGCCTTGCTGCTACCTCGAGCCACAGCCAGCATTGCCCCCATTCGCTCCTGACGCAGTCGTTCCTCGTCCAAAACCGTGATTTCAATCCGGTGCTCTGTCGCGAGCGCTCGAGCCTCATTAGCGAACGTTTCCGGATAAATATCGTCAGCAGAACGATTCACGAGATCCTTCACCAACCAACATGATTCGCCAAGAATAACGCCCGTTTCGATCGCAGCAGCCATTCCCGGTGCACTCGGAGACAAGCAGATTGTCGCTGATGAAAACGGATGACGACTGTTTTTTGACTTGTAGATGTCAGCATCAACAGGCGCACAGGTGATGCAATCAGCAGCCAACTCGGCCAACACGCCCGCTTCAACTCCGATGGCATCATCGAAAGCAATCGCCACAGTCTGTTCTTCAGATCGACAGCATTGACGCAAAGCAGACAGCAATGACTGTCGAAGCTGACGCAAGTTGACTTTTCCACAATCGCCGACTCCGGCAAGCACGAGATTCGTCGCGACAAGCCCCGAAGCCTGAAACACGGTCACGACTTCCGACGCCGTGCCTTTGAAATCACCTCGGCCGCGCATCGCGGAAATCACAGAATGGCAGGCTTGATCGATGTATTGAATGTTCGCAGACGGACCATCTTGATCCGTAGCCATCACGATCAGCCAATCGGCAGAGATTTCTGACGGACGCAACTCAGAAGCAACAATAGACATCGGGAAACTTGCCTTTGGAGGAATAAGAAAAGTGAGTCCCGAATCATCGCGCACAAGCACCCACTTTGGCAACAAGGCCAGAGTGTCTGCTGCTACGAAATTCGATTTTCATGAAACAACGCAGAATTCAGACTTCGCGCCGTCAGCTTTCACTGGGAATTCGTACCAAACTTGATCCGCCAAAAGCAGGCACTTCACCGTTCGCAATTTTCCAATTCAGTCATTCTGCGTGAACTTGTTCAGCCCATGATTTCTGAGCTTCCGTCATTCACTGCAGAATCCCCTCTGCAGCTGGTTCTCAGCAGAAACCGTATTGCACCGTTTCGCTGGCACATTCGCCTTGTCGCGATATTCTTTTCGTGTGTTAGCCTCGCGTTTTGCGGCGGCATGCCCGTCTATGGAGCCGAATGGCAGTCTTTAACGGTTGGGCATCAAGGCATCACCAAAGTCAGTTGCTGGACTCCGGTAGCGGCGGTCGCCACAGAACTTCCCAAGTCCACAAAAGTCGCCCTACAGTGCGAATTCAGCGACCCCCGAGGCGACAAGTTTCAGCAAACCGTTGCGACAGGAATAACCGACGAAACCGGAACAATTAGCCTCGAAGGCTATTTTGTCATTGGCCGACAGGAAGGCAGCGGCCAAATTTCCATTGCGCAAATCGACGATCAACAACAACTGCTGCGAAAGACGATTGCCCATTCCGAATCTGTCTCTGCGGCAGATCGCGCGAACATCGCTGCGGATCTCCTTGTTCATCGATTGGACGTCCCATTTCTGATGACGTACGGCCAGCTCGCTGGGATCCCCGAACTTCTCGACAACGCCGAGCAATTTTCTGCTCGGCAAAAACTTCTGCAAGGCCTGACATTACCTGCAGTTGCCGACTTACCAGAAGATGCTCGAGGACTTCAAGCTGTCAACATGTTGGTGCTTGCCGACGTGTTTGACTGCAACGAACGACAAGCTCAAGCGATTCAGGAATGGGTCATCAGCGGAGGGCATTTGTTTGTGAGTGCTGGCAGCAAAGTGGAATCACTGACCGCCAACAAATCACTCGAATGGCTAACCACGCTTCTACAAATTCAAAGCAAACCATTTTCGGTACGCGATCTTTCTTCACTGCAATCGTATGTCGCTGCGGCCGACCCCGGAGTCACCGCTCTGCGAACTCGACGAGCACGTGACGGTATTCAGATGGCAGGATTTGGTTCTCCAGAAACACAGGTTGATGTGCCTTCCTTAAACGGCCCCATTCTTGGTAGGCAAAGTTTGGGCAGCGGAGTCGTTCGTTTTATCGCTGTTGACGTCAATCAAAAGCCGCTCAGCGAATGGAATTCTCTGCCTCAGTTTTACGAAGTGTTGTTGCTGGGCGAAAAGCTATCAGCCTCAACCACTGGGCAATCTCGTACGGCTAGGATTTCTCAATCCGGAGTCTCCGACTTGGGTTCTCAGTTAATGTCCACAGTCGACTCGCGTTCAAATTCCATTCAATGGTCAACGTGGGCCGTGATGGGACTTGTCGCCGTCTATCTGATTTTGATCGGGCCACTCGATTACCTGCTCGTCACCCTCATCTTCAAGCGACCTTCTTTGACATGGATCACGTTTCCTTGCTGGGTCTTGATCGGTGCAGGAATTCTGTTCAGCCTCACATCCCGTTCATCCGATTTTCAAGCAAACCACTTGAACGTCATCGATGTCATGCCGCTTCCCGAAGGTCAGGCGGTCAAGTTACGGTCGTGGGTCAGCCTTCGTCCGAATCAAACGATGAAAACAGACCTGCAAGTCAGCATCGATGATTCGCTGACGGACATGTTGACCGTACCAGCCAGCATGCACTGGGCGGGTCGGCCTGAAGATGTTTTCGGAGGCATGTATCGAGTCGGCGGAGTCGGTCTAGGGCAACGGAATTACCAAAGCCAATCAGACACCCCAAACGCATTAGCCGACGTGCCAATGCTGATCGATGGGTCTCGAGAATTCCTGATCGATGCCTATGCAAATTCTAAAACCAGCAGCGTTCAATCCAATTTGAACGTGACAGGGTTCGGCCTTCTAAGCGGCGAAGTCACGAACGATCTTCCATTCGACCTGACGGATTGGATCATCGTTTATGGCAATCGAGTTTATCGTCCTCGAGCTGAAAAGAATGAAGCCACCATTGCGTCGCAAAGTACGTTTGTTGCGAATTCAGAATCCATGTTTGCCTCAGACCTGAAGTCATTTCTGAACGCCTCTCGATTGGTACTTGATCAGAAACAAAATGGAACGTCTTCTCGAGGCGCGACACAAGTGACGACTCCTTACAACAAAAAATCGAATGACCCAATGTACATCCTGACAATGGCCAGTTTTTATGAAACTGCCGGAGGCTACAAGTATGTTGGGCTTGGCAATTCGCTGTTGGGAAATTTGGATGCCAGTGATTCCATCCGATTGAATCACGCAGTACTGATTGGAGTCGCAGATGTCGAAGCCACAAGAATTGATGTTAAGGGAATTGACGCGACCACTCGTGATACTCAGACATTCATTCGCGCGTTTTTGCCCGTGACACACCGAGGCTCTTCAAACATCGCAGAGCCAGACCAAGACTAACAACTTTATTTGGCTCGTTCCTCGGATTTGAATTCGACGAGCAGATCGCCATCTTCACCAAGGTGAACTGTGCTGTGATTGAAACTCGAAATCTAACCAAACGCTACGGCCATCTTGTCGCCGTCAATGACATCAACCTGAAGCTAGACGAAGGTGATGTCTTTGGATTTATCGGACCTAACGGTTCCGGTAAGACGACCACGATGCGCATGATTGCAACACTGCTAAATCCAGATCATGGAGAAGCATACGTCTGTGGCAAATCGATCTACACCAACCAAGAAGAAATCCGACGACTGGTCGGATTTATGCCAGACTTCTTCGGTGTTTATGATGACATGACGGTGATCGAATACTTGGAATTTTTCTGCGCTGCGTATCGCATCACTGCTTCGAAACGCCGAGCCATCTGCGAAGAGAAACTCGAATTGGTCGACATGGCATTCAAACGCGATGCCATGGTCAATGAGTTGTCTCGGGGACAAACACAACGTATCGGACTCGCCCGAACGCTGCTGCATGAACCTCAGGTTCTACTGTTAGATGAACCCGCAAGTGGCTTGGATCCTCGAGCAAGAATCGAAATCCGAAACCTGC
Organism: Fuerstiella sp.; assembly: GCA_039974975.1. Lineage (GTDB taxonomy): Bacteria > Planctomycetota > Planctomycetia > Planctomycetales > Planctomycetaceae > Fuerstiella. The sequence goes on along the minus strand of JBDWHY010000127.1, from coordinate 103,771 downwards.
TGAAGCGGCTGGGAGAAATGAAAAAGACGGTGATTGTGTCGAGCCACATTTTGCCCGAACTTGCCGATGTTTGTACTCGAGTCGGCATGATCGAAAAAGGAAATCTGGTTATCGACGGCAACGTGGCGGAAGTGATGAAAAAGGCTCGCCAAAGAATCATTTTGAATATTCGAGTCAAAGACAAAACAGAAGAAGCCGCTCGTATCATCGAGCAACTGGACACTGTCGAAAAAGTGGATATCACGGAGACACAACTGCTTGAAGTGATGCTGAAAAAAGATATCGAAGACTACAGCGATATTCCGACTGCCATGATTGAACACAAGTTTGCAATCACATTGTTCAGAGAAGAAGAAGTGAACTTGGAAACCGCCTTCATGGAATTGACGAAGGGCTTGGTGCAGTAACACGGCCCACAGAACTGGCCAACAGAACTGGCCCACCGCCATTGAATTTGCCCACTGCCCAAAGGGAAGCTTCAACGCAAGATTGTGACTTTATGAAAACCGCCCACATCATCACTCGATTGATTATCGGCGGTGCTCAGGAAAACACGCTGTATAACGTCGACGACCAGCATCACCTTCACGGTGATCAGGTCTGCCTCATTACAGGCCCCGGGCTTGGCCCGGAAGGCACACTGGAACAAAAAGCAATCGCACGTGGCTTGGACCTGAAGGTCCTTCCTGAATTAAAGCGATCATTGAACCCGCTACAAGATTTCCGTTGCTACCTTGCCCTGAAAAGGCTGCTGTCTGAATATCGCCCAGATATTGTCCATACCCACAGCAGTAAGGCCGGAATTCTTGGGCGTCGAGCGGCTTATGCACTCGGCATCCCCTGTGTTCATACTGTCCACGGAGCCGCGTTTCACTACGGCCAACCAAGCGTGCTGTATCACAGCTATCGCATGGCAGAAAAACTGGCTGCAAAATGGTGTCATAAAATCATCACTGTCTGCGACGCAATGCAACAGCAGTATCTTGAAGCAGGCATTGGCAGCCCAGCGATGTACAAAACAATCTACAGCGGAATGGAAGTGGATCACTTCTTGACGCCAAAGGTGCCTCCTCAAGAAATCAGAAAACAACTTGGCTTGCAGCCCGACGATATCGTGGTTGGTAAAGTGGCTCGCTTGTTCAACCTCAAGGGACACAAATACCTAGTAGAAGCCGCCTCGGCAATCGTCAAAACGAATCCAAAGGTTCGCTTCCTATTGGTTGGTGACGGCATTCTTCAGGACCAATTGCAGCAACGAGTCACCGAACTAGGCCTTCAAAATCATGTCCTGTTCGCCGGACTTGTCGCTCCTGATGAAGTGCCTCATTACCTGCACGCAATGGATATGCTGGTTCACACAAGCGAATGGGAGGGGCTTGCAAGAGTTCTGCCGCAAGCACTGATTTGTGCCAAACCAATTGTGAGCTTCGACATCGATGGCGCCCCTGAAGTCTGCATCAATGACGAAACAGGGTACCTAGTGCCACCTCGATCGATTGATCTGCTGTCGGAAGCCATTGAAAAACTTGTCAACGACCAGTCACTGCGTCTGCGGTTAGGACAAAATGGCAAGCAAAAATTCACCGATTTGTTTCGCCACCAAACGATGACAGAATTGGTTCGCCAGGTCTACAAAGACGTCTTAGACCACAGCGCATAAAAAAACGCCACGCGACATGATCATGAAAATCATCGTCAAACGTGGCGTTTTGTTTCACTCAGTGCCAATCAATGCGGGCGTGAGAAAACGCCGCATCGATTTCAGTAAGCACTACTTCTTGTTCTCACCATTTTTTTCATTCTTCTTGGCAGCTTCCATTTTCATCTGCTTCAGAAACGCGTTGATGTCGTCGCTTGGTGGATCCTGAAGTTCAACTGCTTTTGATTGAACCTTGATGGCTGCTTGCAGATCGCCTGAAAGATGAATCAGGTGAGCCAAAGTATCGAGAATGGCAGGGTTCTTAGGTTCTGCTTCTACAGCTTTCTTGGCGGCAAGTGTCGCAGCCTGAACAAGTTCAGCAGCAACTTCGCCTTCAGTGGCAGCTTCGTAGATCGACCAAGAAACCTGATTCAGTTCAGCAGCAGGCAACTTAGCGCTCAAGACTTCAAGAACGACGGCCGCTTCTTTTTCTTTTTCAGCCATCATCAACACAGAAAATTTTTGTTGATGAATGGGCGTCTTTTCGCCTTCTTCTGCGGCTGCCAGCTTTTCATCAAGCATCGTGATGACTTCATCAACCTTGCCTTCGCTGACCATTGCCTGGACCTGAATCTCTTTGATGCGAGAGATGTAGAAATCAATCTGAGCACCAGCTTCACCTGGATTTTCTTTACGCAATGCAACGAACATCGCCAACGCTCCATCGAAGTCGCCTTCTTGCAGCATGCCGCCCGCCTTTGCGACAGCCAAGTCAACCTTCTGACTGGCAACAAATTCTTTTGCAAATTCAGTTCTGTCCCACTTATCTGCAATCACTGCTTCAAGTGTCTTGTCAAGACTCATTGGGTGGCCGATCCATTCGACGTGTCCCGTCTTGCCAACGAGGAAACAGCATGGAATGCCGTTTTGCCCAGCAGCTCGCATGTAAGCTTTGTTGCAACTTTCATCTGGATCTGTTGTCAGGCAGTACGCTGACGTCAATTCGCCGTATGTCGATGGCTGATCTTCGCCTTCAGCCGCTTCACCACGTGGGGCGTACTTGCGTTCCAGGAACTTGTTCACAGTTTCCATGTCTTCATCGCTGATGCTGACAACCTGGACACCATCTTTGGCATGAGCATTTTGAAGTTCGACCAAATGAGGCATGCTAGAAATACACGGTCCACACCATGTCGCCCAGAATTCCACGACGTAAATTTTTCCGTCTTCAAATTCTGTGACTGGCTGAAACTGTCCATTTCCATCACTCACCCAGTGCTCGATATCCAAGGCAGGAGCCTTGGATCCAATCGTCAGCATCGCAGCTTCTGGTTTTTCGTCTGCAACAGTCAAACTGCCAGCCATAAGCAAGGCGGCAGTCAGCACAACTCGGCCGGCCAAGGCAAAATTCATCATGATCAATTCCTCAAGTAGCAAAGCAAAGCCTTGCCATGTAGACCCCTTAGCGTGATCGCTCACTTCCGTCACGGTGACAGACTGCGTTTCACATACCCAGAAATCTATCCTTGAGTCATCACTGATTCAATCGGCTTGGCGATGCCGTTTGAGGGTCTGACAAACTACTGAACTAACATGCCACAACGTTTTGTGAATAAGATCACAAAACCTTTCGGTCGATTCAGTGGACCGGCCTTCCAACACGAGGTTTACAGATGACCGGTCGAACGGAAGTGAATCAGCATGGCACCATCTGCGTCGGTTTAAAGGCTACTGAGCGAACCAGGCTGATTGATCAGAATCGAATCAACTCGGACATCGGCGAGCTCACCATTTTCAACTTCAGTGAACTGCAGACTGCAGGTCACATGAGGTCGAACCCAAGCTTGCCGAGTTTCAGACTTGGGCTCAGGAATGGTTTCCAAATCGACGAAGGGCCCCCTCACAACTTTACCATTCAACTTCTGAACGATCCTACGGAAGGTTCTACTAGGAATACCAGACTGCTCGACTCGAGTCAGGTGAATCCATTTTTCATCTGATCTTGTACCGAACAGCAAAGCCACAGGCACTTTGCGGTTGTTCGTTTCGACTCCATATAAAATGCCAGTCACTTCCCGAAGACCTTCTTCGCTCTTCGGTATGTCTTCCAGTCGCTTTTCAAGCTCACTCTTGGCCCCGCCTGTGCCCGCCAAATCATCGGCAGACATTTCATCAAGCCCGCCCATTTCATTCATCAGTTTTTCATCCATATCACTCATCTGCATGATCGCGTCTTCCATGGACATGGCATCACCACCAGCGCCAGCAGCGGCCATCGCAAGATCATCTCCCTGCACGGCTTCCTCCAATGACGTACCTTCTTGGCCATTCTTTTCAGCTTGAGCTCGAGCAGCAGATGCAACCGCGTTCACTACGTTCATGGGCTTCAGATCCACCCCTTCATGACCTCGAAACGGGTAGCCATAATCAATGCCACCGATCACTGTGACGGCAGTCAAGCACGCCACCATTCCCCAGATCATGGCCAGCAAGCGATTGCAGGTATGAGGCAACTTTCCGATTGTGGGCTGCCAAATGTTAAACCATGACAAGAAGATGTCGGGGATTGAAATTCGACGGTCACCACTCATCGCAAACTTGGCGGCAATCGCATGGGCCACTGCCATGCTCAACATGCCAATGCCAAGTTGGCCAAGTGCAACTCGACCTCGCAACGTTTCCTGTTCAGTCAACCAAACTCGAAGCCCCACACTGACCAAAGCGATTCCTATGATGCCGCCTGTCATCAGCCAGAACCAAACGGGAATCGATTGCATTGCAGAACGATTGTCGAATTCTTCAACCGGAGTCTCCGGCAGCTTGTCTGCCCAAGATGCGCCTTCAGTGCTGTTGCCATCAACGATGGGGTAGTACCCACAGTCTGGACACCACGAATTTTCGCCCCACTCTACAGTCGTATGACAACGAGGACAGGTTTCTGACGGAGCAGCTTCCTGCACTTCCGGTTCCAAGGTCTGTGAAGACAACATACATTCGGCCCAATGTTGTAAAAAAACGTCGCAAAATTCAGCGCAACAGGATCATCAAACCTTTGTGATGGAAGCCTCAGCGCACACTGTTTACTTTTGCAAACATAGGCCAAGGTTTGTGGCTTGGTGCCACCGGGCCTGATTAATAACCTTCATTTTTTGAACGAAGTCGGGCCTCTTGCGCCTCGACGACATCGGTTTGCACCGGGCAATCTTTACGACCGCTACAAACATCCCCCATAGACAGGGGGACACCCCGAACGCCCGCGCAGCAAAGCGACGACGGTGCAAGCGAAACCTGTTGAATTTCGGAGACACGAATCTGGCTCAGTATTTCAGCTTGCCCCTTAACTGCCCGTTGAAAGAGGGAACCCGACGCGTGAGCAAGGGATATTGGCTGTGCAGAACCGACACCGAAAGCCTTCACGACTTTCGGTGATTTCTGAACAGGAACACTTCAGCGTCACGCAGCATGGGTGTCAACATGTTTACACATTACCATCGCTACGATCGATTCAAGCTCGGCCACACCTTGAAGCATTTTAGGCCAATCAGTGACTGATGCCTGACCCGTTAACTCTGGCATGCTGAGGCTGTGTCCGCACAGCCGATCTGCCCACGGATTCAACATGCTCACAGAGCCAACATGTCGCTACGCCATCCGAGAAGCTGGTGATGGCGGCGAACACTATGGCGGCTGCTATGTGCTAGCAGCCGTTATCAGATGGCAGCCGCTATGTGCTCGCAGCGGCTATAGGCTAGCGGTTGCTATGAAGTGGTGGCCGCTTTTTCAGAGACTCGAGTTCCAATTGGCTCACCACTCACCACGCGCCCAATGTTGCCCACCTTCTTATAATTGAACACAACGATCGGCTTCTTGTCTTCCATGCAGTGATGAAAAGCTTGAGCATCCATGACCTGAAGGTTTTGAGCAATCACTTCTTTGTAGCTGATTTCTGTGTAACGAATCGCATGAGGATTTTTCATGGGATCATCAGAATACACACCGTCGACTTTCGTCCCTTTCAATACGACATCGGCATCGATTTCACGAGCCCGCAAAGCGGCCGCTGTATCCGTCGTGACAAAGGGGCTTCCAGTTCCTGCGGCCAAAATCACAACTCGACCTTTTTCCAAATGCCGAATACAGCGACGACGTATAAAGGGTTCTGCCACGCCTTCCATACGGATCGCGCTTTGTACTCGAGTCGCCACGCCCGCACTTTCCAAAGCGTCCTGCAACGCCAGTGCATTGATCACCGTGCCCAACATACCCATGTAATGAGCAGTCGAAGGAATGATGGTGCTGCTCGCATCCGAAAACTGCTTGCCGCGAAGAATATTTCCGCCGCCGTTCACAATCGCCAATTCGACGCCAGCCTCAACGACTTCCTTCACCTGATCAACAATGCTGCCAAGTTCGGTCATCGAGATTCCTGTTTCGCCTTCGCGACAGAAACTCTCGCCACTCAATTTCAGCAGGACACGTTTGTAAACGGGGGTAATCGCGGGCGACGACATGAAACACTTGCTCCGGAAAAATACGAACGATGGCGGCTTCCGTTTTTCAGTAAAAGCTGCCAGACCGTACTGACAACACGTGAAAACCAGATTCCGACGCGAAGTGTGACAATTCCACCTGTTCTGTAAACCCCGACCCACAGACTGCGCGATCGATCAACCGATTCTCAGCTCGGTTCAGATTCGTGTTCAACCTGCACGAAGCCAATTCATTCACCAATACCGCCGAGCGTTCGCCTTGAATGGGGCATTCAAAACCGCAGTCACAGCTGTAAACGAGCGGCCAATTCTAGCCCTCGGTGTCACAAGAATTGCAGTCAAACGCCAGCCAAGAAGCACACTTGGCGGTTCTGGCAGCCTACAAACTGACGCCCATCTTGCAGATCTAGTCGAACAAGTAGCTCACCGATTCATTGCGATGAACACGCCGAATGGCTTCGCCAAGCAATGACGCGACGCTAATGGTGGTCAAATTGTTGATCTTTGAATCACTCGCCATCGCCACACTGTTTGTGACAACAACACCATCCGCTTCGGAAGCGTTTAAGCGATCAACGGCTGGACCGCAGAAAACACCATGAGTCGCCGAAACGAAAACTCGCCGAGCACCATGCTGCCGAGCGACTCGCACAGCCCCAGTAATGGAACCGGCCGTCGTGATCATGTCGTCAAAAATCAGAGCCGTTTTTCCCTCAATCGGACCGCCGATCAAATTTGCCTGTTTCGTTTCCAACGCATTCGAGCGGCGTTTATCGACGATCGCCAGGCTGCCACCAAGATGTTCCTGATGCTGCAAACTTCGCTTAATGCTGCCTTCATCCGGGCTGACAATCACCAGCTCGTCTTCCGGAATGTTGAGCGATTGAAAATGACGGTCAAGAATTGGAGCCGCGTACAAATGGTCGACGGGGACATCAAAAAAGCCCTGAATCTGAGCTGCATGCAGGTCCATCGTTAACACTCGATGAGCGCCCGCCTGCACAATCAGGTTGGCAACAAGCTTCGACGTAATCGGAACTCGACCAGAATCCTTACGGTCCTGCCGAGCATAACCGAAATACGGAATGACGGCCGTAATCCGATTCGCACTGGCTCGACGACAGGCGTCAATCAACACCAGCAGTTCCATCAAGTGGTCGTTGACAGGTGGAGACGTCGGTTGGCAAATAAAGACATCACAGCCGCGAATGTTTTGATTCAGCTTAAGGCTGATTTCACCATCCGGAAAGTTGCCGACGTCAACCAGCCCAAGCTGGATGCCCAGATACTCTGCGATTTCTCCCGACAGCTGAGTGTTTGCTCGTCCGCTGAGAATCGTCAGTCGTTCGTTCATTGTCACTGAAATCGCTTAAATCGTTGGCAAAATCGGTCAGACGAATCATTCAAAGCGGATTCGGGCCATCCCAAGGAAGCTTTCCCGAATACTCGCTGCACGCATGCTGACACGCAAACAGGCCAGAGTCAATTAGCGGCAATTGGGCAGCCTGGATAAATCAGAACTTCTGTACAGCAGGATGGTTGGCTGTCGTACACAGATCGATCGGAGTCGCCGTAATTTTGTCTTCAAAACACAAGGTCACGTCGCATTCCGGCATCAAGCCGCGACTTCGAAAATTGCCCGCATAGCGAAACCACGCGACGTTTTGCTGTTCAGACAGTTGCTGTTCAGACAGTTGCTGTTCAGTCAGTTGCTTTTCAGCAGGACGTTCAGCGTCTGGAACCTGTTCAAACTGAATATCGTGAGATTTTAGATTTTGAGCCGCAAACGTGATTTCGTCCGGATGCTGATCACCAGCGATCGCTGGAAAATTCAGATTCCAAAAATGGCCCGCTTCAAGCTGATGTTCAGGACTGATCAACTGCCGAATCACTCGAGTAACATGAGGCACCATGGCCCCCCAGTCGACGGGCTGATCGGGCCGCATGTAACGAGAAACGGCAATCGATGGAATTCCGAGAATCGCGGCCTCACGAGCAGCCGCTGCCGTTCCCGAATAAAACAGATCGACGCCTAGGTTCGCTCCGGTGTTAATTCCAGCAATCACATAGTCCGGCTGAAACTTTCCAGGAGCCCTCAACCCAACTCGCACACAGTCCGCTGGAGAAGCATCCACGATGTCAATTTGCCCAAACGGAGCAACCTCACGTCGCTCAACCTTAATTGGGTTCCAAGTGTTTACCGCATGCCCTTTGGCACTATGGCAAACGGCCGGAGCAGACACGGCGACCGTTCCGAGAGGACTGAGTGCTTGATACAGAGCAGCCAGGCCGGGCCCATCGAACCCGTCATCGTTCGTGATCAGAAAATTCATCCGTCGAATTCCACTGTACTTAAAAGTATGAAGCTTTTGTCCGCTTGAGACGCCTTTTCATGGATCACTGGACTTGCTGATTTCCCAATTGGAAAACCTAGCAAATCAACAGTGTTGGCAGCATCGGCTCATGACACATCACTGGCCGGCTCCCTTCAAGACAAGGTCGTCTATGCGAGTTCATCGCCTGCGACCGTACCGTCCACAGAATCAACATTCGCTTTGGTATGCAGAGGTGGCATCGCATCTGCCAAAGGTCGCCAATCAACCCGAGTCGCGTCTGCCTTCAGGCTTTCAAGATCGTAAAGTTCTCGGCCTTCTTCGGTAAAGACATGCAGCACCACGTCTCCGAAGTCCATCAGCAACCAGTTTCCTTCAGATCGGTAACCTTCAACTCCCAAACGGTCGTTGCCTCGGTCACCCTTCAGTTGCCGGTTCACTTCGTCCGCAATCGCATGCATTTGCCGGCGGCTGTTTCCAGTGGCGATGACAAAAAAGTCGACGATGCTGGCAATCTTAGTCAGGTCCAAAACCACGATGTCTTTGGCCCGCATTTCATCGGCACACTTGGCGCTGATAATCGCGTTTTCCAGACTGCGTTGATAAAGATCTTCTTCGCGATCAGCGTGAACCGTCACCGTATCATAGGTGGGGTCGAACGTGGGCTCTGCCAAATCCCCCGGGCCAACCAAATCGGCTGGATCAACCTGCCCATCCGTTTGCTCACTCGAGGGCTGTCCGCTGGCAGGCGATTTTGAGGCAGCCGAATCATCAGCTGGCACGTCCGTTTTAGGAACAGACAAAAATTCTTCAGTAGACATAAACGCGCGAACTCAAAATGCGGTAACCAAAAATGCTTCACAGAACCCCAGTGTCGGAATCCTTTGTCAAAAAGCAACAATTAGCCGTTCGACACGGCTCATCTTACGCTGGTTCCCCCAGATTTCCGATCCAACAGACAAAAATCCCTCGGACAAGACAATTTTGCCGCAGTCGCAGCATCCCCTGCCACCAACGCTTTGTGAATTGCTGATTCCAACGATAGCGTGCATTCAAATACAAACAGCCAAGATGTCTGATTCCGCTGACCTGTTGACGACAAATTTCGCCAGCCGCTAACTCTCTTCGTGTTCGCCGTGGGAATACTGCTGTCCCATCAACCTGTCTGGTGAGTCGACGCAGGAATTGCCCAACCAACGCCAACGCCAACCCCAACCCCAACCCCAGCCCAACCCCAGCCCAGCCCAGCCCAGCCAAACTGAACCCGCCGCGAATATTCAGCTCTCCTTAACCTACGTCAAAGATTGGGTTCCAAAATGAATCACAGAACTCGAAACGCAAAAACCCACAGCAATCTCATCTTTGCTGCCCTGTCTTCGCTGTTGATGATGCTAAGTCCAACCCAAGCGGAAGACGACACAACGGTACGAGTATTCATTTTTGCTGGCCAATCCAACATGGTTGGTTCAGATTCAAAGGTCGAAGACATCCAGAAGTTTCCGCCTTTCACCGGTTTAGAAGCACGGCAATCGAACGTTCGATTTTCTTACTGCATTGGCCGAGAAAACAAACTGACTTCTGACGGCTGGACCGACCTGCAACCCGTCGATGATGTCGTTGGTCCTGAACTCAGCTTTGCTCGCAAAATCACAAACAATGTCCAAGCCCCCATTGCCATTATCAAGGTTGCGGCCGGAGGCACTCATCTTGGTGGAGACTGGAACCCAGACGAACCAACGGGCTTTCAAATGTACCCGCTTGCAATGCAATGGGTGCGTGACGCGCTCGCAGACCTGAAGTCTCAGGGTGTCAAATATCGCGTTGAAGGATTCATGTGGCACCAAGGCGAAAACGACATGTTCAATCCACAGTACATGGAAAACTATGGCAAGAACCTGAAGAACTTTTTCAGCCGTTGGCGACGTGATCTGAATCAACCAGATCTCAGGTTCTACGTCGGAGAACTCTGCACCAAAACTATCTGGGGAATGGATTTGCGTCCACGGATGCACGCAATCAGTGTCGGCCAAAAAGAAGTTACCAACAGCGACGCTCTTGCTCAATACATACCAACCTCTCACGTCGGCGTGGAAATTGGCGGAGGAGTCGGGCTGCACTATCACTACGGAACGCTGGGGCAATTGGAACATGGAATCAATTACGCTGATGCTTATCTTGCCAATATCGGCAAGCTCAAGAAAAAATCTTATCCGCTCACCACATGGCCTTACCCCAAACGTTCCACCGTCAAACTGTTCGTGCTTGCCGGTCATCGAAACATGGAAGGCGAACGCGCGTTCGTGCAAGATCTTGCTGATACACCTGGCAAGGCAAACCTACTGAAACCAAACCCATCCATTGCCTACAGGTACAACATTGGCGGAGGATACCGAGCATCAGACGGGTGGGAACCACTTAGGCCAGCTGGTTTCTACGACACTTTGGGACCAGAAGTAAGCTTTGCAACAACACTGCAAGATCACGCCATCCCCAACATCGCAATCGCAAAATTCACTCACAGTGGATCACAAATCATCGATTGGACGCCTGCAGGCAGTGAAGCCAAAACTCGCAACCTTTACCCAGACTTCATTTCATTCATTCGCGAATCGATTCAGGACCTGCAGCAAAGGGGACATCAAGTTGAACTCACTGGCATCTTCTATCATGTTGGTGAAAACGACATGTCATGGGGACCATTTCGTAAGGCAGCTCCGGAACGATTACTTTCGTTGGTCCAGTCGAGTCGTGACGATCTAAATACGCCCAAACTGAAATGGTATGTCAGCCAGCAACCTCCGACAGATCACGAACGAGTAAACAACATCGATGTGACGGCCGAACTTCAGAAAGTCATGTCGCCCGACAAAAACTTCATCCATTTCAAAGCGTTCGATCTGCCAACTCAGAAAAAGCAGCTTGTTATCGACACCCCAGGCATCGTATGGCTGGGAGAAAAGCTGGCGGAGACTTACCTCAACGATTGACACCAAGCCAACGAATCACGGGAACAGCAGTGAACGCACAAGGCACAGAAAATGGTGACGTGTAGATCCACTAGTCCAACGTTCGAGCAGTCTGTCTGCGGACTTCCGTCAGCGAATCCTGCAGCAAGGGACGCAGTTGTTCGAGCCCCCACCGAGTCAAATGATCATCATCTCGGTAAAATGATCGCCCCTTCAGTTGCTCTTGATGCACACCATTCGCATCGAAAAACCAAGGCGCGGGATCGAGGAATCTAAGCTTTGGCAAATCAGCGGCCAAGGAATCAAAAATTTGATCAGGCAACCTCTGCCTCACATCGTGTTCTGTGATGGAACCACGCTGTCCCCGCGTTTTTCTGTTGATGCCCATTCGACGAAGAACCAAGTCTCGAGCAGGCTGAGCAACACCAGATTCTGGTACTTGCCTCACGACCCAAACTGTGGTCTGAACGCCTTCACAATATCGAATCAAATTGGCCAACTGCCGCTCAATTGCACGAGCACTATTTTCAGGTGTTGCATCAGCAACTTCTGAATCCACCACCATCCCTGCAAATCTTCCACCCGCAGAATCAGCGGCACGTTCAACGGCCGACATGCCTTCACACTTAGCACTCCATCGACACACAAGAAACAGATGTCGAGGACGTTCTTTGATCAGAAATGCCACGATTTTGTCTCCCAACGCTCGCTGATTATCAATCTTAGCTTTCGTTGAGTCCGCGACATTCCAAACGTTGGGCAAAGGTGCTCGCCCTTGTCGCGCAATCACCACTCCAGAAAGTTTCAGCTGTGTCGCAATGTCGTCGAACAAGGCCGACATCACCATGCCATGACTGTCCCCCCACAGCACAAAGTCGAGCCGTTCAGCATCCGAGGATGGTAAACCCAATACAGGAAGAACGTCGCGACGAATGGGCAAGCCCTCACGATAGCGATACTCGCCTCCTCGCCATTCCGTGTCATCCACAAGCTGCGCTAGATCACCTTGAAACCTGCCTTTCATTCCGTCCGTGTAAACGACTCCAGTCGCCAGGCCGATTGAAATGAAGATCATCACGAACGAGCAAAGAAAAACGGCTCTACGCCGCTTCAAGAACCGCTGACTTCGAAAAGGCTGTTCGACAAGCCGCCAAGACAAAACGGAAATCGTAAAAATGCCGCCTAAAAAGGGCCCTACATTCGAAGAGCTCAATGAGACTCCCGAGTACCTTAGAAACACCAGCACGGGCCAATGCCACAAATACAGCGAATAAGAAATCAGCCCCACAAAGACCAAAGGTCTGAAAGCGAGCAGACGTGCGATGAAACAGTTTTTCGTTGCGAACGTCGCATAGATCACGGCCGTTGCTCCAGCAACCGAAGGCAACGCGGCTAAGCCGGGAAAAACAGTGCGGCGGTCAAGCAGAAGCATCGAGGCAACAATGGAAATCAATCCTGCGGCGGCAATCAGACCATCTCGCTTAGGTCGAGACACCGCTTGAGCATTGAACGTCGCCAACAGACAGCCAAAGCACAATTCCCACGCCCGTGTTGGCAACAGAAAGAAGGTAGCGCCCGTGTAATGAACCACCCCATACAAACTTGCAGAAAACGAAATGAGTGTCGCTACAAGAAGGATTCTGAAAACGTAACGGCGACTTCGATTCTTTAAAACGACGAGCAGAGCAGGCAGAATGAAGTAGAACTGTTCTTCCACAGCTAAAGACCACGTATGTAGCAGCGGCTTCAATTCTGCCGGTCCAGCAAAATAGTTGGTATCTTGCCAAAAGAAGACGTTGGCAACGAATAGGGCTTGAGCAATCGCCGATCGCCCAACGTCATCAAAGTCGTTCGGAACCATCACCCAAGCCGACACTCCAAGCGTCACCAAAATCATGACGAACAAAGCGGGAAAGATTCTTCGAAGACGTCGCTCAAAAAATTCCAGCACAGAAAAGCGATCTGCCTCCTGAGCTCGCAAGATAATCCCCGTGATCAGGTATCCTGAAATCACGAAAAAAACGTCAACTCCGACATAGCCCCCTGAAACGCCCAAGCCAGCGTGATACAAAACCACGCCCATCACAGCGATGGCTCGCAGTCCATCGATTTCTGGGCGATAGCCGGAATTCGTCATGTTGCTTGCGTCGTGTTGCTTGCGTCGTGGAAACGGAAAAAGACGAGCCCCGCGCGAGCGATCATTCGGTTTGCACCAGACCGATCAATGCCAGAACTCGCATCAAATCGATGCTAAGAAACTCCGAACAACGTCGATGCATTTTCTGTCGTTTTCGCGGCGAACGTATCGATACTCACTCCGTGAACATCGGCCAAACATTGTGCCGTGTGAACCACCAATGCCGGCTCGTTACGTTTGCCTCGTTTGGGATGAGGAGCCAAATACGGAGCATCTGTTTCAATCAAAATGCGATCCAACGGAACAGTCTTCGCCACGGCTCTGAGCTCATCATTCTTTTTAAACGTCACCATGCCAGCAAAGCTGATGTACATTCCCATTTCCACGCAACGAGCGGCCATCGCGATGTCTCCGCAAAACGAATGCATCAATCCGTTCAGTGGCCCATTCGCAAAGTCTGCCTCCAGCATCTCTAAAACTTCGGCCTCTGCTTCTCGGCAATGCACGACAAACGGCTTTTTGATTTCACGAGACAGTTGCAGGTGTCTTCGAAAGTAGTCCTGCTGAACGTCCAAGGGAGCATGGTCCCAGTACTTATCTAATCCCGTTTCGCCGACACCCACGACTTGAGGATGCTGAGCGAGCCGAAGAATTTCATCCCAATCAGACGCTGCCGCTTGACTGGCATAGTTGGGCTGAATTCCCACCACCGCAGAAATACAATCATGGTCGTTCGCCAACACAACGGCGGCTTCACTGGTTTGCAACGTAACCCCGATGGTCAACATTCTGTGAACGCCAATGTCCAATGCGCGTTGAATCACTTCTTCGACATCGGGGCGAAACGCCTGCTCGTCAAGATGACAATGAGTATCAATGAATCGAAGTTCGGACATCAGGGAAGCTCGTCAATGGTGAAAGAAAACGACGACGACGAAGTCTAGTGAAGTCAAAGAGTTTCGCCGAGCCTGCAACAAAAAGCTGACCGAATACGCCCTGCATTCCACCAATCGCGAGTGCAATGCCTTCCCGTAACATTCGTTGTGCCACGAAAGTCAGAAATGAAGCTGACACGAAAGAGCTGGGTTTGAAAGGCAAACGAGAAGCCAATTGATGAGTTCTCGTATGCTTTCGGGATCGTTTTCTGTGCGATGATGAATCGCAGTTGTGGGCTCGATGAGCGCTGAGCCGGCAGCATGGCGGCTCAAAGAAATTCGCATTCGAACACACGATTCACGTTCGAACCGACACCCAACCCGAGAATCCACCGCCAGCCACCACGGTCGCCCCTGAAATCGAGACAGACTCAATAGAATTGTGGCAATCTGCAACTGGTTGTTCGGTTGCGGTTCGGAATTCGTCTTCACATCACTCAGAATACCGACGCTCGGCACAATCGTGCCTTTTTCAGCAACAGCCAATCAATCCACTCAGGAAATCCCCGTTCGTGTCGGAACTGACAGACCACGCCGAAGTGATTCGGCACTTGAAACGCAGCCCAGAACTCTTCGACCGCCTTGCCAAAGCGACAGGCAAAGAACTGGGCATTCAGATGAAACTTCGAAAAGACTATCCCGGAGACGTCGTTTCTGCAGCGATTGCATTGCGTGAAATTCGAGCCAAAGTCGAAGGGAAATTGGACCACGCCGACCAGCTTTGGCTGACGCGACAAGCCGTTGAACAATCAACCGCCTGGGAAATTGCTCAATACAAAGCAAAGCGTTTTCCACAATCTGAACCTGTCCTCGATCTGTGCTCTGGCATCGGTATGGATAGTCGAGCTTTGTTGCAACGCGGCCCAGTGACGGCAATCGATGTGGACGAAGCCATGAGCCTCCGGACGCTCTGGAATATGCAAGTTTGGGCAACAGATCGGACAAGCGATTTTCAGGTGCTCAATGAAGATGCGGCTGCGGCCGAACTTGCGGGGAAATGGATTCACGCTGATCCAGATCGACGCACCAAGCGTGACTTGCCCACAAAGCGATTAGAACAGTACTGCCCCGACTTAACGTGGATGCAAACCGCAGTAAGTGAAGCCATAGGCGGAGCCATCAAAATCAGCCCCGCGTCCAACTTCATGCAGAAATTCCCTGGCTGCGAAATCGAATTGATCAGCCTGAACGGTGAATGCCGTGAAGCCACCGTTTGGTTCGGTGAACTAGGATCTGATGTTTCTTTCCGAGCCACCAGTTTACCCACCGGAGAAACTCTGGCTGCGAACCCATTGGATGCATGGTGCGAACAAGCAGATAGCCTTGGCGACTATCTTTTCGACCCCGACCCAGCATTGGTTCGCAGCGGCCTGCTGGATGTCTTCGGAGAACAAAACAATCTGCTACGTTTAGATCCTGAAGAAGAATATTTCACTGGAACAACTTGCCCGGATTCCAGCTTCGTCAATGCGTTTCAAATCGAAGCGGAATTGCCCAACAATCTGACTGGTCTAAAGAAATATCTTCGTAAACATCCTGCTTCACGCTGTGACGTCAAGTGCCGCCGTTTAAAAGTGGACGCCAGTCAACTACAGACCAAACTTCCTCGAGGAGACGGTCCTGTGAAAGTGATTTTCTTTTTGCGAATTCAAGGCAAAGCAAAAATCGTGGTGACTCAACGAGTGACAACCTGATCACGCCCGATGCGTTACGAAAACATTAATTCCTACGAGTTCTTTTTTCCAAACGGTTAAAATTCACATGCTCGAAGAACTCATCCAACGAAGTCAAAACCTGTGTGAACTTTGCGGCGCTGCTCAAAACTTAAACGTGTATGCCGTCACGCCCAACAATAATGGCACGACTGATCAGGCCGCATTGTTGTGTGATACATGCCAGCAACAAATTGAAGATCCAAGTCTGGCTGATGCAAATCACTGGCGATGTCTAAACGATAGCATGTGGAGCCAGATCCCGGCTGTCCAAGTTCTTGCCTTTCGTATGTTAACGGCACTGAAGGCAGCAGACTGGACTCAAAGCCTGCTGGAACAACTGTACCTAGACGAAGACACACTGAATTGGGCCAACGCTGGAGTGACCAACGGCGACCAAGCACCGACACCAACAAAAGACAGCAACGGCGTGACCTTGAATGCCGGAGACACGGTCACGCTGATCAAAGACCTGGTGGTGAAGGGCGGAGGCTTCACTGCAAAACGCGGAACAACGGTGAAGAAAATTCGCCTCACACCAAACCCGAAACATGTTGAAGGACGAGTAAACGGGACTGTTATTGTTCTGGTTGCCGAATACCTAAAAAAAGTTGGCTAACCTGCCTCGCCTTCAGAATTCACAAAAACGCTTACTGCCAATCCTTGCCCAGCTTCTAAAAACACGAGCCCCTTCGATGTGATGCTGTCAAACTGCTTCGATATTGCTGACACAAATCAACATTTTTCATCGGCTCAGGAATCTCAGAATGCGATCTTTCGTCCTTACCTTCACCACTGCGTGTTTGTTTACGTCATCAGCTTTTGCGGGCGACTGGACTCGGTTTCGAGGCCCCAATGGCACCGGCATTGCCGCTGAAAGTTCAGTTCCTACGGAATGGTCGTCGACGCAAAACTTGAAGTGGACAACTGATATTCCGGGCAATGGTACGTCGTCTCCGATTGTCGTCGGAGACCAAATTTTTGTCACTTGCTACACCGGCTATGGGCTCGATCCAAAGGCCCCCGGTCATAAAGCAGATTTGGTTCGCCACCTGCTTGCCTTTGAACGCACTTCGGGCAAAGAACTTTGGCGAGTCTCAGAAACAGCTCAGGTTGCAGAAGACAATTACCAAGGCTTTATTACTCAGCACGGCTATGCCAGCAGTACACCTACATCTGATGGGAAGCACGTCTACGTGCTGTTCGAAAAGTCGGGTCTGTTTGCTTTCGACTTGAACGGCAAAAAAGTTTGGCAAACCAGCCTTGGTACTCAGTCCGATCCAGCAAAATGGGGAGGCGGAGCCAGCGCGATTGTGTACAACGATCTGGTGATTGTAAACGCGGGAATTGTGGGCAATCAGCTGGTCGCTGTGAATAAAATGACAGGAGACAAAGTGTGGTCAGTCCAAGATGAAAAATTCACCAACTGCTGGTCAACACCAGCGGTGGTCAATGCGGCGTCTGGAGATCAAATTTTATTCAACGTGCCCAACCAAGTCGTGGCCATTGATCCCGCGACCGGTGACAAAATTTGGACAGCCAAGTCTCCGCTCAACGATTCCACCTGCGGCAGTATTGTTGTGAAAGACGACAAAGCGTGGTTGATGGGAAGCCGGAAGGGGAAAGCCATGGGATTGAAAATTGGCACCACTATTGAAACAGTCTTTGATGTTTCTCTGCGGTCTGGCATCAACACCCCCATCTTGGTCGGTAAAAATCTATATTGGGGATCGGGCGGCATCTTCTATGCAGCAAACAGCGAAACAGGCGAATACGTCTACAAAGAAAGATTGCCTCGAAAAGGGGGAGCCGCCAAAGGCTTTGGAAGTGCAGACTATTCATCACCGGTTGCGATTGGCGATCGAATGATCTTCTTTGGCCGCAATGGAGAAAGCTACGTGGTGAAAGCTGGCGACACATTTGAACTGATCGCTCACAACGACGGATTTCCACAAGATTCATCAGACTTCAGCAGCACGCCAGCCATCAGCGATGGTGAACTGTTCATGCGAAGTGGTGACAGGCTCTACTGCATTTCGTCAACGAATCAGTAACAGCAAACTCTGCCACCTAAAACAACCTTCCATTCCGTCCCGGCCAAACGAACCCGCACGACAAACCAGACGAAAACGACACACGCATTCCTGCAGAACAGCGGGCGGTTTGCCGAAGACCAGCGGGTGCGTTTCGCAAGCTACGAAACGCTCCAAAGACAACAAAAGCATGATGAATTTCTTGTGTCTTGCAAGATTTTGTTGTTGTCGTACGGCCGGACTTCATTCGCATTTCATCAATGCTTCGCTGCAGATAAACGGTCAGACAAACCGTGATTGCGGGACCAAACTAAAACCGCTCTGGGTCACTGCCAAGCGGTGAAAGAGGAGACGAAACCGAGAGAAACCATCGGGGAAACCCTCCAGCACTTTTGCAGTCGGATCAAAGAATCCCACTGGAACACAGGGGAATTGATCTCGCGGTCTGCCCCTAAGACGTTATCGTTCCGTTTGCAGCAGGAAGCAACGGCAAAACTTTTCGGGGCTAAACCCCCATCAACCGTCCCGCCGACGCATCCTGCAGACTAAGGATGAGATCATGATGCAGGATGTATTGACCGTCATTTTGGCCGGTGGCAAGGGATCTCGACTTGAGCCTTTAACCACAGATCGTAGTAAACCCGCCGTTCCATTTGGCGGGGCGTTCCGCATTATCGACTTCGCTCTATCCAACTGCATCAATAGCGGTCTGCGAAAAATTTTGGTGATGACTCAATACAAGGCGGCCAGCCTTGAACGTCACATCGAACGAGGTTGGCATTTTCTAAGTTCAGAACTCGGTGAATTCGTCACCGTTCGTCCTCCGGAACAACGAGTCGACGAAAACTGGTATCAGGGCACGGCTGATGCTTTGTATCAAAACATTTACACGATCGAACAACTCGGGCCCAAACATGTAATGATCTTAAGCGGTGATCACATTTACCAAATGGACTACAGCAAGTTCATCGAAGATCACATCCAGTCAGATTCTGATTGCACGATCGGTTGTATCCCTGTTCCGATTGACGAAGGGGACCGTTTCGGTGTCATGCAGATTGACGAATCTAATCGAGTCGTCAACTTCGCAGAAAAGCCCGCTCAACCGGCCTGCATTCCAGGCAATCCGGATCAGTGCATGGCGTCCATGGGGATCTATGTTTTCAAGACAGAATTTCTGTTTGAACATCTTTGTCACGATGCCAACACCTTAGGCAGCCATCGTGACTTTGGAAAAGACATTATCCCATCAATCATCAAAGACAGTCGAGTACGAGCATGGTCGTTCGAAGACCCCGCCACACGTTTCCCAAATTATTGGCGAGATGTGGGGACTCTAGATTCATACTATGAAGCAAATATGGATCTCATTTCTGTCGATCCTCAATTCAATCTGTACGACAGTCGGTGGCCGTTTCGGTCCTTTCAGCAACCGTTGCCTCCACCAAAGTTTGTGTTCAACGACCATTCGTCAGGGCAGGGCCGAGTCGGCTATGCGGTAGATAGCATGGTTTGCCCCGGCACCATCATTTCTGGCGGAACAGTTGAATCATCCATCATCGGACCTTCCGTTCGAGTCAACAGCTACGCCGAAGTCAGAGCTTGCATTTTATACGAAGGCGTCACCATTGGACGTTATGCTCGAATCCGAAAAGCGATCATCGACAAGAATGTCGTGATCCCAGAAGGCATGCGAATTGGATACGATCCAGAAGAAGATCGACGCAACGGACTGACAGTCACCGAAAATGGTGTCGTAGCGGTCCCGAAGAACGCAACGTTCGATTCCAACAGCCACATGATGAAGCCGCACTTGGATCGCTATCAGTCTGATTCGCATGCTCCTGCTCCGAACTACCCCAAATAGACAAGAATCAGAAGCCTCAAAACAAGGTGGCCTCGCCACGGCCCAAACACCACGGTCCCAACGCCACAATTTTAACACCACAATTTTAACGCCAACGAGCCAATCCAAACGCAAGACGGCCAAGACCTGTAAAAATTAGGATCGCCGAATTGTCGCTTGAGCCTACAACCTCACTTC
Source organism: Fuerstiella sp. (assembly GCA_039974975.1). Classification (GTDB taxonomy): domain Bacteria; phylum Planctomycetota; class Planctomycetia; order Planctomycetales; family Planctomycetaceae; genus Fuerstiella. Next base: position 83,482 of record JBDWHY010000127.1, on the reverse strand, counting down.
TACTCTGAGACGTTCGATAGGATGAAGACTGATGTTTGGCTGGCTGAAATCAAACCCGTTGAAAAAACTGCAAAAGCAACACGCTGATCTCCTAGGTCGAGCCGTAGATTTTCAGCGCAAAGGCGATCTGCAAACCTATTCACAGATGATGGCCGAAGCTGAAAAGCTGGAAAAGCAAATGGATGCCATGGAACAGATAAAGACTGTTTAACACCATCACGAGTCTCGAACCCGCTGCCTTCACGGCAACCTCGACACGGCAACTTCCTCTCCACAGCGACGTCTCCACAGCGACGCCAGCACCCTCACCTTAGCACCGCTGGCATCTCGCGATGCGTTCGAGAATCAAGAACGGGGTTGATGTCTCAAGCTGCCAAACGAATTTCGCCGCAGCATTAGACTTCAAACGAGTCCTGAAACGCTGGCACCACTGGATGTTCGTCGCAGCAGTCTTTGATCAAATTCATTAGGGCAATCGCGGATTCTTCTTCGCCATGCACGATGAAGGCTCGACCACATCCACCGTTCTTCTGCAGTTCGTTGAACCACCAGCGAAAATCTTCTGCATCAGCATGAGCAGACAAGCCGTTGACAGTTTCAACCTTTGCTTCCAATGCCTGCCTGCGACCGTGAATGTAAACATGGTCCCGACGCTCAACCAGCTGGCGTCCCAATGTGCCTCGAGCCTGCCAACCGATAATCATGATCGTACTCTTCGGATCACTCACGGCGTGTTTTAGGTGATGCACAACTCGTCCGTTCTCGCACATCCCGCTTGCTGAAATCACGACGAATGGTCCTTCACGTCGATTCAGCGCCATGCTTTCATCTCGAGATCTCACGTATGTCAGCCCGTCAAAGTCGAAGACATCATCGTCGAATTCCAAGGTCGCTTTCACGTCGTCGTCCATGTCCTCTTGATGATGTCGGTAAATATCTGTGAGCCGAGTTGCTAGGGGGCTATCAATGTATACGGGAACTTTGCACATTGAATTTTCGTTGCGAAGTTCATTCAGCAGATACACCAATAGCTGAGTCCGGCCGAGACTAAAGGCTGGAATGATGACTTTGCCACCTCGAGTCGACGCATCGCAAATCACACGAGCAAGCTCTGCCTTGACATCTGCCGGCGTCGGATGAACTCGATTACCGTACGTCGATTCTGTGATCACCGCGTCACAGCGTTCAATAGGAACCGGATCTGGAAGCAACGGCTTGCCTCGGCGACCCAGGTCTCCAGTAAACACGATTCGTTTCCATTCGCCTTCGTCTTTGAGCTCCAGTTCGGTGATCGCTGAACCTAAGATATGGCCTGCGTGATGGAATCGAATTCGCACATCATCGCCAACGTCTTCCCATTTGCCGATGTCGATATACTCGAACAGCTTGCGAACTGTTTTGGCATCGTCTTCTGAATACAGGGGCTCGGTATCTTCACCGTCAGACTTGGCCTTCTTGCGACGGTAGGCGGCATCTTCCTTTTGAATTTTTGCGCTGTCTCGCAACATGATACTGGCGATATCGGCTGTTGCTTGAGTGCAAAAAATGGGGCCATCAAAACCAGCCTTCACGAGGCCTGGCAGATTACCGCTGTGGTCGATATGAGCGTGAGACAGGATGACGGCATCCAGGTTTCGAGGTGAGCAGTGGAAGATCTTGTTCTTAGGGCGAGTCTCTTCGTCCTTTCCTTGAAACAACCCACAGTCCAGCAAAATTCGCCGTGTGCTGGTTTCGATCAGATGCTGACTTCCCGTGACTTCGCCAGCCGCACCTAAAAACGTGATTTTCATTGCCTAATCGCCTCTATCTGAAGGTGCATCACCACGTTTATTCGCTTGGCAATCTGCAAACCGTCGATGAACGTGAAATGCGGGACATTTTACGGAGTCTGTAGCAAAACGGTGAACTTCGTCAACATGTGGGGAAAATTCGTCTGATGCGATCAGGCGACACAGAACAATTTCTGCGGAGATTCTGGCAATTGCCTCGGTCCACGTGAAAATGACACGAACACCCGCCGGTTTCTAGGGTGTAGTGTTCCAATGAACCTGCGTTTTTCCGCCTCTGCAGGTATTTAGAGCAGTCAGGAGTCGGCCATATGATCAGAAGAAAACCTGAAATGACACGAACTCTCGTACAATCAACATCTCGCCTCGGGCAGCAATTCGCGATTCTCGCCCTTGCAGCCGCCGCATGCTGTTCATCGAGCACTTTTGCTGCCGAAGACGTTGAATCCGGCGGACAGACGTCGGTCGTTGAATTTATTGATTCAATGATTCAACAGGGCTACGAAGATAACGAAATCAAACCATCGTCTCTGGCAGGCGACGAAGAATTTCTTCGCCGCATCTACCTGGACGTGATTGGACGCATCCCCACGATGCAAGAAGCAGAAGCCTACATGAAGGATGAAAATCCTCGTAAGCAGGGCATCCTGATTGACGAACTGCTGGAAAGCCCAGACTACGTTCGACACTTCACCACGACATGGACAAATCACAGCATCGGTCGAGGACAGCCTCGACGAGTTTCACGAAAAGGAATGACCAAATTCTATCGTGAAGCGTTTGCTCGAAATCGCCCGTGGGATGAAGTGGTCATTGACTTGGTGACAGCCGAAGGACACTTCGAAGAAAACGGAGCAGTCAATTACACACTTGCTCAAATGCAAATGCCAGACGACTCTGTGCAGCTAACGGCAAAGACGGCCAAGCTGTTTCTGGGAATGCAGGTCCAATGTACTCAGTGCCACAACCACCCATTCAACAACTGGCAACAGGCACAGTTCTGGGAATTTAACAGCTTCTTTCGTCAGGTTCAAAAACGAGATCACCGAAAGTTCGACGAGGCAACGGGACGCCAAGTCGATGATTACTCTGAAGTACTCACTCGAGACTTCGAAGGCCCAGTTTACTTCGAAAAACGAAGTGGCCTGATGCAAGTGGCCTACCCAATTTACAACGGTGAAGCCATCGAACCAAATGCGTTTGATCGTCGAAAGGAATTCGGCAAGCTGCTTGTGAAGACAGACAATGGCGAAACTCCAATGATCGCCAAGGCGTTTGTAAACCGAACATGGGGCCAGTTCTTTGGATACGGATTCACTCGCCCGATTGACGACATGGGACCTCACAACCCGGCTTCACACCCCGAGGTCCTAGAAAGGCTTTCAGCCGAATTTGTGAAAGCCGATTACGACGTTAAGCAATTGATCAAGTGGATTACCAATACCAACGCCTATTCACTGACAAGTCAGTATGGCGAAGAGAATGACATCGACGACCCGTCTGCCGGTGAAATGCCGCTGTTCAGTCACATGTACATGAAATCCATGCAGGCTGAACAACTTTACGATTCATTGATCGTTGCCAGTAGTGCTCACAAAGCGGGGCGAGGAGGCTGGGAAGCTCAAGAGGATCAACGGCGTCGATGGATGGGGCAGTTCTTTGTCGCTTTCGACACCGATGAAAACGACGAAGCAACCACCTTCAACGGCACAATTCCTCAAGCGTTGATGATGATGAATAGCGAACTGATGCAAAAAGCTGTCAACGCCGACCGGGGCAGCTTCCTTTACGAAACCATGATGTCAAATGAGCCCGACAGCAAGAAAATCCAAAAGCTGTATATGGCTTCTCTGACACGAATGCCGGGGCGAGCCGAAATGCGAAACGCTGGCAAAATGATCAGCCGCTACGGAGCAAATCGAGCAGCCGCCTATCAGGACCTGTTCTGGGCTCTCTTGAATTCCAATGAATTCATTTTTAACCACTAAACATGACGAACAGTGACTGGAAAATTGGGAGTTAATAGAACGTTCTCAACCCAGCTTGTTTTGCCATCACCGAAATACGATTTCTTCACCACCCGTTCCTTACTCGAGGATTCAGCTTATGACACCCTGGAACAACTACGGCATGAATCGCCGCCACTTTATGCAGCACATGGCCACTGCGGCGGCCACTTTGCCTGCAATGAACTTCCTGTCTCACGTGCAGGCCAATGCCGCCACGGTGCAAGCCAAACGCAAAGCCTGCATTCTTATGTGGATGAGCGGTGGACCACCCACAATCGACATCTGGGACCTGAAACCAGGCAGCAAGAACGGTGGAGAATTCCAACCGATCAACACGGCAGCTTCCGGAGTTCAAATTTGCGAGCACATGCCAGAAACAGCCAAGGTCTTTGATGATCTTTCGCTGGTTCGTTCAATGAGCACTCGCGAAGCAGACCATGGTCGTGGTCGCTACTACATGCACACAGGCTACGTGCCGAATCCCACCGTTGTTCATCCAACGTTTGGTTCTGTCGTCAGCCATGAAGTAGGTCGCAACCGCAACACGTTAGAAATTCCAAGCTTCGTTTCTATCGGTGGTGGTTCTGGTCAAGCTGGTTTCTTGGGCATGTCTCATGCTCCGTTTTCCGTGGGCACAGATGGTCGCATCAACAATGCTCCCTCTGAAAAAGACAAGCAAAGATTGCCCGGTCGCTGGGAAATGTTGAAGGCTGTCGAAAACAACTTCATCAGTTCTCGACGAGGTGAACTTCCTCAAGACCATGCCAACGTCTACGCCAGCGCACGCAACCTGATGACTTCACGTCAGATGGCTGCGTTCGACGTCGACAAAGCCGATGCCGCATTGGGACTTGAAGCCGAGAGCGAACAAACCAAGGCTCTCTATAATTCCACGGGTGGCGGTGGAATGGGCATGGGGCGAGCCAATGGATTTGGCCAAAGCCTTTTGATGGCTCGACGGCTTGTCCAAGTTGGAGTTCCCTTCATTGAAGTGAACTTGGGTGGTTGGGACCTTCATAACGGAGTCTTCGACAACCTCAAGAATCAGAAACTGCCGGTCCTTGACCAAGGCATTTCTGGTTTAGTCACCGACCTGAAGCAACGCAACATGCTGGACGATGTCACAATTGTTTGGATGGGCGAATTTGGACGCACACCACGCATCAACCAAAACGTCGGTCGAGATCACTGGGCGGCCAGCTGGAGCGTCATGATGGGTGGCGGTGGCCTTAAGAATGGCCAAGCGGTTGGTGCCACCGACAAGGATGGTGTTCGAGTCGCGGATAACAGCAAGGCCTATTTGCCAGGCGATATCTGGGCGACAGTGGCCTACGCCATGGGAATCCCACTGGATACGGTGCACACATCAAAACGAGGCCGCCCAATGCGTCTCGCCAACGGTGGAACTCCTATCCAAGAACTGATCGGCTAATGCTGACCTGTTCGTAGCCAATTTGCTGTCACTTGTGTTGGCACTGTAAGACCTATGCAGCATCCAACAAATTGATGGCACCGAAAAGTTGACCATGGCTGCTTCGGAATCCCCGAAGCAGCCATTTTTGATTCGCGATGTGCTTCATGACCAAGCCACCTGCCAACCCTGAAGAAAGTAAAGCTGAACTCTCGCACGAAGGGGCTTCGGAAGAATTCATTCGTTCGTTCACGGCCGCTCAACGCCCACTGTTCCTGTACTTACTTCCAATGCTGGGCAATCCAGTCGATGCGGAAGAAGTGCTCCAAGAAACAAACGTGGTCATCTGGCGAAAATGGCATCAGTTTGAATTGGGGACCAACTTCATCGCTTGGGGACGGACCATCGCACGACTAGAAGTATTCCGTTATCGACGAAACAAGGGAAACAAAATTGCACTGCTGGACGACGGCATCCTAGAACTTGTGTCCACACGCTTAGAATCGCAACCCAGCACTCTCGACGGTCGTCGTCGAGAAGCTTTATCTACGTGCATCCAAAGGCTGAAGCCGAAAGATCGCGAGATCATTCGATTACGCTATGAAGCAAATTCCAACGGCGACCAAGTTGCCAAACAACTGGGGCGTCCCCCGAATTCCGTTTACCAGTCTCTCGGTCGAATTCGACGAACACTTATGAAGTGCATTGAACAACAGGTAGAAACAATTCGCCTTGCGGAAGAAGGAGGACTCTCGTGATGTCTTCTGAACAACAGCTCTTGCGTATTCTGGACAAGATCTTCGAAGGACGCGGCACGGATGCTCATCGCCAGCAGCTAAATGAGCTTCTCGGGCAATACCCAGATCTTATTGACATATACTGCAACTACACGGCACTCCATGGAGCCCTTCATTGGGATACCGGGATGGGATCACACGTTGATGCAAACGACATGATCTCTCCAGACAAGATCACGACTTGCATCGAAAACTCCAAGGCGCCCGTCGGAAGAGGCAGCAAACAGTCTAGGATTGTGGCGATCTGTTCAATGCTGGCGCTGTCACTTGTCGCAATTGTCGGCTGGCAACTGTTGCAAGACGACGCTCCCAACCCAGTCTTGGTTGCACCAAGCTCAGAAGCAAACGAAGAAGGCGGCGACAAGCCATCAAGCAGCGTACTTGTTGCTGCAAATGAACCGACCAACGATTCACAAAGCCCAAATTCAAATGACGACTTGAAACCTCTGAACACGCAGGTGGCACTCCCGGGAAACCGAACGCATGCTCCACCGTCGATCGCTGTTACCGAAGTCCCGAGGGCGGCTTCCCGATTTGGTGCTCAGTTTTCAGACTCAGATGTTGTGCAGACCATCAATGAACTGTTGCAGCAGTCTTGGACAAATCAAGAAGTCAAACCGTCTCAACGTGCTGACGATTCCGAATGGGTTCGGCGGGCCTACTTGGTCTACGCTGGTCGCATTCCGGGAATTCAAGAAATCCAAGCCTTCCGCTCAGTGCCCAAAACCGAACGTCGCTCGGTGCTTATTGATCAGCTGACCCAGAACGATGAAGTCCCCGAATATCTCGCGGACGTTTGGACTCAATTGATGATTGGGCGAACAAATCGCCCCGGAGTCAATCGTCCCAAACTGCAGGAATATCTCGTCACTCGGTTCTCCAATGATGAACCGTGGATCGACACCGTGACAGACCTGATTACTGCTCGAGGCCGCAATGATCGCAACGGAGCAACCAACTTCCTACTGGCTCACTTAAACAACCAGGCGACCCCCGCAACGGCAGTCACCGCAAGACTATTCCTTGGGCAACAAATCAGTTGCGTTCAATGCCATGACCACCCGTTCGCCAAAGGAATTCAACAGCGAGATTACTGGGCTCTGAACGCGTTCTTCAAAGACACTCAAAAGGTGAGCGTGGGAATTGCGGATGCGGACAAGAAAAAGGCCATGCCAGATTTGCCATGGAAGCTGGAAGATCGCCCCGAAAACGAACGCATGACCTACTTCGAAAACCGCAGTGGCCTCAGTATTGGAGTCCTGCCAACATTCGATGGACAAACACTCGATCATCGCAGTGTCGAAAATCGACGCATCGCATTAGCCAAACTGCTCGCTACTGATTCTGCAAACACTGTGGCACGAGCCATGGTAAATCGTATGTGGGCACACTTTTTCGGTTATGGATTCACAAATCCAATCGACGACATGGGGCCTCACGTGCCCGTCAGTCATCCTGAACTTCTTGATGCTCTCACAGAAGCTTTTGTAAAATCAGACTACAGCTTAAAGCGTTTAATGAAGTGGATCGCGCTATCAGATGCATGGCACAGATCCAGCCAGCAGGTCCAAACGGCCTCTGCTGAAAGCACAGCAACGGATGCTCCTGAAGTGGGTGAAGTCCCCTTGTTTTCTCGAGTCTACGCTCGACGAATGAGTCCCGAGCAAGTTTATGAATCGATCCGAGTGGCCATTCAATCTGTCGGCAACCAATCGCTTGCCAGTCGACAAGAACACGCCGTTCATCGTCGAGACTGGGTCCGTCAGTTCGCAACGGCTTATGGCACCGATGAAAACGACGAATCCATGGACTTCGAAGGCACGATTTCTCAAGCGATGGTCATGATGAATGGATCGGAAATTAACGACGCCATCCGAACTGCCTCGACCATCGTCGTGAAAAACAACAAAGGAGCCACGACCAAAGCACTTGAAGCACTGGCGAAATCATTGCTGGCTCGAAACCCCACGGACGCAGAACGCAAAGCGTTTCGACGTCATGTGCAGCAACTGAAACGCCAAAATCCAAAATCCGGACAAGTCATTGCGATCGAAGATATGCTTTGGGCCTACCTGAACAGCACTGAATTTATGACCGTGCACTAGTTTATGACCGTGCACTGATTTATGACCGTGCACTGATTCATCATTTAAACACTCAGACCAGACAAAGCTTGCCCGCTTCAGTCCTATTCCAGTCGCCAAATAACGCCACGCCTGTGCAGCATCGATACTTGGCATGCAGGCTGAATGTAGTGCACACCGAATGCGTCGCATACTGAATGCCGTGCACGCCGAATGCGGTCCAGACGAACCCCGTGCAGACGCATGCCTAAGGTCGAGCCAGCGGACTGAGCCAGTAATGCGGGGCGTTATAGAGATCATAACGGAAACACACTGCGCTGATTTCTTGGCCCAGCAAACAATGTGGGTTCAGGCCAATCAGTCTTCGTCTTCTTCGTTGCCAACTTCGCTCATTTTCAGCTGCTTCATTTTACGATACAAGTTCGATCGATGAAGGCCCAGCAGCCGTGCTGCATCCGTCATATTCTTATTCACCTGCTTGATACTGCGGCGTATAAAATCCTTCTGAAATTCCTTGGTGGCGGCATCCAACCCAAGATCAAGCGACAGTTGAGCCGCGCTGTCTTCTTCCGGACTCAGAATAAACGCCAAATCGTCAACTTCGACTCGGTCTGACGCCGCCATATAGGCAACTCGTTCCATCAAGTTTCGTAGCTCACGAATGTTGCCAGGCCAACCATGAGACTGCATGCGGCGGCGAGCATCCGGAGTCAACATCAGGCCCGGTCGACGAGCTTTCTCTGCGAACATATTTAAGAAGTGTTCTGCGAGAGGCAATATGTCTTCCGGACGATCTCGCAATGAAGGCAGGTCGAGCGTCACAACGCTGAGCCGATAGTACAGATCTTCACGAAAACGCTTTTCACGAACCGATTCTGCCAGATTCGCATTGGTTGCCGCGACGATCCGCACGTTCACAGGAATCGTTTCGGACCCGCCAACTCGAGTAATCACTTTTTGTTCCAGCACACGCAGCAGCTTGGCTTGGCCGCCGAGACTCATGTCACCCACTTCGTCTAAGAACAGAGTTCCCCCATCGGCCAATTCAAACTTTCCCTGACGTGAACTACGAGCATCCGTGAAAGCTCCTTCTTCGTGCCCAAACAACTCGCTTTCCAAAAGGCTTTCGGCGATTGCCGCACAGTTCACAGCAACGAATGGACTTTGAGCACGCGCGCCGCCGAAGTGAATCGCGTTTGCCACAACTTCCTTACCAGTACCACTTTCACCAAGAACAAGCACCGGCAGGTCTGTCGACGCAAGACGATTCACCGTATCTCGCAAAGCGGCAATCGCTGAACTGTCTCCAACAATCTGAACTTGGCCGGCGACTGTTTGAGCCAACTGATCTCGACTTCGATTCAGCAGACTGATTTCGCGAAGATTCTGAACGGCAACCGCCGCTTGAGTTCCCAACTGCTCAAGACACTCGACATCGGCATCATTGAACAGCTTGTCACCGTTGCGATTGATTCCTTCGAATGCCCCGATCACCGTGCCGTCGGCATCACGCAATGGAACACAGACGAGGTTGCGAGTCACATAGCCGCTTTTACGATCGACTTCTTGGTTAAACCGATCGTCCGCATAAGCATCGTTTACGATGATTGCCTTTTCGGTGGTCAAGGTTTCGCCAACAATGCCTTCTCCTGCGGGCAACCGCAACGAACCAGAAGCGACTCCAAGAGCAGGGCGAGCTTCCAATTCCGAACGCTCTTTGTCCCATAGAAAAATACTGCTGCGATCACAGTCCAGCAGCCGAGTTGCCTCTTCGGCCATGGTGTCCAACAGCGGAGCCATCTCGTCTGCTCTCGATAACCGAGAGGCAATGTTCAACGTTGATTTCAGCTGATCAACTCGACGCCACGCTTCCATCTGCGAGGCGGCAACTCGCAACGCAAGTGACAACGATTCTGCTGCAATCGAACTCACCGCCAGAATGTTTTCCGGCACGGTGCGAGTCGCACCGACCAGCAAATCGGCGACGCCATCAGGATCCCCTAATGGCACGGCAAAAACGGTCCAGCCAGAATCCAGAGGCTGCAACCCGGCGTTTGCTCGGTCCAAAACCTCATCGCAAAAGCGAATGGGAAAAGCGCCCAGCGTGTGCCGGCCGTGATCCCCTAGCATTTTCCATTCGGAACGAGCATTCTTCTTCCAAACCGAAAGCCACTGCACGGTCACTTCCGTGGATAGATCGGCCAACACTCGTGATAACAGCTCTGGCAACGATTGAATTTCGATCGCCGACGCAAGCTGACGCCCCCCCATTTGCATCAAAGCAGCCGTTTGATCTGACGCATTGGCGGCATGCAAAACAGAATACGCGTCCGAGCTATTCATCCATGTGATCGAATTCAACCGTCTGCCCTTTTTTCACCCAATTCCGCAACACACCGCGCCATCGACATGACATCGGATTAGAAGGGTAGAAAGCACAGTCTGGTTGTCAATCGGAATCCAGCTTGCTGCTGAAGTTGAATCAAACTGATTCCGAAGACCGGCATTCACAAAGACAAATTCCCCCGGACGAAAAAGTTTGTACGACACGAGGCCGAATTGGAATTGGAAGAGGGAGCCCCTCGTTTAGCAGAAATCAGTCGACAACGCGGGCTCGATCAAAGTCCCAGCGCGACATCAGGCAGTCGCCTCGGGATCTCACTGAAGAACCCGAAGCTCAAATACAGCAGCAGAACGACGATGCCTTACGGTGAAATTTGATACCACGACTTCACGATTTCTCGCAGCTCGTCTTTCGAAATTTTCTGGTTGCCGTCCGCATCATATTTCATCACTCGTTCTCGCAGGTTGTCGGGAATTTCATCTCCCGACAACACGTCGTCATCATTCTTATTCTGCAATGCAAACAGCTCTTTCACCTTCGCGGCAACAAACTTCGGTGAACTGACGGGAATCGTATCGGCCGTGTCTCCGGAAACTGTCGCTGGATTTTCTGGCACCCGCTCCATCATCAAATTAATTTTGCCATCCTGCTTCTTCAAAGTGAACGCATCATAAGGCTGCCCGATGGCCGTACGAGCTTCATAGTGAAGTTGATCACCATTGACTTCGATAATCTGATACAGCTGAGTCTTTTCAGCCTGGCGTTTCATAAATGGATGCTTCTGCAATGAGTACATTTTGGGACCACTTACAGAGACCACATACACAGTCCCCGTTTGACTATCAGCCAAGTTGACACCGTCCATCACATTGGCGATCGCTTCAGCTGGCTCAACAATCGGCGTATCCAGTCCTGTTCGGCCGTAAGTGTGATCGTGGCCTTGCAACACCAAGTCAACTTTGTGCTTGTCCAAAATTGGTTTCCACATTGCTCGTAGCTCTGCGTTGTCACGTTCACCTCCGGTCGAATAGATCGGATGATGAAACGAACAAATGACCCAGCGAGCCTTGTTTTCTGTGAGAACTTGATCCATCCACAGCGCCTGATCTTCGTGTCGTTCGTTGCTGTTCATACACACAAAACGCACGCCCTGATGAACCAGTGTGTAACACGTTTCCTCAAGACCTTCTGGACCATGTGTGGGAAACGCAAACTGAGGCCGCCAATGATGTGACAATGCCTTCGAGCCATCTTCTTGCTTGGCTTGTTCGTGATTCCCCGGTACAGCCATGCTAGGCATCATGCCATTTAACCAACGACCAGCCGCGGACCAGTCTCCCCACTCGGCATCAGATTCTGCCTTGTTCACAAGGTCACCGGCATGCAGTAAAAAGGCGGCTCGTGGAGCATCACGATGAGCTTCTCGCACAACTCGTGACCACAAGGATCGAATGTTATTTTGAGCATCGCCGAAGTAGATAAAGCGAAATGGTTTCGCTTCTAAACTGGCCGTCGTGAAATGAAACCACTCACTAAAATTGCGGCCATCGCCAACTCGATAAGCGTATCGAGTTTCCGGTTTTAACTCAGTAAATTCCACCGTGTGATAGTGCGCCGCACCTAAGTTCGTCGTCAGCGGCTGACTGGACGCATCCACCTTCTTAGCTTGGGACTCGAAGCCAGGATTAGCACTGGCGATTGCAATTTCACCCCATGCTTTGGTGACATCAACAGATGTTCTCCAAGTGACGGCCTGAGATGTCTCGGGAGCGCCCGTCCAAGTCAGAATGACACGATCCGGAATCGTTGTGGCCGCATAGCGTGTGGTATCGACCGGAGCCGCCGGATACTGATGCTCGTGCTTCTTGTCCGTATCATCAGCAGGAACAAGTGGTGCACAGCTTAATGCCAGCACGGCAATCACAACAAAATTTCGATAACGGCGGTGCAGCACGGCGAAGCTTCCAATCAGAATCATCTACAGAGACTGCGTCTAAGACGCATAACTGCCGCCGATTGTCCCCTGACATCAAGCTTGCTGCAATTCAGTCTGAACCATCGCTGCAATTCTTAGCGAGGAATTCATATTCAGCGTCATTTTACCGGTCGAGGATCTGCTCTTCGAAGCAGCCACAGATCGCTCGCTGAACTGAACAGCGACGTTGGGGCCTAAAATGCATCGAAGCCTACAGCGCATCGAAAATGTCGATCAGTTTCTGCTGTTCGGTCGTCATCTGCTTGGGCATCAAAGGGTCGTCGCTCCGCGAATCCTGAGCCTCATTGACAGTCAAGCGGCGCCCTTGCAGTGTGACGCCCGCCATTTTGTTGATAGCTTCATCAGCATCGTCAATCGAATTCATTTGCACAAAGGCAAATCCTCGTGGACGCTCTGTCCCTTTTTCAGTCGCAAGCCTTACGTCAGCGACACGGCCGTACCGTTCGAAAGCCGCCCGTAAATCAGATGCAGTCGTGCTGTAGGATAGATTACCTACGAATATTTGAGTCATTCCAAAGGTCCTTTTCAGGGGCAACTTGGCAACAAAAACCATCACGGCAACGTTGCCAAGAAAGTGCGACAGCTTCGTGATTCACTCGCCGTGAGCTTACCTGCCAGAACGTTGAGGCAGCAGAAACAGCGTTTCACATCAGGCAGCCATTCCCAGCCCAAAGAGGGCGAATCGCTGGCCGGCATCGCAATCAAGCTAACCCAGAGCAGGTTAGCCGAGAAAAATCACCGTGACGAAAATCACAGCGACGAACAATCACCGTGACGAACAATCACAGCGACGAAAATCGCGGCCGTTGACGGCGGCAGCATCTTCTAAACGGATCTAGTAAAATGCCACGGCTTGCAAGCCACAGCATCATCTTGAAGAACTCGCCCCAAGATCAGCTTGGAACAAGTCTTCAATGATACTGGCCGGAACTCTCAGAAGAACAAAGTGTTCGAGCGGCCAAATTCTTTGACGAGATCAGCAATCAGCAGCTTGCAAGATACAGAACCGCCGATTCATCTCGAATCAACTATCGACGAGGACGATCTTCACGTGGAGTCGCAACATTGACACGCAAGTTGCGTCCGTCCAGATCAGAATCATTCAAGGTGCTGATGGCGTTTTGAGCATCTGCATCGTTCGGCATTTCGACAAAGCCGAAGCCTTTTGAACGGCCGGTTTCTCGGTCAGACACAACAGTTGCTCGTGAAACTTCACCGAATTCAGCGAAAGCGTCTTCCAGAGAAGTCGAAGTTGTGTCGTAAGAAAGGTTGCCGACGTAAATGTTAGTCACTTGGGGTTCTCCGAAAATCAGAGTCTGCATGGATGGCCCTCTTCATTGAAATCTCGAACAGAAAACACCACTTAACAACGTGGAATGCCCTGAGACCAAGAGGAACCAAAGTAAGGTCGAGCTCAACACAAAGTGCGAAACTCAAAAAAGCCGAATGCTCAAGAAGCAAAACCGGGGAGGCTTAAACACCACGATTCCACGAGCAGAAGTTTCAGTCATGCTTGAGAACCATGGTTCGACTGAGACTTTAAAAAGCCAATATTTGCAACGTTCTGCGTGACGCGTAAACAAATATCTTGTTGCTGACACAGTGTTTCATCTTTGACTGTGTTTCAATCTCGCTTATCGCAAGGGCCCGCGAACTGACCGTTCAGTTCGTCAGAGCAGTGCCTCTCAACAACCCATCGACTTTCCGTTAAGGGCGAGGCAGCTATCACTCTTATGTTGCGTTAAACACAACAGATTCATTGCCAACGGAGACCGCCGACAACCAAACTTTAAGCTACTGTCGTCCATTTGGCGACGGCATTCCGACTTATTCTGGTGGATTTACGACTTTCGTGATCGAAATCACGACACAGCTTCTCAAGTCGCCTTCACCATGATGAAACTGGTTGACAGATGACCCTGCTTCGCCGCAACCTTGAGATTTTTCTGCAGGGAGATTTTTCTGCTTCGAAATTTTTCTGCCCGGAAATCCTTCTGCCTAGACATCTCGCCACATAGTGTGCGGCGCCTGACGATGCCAGCCAAACACTGACATATTGGAAAGCATCACCTTGGAATTCGATTCAAAGTGTAAAACGCCTGAGTGTGCAACAACGACTCACCATCAGTGCTAAGAATTCCGTCTGCGAGCAACTCATGCACAAACATCGGACGAAGACCATTCACAGTCAGACGAACCGTCTTTCCATCAGGTAACAATTCGCTGTTGCGAATCGTCAAACGTTGCTTCTGAATTTCATCACTTCCGTAATTGTTGTGGTACAGATAGGTGTAGCTGTCCATCAAATACGAAGCGACGTTCGTCGCTGAATTCGGATCCACGGCCTTTGTAAACTGAAGGTCGAAACCGGACGGAGTGGCTCGCATTTCCTGAATTTCAAACGGCATTTCACCTGTCCAAACCAGACGCTGCAGCCCATACGAAGCCGACCCAAGACTACTCCAACCTCGATTTGTCAAACCCGACATCATACTGCCATCACTCGCCTGACAAAGCCGCAACACGGCCGAAGCAAACCCTCGACGAAACGGAAAACAAGCCCCCTGATATTCACCGCCCACCTTCTCAAGAAACACTCGATTCACTGACGCCTGAGTAAACTCACCCACAAACAACTGACCATGGAACGGCCCAAACTTCCCTTCACTATCGTCCACCAGAATGTCGGTCGCCGATTGCCCCATTTTCTTGTATGGAAACCAAACCGCTGGTGGCTTTAGCTGCGGAAACTGGGCGACCGCCTGAGGAAAAGGAACACCGTTGGGAATTCGACGAACACCCCTGATCGTCGATTCAGGCTGATTCATCGACGCCAGTGATTCTGGATGATGAAAAAACACGCCCTCCCGCATGTGATGCAAACTTCCCGCCGAAACCCAATGGCCCTGCTGATCCGTGTAGAACATGTGGCCATCCAGATTACTGCCAATTCCAGAAGGAGATCTCATTCCTCCACACACAGGATGTAGCTTTCCATCCTTCGAAATCCGCAGCCCCCAACCTCGCCACTTCGCCTGACGAACCTGCAAAGTTGGCTCATACAACGAACGATCAATCTGTTCCTGACCTTTCACATTGGTTGCGATATTCAAGGTAATCCAAAGATCACCCTTGGCATCCTTTTCCGGCCCAAATACAAATTCGTGGTAGTGCCCCGATACTCCCCAACCTTTCGATACCGTCTGAAATTCATCCGCCAGGCCGTCGCCATTCGTGTCTTTGACTCGAGTCACCTCAGACCGTTGAGTGGTAATAAAATCTCCATCGTCATACAGCAGACCCAAGGGTTCATGCAGTGACGTCGCGAAGCGGTGATACTGCAATGGTTTTTCAGGAGCCGTCAACACGCCTGTCAAAACCCAGATTTCGCCCTTGCGAGTACACACAGCCAAACGGTCTTCGTCCATAAACGCCATACCGCTAATTTCCAGCACAGCGTCGTCCGCAGCCGGCTTCCACTTTGCAGCGCGTGAGTCCGTGCGAGCCTGCTTCACACTGACATCAACCAAGCGATAAAAATCGTTTTCATCCCCCGCACACAATGATGCGGGCAGAATCAAACTGTTCACTGCCAATAACACGGCAGTGAAATTCAGAAGTCGAAAGCAGGTGGAATTCATCGAAATGCCTTCACATTGATTTCTATAGACGGTGATAACACAACTCACCAAATAAACTTTCTGACACGGCAACCAATCCTTCACCGACTGGCCAACGAACACGAAGGACCAACTTCAGCGACGTTCAAATCACTGGCCCTACCAGCGGTACCGAATTGTAATCGGCTGCCGACTTTTCATTTCCACTGGCAACAACCATCTTGTGGTCGCCCCCTGCCGAACCAGCTGCCCTTTGGACACATCCAAGCCAAGCACCTGAATCTTTAGTCCCGTCTCGCTGATAAATTCGCCAGGCCCAACACGTTCTAACCGCCGTCCTTCATGAGCCTTCAACCACAACTCCTTGCGGACCGTGGCTTGCGGGCGAGACAAATTTTCAGCGACGGTCGCATTCGACACCGTGAGTGTCCGGACAAGCGATCCGTCGTCTGCAGGATCACATTGATCCGTGAAGGCAGCAGACCCGATATGATACTTCAACAACGGTACACCTGCGGGATTTAAAGAATAGCCATCGAAGCGGCCATCGCGGGCGAGAAGTTTTCTAGGCCACGCAGCAGTGACATTGGCCAACATGGCAAACGTTGGCCCCACTGGCAAAACGACAGAATCTCTCCCTAGCGGAACCGCCGGAGGAGCAGACCGAACGTACCAAGTTCCCTGAGCATCCAAGAAGCGACCACGCCAAGCTTCCGCTAAAAATAGATTCTCGGCATCAAACGCAACATGCACTTGGTTGGGATACCCAACAGCGATGGCATGAGTACCGGCGATGGGCATAAACGTGCGAAACACGATGGGACGATCTGTCGGACGTAATTCAAAATCTTGATCGCGAACATCGGCAATCTTCTGAGGCAACGGCTGATCATCTCCCTGCTTTAAGTAAGCGTAAATCGCGGCAATTTGCTTTTGAGTATCCCCATTCAAAATCGCACGATTCTGAGACTTGCCGCCAGAAAAGAACGTCGGCATGCGAGTCCCCTTTTTCATCGACCCCGGGTTTAGCAAAAACGCTTTCAACCAGTCCGCGTGCACTCGGTCCGTCACTCCTGACAAATCCACGCCCACTGTCCCCGGCAACGATTCGCCGTTGAAAACATGACACTGAACACAGCCAGCGTCCATTAACTTGCGTCCCGCATCTTCCAGACCAACCGTGTTGGGAAACACTTGCCGTTCTTTAGGAAATGGCTGGGGGTGATCAAAAGTTGCAAATTGTGAGGGCAGGTTTTTCACAACCGCATCAGGGTATTCAGGCATGCGAATCGTCATAAAGTTTCGCAACACAGATTTCCCTTTCAGGACATCTTTCAACCACTTTGATTGCAGTCGAGCGCCCACTTTTGTCAAAGGCGGAGGCAGTCGTCCTTCATCTCCGATATCGATTTGACCCACGGTTTCAAAATACGCTTTGCGATACCTTCCAATGCCTCCCAGCTCGTCTCGTTGATGACACGCGTAACAGTTCAGTTGCAGCATCGTTAATTGCAGCGACTGCCTCGAATCCAATCTAAGATGCAGAGATTTCAAGGCCGTCGAAAGTTGCTGGGACTGACCTGAATTTAAACGATAGTCTGGCATCCGAGCGGAAGGATTCGAAACACAAGAAGGTCGTTGACGATTGGAATTCCAAATCGCCGCCACAGTTTGCAAGGACTGCCGACCTATGGGCCGCCTACTTGAAGACGTGTGACAATTGGCACATCCACTTTGCTGAAACAACACGGCTCCTTGACGCACCAAAGCACTGTCCGCCAAAGCTATGGCTTCTGGCTCGGCAATCTCAGACGTATCCGGTCTTTTCATTAACCACGCCGCTAAATCAGCCGCATCAACGGCTCGCAATCCTGGGTTAGGCATTCGCCCCGAAGGTCGTACGGCTTCCGGATTCATTAAGAACCAAGTCAATGACTTCATGGTGTACTTGCGATGCAGCACCGGATGAGGCACCGAATTCACTCGTCGAGCGGCCGCTTCCAACCCCAATTCGGCGATGTCTTCAGGGTCCAATTGGTTCAGACGGCGATCTGCATCTGACAGCTTCATTTCACCGACTTCAAAGCTTTCGTCCGCCGCATGACAGGCAACACATCCGCTGCGGTGAAACAACAACCGACCTCGGCTGAAATTGCCGTGCTTCCAAAATTCAAGCGGAATGGGATTCGCGCCTGAGCCCTTAATTTCCTTCAGCCGCCTTTTCTGAGCCATCAGATATGCCGTCAACGCCTCTACCTTCTTCGCCTTTTGCTCGGCCGATTCGCCAGCAAGCACATCAGGCATGGTCGTACCCGCACGATGAGCGGACGGATCCATCAAGTAGTTACGGATCCAATCGCGCTGCAATCGCGTGCCCACGTCATCAAGCTTCGGTCCCGCCTTTGGCTGATAAGCAGAATCACGAGACGCATGACACGCCGCACAACCCAGTTCACTGATCAAAAGAGTGGAAGCCAATTGAGATGAAATTTCTTTGTGCTGGCCGAAGCGGTCCCAACCCGCAATAAACGGAACATCTTTTTCCACAGCCGACGCAGTCGAACACACCACTAAAAAAACAACAAGCTTTGACAACAAGTCACGGACATCTGATTTCAAAACAACCTCACTTCGTGATGCTGAATTCAAGGAATATTTCAAATCTAACAAGCTGATCTGCGGTCCACCACGATGGTTGTCAAGATGGTCGCCAAGATGATCACCACCATCAATGATCAGGCATCGTCTTGACATGCTGCTGCAGTAGATCAATCCAAGGGCCAACATAATGGCCATTGTCGTGGTAAGTTCGGCCACTCACAAGGTTGCCATCGATCACACAAGGTTCGTCGACATAGATGCCTCCGCAAACTTCTAGGTCGAACTGACACTTCGCCACAGTGGCCATCCGTCGCCCCTTCACGCAATCAGCGTAGGCCGGAATTTCAACTCCGTGACACACGCTGGCAATCGGCTTTGAAGTCTCAAAAAAGTGTCGCGTAATCCGAACCAAATCTTGGTCATAGCGAATGTACTCTGGAGCACGTCCACCACTGAACATGATGCCAGCATACTCGTCCTCTTTGACTTCGCAAAACGGCACGTCGCAAGGCAGAGTATAGCCTTCCCACTCTTTGGTGATGGTCCAGCCAGGCTTCACTTCGTGCAACACCATTTGGTAATCGCGTTTTTCAGGAGCTGTCACAATTGGTTGAAAGCCCCCTTCAATCAACCGGTAGTAGGGATACATCGTGTCTAGAAGCTCTGACGCGTCTCCCACAACGATTAACACTTTTGCCATTGATCAGAATTCTTCTGAGAACCAAAACGGATAAGACTGCCAGGCCGGCATTTCGAATAACTTGAAGTCCAGACATGCTGACCAGATTCGTCAGTCTGACGGAGGCTGGCCTTGAAAGCCATCAAGGTCGGCCGTGCCGCCAGACTTCTGCCTGCCGTGACCGTGATTTCAGTCGTGACTGCGGCTTGAACTGCAACCGTGTTTTGATTTCCTGACGTGTTTCAAATCTCTGCCGTGCATCAAAGGACCAACGGTTGCACGCGTGCATCAAAAGACCAACAGTTGCACGCCTGAGGAACGATGGTTTCCTCTGACATCAAAACCAGAAGCACAAATCCACACAACCTTTCCCTTACTACAAAGCTTTGTTCGTTGTCTGATCCTGCCAGTTCGCCGCCTTCTTCTAAACCAAACCCATCGGTCGTCAAGCATCCAGGAACGATCATCCTGCTGCTGGCCGCGTTAACGGTGTTCATGTCGGCTCCTGGACAGTCGTTTTCTGTTTCAACATTTGTTGACCCCATGTTGAACGAACTCAAGCTCGGCCGAACCAGCTACAGTTCGGCCTACATGGTTGCCACTCTGATCGGAGGCTTAATGTTGCCGTTCATTGGGCGAATGCTGGATCGGTGGGGGGCTCGCACAGTGCTTCCCGTCATCGCACTCGGACTCGCCCTCGCATGCGGATGGATGTCGACTCTGTCAACCGCAGTTGGCCTGTACGTTGGATTCACCTTGATCCGTTGCTTGGGGCAGGGGTCCTTAACGTTGATTTCAAATTGGATTGTCGGAGAATGGTTTCAGGAATACCGAGGACGAGCGGCTGGAATTTGTGGAGTCGGTGGCACCATGTCAGTGCTATTTATTCCTCAACTTAACAACCTGCTGATCAACGAATACGGATGGAGAAACGCATGGTTAATACTTGGAGCCATCGTGGCTGTCACCTTGATCGTCCCTGCGATCGTGTTTCTTCGAAATCGCCCCGAAGACCTGAACCTGCTGCCCGACTGGAAACACGCCGGCCCCACAAATCAGCCCCGAACAGATGCCGTCTCAACTGACGAATCGAAAACCGAACCACGACCAGACACTCAGGTTCACCGAGCACTCGCAGACGCAAACAGCTTTACCGCCGCCGAAGCAGTTCGATGTTCGGCGTTTTGGAAGGTGGCGGCCGTCGTTTCAACAGTGTCACTCGTTGGCACTGGTCTTGTCCTCCATCAAGTTTCGATCGTCAATGACCTCGGAGTATCGCGAACCGACGCCATTAGCGCACTGGGAGTTCAAGCCATCGCAGCAACTGTATCCACACTCCTGGCCGGCTACTTGACTGATCGAATGCCCGTTCGCTTCATTCTGGCAACGTCGATGTTTGTCGAAGTGCTCGCCATTCTGCTGTTACTCAATCTCCCCGGCCCAAAGTGGATTTTTGCGTATTCTGCCATGCTGGGATTTCACGGAGGCATCATTCGCAGCGCGGGGAGCATCGTGTGGATCAATTACTTTGGACGAAAAAACCAAGGCAGCATTCAAGGCTATTCCATGTCAGCCATGGTGCTAGCGGCCGCTTTAGGCCCTTTGCCTTTGGCACTGTGTCGAGACTATTTGGGCAACTATAACGCTGGATTGTACGGCTTCTTAATTCTGCCCACTTGCGCGGGAATCGCCGTGTTGACTGCCGTGCCACCCGTCAAACAACGACCGCAACAATGAACGTCACGGGAGCCTGCTGATCCAAACAAGACGGGCCAAACAAGACGGGCCAACAAAATCCACGACCTTGGCCTTTAGGCGAGCTCAGACTAACGTGGCTCAACGGGAGGCCCACTTTTGCTGATCCAAATATTCCAATCGAATTCTGTGATCAGCGCCACGACTTTTTGCGTTCTGAACATGATGATAGGCATCTTGCCACTGTCATAGATGAAGACGGCCATAGATGAAGACGGCCATAAATCAAGACGGCCATACTGAAGACGGCAACATCGAAGCCATCCCAAATCGCATGTGGAAAGACTTGCCCTCATGGAAATTCAATTCGCAGAAATCATGTTCTTCGTCATATTTGCGATTGCTGTCATCATTTGGGGAATTTCTCTTCGCATGGCATCTCGCATCGGCAAACAAACGGTCGACGACGATGATTCAACCAACTGGCAAGAACCCAAAACGAATCCATTCGATTCTGAAACACCGTCATGGAACGTGCGAGGAACGGAAACCATCGATTGTCAATCTGCGGCAGATGCCATTCAAAAACTGGCCAAGAAAGCGGCAGAAGGAATGGGCAATGCAAACGTGGCCAATCAGTATCGAATTGAAAAACCTGCACAGAACAAACTGCGAGTGTCGTCAACGACACCAGCTGGCATCAACAAGGCCATGATGCTGTATTTTGATGAAGCAGAATTCGAAGCGAATGCTCGAGGCAGTCAAAACATCGAAATTGAATATCGCCTTAGCTTTGACAGACTGGCCAAAAAGACACGACGAATCAGCCTGTGGATTATTCTTGCACTCGGACTGCCAGTCATGCTGTTCGGCTTCACAGCGATCTGGTTCTTTGTGGTGCAAAACGAAAATCCCGCCATACGTTGGCAAGTATTCCAGTCATTGCAGATCTGCCACGTGCTTTGGCCACCCTTTTTATTTCTCGGCCTGTACAAAGCCGCCATTCGAAACGCGAAGAACACTGTTCCCAATTTGCTTCGCTCTCTCGCGTTTCAATAGCGAAACCAAAACCAACCTGCTCCCGCAGCAAGCAGCCCGCACAAAGCAGGGCTAGTTTGTTCGAGACGGCACACCACCACCAGCACGACCACCTCTCGGTGGTCCAGCGCCAGGTGGTCCAGCAGGTGCTGGTCCACCGCCCGGCGGAGGACCGAATCCAGGACGACCTCCACCCGGTGGCCCACCAGGCGGACCGAATCCTGGCGGGCCAAATCCTTGAGCCCCGCCAGGTGGAACACTCCCGCTCGGGCCACCCATTCGTTTTTCGAAACTCGGATCCGCAGTGCCTCGATTCTGCCTTGGCACGACAGGAAATTCGCTCGTCAAAAAGTAAGCATAGGTGCCTTCGGGAAATTCAGGAGTCACACATTGACGCCCATTGCATTCATCCAAGTCACCAATCGCACTAACGAATTCATAGTCATTCACAAATGCCCCATCGTGATTTCCATCGGGCGAAGTTGTATCCCGAGAACTCGACTTGCGGCGACCTTTCTTTAAGCGATACGCCGATAACAATTCCTTCACACCAGATCTGGGATCGTTGGGATCTTTGTATCCAAACTGAGCGTAAATCGGAAAGCCATCAGCCGCCCAGCCGATCAAGGGACTATGAGATCCCACTTGATGGCCCAACTGTTTCATCAAGCCTGTCGGCAAACCGTGATAGTGATACTTACCACCGGGCTGAACATGAGCATGATTTGCATCAATCCCCAAAGCCACTGCGCCTCCCAGCGCATCGTAAGCCCAACCACTTTCGGGGTTGCCTTTCCAGAATTCCGCAGCTCCGGGATCAAACAGAACGCCATTGACAGCAATCCCAAAATCCGGTGGTGGGCCCTCAGGGCGATTGTTCGTTTGGGCTCGCCGAGAACGACTGCGACGAGCGCTGGATTGACGAGCACTAGATTGACGAGCCGTACGATCGGGCACGACCGGAGAAACGGGAACTCGATAGACTTTGGGCTGAACGGCAATCGTGTTGGGATTGCCTGAATTCGGAAACTGGCCAACTGCATGATCTGGTATGCCGTTTACCGTGATGATTCGATATTGCCCCTGAACTTCAATCGAAACTTCCGATGGAAAACCAACATCCTGATTCGCGGGCACCAAAGTCAATGGCTTCGATTCCGTCGTCGTATGACGCCTCATCGGAGGAGGCCCCTGAGCTTCAGTGCGGCCAAACGAAAACACCGAAACTGCCAACAGACACGCGATTTTTGTTCGCAGCACGATCAGCGATGCCATGCGAAACTTTCTCTTTGAATAACCATAGTTAAGCCCGACACCCGGAATCAGCATTCGCACAATTCTCCAAACAGCAACTGGTCGTGGCACTCTTCCTAAGAACGTTTTCACAACACGATGTTCCGGTGCGATTGCCAAACAAACCCATTTTCTATCAAACCCAGCCGATCGTGCCCGCTTCTCGGCCCAAATCCACTCCGCACCTCCCAGGCTTTAGCACAATCACGCTAGAATTGCGTAAACAGATGGAAGGGGATACTTTCCCGACCATTCACCACGGCCGGTTAGATCGTCACAGACCTATATCATCACGCACCATTCTATGTTCACTCTCTTCCACACGGCCGACTGGCATTTAGGGCAGTCCTTTCACAACTACGATCGTCATGAAGAACATGCAGCCTTTTTGAAATGGCTTCGACAACAGCTGCAAGATCACCAACCCGACGCACTGATCATCGCTGGAGACATCTTTGACACGATCAATCCGTCGGCCAAAGCGACCAAGTTGTACTATGAATTCTTAGCTCACGTCCGAGCAGAATTGCCTCAACTACATCTTGTGATCACCGCTGGAAATCACGATTCTGGAAGTCGCCTCGAAGCCCCTGCCGACCTGCTGAGCGCGTTGCACATTTCCGTCATTGGCACCGTTCAAAAAGACGAAGCCGGTAACATCGATCTGAACCGTCTGCTGGTGCCACTGTCAACACCAAGCGGCCAACTTCAAGCCGTTGTGATTGCTATGCCTTTCCTGCGACCGTCTGATGTTCCTCGACTTCCCGAAGCCAAAGATGCTTATATCGAAGGAATCGCAGACCTGTATCAACAAGCATACGCCGCCGCCGAAAAGTACCGTGCTAAGGCAGATGTCCCCATCATTGCGATCGGCCACTGCCACGTTCAAGGAGGAAAAGAATCGACAGATTCCGAACGCAGAATCACCATCGGTGGTGCAGAAGCTTTATCAACAACTGCGTTTCCCCCCAATGCAGCTTATGTGGCACTCGGCCATCTGCATAAGGCTCAAAAGTTTGAATCAAAACGCATCTGCTACAGCGGTAGCCCCATTCCACTTTCGTTCAGCGAACGCAGCTACGAACACCGCATTCTGAAAGCCAGCTTCGATCAAGCAAGCCTTAAAGAAGTTCAAGACTTATTGATCCCAACTTCCGTGCCATTGCTGACGATCCCTCCAAAACCAGCATCGCTGAATGACGTACTACTGCAGCTCGAAGAACTGCCCATTTGCCCCAATGCCCGTCCGCTCGAATCGGGAAACACATCTGCCACCAAAGCATCAAAGAAAAAACAAAAGGCGAACAAACCAAACACCAAGGCAGACGAATTCAAAACTGATGCAACGCTGACACATTCTTCACCAGCAACAGACGTCGGCCCTGCCGCGTTTCTTGAAGTCCGCATTCTTAACGATGGCCCCGACCCAACTCGCTGCCGCCAAATTGAAGATGCTCTCCAAGACAAACACGTCCGTCTCGCATCCATCAAATTGGCCTCCCCCCCACGCAGCGATTCCGAAGAACCAGATGACGCTGTCCTTAGTCTTGACCAACTGCAGACACTGAACCCAGAAGACATCTTTATCAGTGCGTACAAAGAAAAATACGCTGACACTCCAGAAAACGACGTCCTGGATGCATTCCGAACAATCATGACGGAACTGGAGACAAACCAGTGAAAATTCTCCGCATCACGTTAAGCAACATCGCATCGTTGGCCGGTCAGCACACGGTGAACTTCACCCAAGAACCACTGCAATCGGCGGGCCTTTATGCGATCAGTGGAGACACCGGTTCTGGTAAAAGCAGCCTTCTAGACGCCATGTGCCTGGCTCTTTATGGCAAAACACCGCGACTGAAGTCTCAGAAAAACTCACTCGAAAAAATCAACGACGACGAACAGCAACTGGATCCACGATCACTGCTTCGCCGAGGCACCGCAGAAGGTATGGCAGAAGTTGCTTTTATCGGAGTAGACGGCAAAAAATGGACGGCTCGCTGGGCCGTTCGTCGAGCACGCAAAAACGTATCCGGAAAATTGCAACACGTCGAACGCACCCTATTTGAAGGCCACATTGAACCCGGTGGGGATGGCAAAACCGAAAGCGGAGGCAAGAAAACAGAAGTCGATGCTGCCATCCAACAAAAGCTAGGACTGACGTTCGAACAATTCACTCGAGCCGTCCTATTGGCACAAAATGAATTCGCCGTCTTCCTGAAATCCGACGATAAGGCTCGAGCAGAAATCTTACAGGCCCTCACCGGCACAAGACGCTTCGAAGATGTTTCCAAAGCTGTCTTCGAACGCTGCCGAACAGAACGTCGTTTGATCGACGACCTGAAAACACAGCTAAAAGGTGGTTCAATTCTCCCTGAAGAAGAACGCCAGGAAAAAGAAACTCAACTTGCGACCATCACAAAACAACTGAAAGAAATCCAAGATCAACTTAAGCAGCTTGAAGCAGAACAAGCGTGGCATGCAAAACTCGCCACTCACAACGACTCGCTCAAGATAACTCAAGCGGCACTTAACGCTGCCACCACTGCGCTAACCGCCAGCCAGCCTCGCAAACAGCAGCTGCAATTCACCGAACTGGCTTTAAGACAAGCGGCCCCTCTTAAGCAAGCGATGGTTGATTCAGCGGACGTACTCGCCAAATGCATCGAAGACGAAAAAGGGGCCCTCGAAAAACGCGCTCAACTTGAAGCCGCAGACAAACAAATTGCATCAAAATTCGACACCGCAGAATCAGGTCTAAAGGTTGCCAAACTGCAGGTCGAACAGCTGCACCCCAAGCTCATCGAAGCGGCCCGACTTGAAGAAAACGTGCGCCTAAAAACAGAGGATCTCGCAAAAGCGAATGCAGCGCTCGCGGACGCCAACAAAGCCAGCAAACAAGCGACCGATCAGCTAGAAAAAATCACGAATCAAAAAGAAGCGGCGAACCGCCAACAGCGGCTGCTTCAACAGCAACAACAAGAAGTCCAACTTTATCAGCCATTCGTTAGCTCAGCAGAACTGTGGATACAAAGACTGAAACAAGCCGCAGACACAGACAAAGCCACTCAAGATCTGGCAGAAAAATTAACGACTCACCAACAGCGACTGTCTGAACTTCAAGAACAACAAAATACAGCGAAGGCAGCTGCACAGAATCTGCAAGAAGGGCGCAAAGACGCGAAACAAAAACTTGATCAAGCTGAAAATGCGGCAAGCGAATTTGATCGAGACGAATTGATTGAACAACGGAAGTCAGCAGAAGAGCGTCGTCAGCTGTGGGACAGCTTTTACACCCATGTGAACGCAGTATCCGGTCATGAAAAAGCACGCCGTGATTGCCAGCTGAAACTGGATCAGTGCACGCAACTGATGGCACAACAGGATGCCCAACTTAAACAGCTTGCCGAAACCGATCTCCCCATGATTCAGCAAACGGTTCTGACTCAGGAAGCATCACTGGAAACCGTGCAAGCAGCGATTTCAGACGAAGCAGTGCGTCTCAGAACTCAGCTAAACGACGAACAACCTTGCGCTGTTTGCGGTAGCCAAAATCATCCATATTCAGCCCAACCTCCGACATCAGATCAAGCGGCCGTCCAGGCTTTGCAAAACCTGCTAAAACAATCGGCAAACGAACTGCAAACCGTTACTCAAAAACAAAGCCTGCTGGAAGCCGAACGCAAAGCCAACGCGACTTTACAACAAGAATACAAAACCCGTCATCAACAGCTTACGAAAGAACTTGCAGCTTTTACCTTTGCCGATCGTGACCACTCAGAAATCTCTCCACTTGGCAAACTGAACGTTGATGAACAAATCAGCGAAGCCAACCGTCATAAAAACGAAATTGTCGAACAGCTAGGCAACTTGAATGCCAAAGAAGGGCAAGCCACAGCAGCAGACAAACAAGTGGCAACTGCCCGTAAAGCATTCGAAGACGCTCAGCAAAAAGAACAAGAAGCTCAAGAAATCGCAACCACGTCTGAACAAACGTTAGCAACGGCTGCAACCGATGAAAAGAACTTGCAGCAGCGTTTGGGTGAACGACAGACTCAGCAAAAGAACGAGCAACTTCCACTACAAGAACTGTTCAGTCAAATCCCTGAAAGTCAAATTCAATTTAAATCCGATGCTCAAGCGTTTCGTTCCAGTTTTTCCGAAGCCGTTGAACTTGTAGCCAACGTCACCAAGCAACTGTCTGAAATCGACGCCGAGCTCAAACAACTGAACGACAAGCTGACGACCATTCAGCCAATCGCCACCACAGCAACCTCGTTAACGAAGACTCGAACCAAAGAAGCCCACACCATCAAAGCAGAACTGACAGATCTGCAGAATCAACTGTCTGCGGTTTTTGAAGGACGTACGGCAGAGATTGTTGAACAAGAAATCTCCGCTGCAAAAGACTTGGCAGAAAAACAAAGAGAGCAAAGCGAACTAGCGCGGAATCAATCACAAAAGGCCCTTGCAACGGCATCTCAACAAGCCATTCAAGCAACAAAGCAGACAAAGCTTTCTGAAGAAAAGGCTCAGCAATCCAGCGCAGCATTGCAGACATGGCGAAGTGAATTCAATGCATCAAACGCTCAATCGATCTCAGAATCTGACCTAGATAAAATACTTGATCGAACCGAAGCTTGGCTGAAGTCAGAAGCCGAAGCTTTGCAGAAATTGGCGTCTGACGTGCAGACAAAAACGGGGCAACTTGAAACCCTGCAAGAACAGCACAAAGTTCATTTGGATGGGCGACCTTCAGAACAAACACGGGAACAAGTTCAGCTACAACACCAAGCGTCGACTCAACAAATCGAAACGGTATTGCAGTCAAAAGAAGACGTGCAAAAACACTTAACGGTTGATGATGCTCAAAGAAAAACCAATGAAGATGTTCAGCTGAAAATTGTTCAGCAGGAAAAATTGGCCAGTCCGTGGATTCGCTTGAACGAAGTCATCGGATCATCAGACGGATCAGCGTTTCGCAATATTGCTCAACGACACACGCTGGATATCTTGCTTCAGTCTTCAAATCTTCAACTGAATTTGCTGTCAGGTCGATATCGTCTCGCGCGAATTACCAACAGCTTGAATCTGATGGTGGTCGATCAAGACATGGCCGACGAACGCCGCAGCATTCATTCGTTGTCCGGTGGAGAATCGTTTCTTGTTTCGTTGGCTCTGGCACTCGGCCTCGCGTCGTTGACATCCAACCGTTTGAAGATTGAGTCACTCTTCATCGACGAAGGCTTCGGAAGTCTCGACCCAAACACTTTAGATTTGGCGATGAACGCGCTCATGCAGCTTGAATCTCAAGGCCGCAAAGTTGGCATCATCAGTCACGTGACAGCGATGACCGACGCGATTCCCGTTCAAATCAAAGTCAGAAAAGGGGCGAACGGAGCATCTATGATCGACGTCCCAACCATCACTCAAGTGGTCAAAAAAGGGCCTGCTGTCAAAACCACGCCCACTCAACAATCGCTCTTTGCCGATCCAGAATCTGAAACCTAAATTGGCTTACAAAAGCTTCATCGCCCTATTATTAGGGGGGGGCAATTTTTGCTGACGCCAAAACAGACAAGCATAAAGACATCATGCTTCAAGCATTCACCACACAGTGATTCTGTTGCTTGAGCTCAGCCTGTTTTTTTTTCAAGCTTGAAGCGTTGCATGTCTGCAGTCGAGCCGTTTGAATCCAGTTTTCAGCGGCCCCCCACACTGTCTCACAAAGGCCGACAACAGAACCGTGACTTTTCCGTGCGTGATGCTTCCAAACAGACTGCTTCCAGACAGACTGCTTCAAACAGAGGAGCCCAAACAGACGAGCCCAGACAGAAGGGCCAAACTCGTAATTCCAAACACGCGAGAAACGAAACTCGGCGATGTCAGCGTCTCTGCGTGAGACTGATTATCTCCCGTCTTCTTTGCCGTGACTTCACCGAAAACCCGGCTCGAATCCTCCCGGCTCACACCGAATTCATGTTTCCGCTGGGAAAACGCAGGAACTGGATCATTGCAGCTTTAGTTAGGACAGCTTTGGTAAGTTAAGTCACAGAGCGTCTTTGATCCGTCTGTCTTCTGAAATCAGACAGAATTCCGAATCCTGTGGTTGCTGGCACCAGATTCTGCCGATACAGTTCTGCACTCGCAGAATTCTGGCTCATTGGCAGTGAATTCTGTGAAGCCTAGCCCCGGTGGCGGAATTGGCAGACGCGCATGATTCAGGTTCATGTGTCCGTAATGGACGTGGAGGTTCGACTCCTCTCCGGGGCATTTTCAAAAGCACGATCTTCGGATTGTGCTTTTTTTGTGCGCTGACGAAACACACTGGACAGATTCCAAATGACTGCCGTCGGCGATTGCTTCACAAACTTATCCACGGTGTTGCAAATCCGTGTTGCAAATCCGTGTTTTGCAAGCTTCCATCATTCGGCACAGCCCCGAGCGTCTTGCCATCAGTCTTTCTTCGGGATGATGGTACAACGAAAACAAAAAAAACAAACGACTCACAAATAGCAGCTTAGCAATGCAACCACTGGTTCCGGAGCGAATCAATAGAACACAAACAAGTCAGTCATTGATTGATTGTCGACTTAGTAGTCGACATCCGTTGATTCAACGGCGCAGAATCTGAATTCCTCTTAGAAACCTTCGCGGTCAATTCCGGGGCCCTTGAACAGATCAAGTGGACCACAGAAAGGTGCATGGCACCGACTGAATTGTAGGCAAGGGGAAAGACGGCATTGGTGGTGGCCACTACAACAATGACTTTCACAAGAAAATTCTCGCACGGGGTGGCTATGCTAGAGTTTCGGTGAAAGATATTCTCGAAATCAGAGATTCACTCGTACGAAAGTACAGGTTATGAGCTCCATTTATACGATGGCACACTGTGACGATGTTTTCCAAAGCGATTTCATCCCAGTCGGAACTTATATTCAGTGCCCTTCATGCCAGCAGTGTGCAAGTACTCTCAATCGAATTCACCCCCCACTGCTCTACGCATGGGATTTTGAATTCGGAGTCCCCGAGAAATCACGAGAATTGAAACATGACTGCATGTGGGGGGACATGTGGCTGGCTGTCACCAAGAAGGGAAGGCGCTTACTGAAGGGGCTAAATTTATCACTTACATTCGATCGTGCGAGGCTTGTAGAAACGCATGTCGTTCGCAGAGAACTGTTAATTGATGATGTTTCTCAGCCAGCAACGACACTGTATTGGGTCCGAACGCAGAATGTTGCCGAGGCTGATACTATTGCCACAAAGTGTAAGATCTGCGGCGTGTGTGGGCGTTTCACCCGTCCGAGCCGACGCATCGTGTCAGGCTTGAAAATCAGGAATCAACCCTCCATCCACGCCGGTCCATTCAGAGTTGCACAGAATGGAGGGCTCGGGACACCACTATTCGTTACGAAGGAGATCAAAAAGAAGATTTCATTGACCGGGATTACTGGTATTGCATTTTATCCGGCCGGAGAGATTGTTACGTGACTTTCTGATAGCTCACCAACCTCTCCCATGCTGGATGTCAGTTCGCCTGCTACTAGCAGGGTGAGTTTACCACCTCGACAGAATTCGCTTGTTGCCGAACAGTCTTTCTCAGCGTTAAGTGAACAGGCGACGCCAGCAAGCGAAAGCACTGATGTACACGAAGACGTTCCGTTGGCAGCCGTCGAGGAAGCAATAGAATCGGGTTGGAAAGCTTCGGCGACAATCGCAAGCGAGATCACTCAGGAGCATCAGCCAGTGACAACAGAACCGACGACGATACGTTCAGGGCGAAGGCTCAGCGTGGTGATGGGGCTCTTGTCGATTGCCCTAATCTGCCTGGGCATCTTCTTTAAAGGTCAATCGACCACTGGCTCAGCAGGGCCGCAACTCTTAGCTGCGGCAACTGCATCGGCTGATGTGCAAAATTCTCCTTGGTTGCCGACCGACGCGATATCCTCACCGAAGTACCAGACTGTTCCCATTCGAGACATCCAGGCGGCTGGGTATCGAGTCCTCGCGGAGAATCCGGAAACACCCGGTCAGGCTCCATCGGATTATGGGGAATTCGACCGCGAAACATGGCGAGTTCTGCAGCTTCAGATCAGCAAACCAGATGGCGGTTGGCTCAAGGTATCTCTCGCTCGCCCACTCTCGTGGATCGACGAAGCTCCCAAGAACTCAGATGGATCCATCTGGCTGGAATTTGAAGAACTCGGCATCGCCAATTGGGCGGAAGTGCTCAGCATCAATGAGTGTCCAGAAGGCATTCTCGGGGATGGCCGGTTAGTCACTGGGACCTTTCAGCACTCTGCGGCAAACGTCATCGAACTGACTTTCTCACATTCCGAGGAAGCCATCAGATCAACATCCAATCACCCGTTTTGGAGTGAGGACCGGCAGGAGTTTGTCCAGGCGGGAGAATTAACGCCCGGAGAGCACGTCCGGCTCTTGGATGGCTCAACGTCGAGTCTGGCACGTGCTGTTCCATTGGAGGAAGAATTCCCTGTCTTCAACCTCGAAGTCGATGGCGAGCATGTCTATTACGTTGGACTGGATGGGATGCTTGTCCACAATGCAGGACGTGGCTACGGTCCCAAAAGATTCAAAGATAAAAACCCTCAGTACAAAGATTCTTACGAGATTCATCACTCACGAGAATGGAACGTACTTACGCGGTATCCCAAAACATTCACACCACATCAACTTAATCTCGAGAGCATGATGCGCCCTATTCTGAGGTCCATCTGGGTTTGTCGTGGATTTGCTAGACTTCTGCGCTAGGAGAACCCGCATGCAAGACAAAGAACTTTACCAACAGATTCTCGGCCTGTCGTCGCCTTGGCAAGTTGCTGATGTGCAGCTTGATCACGAAGCTCAGGAGATTCGTGTGCACGTTGAACATCCACGTGGTGCTAAATTTCATTGCTCAGAATGTGGTAGCGAATGTGCCATCCACGATCATGCCGCTGAGAGGCGATGGAGGCACTTGGATTCCTGCCAATTCAAGACTCTACTGATTGCTGCACCACCTCGTGTGAAGTGCCCAAATCATGGCGTCAAGAATGCCGCTTTGCCGTGGGCAGAGAAAGGCAGTCGGTTTACGATGATGTTTGAACGCTTTGCCATCGACGTCCTGTTGGCTGCTCAGACCGTCGAAGGTGCAACGGGAATTCTCAGGGCGAGTTGGGATGAAACGTGGCACATTTTAAGGAAGGCTGTTGCAAGAGGTCAGGCTCGAAAAACAAACAAGGTGATGCCACGTTTGGGCATTGATGAAAAGGCGTTTCGCAAAGGCCAAAACTACGTCACCATGATCTACGACTTGGACAACAGTACGGTTGAGGCGATCTCTGATGGGAACAGCATGGAAAGCGGAGATCAGTGTTTTTCGCAGCTTTCAGAGGATCAGTTGCAGGGCGTAGAGGCCATCGCCATGGATATGAGTGCTGCTTTTGTGAAGTCGGCAAAGGCCAATATCCCCTTGGCGGAACACAAGATTGTTCACGATCGATTTCACGTCATGAAGCTGGCGACCGAGGCAGTCGACAAGGTTCGGTGAGGTGAACATCGCAAGCTTTCAGCAGAGGGTAACAAGAGCCTTTCGAGGTCACGCTACTTGTGGCTGACGGGGCAAGAGAATCTGACGGACGCTCAACGCGACCGCTTCGAGGCGATCTATTCACAGGAGCTCGAAACGGGGAAAGCTTGGTCTTACAAGGAAATGCTTCGTGATCTTTGGGCTCATGATACGGCTGCTTCAGCGACCGCTTTTTTCCAGAACTGGTACAAACGAGTTATTCACACCAAACTGACTGCGATGAAAAAAGTGGCCACGACAATTCAAGAGAGACTGGCCAATGTCGTGAGCTACTGCACGCATCGAATTACGAACGCTGTCGCCGAAGGAATGAACAGCAAAATCATGTCCATCAAGCGTCGAGTGGGCGGATACAGAAACCGTGAAAACTTTAAAACAGCCATCTATTTCTACTGCGGAGGCCTAGACCTCTATCCACGATAAACCCGGATGGGCCTTTTCTAGGGTCCCGCCGTTGCTGAGATAGGCCGTAATTCCTGTTGCCCGGAAGGTGTGGCAGCACAGATCGGCAGGCAGTCCTGCAGCTTTCGCGCGTCTCTTGATCATTCGGAGCGCGTCCGTGCGATGCATCCGATTTTGAGTCAACAATCCGTTTCTGCCAAGTGTCCTGAATATGGGTGTCTTCCGAGCTCGTATTCCGGCAGCGTCAAGATATTCATCCATGTAAATTTCTGCATTGTGATGTGCCGGAAGCTCGTGATGCTTGCCACCTTTTTCATGCAGCCGAAACCACATGCGGCGTCCTCGCTGCACGTAGTCCTCTTCGTTCATACCCAATGAAGCTGAGATTCGGGCAAAGCTGTAGACCATCATGCCGAGGAGGGCTCTGTCTCTCAGTCCACCCACGGTCGTTACGTCGAGCGAGTCCAGCAGATGCCGTGCTTCCGTCGATTCAAGAACAGGTGTTTTGCCTTTCTTGACGACATGCTTTGGTCCCTTCACGGATGCGGCAGGGTTGAATTCGATGACATGCCCAGTGACAAGAAAATCGAACATTGAACGGATCGCAGCGAGACGTAATTTGACGGTTGGCGAGCTCAACGTTTCGCAGAGCAACTCGATATAAGTCGCAACGACAATGGGTTCGATCGCCGTCAGTGAGACACCATGCCTGTCGCACCAATCGAAGAACTCGGTAACGGCGTGAAGGTAGACAGATCGAGTCCCTTTGTTTCTGATTGTGGCGGTGAAGAATTCGACGAAACGGCGAGAGGCGTTCGGCCCTGCACTGTCAACGATTCTCGGTACACTTCGCCCACCCAGAACCAAGAGGTGTCGCGAAGATGTCTGCAGGTCCATCACGTGAGAGAACGTTTACGAAACAGTCGAACTTCAACCCCAACATCATGTTTGAGCCAGTCGTGATCACCGGTCAAAGCAATCATGTTTTGGCTCTTTGCTAGAGCCAAACACGCTCGATCCGCGAAGCCCACACTGCTACCGATCGTCAGCAGCAAGATGTCTGCCAGCATTTGTGCCTGACCTCCATCGAATGGAACGATCTTAACCTGCATTTTTCGAATCGTCTCGGCATCTCGTTCCGGTGGAATACCTCTTCGCTGAGAGGCACATAGCACCTCAGCAAGGTTGACAGCAGAAATCAGGGAACCCTGCAGGAGAGGCCAAACGGTGTCAGCACCGGGCTCGTTTCGCAATACGGCGATCACGGCACTTGCATCCAATACGAACTCACTCACTTTCAGCCTCGATGGCCTGCTGCTCGTACTTCGCATTCTCAATGGCGGCTTCTCGTTTTCGCTCCGAAATAAGGCTGTCACTCCAAACATCCTCGGGTGGAGATACCGCCATGTAGTACGCTTGAATCTGTCGAATCGTCTCCTCGTATGTCCTCAAGGAGATCCCTGTCTCGTCTCGTTCCAAAACCAGTGGCGTTCCTGATTCGACATTCATTTCGTTGCGAAGGTCGGCAGGAATCAGAATTCTACCACTCGCGTCCGCTACGCAGTGCCAAACATTGCTGGCACTTTGGTTGAGTTCTTCAGGA
This sequence comes from Fuerstiella sp., assembly GCA_039974975.1. Classification (GTDB taxonomy): domain Bacteria; phylum Planctomycetota; class Planctomycetia; order Planctomycetales; family Planctomycetaceae; genus Fuerstiella. The sequence continues at coordinate 48,531 of JBDWHY010000127.1, read as the reverse complement.
GCTTCTTTCATTGGCACCTCCATGTGCATCAGGGTTGTCTAATCAGCATGCCACAGTTTCATAGTGCGGTCAATAAAAACTGAACCTGCCACATGGAACAAAGCCGACAGGTTCCGGCTTCACTGGCACTCCGGTCAGGGAGCGGCGGATCCGCCTCAGTCTCCAACCCCACAGAAAAATCCGGCAGCAATGTATCAAAACAACCTTTTTGAAGCGTTGAGCAAGAAGAGTTCTGTGGACAGTTTCAGTGTTTGAAATGTGCCAATTGAAGATCACTGCACATCAAGAGGAACCGACTCGTAACGAACTGCTTCTTTCCAGATCAACTCGAACTCCTTCTGACTGTTCTCCAACAGCTCGGGGGCTTCAGACTTGGAAAATCGAAAGTTGGGCCATTTAGACTTGCCCTGTCGAAAGTGAATTCCGATGTGCCCAAACCCGAAATCTGTGTGTGCGTCTCGCAGCCAGAGCGTATTGAACAGGAACTTCTGGTTCCACCGAATTTCAAGACTCCCCGAGTACTTGGGCTTGGAAAGTTGAGAATCAAGAGCGATGTCCCCCAACAACCTATCCAGCGATTCATGTGTCGTTTTCGCGACCTCCCTCTGAGAAGTCTCTGTATCTGCGGCGTCAACGTCAGCCGCAAGTATCTGAAATCGAGAGATCTCGCCCGGGGAAGCTGGAGCTCGGTAGTCGCTAAGCACAATCCGAAATCGCACACCCCGTTCAAGCCCGTCACGAATCGCCTTATCCCAATAGTGTTTTATGATGCCTGCGTTGTTTGCTAGCAAGTCAAACGAAGTCTGGGTCTCAATCAGTTCAGCAGAGAAATCGGTTTGGCTGTGGAGTGTTTCGGTGTCTGCATAGACTGTCGCAGATTCTCCGTTCCTCTTGGGCAAGAATAAATCTCCGAGCAATAGATAACTAGCAAAGATCGCAGTCACTGTGACACCAATTGATATCAGTGTTCGATGTTGATCCAGACTTCGGTCAGAGGATGCAATTCCGGGATTATCTGCGGTGACGGAAGACTTCTGGTCGCTCAGGAATGAGCTCTCTCTAACCTTCTGGCGTTCATGAGAATCCAGAACATTTGTGCCTTTCTCAGTCTCAGCTTGGCAATCTGTTTCGTGTGACTGAGACGACGCCACGATTGGTTCATGGCCTGACTCACGCGGTATGCCCTGTTCGTTTTGTTCTCTTTCGGGGGCGGCTGAGCTCTCTTGTTCAGTTGCGTCTCCACCGACGGGATGGGCCGTAGAGCGTGATTGTTGATATGGCCCGAGATCTAGTTTTTCCCCCGGCTGCTGCTGCCGAACAACATCCTGCCGATCATTCCTTGCGGAGAATGTACCGAGGAATTGATCGACGTTCTCTGGAGAAGAATGGCCCGCAACGGATCCGTCCGATGCGGGGGGGCCAGCACTTGTGATCCCGCCGGGCTTTTCTTCTGCGACAAGGTTGGGAAGCTCTTCTTGTGGTCGCTGGTCCACGCTCGACGAATCGTCCCCGATGCTGAATCCAGCATCGGGGATGAAATCTTCTCTCACCAGCGGTGGACATTGGATACCTGCCGTCCGCTCTTGATCGAGTTCATTTATGGCTTGAAGAATATCCAGCAGCGTAGCTGCTGTGGTTTTTCCGATTCGTTCCGCATTGCTGATGGACTTGACACTGTGCCCACTTTGCTCGGCGACGTCTATCTGACTCTGCCCCCTGAGATCGCGTGCCTCTCTAAGTTTCTGGCCGTCAATTCTCATTGCAGGTGGGCGTCCCAATTTTCGACCTTATCGAATCTTGTCGCTTGCACCTTTGGAATCAGCGATCCCGGGTGCCGGTGTGTCGAGTCAAGGGTGAGAAGATATGACTGTTCACAGATAATCCGAACTCACTGCACGCTGAAATTGCTGTGAGAATTGCCGAAACGTCTTTCTCCCTAGGTGTATTCTGAACGATCTGTGTCAGTCGGTCAACAATTCGGTCTTGTCCCGTCTTTAGGGTCCCTTGGGCGATTCCAGCCAAGAGCCCAGTCGCGTCACTGAGAAGCGCCTCAACAAACGAATCATCACCCATTTGCTGTTCGTTGAACGAATTCTCGAGGAGGTCAAAGACGGCACGCGCGTTCTCTCTGGGATTTTTGCTCCTTCGAATTTCAATTGGCTCTTTCATTTAACTCAACTGGCGTGGGGTGTGACACCACATAGTCAGTAGCACAGTCTCCGAAGACCAGCAAGTTAAAACTGGCAAGTAGAAAGAGAGCGGAATTTTACAGGAAACAAAGGCGACTGCAGGTTCATTACTGGTTCTTTTCGTAACGACTTTTGATGCCTGAGCCTAGTCTTTCTCCCGTCTGGGCAATTGCTCTTTTCCAGTTCAAGCAGGAGGAAATTACAGATGAAGCCATCAAAACATGGCCCCACGGGGACTTTGGCAGCGCAGACAAAGCGGGGGAACGAGAGTGTTTGTTTGCGGCTGTCTTTTGCTCTGCCAAACGGCGGCAACTGGACGGTCCGAGCTTGTCTTGGGGATCGCAGCCGAAACAGATTGAAAGGTTCTGCGGAATGTCCTTCCACAACCTTCGAACAGCCTCTGGCACCCGTACCGGAAGGCCTAGAAGCGGAAGTGATCTGCGATCAGCGGCATTGGTTCTCGGAGGATTTCCTTACTGCTTGGCAGGCAGAGTTTGTCATTCCCATCGAGCAGATTAGACGGATCGGGTACCTGACCGTGTATGTGGGAGATACATCTCTGGATAGCGAATCGTCATGGCACCTTCGACCAGACACGATCTTGTTGGAAGCGGATCGAGCCGCGTGGGGGCTGAACTCAGATTCCGTGTCCGCTTCTTTTTTGTTGATGTCACGTGGTGACGCGACTGGGCGACTCAATTTTTTGCATGAATCACACCGAGTGCTTCAGGCACATCGAGAAGACGTGGCCAATACCATGTTTGATATTTTTTTCCTGCTCATTGGAGGCAGGGACATTCAGCTTATGACGTGCGATCTGGAGGGCCTGACCCATGAAGAGTGAAATTTCCAAACGAATTGCTGGTCGTGTCAAAATCGCAAAAAAGCGACTGGAGCGAGATCGAAAGACACGTTTTCGACTGGCTTCAAAGAAACGCAGTGTTGCAGAAGGCTACTGTGTGAGTTGGCTCTGTGATCGGAAACCACAAACCGGAATCGGTTCCTTGCTGGCAATGGAGAAAAGGAAGGAGATTGAGTCGGCTATTGACCGATTCACCACCAACGAACGCTATCGCGAACTCATCCGACGTCGACTGTTTGATGGAGAGTCTATCAAGGACAGCGCCGAAGACCTTGGGGTCGTGTACCAGTCTGCACGACGTAAGATGATGGAGGCCAAACGTTTCCTGCAGGCCGTATTGTAATCGGAGTAAAAGCACATTCTCCGCTTAGTAATTTCACGCTGCCGAGTCTCTCGAAGGATTCGGCAGCGTTTCTCTTGGACGGATATCGCAGAAACTTCAAAAACATCGTCCCGCACCTGCAACACCATTGCGACGAACGGCGTGAGTGAACTGACAGCCTGTTTGAATTCCAAACAGGCATCAGGATTTCCTGAAAGGAAAGCTCACTCATGAAGCGATCAATGTACACATTCCTGAGTCTTTGTCTGGCCGTGGTGACCCCTCATGGAACGAGCGTCAGAGCGGAAGTCAAACAGCCGGCTCCTCCGGTAGAGTTGACAGTGAAGAGTGCCGAGCAGAAGGCTCGGACGATGCTAAAGGAACTGGTGGATGGTGAAGAACAGTATCTGAAACGCTGTGGCACGCCAGATTCGTTTAGGAGGATAGCGGAAGGCATGGTCGCCGCCGCCGAGAAGTTTGAGCAGGCAGCCGATCTCATCAATGGGTACGACGGAAAGGCCAGCCGCGTTCGAGGCCTCTTTGAAAAACACGTCGCACCTCAGAAGACGATTCAGCAGCGGCTGAAAAATGCGTTTGATGAACTGCAGGCTCAGTTGGTGGAAGACACCGTGAAACTGTGCATGCACCACAAAGTCCCATTGAAAGCCATTGAGCAGGTGAAGCTCTGGTCGCTAAAGCCAGGCGCCTTCTCTGACTCCTACCGACCGCTGATTCTCTACGGGGCCAAAGTCGCTCAGAGTGACTGGTTTCGAACGGGGGCGTCGTTCGTCGCGTCGAGTGCCGCCACTGGAGTCGCCAAGTCATTAGCTCGGGAAGCGGGGCTGTGGAACCATGAAGAAGGCGGCCTTATGGATGTATTGCTCACAACGGTCGTGGAAACGGCCGCCCATGCCGTTGCGGAAGAGGTCAGCAATCCGACGCCGAAAATTACAGCCTCTTTGCAGAAGGGCTTTGGGCAGGTGACACAATCACTGCTCTACGGAAAGAACGGGTTTCAAGACACGTGCAGCAGGGTGATGCAGTATCACTTGGACGTCCGTCAGAAGTTGATCAGCGAGATGAAGGGAGGTGGGAAATGAGTTGGTTCCTCAAACCCATTCTGGTCGTGCTGATCGTGGCTGGGCCTATCGCGACAGCCGAGGCGGGACTTGGTTCCTTGCTGTCTTCCGGAGCCAAAGCAGCGGCAGCAAAGGTCGGATCCTTCTTCGGAAGATCATCGAAGGTGACAGGAAAGACGACATCAAAAGCCACTTCAAAGACAGCCGGAAAAGTGACGAACAAGGTCTCATCTGGACTGACTTCCAAGGCGAGTTCGGCTGCCGCAAAATCTGCAACAGCTTCAGCGTCGCAGACCGTTCTCAGTCGATTGGGGGTATCCGGCGTAGCCGTTATGTCGAAGCTTCCTGCGGCTCAGGCAAGACGCTTCGTCGAGTTGAGCGAAACTCTTGCTCGAAGCCCCCACAAAACGGAGTGGTTGTCTTTGATTTCGAAGCACGGGGCCAAATGTCTCGACTTCCTGTGGAAGAACAAGTCCGGCATTTCCGTGGCGGCAGGTTCTGGAGCTGTACTGCTGGCTCCCGATGTGTTCCTTGGAACGGTCGGGAACGTGGCCGCGGCCGGTGTCAAGGCGGCGGGCCAATACGTCGTAAAGCCCGCCATCGACAATGCGGGAGAACATGTCGCCAAGCCACTGATCGAATCAACGGTCTCGGGAGTTCGCGATGTCGTTCATAGCCATGCCATTTGGAACGTGCTGCTGATCGTGTTGTTCGTATTTGCCGCCGGAAAACTCTACGCCATCCGACGAAGGTAATCCTTCAAGTGGGCGATATTGATTCGTCTGTTCTCTACCAATCCATGAGTCCTGCTGAGCGCCGCTTGGCAGGATTCTTTCTTGGGGTGGCTCCGTTTGTCCGGATGACCACAAAGGACCCTCTGTCATGAAAAATAATTTGAACCCCATTCTCTCCCACCGTGAATCTGTCCTCATGCGACTTGTATGGTGGTGCAAAATACTGTGGACCATCGCGGCTATTGCGATCCTGCTCGCAGCGAGCCCTCCTGCGGGAATGATCGCTCTAATCATCGTTGTGGCCGTCAAGGTTGCACCGAGAAATCAACAGCAATCGACGTCTCACGGAAGTGCCTTGTGGGCGGACCTTAAAGCTCTCTGGAATGCCGGTTGCCTTAACTCGGAAGGAGGCGTGTATGTCGGGCGAGCAATTCCCGGTAAGCCGGTCTCCAGATTCGCGGGACTGAAGGCGATGCTGCAACTCCCATGGCGACATTCGAAGGAAGCAGCTCAGTTCTACGAGAACAGTCGAGGGAGACCGACCGAGGCTGAGGTGTTTATTCCCGACAGCATTCCACACTGTGCTGTGTACGGGGCGACTGGCTCTGCAAAAACAACAAGTTATGCAATTCCTTTGCTCCTCAGGTCAACTGACACGTGCATTGTGATGGACCCAAAAGGGGAGCTTGCAAAGCTGACGGCCGGACATCGGCAGAAAGAGTTTGACCATCGCGTTGTTGTTCTCGATCCGTATGGCGTGACGCGGGGTTCTGGACTATCAACCGATCGCATCAATCCGCTCGACTGTTTTCGTCATGATCCCCAGCGGTTGGTGGATGATGCTCGGCGACTTGCCGGAGCCATCGTAGGTGGCCGCAGCGAAGGTGAATCTGATCCGTATTGGAATGATTCGGCGACGATGTTCATTACCGCAGTCCTGAGCTTCCTCATGGCCATTGGCCGTGAAGGTACAAGTCTCAGCCAGGCTCGCGATGTCACCTGCAGCACAGAGATGATCGAAGAGATGGTTCGGTTAATGAAAGAAAGCGACGCGTGCAATGGGCTGCTGAGAAGGCTTGCGGGTGAGGTCGATGGTCTTCAAGGGAAAACAAGATCAAGCGTCATTTCGGTTGCTAATAGTCATTTGAGCTTTCTGGACTCTATTCCCACGGCAGATCTGCTGAGTGAATCAACGTTCGATCCAGCAGAGATTATCGACGGAAAGGTCACACTTTATTTGTGCCTCCCAGTTGATCGACTGCAGGAACTTTCGTCGCTGCAGCGAGTCATCATGACGACTCTTATCAATCTCGTTTTTACTGCGGGGGAAGATCGCAATCGGCGGGTCCGCTTTGTGCTTGATGAAGCCGCGACATTGCAGGAAAGCGAGGCCATCTATTCCATGATTATGTTCGGCCGCAGCTATGGGCTGAGAGCGATGATGTTGTTTCAAAGCGTGTCACAATTGGACCGATGCTTCCCTGAGTCTCGCAAGGCCGACTTTCTGGCGACGGTTGCCGGGATTCACTGTGGATGTGACGATCTAGCGTCGGCAAAGGATGTCTCCGAGTGGTGTGGGAAACAGACAATCGTGACGGCTTCTGAGCAGCAGGGTCTCAATCACGGTGGTTCTCATTCTACGGGCATCAATGATCCCAGCCAAAATCAGAACTGGGGAAGGAACGATTCAACGTCTTATTCGGAAACAGGTCGTGAACTCATCACGGCTGCCGAAGTGCTACAGCTTCCAAAGGACCGAGCTCTCGTTTTGCTGCCACACATACCACCCATCCTTGCTCTCAAGACGCCCTATTTTCTGAAGACGGCAAAACGACGTGCAGCTCGATTGTTGACTGCGAGTCTGCATTTCGGTGTTCTTGTTGGAACGGGGCTGGCAATGTGTATCGGCGTCCTGTTGCTGCTTGCTCACTCGCAGCCGGACTTCGTTAAGAAGCTGCGAACTGCAGGGGCAGAATTTGTTTACGGGATCCAGAACTTTTGATCACAGAACATGCAACATCATCCTTATCTGCCGCGTGAGAAGAATGAACGGCATCGTGCCGTCCTTTCTTTCACACAGACTGGAGACGAGTGATGAAGATCCACGACATTCCTTTGACAAGAATAGAGCCTGACCCTCAGCAACCTCGGCAGGAGATCGCAAATCAGGAATTGAATGAACTTGCAGGGAGCCTTCAAAAGCGAGGACAGCTGCTGCCAATCATCGTTTTTGCATCCGCAGATGATACGTTTGTGGCGGTTGACGGTCACCGCCGACTGGCGGCCATGCAACTGCTTAAAGGGCAATCGATCTCAGCCATCGTGCTTCCTGAACGACCGTCTGATGAGGAACTCCTGATAACTCAGCTGACCACCAGTATGCTGAGCGTTGACCTGACGCCGATGGAGCAAGCGCTGTCTCTGCAGCGTCTACAGAAAACGAAAGGCTGGTCAAATACTCAGATTGCCGAACAACTGCAGTTCAGCAAATCCAAAGTTACCCGGCTTCTGTCGCTGCTCAAACTGCCTGGAGAGGCGCAGGAACTCATCAAAACAGGGGCTCTCAAGCCGAGCACGGCTTACGAGATCAGCCGGGCGAAGACTCCTGAAGAACGCGATCAGCTACTTGCCAAAGCGGCATCCCAAGACGGTCTTCGCCGAGATCAGGCCAAACAGTCTGTAAGCGAGCAAAGGATTCGCTCAAGACGCTCCCGCCGCACCAGTTTCCAGCTCAATGATACAGAAGTTGTGATGGCGACATCGAACGTCGTTGATTTCGATTATGTGATTCAGACCTGTCAGACACTCGTGCGAGAATGCAAACGAGCATCTCGGCAAGGGTTGAATGTCAACACACTATGCCGAGTTCTGAAGGATCAGAATGCCGCCGAAGTGGCCATTGGAGGTGAAGATGAGTGAGCACCAACGAGCCCAGCAGGTGAAACCCAAGATCGGGGCGGAACATGCGGGAGCCATGTTTCGGGGTGGGTTGTCGGAGATGGCAAATATCCTGCCTGCGTTCAATGACAGCATTCAGCCTATTAACGAACTGGGCCTCTACGGCACCAAGCTTCCGGGCCAGATTTACGATGATCTGAATCAGTCCGCTGACCATCAGAAGCAGCATGACATGGAGATTGAAATGGAACGGTGATTCAGTTCCCTGAGGCCGAGGGGCAAGGGAGTGACCTCAGTCTGTTTTGTGAAGCTGGTCATTGCATTGGAGCAGGTGACCAGCGTTTTTAACTCCAACTCTGGAAACAGCGGGGCTTGTCTGGAACATGTGACCGCGCTACCCTTTCTGTCCGACGACCAAGCTCTTTGCGACCTGCAGTAATTCGCGTCTTCATCGACTCGTTTCTTCAGACCGTCGTTATGCATGAAACAGCAACAAATCTGGCCGAATTGGGGAAGATACTTGCCGGAACGCCGCTATGGATGACTGACGAATTGCCTGAGCAGACAATCAAAGCAAGGCAGCCGTACTACGACGACAGGCTTAAACCGCTGGATGCGCGAGATGAATGTTGATCACCTCACCGGTGCCGTTGCTGGGGATTGACCAAGCCGGATTACGTTTTGCATCGCCAGCAATGGTCTCAAGTCGGCAGCAAAAACCAGACCCTTCCGTTGTCCGATACACAGCATCAAAATTAATCGTTTGGCAAGCACGTCATCCAGTAAGTCGAGTCGAAGTGATTCATGGTGAAACCAATATGCTCGGCGTTTCTAGCGACATCGCCGCACGATCAGCGGTTGAGAATCTGATTAGTTTTTTGCAACACGACCCCCACTTGAAGCGTGATCCAATAGACACACTTCAATACCTACTGGGAGATCGTCATGCCGGACTCTGTTTGTTGTCTGATCAAAAAACTGAAAGTCGCCCAAGCCGATTTGAGCCTAGAGAAGCTATTTCAGATTGTCAGAGGTAGCCATCTTTCGATTCGATCAATTGAAGATCGAATCGAATACTGTAAGCGAAACTACAAACGAAACACGTTGGCCGCCCATGCAGCGTTTCAGATTCTTCTCATCTGCTGGAAGCCAGGTCAGTTCAGCCAAATTCATGATCATTCGGGATCTCGATGTGTTGTGAAAGTTCTTGCCGGAACTGCGGTCGAAACCCAGTACGTCGATCCAGACAACGCAGCTCTCACATCAACAGTCCGATACAGTCCGGGGAGCGTCTTTGGAGGCGAGGATGGCGACATTCATGTCGTCGGCAATCCAAAATCTGCACGCACCGGGCTCGTCACGATGCACATTTATGCACCGGCGCTGACCGACATGCGACTCTTCGAAATCGACGGTGGGCGATTAAAGGAAGTCGTAGCGGCTGTTTCCTGATGGAATGGAACACTCACTGGCTCAACGATGGGAGCAAACAGGCTACCTCATCGTCACTGACAACTTCAAAGCGATGTCTACGAACGCGTAGCTGCATCTTGGCTCTGACCGAAGGTGTATCGAATCTCATCATCACTTGATGGCTCATTCGCCAAGTAAAACGTGTTTCGCAGAGTCGGCCATATTCAAATCAGCCATTCAAGATGAGTCCCAGAACTCATTCACTAGCGGACTAGCACGAGTGAGTCATGATGTCATCTCGAGCCAATCAATACCGCGTAAAAGATGAGGTTGTCCTTCCAGCTGGATTGCCGTCATGGATTACCGGGCCTCTTGTTGAACAAACCATTCGCGTTTGGCAGCCGTTCTACTCTCAGACATTGATTCCTCGAGACGCTATTGAGATACTCCTGAGTACAGACAGTATCATCAACGCTCTTTCCGAGGGTTCATCATGTCGCAGAAACGATTCGTAGCCCTCGCCCGAGTTTCAAGTCGTGAACAAGAACGAGAAGGTTTCTCGCTTGACGTTCAACAGGACGCCCTCGAACGCTACGCCCAGCAAAATAGCGGGCAGATTGTCAAACTCTTTCGGATCGCAGAAACTGCGAGCAAGAAGACCGAGCGATCCGTTTTTCGTGAGTTGCCTAAGTATACGAAAAAGCATCACCTCGACATCGACGGCATGCTCTTCTACAAAGTCGATCGTGCAGCGAGAAATCTCTCAGACTACGTGGAACTTGAGCGTCTGGAATCAGATTACAACGTTCCATTCATCTCAATCTCGCAGCAGACTGAGAACACACCTGCTGGACGAATGATGCGTCGAACGTTGGCCAATATGGCAAGCTTCTTTACAGAACAGATGGCCGTCGACATCAAACAAGGCATCAATCGCCGAGTCGAGGAAGGCTTGTTCCCCGGACGTGCCCCTTATGGCTTCAAACACACTCGTGAGAGTGGCCGCCGATTGATCCAAACTGATACTCGTGAAGCCAGTAACATCAAACGTATTTTCCAGCTCTATGCCTACGGCAACTGCACAATCGATGGCGTCATTGAGACGCTTTCCACAGAAGCCATCTCGTTTCGTGACACGAAGCCCAAATGGACGCGCAGCACTGTTCATGCAATTCTTAACGACCGTGCGTATATCGGCGAAGTAAAGTACAAAGAAAACTGGTATCCGGGCAAGCAGGAAGTTTTGATTGAACGCGGTACTTGGGATCGCGTTCAAACGCTTCTCGGCAACCGACAACAGGTGACCCACTCTCTGACGTTTGCGGGAGACTTGATCAAATGTGGTCATTGCGGACATATGATCACGGGCGAATGGAAAGTCAAACAAACCAAGTCGGGCCCGAAAGACTACATCTATTACCGATGCACCAAGTACAGCACAAAGGGACATCCACGCACGCGAGTCCGGGAACAGGACCTAGACGCACAGGTGCTCGCATTCTTCGACCGCATCCGCATTCAGGATGACTCAATCCGTGAATGGTTTCGAACTGTCCTTGCTTCAAAAGTACGCGACGTGAGAGCCGACACAAAGGCCCAGCGAATGGAACTGAAGCGTCAGGAGTCGATGATCGCAGGCCAACAAGACCGGCTTTTGAATCTCAGGATCGATGATCAAATCGACGAGTCGACGTTCGCTAAAAAGAGCACTGAACTCCGCGATCGGCTTGCTTCAATCACTCTTCAACTGGAAGCACTCAACCGTGGTCGTGACGAACATGCGGAATTAGCGTGTAAGGTGTTTGAACTTTCTCAAACCCTTGCAGAGACTTGGCTTACGGCAGAATACGACCAGAAACGCATGATCCTCGAAATCATCTGGTTGAACTGTACGCTCGATGACGTAAGTCTTTGCCCTACAATAAGAAAGCCCTTCGACGTACTCGCCGAAGGGCCTCTTGTTCAGGATAGTGGACCTAACTGGACTTGAACCAGTGACCTCCACGATGTCAACGTGGCGCTCTAGCCAACTGAGCTATAGGTCCGTGGCTGCAAATTGTAGATGCCATGCGAGTCATGTTCAATGATTTGAAGCAATCCTCTGGCTGTTCTCGACAATTTGTTGGTGTGGCATCGTCGTTTTCAGGCAGATGTCTTTACTCTTTATGACTCGGAATCCGGCCATGAAGTCATTTTTTAAAGACGGGACATGTCGGTCGGCCTTTTCAGCCAAGCACTTTTTTTGAGTCAGCCTGAAATCGTTCGATACGGGTAGATTGAGAGCGTTTCTTCAGGTTTCTGTAAGGGGTAGGCGACTGGAAGTCTGCGTTGAGATCCACAAACGGAAGATTCAAGGTTTGAAACTTGTCTGGCTTTTGGGGTGGTGGAAAGAGTTCAGGCGACACGACAAGCTTTGAGTGGCAGCGTTTGAATGAAGTGCCCATCTGACGTTTTGAAGCTCGGGGATTTTGGGTTCCCCGAGCGTCAGTCAGAGCTGCAGGCAGGTCGTTGGGCGCGTCTTGAATCTTCATTCCGAAAAGCGTTTAAGCGTCTAGTTATTGACAGAGCCTTCTTCTGCAAGCATTGCTGGGGTCAACAATTTGGCTAGGGATGCTCCTTCGAGATACCATGCAGGATTCTTCTGGAAACGATCTCGATTACCGGTCGTCGCAAAGAAGTACATATTGCCGTCATAGAAGGCTCCGAATTCAATGGCTCCGGTTTTCACTTCGTTATCGTGCCGCAAAGTGACGAGGTCGCAGCCGTGAAATTTGGGAATGAAGGTGTTTGGGTTTGATTCAAATTCGGACACTTGTTCTGGAGACGTGAGGTAATAGTCGACTCCATCATGACTGGCGACATGCATCTGGTCGCCTTTTTTCCAAGCTCGCTTATTGCGAAGTGACACGGGAGAAAATCCTCCTAAACCAACCATGGCTCCGTTGCGTGTCACGATGAGGCAGCTTCGCAAATTCATATTTGTGTTGCTGGTATCTGAATTTGTTGTGCCGTTGGCAGACTCAGCGACAGCGGTTTGAGTGTCTTGAAAGACGGCTGAGTTCTTGCCGCTGATGCTGGTCAATCGCGACATGTAAGACGACAACGAGGTTGCTCCAACAAACGTTTCGCCTCGAGTTCCGTCTCCGAAAATCACCACTTCTGTTGGCAGAGTTGAAATGCCGTACTGTGCGATCAGGTGTTTGTTGACATCGGCGTTTAATCGGACGCCAATGACTTCTGTGCCCAGCTTGGCTTTTACGTTGCTGGTTAGCAACACGTTTGCTTCCATTTGTCGGCAAGCTCCACACCAAGGAGCGTCAAAATGCAGGAGCATTGGCAGCTTGTGGCGGATGGCGATTTGCTGAGCATTTTCGTAGGAATTGAGCCACCGCCCGACTGGTCGAGTGAGTGTTTGCTCGGCTGAAACACTGGCTTCTGTTGTCAGTATTCCCTTCGTCGAGGAAAGGTTTAACCGATGAGCCATGGGGGAAGTTGACAGATCGTTGGCATGAATGCCCACGTCCATGCCGACGGCTGACAGGTAAGAGATAGACAGGTAGGTCGTAACTAAAACAACTGACATCGAGTGTCCTTTTGGTGAGACCAAATGATGCTTTGAAGACGAATCCATTCGATTTCAGGAGCGACTGACAAAGTCCTTTGATTCGACGATTCCCTGTCGATTCACAGCGTTTAAGCTGTGCAGACTTTCAGGCTGAATTTTGTAACCAAATCGATTCGATATGATCCATGACGGATCACATTTACGTAGCCAAGAAGCCATTTGCTTCAAGGTGAGTCATCACTTCGTGAGCCAATTCTTGGACGCCTTTTGTATTTGAATCCAAATGCAGTTCGGCATCTTTCGGAGCTTCATAGGGAGCATCGATTCCGGTGAAATCTTTAATTTCGCCAGCTCGAGCTTTCTGGTAAAGACCCTTGGGGTCTCGACCTTCACAGGTTTCTACTGACGCATCCACGTGCACTTCTTGAAACTGACCTGTTGGCATCAGGTCGCGCACTTGGTCGCGATCTTGTCGGTAGGGTGAAATAAATGCTGTCAGCACAATGGTGCCGCTGTCGCTGAACAGCTTGGCCACTTCGCCAATTCGTCTTATGTTTTCTTTGCGGTCTTCGGGGCTGAACGTCAGATTCTTATTGAGGCCTTGGCGAATATTGTCGCCATCCAATACGTAAGTATGAATTCCACGATCGTGCAGTAAGCGATCCACGGCGTTCGCGATTGTGCTTTTGCCACATCCGCTGAGACCAGTGAACCACAAAACGGCGCCCTTGTGGCCGTTCAGTTGATGACGTTCTGTATTGCTCACATGGTGGTCGTGCCAAGTGACATTCGTTGCTTTTTGATCGGTCATAAAATTACGAATCCACACTGACTGGGGTTTGATACCAAGTCGTTGAGCAATCATTGAAGCGTCACCGCTTGTGAAGCACAGGCCGCCCAGTTCTTACGTCGAATTGCTAAATCGATTCACTGGGACGAGAATGTTAGGTGTTTCAACTTCGATGGCAATGTGCGGAATGACAGTCTGCCAGATTTCCCCATTTTTCCCCATGAGAATGATTCAGTCCCGTTTTTCGAACGTTTCATGCTGCGTTTTCCACGATTTCTGAATTCTGTACGCAGGCAAACCGAGTCGCTGGAGAGCCGAATCCAAGGCTGATACTGTGCTGTCTCGTGAACCATTGCTTCCGAATTCCTGTCCTTTCGGCAAGCGATCGTGTTCATTGAGGACGCCGTTTTGGCTTAGGTTAAGCCGATTTTTCTCGTCAGGATCTGCGTTTCAAACGCGTCGAAGGTATCCTGCAGGGTGAGTCAGCAGCTGAGGTTACGGGAATTCGCGTTCAAGACGGGAATGGTTGTGAATTTAAGTTTCTGAATTGTGCACGAAAAATACGTGAGGCTGTTGGAAGCGGGCAAGTAGAGCGTGCCGAATCGGCTGAGTCATGTTTGTGATTTTCGCTTGATTCCTTCACAGCCAATTCACGATTGTCTGAATAACCACGAACAAAATATCATCGAACGAAACAATTGACATGGCGACAGCATCCGGCCCGGACTTCCAAAAAAACGAACTCATCCCCGCAATTGCTCAGGACTTCGAAACTGGCGATGTGCTGATGATGGCGTGGATGAATGAAGAAGCTTACCGCGAAACTCTTTCGTCTGGTCGAGCCGTGTATTTCAGCCGTAGCCGCCAAAAGTTATGGCGCAAGGGTGAAGAAAGTGGCAACGTTCAGGAATTGAAAGCACTGTATTTCGATTGCGATGCCGACACCTTTCTACTGAAGGTGAATCAAATTGGCGGAGCAGCTTGTCATGCTGGCTATCGCAGCTGTTTCTTTCGCAAAGTTGACCCGGCCACGGGCGAAGCTGAAATCATTGGCGATCAGGTCTTTGATCCCGATCAGGTTTACGGCAGCTAACCCCTTTTCAATTCTACCAAAACGAAATTGTGCGGCTGCGAAGCATCAACGAATCTTGTAGCCAGCCTCTTGTTTGCAAAACATCATCTTTGAAACGAAGTTACGAATTATGTCAGACCGAATTCTGAAATTGGGCATTCCTGCGGGCAGCTTGAAGGATTCAACGGCCGAGCTTTTTCGTCGAGCGGGCTACAATATTAAGTTTGCTTCTCGATCGTATTTTCCAACCGTGGATGATCCCGAAATCGAGTGCATGTTGATTCGAGCTCAAGAGATGGCTCGGTATGTCGAAAACGGAATCTTAGACGCTGGCATTACGGGCCACGATTGGGTTTTGGAAACCGATGCTGACGTTCATGAAGTCACCGAATTGGTGTTTTCGAAAGTCAGTCGCCGCCCAGTGCGTTGGGTGTTGTGCGTTCCTGAGAGTTCGCCAATCAAGACTGTGAAAGACCTAGAAGGTTGCACAATTGCCACGGAAGCGGTGGGCCTGACAACTCGGTACTTCGAAAAACACGGAGTCAACGTGAAGGTCGAATTTTCTTGGGGAGCGACAGAAGTGAAGCCTCCTAAGTTGGCCGACGCAATCGTAGAAGTCACGGAAACCGGCAGCAGCTTGCGAGCGAACAACTTACGAATTTTGGATGAGGTGATTCAAAGCACGACTCGGTTTATCGCAAATCCCAAGTCTTACAGTGACGAGTGGGTTCGAACGAAAATTGACAACATTTCGTTGATGCTGCAGTCCTGTCTGGCCGCCGAAGGCAAAGTGGGTCTGATGATGAATGTTCATCGCAAACAGCTGGAAACCGTGGTCGATATTCTTCCCGCGCTACAGACTCCGACCGTATCACACCTTTCCGATCCTGATTGGATTGCCGTGAATACCATCGTCGATGAAAGTACGGTTCGTACGGCCGTTCCGGCGTTAAAAGCGGCCGGAGCAAAAGGCATCGTTGAATACCCCATCAGTAAGATCATCGATTAGTCGATTGTCAGGAATTCGTCTTCCCGTTCGATCGCAGTGGGCTGGTTCGAGTTCCGTTGTTCGTTCGTTGGAATTCCGCAGCCCGAATTCTGGTGACTCGCAAAGAGTTTTTGTTTTCGTTTCCGTTTCGGTCTCTAGGGCTCGCTGCGCCGTAGGTTTCGACCACGGTCACCACGGTCGAGCATGAATCCGCGTCATTCGTGAACGAGTTTTCGTCGAAGTATGTCGCTGCGCCGACTGCTTACCGCGGGCCTCGAACCGTACAGCAGTTTCCTTTGCTGATGACTCGCCATCGAGTTTGACTCGTGATCGTGGTTTTTTTGTGAGAGCGTTTGGTTAAAAACGAGATCTGATTGGGTAAGGTGACTGTGTCGGTTTTGCGGAATACGGTCACACCAAGTGACGGAGTCCTTTCACCGGTCACACCAAGTGACTGAGTCCATTCACCAGTCACACCAAGTGACCAGTTTCTTTCACCGGTCACATCAATTGACCGAGTCGATTCACCGGTCACATGCAGGCATTTCTTGTTTGTCTCAATGAATGGCAATTCATTGGCGACTGTCTCAACCAATCGCGATTTACGGCAGGGGGAGCCGTGAATTTCAAATTGAAGCCACTCGTGATGCTGCTTGCTTTGTTTTTCTGTCGCGATGCTTTCGGACAAAGCTCGACGGGAACACAAAATCAGAGACGTCTGTCTTGGGGCCGTATCTGTATGAAGTAAAGCCCGATGATCCCGCCTTCGCGATGTTCAATTCTCGCAAAGCACCTGTGATTAATGGACGGCTGTTGAGCGAAGGAGATCGGCTTGCGATCTGTGTCTTGAAAGCGAAGGTTCGCCGATCCAATTTCGCAAAGTAAAGGTTCGAGAGCTGCCTTAGGCATTCTGGCTTGTCATGGGTTTTGTGATTGCCAAGGTAGAAAGCGGTGGCCGCCGGACATTGGTCTTGGGAGGAGAGCATAGAGTCCGGGGCATCGGGCATCGTGAATCGAATGCATTGGTTTGGGGTGAGTGAATTGAGCGCATTAAAAAAGCTTGATCAACAATTGTTGATCAAGCCTTTGTACTTAATATCAGCCGGAGCCCCTTCGGCCAATGAGTTCCGTGCAAGTGATGGGGTATCCATGAATTGGGCACGGATTCTGACAGTGCTTGAGCTAGGCAAGGTTTGTCAGAATTGAAGTGATCTAAATTAGATCATTTCTTTTAGCTTCTTGAGAGGTCGAACTTTAACGACCTTCGTTTCTGGCTTAGCAGAAATGGTGATTTCTTCACCAGTCGATGGGTTGCGACCTGGACGGGCTGGAGTGGCTTTGCGAGTGTGAACATACACTTTCAAAAGTCCTGGCAGATTGAAGGGAACTTCCTTCGCAATGCTTTCTTCGATCAGACCTTCCAGTGATTCCAAGACAGCTCCTACTTCCTTGCGGCTTAGTTCAGTCGCTTCTGCAAGGGCGTTTAGGATTTCAGTCTTAGAAAGAGGTTTGTCAGTTGCTGCCATCAGCGAGTTGCTCCTAGAGATTAATTGCGGGATGTTCCAGCGTTCTTCCGGTCACTTGTCCGGTGTGATTCAATCGGTGTTTTTAAGATGATCGAGGCGGAAGAGTAAATCAGCATCGATCCATGTCAACGGCAGGGCTAGCCCCAAATTTCGAAATTCCTTGGTTTTTGCAGCTTTTGGAAGCAAAACACCAGCATTTTCGAACGTTAGACAATAGCGTACGCGTCAGGTTTGGCAACATTCACAGAAGCCAACCATTTCGTTTTTTTTCAGATCCATATCTGGTGTTCGTGTCCATCAGAGTTTCCTAGTGTTTTTCATAACTGTCTGTCAAGAATGAGCTTACGGATTATTTCCGGCGACTATAGTGGCCGAAAATTGATGACTCCCGCAGGGGAAACTACTCGTCCTTACACGGAACGGGTGCGTCAAAAGGTGTTTGATCGGCTCGGTGACGAGATCGAGGGCAGCCGAGTTGCGGACATTTTTTCCGGAGTCGGCACAATGGGTCTGGAAGGATTGAGCCGGGGAGCGTCTTCATGCGTGTTTTTTGAAGCCGACCCTGATGTTCATGAAGCCTTGAGCAAAAACGTCGAAAAAATTGCCGGTGATCACACCACTTTGTGTTGGAAGACAAACGTGCATCGCACGTCTTTTGTTCCGTCCGGTGTCGACGATGCCGTTCCCTACGACTTGGTGTTCTTTGATCCGCCGTACGTGCAGTGCGATTTACTTGAGCCCAAGAAGGCGCTCGGCAAGGGGCTGACTCGTTTGGCTCGCGATCGAGCAACGGCTCCGGAAGCCAAGGTCATTCTGAGAACTCCAGATCGCGTTTGGTTTTCCGGCGTGCCTGGGTGGAGAATCGACGACATCTGGCATATATCCACCATGAGACTGTGGATTTTGAAGAAGACAGATTCCAAACCCACGGAATCACCACGGATGTCCTTCGAAAAGTCCGGCAGGCAGTTTGAAGCAGCGATGCAGAAAGACGAAGACCAAGTGACGACCGATGAATCGTGACAGCATCAGCCATGATGTGCAGAAGTTGGCTGGTTCAGTTTGGCTGGTATCAGTTTGGAAGGTTGCTTAAGTCACCAGACTTCGGTGACCGAACGGCAAAGCCATCAAACGGCCTAGCAACTGAAACAGGCGGGCCACTGAAACAGCCGGATAATTGAACGGGGCGATTTTAACGACGTGCCCAATTGGCGATCGTTTCAGATGTGTCTCAGGAATTTGTTGCATCAAGTTGAATTTCAGGACTCGTTCATCGGGCAGCTTTGGGAAGCCGTCCTACCTTCTGCGAATCGTCAACCAGTTGATTGAAGTGTTGCCACATCGCAGGGGTTGATTTCAATGAAAAGCGGATGTGACGACAGCCGCCTTTCAGATTCCATTCATAAAACAAGATCGAGCAACCGTATTTTTGATTGCTCAAATCATCATTTTACTCACACCATCTCACGTGCTTTTGAAAGGCAGTTTCGATGTCGACAGAAGAAAATAAAGAGCAGTTTGTTTTTCAGGCAGAAATTAGTCGTCTGCTGCACCTGCTTTCTGAATCGTTGTATCAGAACCGTGAAATTGCGATTCGCGAATTGGTATCTAATGCGTCGGATGCGATCGATAAGCGACGTCATGTTTCGCTGACAGACAACGCTGTTCAGGCCGAAGATCTGCAGGTGACCTTGTTGCCGAATAAGGAAGATCGCATTTTGATCATCCGTGACAACGGGATCGGAATGACGCGAGATGAGCTGGTGCAAAACTTGGGCACAATCGCTCACAGTGGTTCTCTGGAATATCTGACAAAGCTGCAGAAGGCTGATAAAGAAGAAGACGTCAATTTGATTGGCCAGTTCGGTGTTGGTTTTTACAGCTCGTTTATGCTGGCCGAACGAGTTGAAGTGAAGACTCGCAGCGTATCGGAAGACAACGGGTGGATTTGGGAAAGCACGGGCGACGGTAATTTTTCCATAGCGGAACCGTCTGAGCCATTGGAAATCGGTTCGGAAATTGTGCTGCACCTGAAAAAGGATCTTGATGAATACACGGATCCAACTCGATTAAAATTCATCCTGAAAAAGTATTCCACATTCGTTCCCTATCCCATCAAAGTGGATGATGAACATGTGAATGATCAGCCTCCGATTTGGGTTGAACCGAAAAGCACGGTCAGTGACGAGCAGTATCAGAACTTCTACGAGTATCTGACTCAGTACCCCGGACAAAAGCCTCTGTGGCACCTGCATCTGACGGCTGATTCCCCATTTCAGTTCCACAGTATTTTGTACTGCCCTGATGCGAATTTGGAACGCATGGGTTTCGGAAAAATGGAGCACGGTTTGCATCTGTGTGCCAAGCGTATTTTGGTACAGAATGACAATCGAGATCTGTTACCCGACTACCTGCGTTTTCTTCGTGGAATCGTAGACAGTGCTGACCTACCGCTGAATGTGTCTCGCGAAGCACTGCAAGACAACACTGTCTTTCGCAAGATGAAAAAGGTGATCACGAAGAAGGTGTTGGACAACTTGGATTCCGTCGCGAAAGACGACACGGAAGCCTACGCCAAGTTTTACAAAGAATTCGGATCGGTTCTTCGAGAAGGTATTGGCGAAGACTTCGACAACAAAGATCGTCTGGCCAAGTTGCTTCGCTTCCAATCGACAAAGACGGCTGGCGAAGGCTATGTGTCATTGGCCGAATACTGCGAACGAGCATCAGAAGATCAAAAACAGATCTACTACGCCATGGGAGGCGATGCGGCAGCCGTGCTTCAAGACCCCAACATGGAAATCTTCAAGCAGAAGGAACTTGAAGTTTTGGTGCTCACCGACCCCGTTGATGAATACGTGCTGTCGAACATCCGCGAATTTGAAGGGCGAGACTTAGTCCCCATCGATTCCGCTGATCTGAAGTTGCCGGGCGCTGAAGAAAAGGATGACAGCGAGGAAGATTCAGATGAAAAAGCGGAAGACAAGAAGGACGATGCTGCCGACTTGCCAACCGGTTTTGCAGCTGTGTTGACGGTCGTGAAGTCTGCTTTGGGTGAACAAGTTGAAGACGTTCGAAAATCAGAACGTCTGACCGAAAGCGCGTGCTGCTTGGTAAATTCCAAGGGAGCTCAAAGTACGGCCATGCAGAAGGTTTTGCAGAGCAATATGCCGGACTTCGAAATGTCGACCATGATTTTGGAGTTAAATCCGAATGCTCCGTTGGTGAAGCGACTTTGCGAATTGGCCGTCAACGCTGATAACAATTCCTTCATCGAAGAATGCGGTCGTCAGCTGCATGCGAATGCGATGGTGATGGCAGGACTTGCTCCGAACGGCCAAGACATGGCGAACCGAGTTCAAGACTTCATGTTGAAGCTGGCCGACACTAAGTCGTCGATTGTGCAATAAAGCGACATCAAGAACGCTTTGATGAATTTGGGGGCTGCTGCAAATTGTTTTGCTGCAGCCCTTTTTCGTGTTGTCAGCGTTTTCGATTCGGCCGTGAACGTGGACGAGACGGTGTGCTTTGGCGGCCGTATTAAGCGGCGGTGGTACCAAGCTGCGGTGGTACCAAGCGGTGGCGGTCTTCAGCTGCGAAAGTCTTCAGCGATGGCAGCATCACCCGACAATCGGAGCCACCAAGAAGACTCCAACCAGTAGGTCGTATGCGGCATGACAGCCGACTGTGATTCCGAATCCTCGCAGCAAAAAGATGGCGGCAAAGAATGTGCCGGCTGCGAGTCGGAATGTAAATGCGAAGGCATTGAAGGCGTCGGCATTTGGCCCGACATGGTGAGCCAAAGCGAACACAAATGCGGTTGAAATCGCGGCCATGGCGGCGGAGAACTTTGGAGGACATTCCAGAATTCGAAACCCGCCATACACGATCGGCAATAGCAGTAAACGAAACAAAACTTCTTCGTAGACTCCTGCCCCGACGAACGAAATGGCTCGTGAAAGGTCTCCCATCGCCAGCATCATTGCGGTGGGAGAAGCTTCGGGAGAATCCAAGCTTAAGAACAGCAGCTGGTGAATTTGTCCGACGGCCATCAGCAGCACGGCGAGCAGCACACTTTCGGCCAGCATTCCCAGCATCGTTTCAGGATGGACCTTCCAGGGATGCTTGCGAATCAGATGCCACGACAGCAGCACGGCAATGACCAATGTGGGCAGCAACAGCCATTGCCCCATGCCCCATGCCGACAACCAAGATCTCATCCAATAATCGGCTCCGTTGCGAATCGTGCCCGCTTCGGTGCCTGCAATCAACCAGACTCCAATTTCGTACACAGCAATCAGTGGCAGCAAAAAAAGCAGACACGTCAGCGGTCGCTGAGCATCCTGCCAGTAGTCTGAAATGCTGGACTTTGATGAAGTCATGGGTCTGCTGATCGGGAAACAGAATGATGCAACGTCGCGTTGCTAGAAGGTCTTATCGGCATCCGGTCGTCGACACATGCAATGCGGCCCGCAAAAACCAACGGCAACAATTGCAACAGGCGGAATTCATCCGCAGTATTGGCCGATGCAAGGTGCTGCAGAGGCTTGCCGGCGGTGTGTGATGCCAGCCTCGCTGGTTTAAAGCGTGCGGGTTATTTCGAACGTATCGCTTTGTCGGGTGGTCCTTGAAAGTGTTCTTGGATGTCATTCGCGGAAGCTGAAGGACGCGAAGCTGGCTCGACGATGAGTTTGTACCGAAGGGATCGGTTGAAGGTGATACACGCAATGTACCGCCCATGTGTCGATGTATCGAAGGCTTAACAGGCGGGCGATCGAATGGATTTGAATCAGCCGATGGATAATCACTTAGAACGCATCGGGGCCGAGCTGCTGCGGTATCAAGATTGTTTGCCACTTGCGGCAACAGTGGGGTTACCGTCGCCAGAATCTGTGATCAACATCGCCTGTGATTTGCGAGAACTGTTGTTTCCCGGTTACCAAAATTTGCGACACCCGGGAGCAGTGGGCGACAGTCATGAAATCGTCGATCTTCTGCGGTCTGTTCAGCAGCGGCTTGAAATCGAATTTGCTCGAGCACTGCGGCACCGCCCCGACTTGCGAATTCACAGTGGCCAAAAACGGCTTCCTGAAACAAGCCCCAGTGCTTTGGCGTCCGTGTTTTTATCGGGTCTGCCACGCCTAAAGAGCGTGTTGATGCAGGACGTTGCCGCGGCATTCGAAGGCGATCCAGCGGCAAAAACGTATGATGAAATCGTACTTTGCTATCCAGGGCTTGCCGCCATTACGATTCATCGAATTGCTCATTCGTTGCATCAACTGCAGATTCCCTATTTGCCTCGAATGCTGTCCGAATGGGCTCATTGCGAAACGGGAATCGACATTCATCCGGCTGCTCAAATTGGTCCTCGATTCTTCATCGATCATGGAACCGGAGTCGTGATTGGAGAAACCTGCGAAATTGGTGCGGGCGTCAAACTGTATCAGGGAGTGACTTTGGGAGCCTGGTCTTTTCCTCGAGATGAAGATGGCAATTTGATCCGAGGTCAAAAGCGACACCCAACTTTGCAGGACGACGTTGTCGTTTATAGCAACGCATCGATTTTGGGTGGGACGACAATTGTCGGAGCCGGCAGCCAGATTGGAAGTGGAGTGACTTTAAGTCGCACGATTCCAGATCGAACCATCGTCACAATTGAATCGCCAACGTTGAAGTTTCGAGCAGCCGGTTAGCGGGAAGGTGCGACTTCAGTTCATTGCTGGTTGTTGGCTGGCTGGTTGGCTGGTTGTTGTTGGTTGGCTGCTTAGCCTTCCCTTTGCGCCTTCATCGTGAACACGATTTGCTGAGCAATCGGAGCGATCACTTTGGGCACGACCGAATTTCCGAACTGCCGGTACGCTTGAGTATTGGACACGACTTGTTGTTGGATGAGGTGTTCCGGAAATCCCATCAGGCGACCGGCTTCCAGCGGAGTTAATCGACGAGGATTTTCGCCCTCGTTTCGAGGAATTAAAATCTCACTGCCATCTTTGTGATAACGAGCACTCAGTGTTCGAGTTGTTCCATCCAGCGACGCGACGCTGCAGCCAAACCCGTTGCCTTTCAGTCGATGCTTTTCGGCGTAGTCTTGAAGGTATTGCCACAGCTTGTCGGACAGATTGTACTTACTGTCGACGTCAGCTGGCGGTTGCAGAATATCCTTGAGTTGATGAGTTGCTTGATCTGGGATTTGTGGATAGCTGAATTCCACCGAATCTCCGAACACGTCTTTACGAAACGCAACGATAAAAATTCGTTCGCGGTGTTGAGGCACATAGTGGATGGCATCAATGATCTGATCAAAAACGACGTAGCCAAGTTCTGATAAAGTTCCTTTGATCGTCTGCCAAGTTTTGCCTTTGTCGTGACTTTTTAGGTTCTTCACGTTCTCTAAAAACACCACTTGCGGCTGTTTGGTGTTGATGATTTCGGCAAGGTGAAAAAACAGGGTTCCCTGAGTTTGATCTTTGAACCCGTGAGCTCGGCCAAGGCTGTTCTTTTTTGAAACTCCGGCGATCGAAAACGGCTGACAGGGAAACCCGGCGGCCAGTAAGTCGTGATCTGGGATCGCGGAATGGTCAAGTTGAGTGACGTCGCCTAATGGGTCTTCCCCATGCCAATGCTGATACGTTTTTGCGGCGTACTTATCGTAGTCGCAACTTAACACACATTGGCCTCCGACTGATTCTAATCCCAGTCGCAGTCCACCAATCCCGCAGAACAGATCGATGAATCGAAACGGAAGTTTTACGATGTCGGATTCAGAAGTTTCACTTCCAAGGGATGTTCTCGCGGCAGATTCCAAGTTCGACTTCCGTGCTTCAAAATTCAGTTCAGATGGGTGGCTTGAAGATGAGAGGATTCGTTTTCGTCACGATGCTCAAACTGATCCCAAGCGCTTAACTTGATGTGGTCCGTAGGGTTGCCGCTGTCTTTGCAATTGGCTTAAGACTTATGAAAAGCAAATGATCACGATGAGATTTTGACATGATTGCAGCCAGTCGCGGCAAAAAAGTGGAAGGCTTCCGTTGCGGAAACAGGCAATCGATTGCCGCGAACAAATCAGCCGTCGTTTGCAGATCGACAGAGCTGCCGGTCTGACGGCTGGAAATCCTATCATCGGATCGCTGGGATGCCACCGACATGCCGGTCGCTGCCCTCGCAATGGCTGAACCGCGGCCACGAAAGTAGGGAACTTGCTTCAAATGAATCAGCCTTCACCATCGGATGACGATGTCTTGCAGAATTTTATACGGCGAATTGGGGGTCCCGCGGCCAGCAGTGTCACAATCGCTTTGGCTGTTTGCTGCTTTTGCAGCGCTTCGGTGATTGCTCAGGCAACATCCGATCAGCAGCCTGCCGACTTTCAAGCTGCTGTTCGCACAACAGAACCGTTGTCTGATGCAGAGCAGCAAGCCACCTTTAGTTTGCCCGACGGTTTTCGCATTTCTTGTTTTGCCAGCGAACCTGATCTGCAGAAGCCGATGAACATGGCCTTTGATTCAGACGGTCGGCTTTGGGTAACAGGGTCTCACGAATATCCCATTGCGGCTGCCGATGGGGCGGGCGGTGACAGTGTGAGAATTTTGGAAGACACCAACGGGGACGGAGCTGCAGATTCTGTCACAGTGTTTGCTGACGATTTGAATATTCCCATCGGTTTGCTGCCCTACGGTGACGGTGCCATCGTGTTTAGTATTCCCAACATTCTGTATTTGGAAGACACAAATTTGGACGGTGTGGCCGACAAACGCACCAAGCTGTACGGCCCTTTTGATACGTCTCGTGACACTCACGGCATGACCAATTCGTTTACCGCCTTTCACGACGGTTGGGTCTACGCTTGCCATGGGTTCAACAATCAATCGACGGTAGCAGGTTCCGATGGGCATGCCATCACGATGATCAGCGGCAACACGTACCGCTTTCGTCCGGACGGCAGCCGAATCGAGATTGTGACACGAGGACAAGTTAACCCGTTCGGAATGACGTTTGATGACGTCGGAGACTTGTTTACTTCCGATTGCCATTCCAAGCCTGTCAACCTGTTGATCAGTGGTGGCTATCATGAAAGCTTCGGTAAACCGAATGACGGATTGGGCTTTATTCCCGACGTGATGAATCATCAGCACGGGTCCACTGCCATCGATGGGGTGACTTGGTACGACGGAAGCCAATTTCCCGAATCGTTTCGTGATCGTTTGTATTTGGGCAATGTGATGACGGGGCGGATTCATCGCAATCGAATTGTTCGAGACGGAGCGACCGTGACGATGCGGCAGGAAGACGATCTCGTGATCAGTAGTGATCCTTGGTTTCGTCCGGTTGACATTCAATGCGGCCCCGATGGCTGTCTGTACATCGCCGATTTTTATAACCGAATCATCGGACACTATGAAGTGCCGTTGGACCATCCTGGGAGAGATCGACATCGAGGACGAATTTGGAAGGTCGAATATGTGGCCGCGACTGCCGGATCGGATGGGGCCGGATCGGATGGGATTCAGTCAGCCGCTTCTACTGTGCCAAAGCTATCAAACGATTCTCTGGCAGACTTACTGAAACGATTAAACGACGAGCGGCTGCAAATCAGAACGAAGGCGGCCGAACTGATTGTCGATTACGACGGCGCAGAGGCTGATCTTGTGATTCGAGAATCTTGGAATGCTCTGGGTGAGGATTCCCAAGCGAAATCTTCTGTGCACTTGCTGTGGATTCTTCAGCGTCGAAATATGTTGCAGATTCAGGATCTTCAGAAAGCGATGTCGAGCAGCAACATCGTTTTTCGTAGCCATGCGATGAAGGTGTGTGCGGAGCGAAAATTATCGGATTCACTGGCGGCCGTGGTTAAGTTGGGTTTGCGAGATCCTGATCATTTGGTCCAGCGTTCGGCTGCTCTAGCGGCATCGAAACACGGCAGCGTGTTGCTGTTTAAAGAACTGGTCAATGCAATGGTTGTGTGCCCAGCCAAGGATGTCTGCCTGTTGCATTCACTGAAGATTGCTTTGAGAAATCAGCTGCAGCATGATTTCGTGGTAGATTGGTTTCTTAAGACCGTTCAACCGAAATTTGCTTATCAAGCGTGTCTGAAAATCATTGGGGGACTGAAGACCGATCGCACGGCGTCACTGGCGGTGGCAATTCTGCAGAACACCGAACCTACTGAAGGCGAAGTGGCTTTTTTGATCGGCCATGCGGCAACTTATGCGAATTCGGTCGAAGCGAATCAACTGGTTGATCTTTGCCAAAAATTGCCAACGTCTGATCTTCAACAGTTGGTTCAAATTCGTGAGGTGTTGGCCGACGCTTTTGACAGAAATCAGGGTGCTGATCCCACGAAATTTCAGGCTTTCGAAAGCAGCTTGTTAGATCAACTTGCGAAAAACGTTGATGTCAAAAAGTTGAATTGGGGGCGGTATCAGTGGGATGATCGACCGGCCGCTCAATGGCAGTTAGAAGAGCGGCAAAAGTCGAATTCTCGGGCGGCCCAGTTTTTAAGCAGTTTGCCCAGTGGAGAATCGGCCGTTGGGATTTTGAGATCGAAAACTTTTGTCGTGCCGTTTCAGCAGACATTGGAACTGTGTGGGCATCTGGGAACTGTCGGCCAACCGCCGATTTTAGACAACCAGTTGGTTCTTCGAGAATCAAAGTCGGGCGCCGTGCTTCGAGCTCAATCGCCTCCTCGACAAGATCAAGCAATCAAAGTGTCATGGAGCCTAGCTGATGTCGTGGGGAAGCGAGCTGTGCTTGAACTTCAGGACGGAGTTGATCGGCCGGGATACGCTTGGTTGGCACTTGGCCCAGTTTCTCCGGCTGTTGCCAATGTGTTCAAAGGGCAACAAGACGCACAACAATTGGCTCTACGAACGATGGTGCAGATCTTGGATGGTCGTGAGGTTTCTGGCGTGTTGGACGATGATCACGTCAAGCTGTTGGAAGACGTTGTTCTTGCAAGTCAGGTCAACGGTGAGACTCGGCAGTTCGCAGCCGCAGTTTTGTTTCGCCACCGAGATCTTGCTGCGATGGCTCCACTTTCTGTGTTGTTGAAATACGGTGCCCTTTCTTTGCCAGTGCAAAACGAAATTGCAGCGGCTTGTGCGGTAAGCGAACCGTGGATCTTACGAGTCGTTAAGCAGGTCGATTCTGCTCTGTCCCCCGATCTTTCGTTGGATGTGCCAACGGAGCCAATTTCTAAACCGGAAGATTTCGAAGTGGAAAAGTCGGTGCCATTCATGGATCGTTCCGAATGGAGGCTACGGACCGTTCAGTCGATCTGTGGTGATCTGCCTGAATTTTATGGTTTGCGAGTTGCTCGAGAAATGGCGGCCACAAAACAAAGTGCTCTGCTGTTCGTTCAGGCGATGGCAACTGGCGGTCCCTCTGCGACTTTGCTTCGTGATGAAACGTTGGTCAATCTGTTGAAGTCTCACGGACAACAATTGGCGAGCGAAGTTGATGAACTGCTTAAATCGTTGCCCAAAGAAGAACGCGTCCCTCAGGATTATTTTCAGGCGGTGCTGCGTCAGTTCAAGGCGGCGCAACTTCGAAAGGGCATTCAGGCAAGCGGTAGTGACACAGGCGTTGCCGTTGCAAATTTGGAACTTGGCAAGGTCATTTTTGAACGTCATTGCGTCGTGTGTCATCGGAAAAAAAACAAAGGGGGACTGGTGGGACCTCAGTTGGATGGCATTCAGACTCGAGGCCCACAGCGGCTGTTGGAAGACATTTTGTATCCTCATCGAAATGTTGACGTCGCGTTCCGGACTTCGGTGTTACTGTTGAAATCTGGGAAGACGATTTCGGGCCCCATTCGGCGACAGGAAGATGGCAAAATGGTTTCAGTTGCAAATGTTGAAGGCCAGTTTGTCGAAATACCGACTGATGAAATCGAGCGTGTGATTCCGACGTCTCAGTCGTTGATGCCATCTGGATTTCACAAGCTGCTGACAGAACAGCAAATGGCCAACTTGCTGCTGTGGCTTTGCAACTGATTGTGAGTGGCTGGCGGTGAGTGGCTGGTGGCCGACTTGTGGTAGCATCGACCCTGACAGTTACGTGGCCGACTCTGCAGTTTCTCAATTCAGAAACCAATGTTGCCACTTTCACTCGATCATCGAGCAGACGGGGCGGCACCTTGAAGACGGTGGAATTCGGCTGTAAATTCGCGCCATTCCACATCAGACGACTGTTTTTACTCTGAAAACAGTTTCAACAACGACGGTCAATGCACGGACACAGGAACAGCATCATGGCGAAACGAGCACTAGTAAGCGTCAGTAATAAAGACGGACTGGACACCTTCGTCAAAGGTCTTGTGGCCGAAGGATTTGAAATTCTGTCCACCGGCGGAACTCGAAAATACCTTGAAGCGGCCGGAATCGATGTCATTGACGTGACCACGTACACCAAGTTTCCAGAAATCATGAATGGCCGAGTGAAGACTCTGCACCCATTGGTTCATGGAGCCATTCTTGGCCGCCCGACTTTGGAATCTGACGCAGTGGCCATCGCCGAACACGGCATTGTTCCGTTTCAGTTGGTCGTCTGCAATCTGTACCCTTTCGAACAAACAATCGCCAATCCAGATGTGACGATTCCCGAAGCCATCGAACAGATCGATATTGGAGGCCCGTCGATGGTTCGTTCGGCGGCAAAAAATCATGCTCATGTGGCCATTGTGACGTGCAACAGTCAATATGCTGACGTGCTGGAAAAGGTGAAAACCGATTCAATGGACGATGTGTTCCGTCGAAAGTTGGCTGCGGCAGCATTTCGAATCACGGCCGACTACGACCAAGCCATTGCCGCTTACATGGAAAAAATCACGGCCGAACCTGCGGCAGATGATTCACAGGAATCGGCTTGGCCCGACCAACTGAATCTAAACTTTAAGCTGCAGACGTCGTTGCGTTACGGTGAAAATCCTCATCAGTCGGCCGCGTTTTATGTTGAAGAAAATCCGGCCGTGACGTCTGTTGCGAAGGCCGTTCAGCGAAACGGAAAAGAACTGTCGTATAACAACTTAATGGATTTGGATTCTGCCAAGGCAATCGCTGCAGAGTTTGCGGAACCCGCCGCGTGTGTGATCAAGCACAACAATCCTTGCGGCTGTGCCATTGGCAGCAATTTGGCTGAAGCATTCGAAAATGCTCATGCCGGCGACCCCATCAGCGCGTTTGGATCGATCATTGGTTTGAATCGCAATGTTGATTTGGCCACCGCGGAACGTTTGTGCGAACCCGGCCGATTTATTGAAGCGGTGGTTGCTCCGGGTTACGACGCAGACGCTTTCGAACTGCTGACGACAAAGCCCAAGTGGCGTAACAACGTACGCTTGATGGAAGCCGTGTTTAGCAGCGAAGGGTTAGGAGCAGCCGATTATCGTCGAGTTTCCGGCGGGTTGTTGGTTCAAACCAAAGACGATTTGCCACAACCTGAGGAAGGCTGGACGATCGAGACCGAACGTCAGCCGACCGAGCAGGAATTGATTGATTTAAAATTTGCTTGGAAGGTTTGTCGCCACGTGAAATCGAACGCGATTGTCTTTGCGAAGGCGGGCATGTTGTTAGGAGCCGGCGCGGGCCAGATGTCTCGACTGGACAGCAGCTTTATCGCTGCGATGAAGTCGGGCGAACGTAGCCAAGGTGGAGTCGTGGCCAGTGACGCGTTCTTCCCATTCCGAGACGGGATTGACGAAGCCGCCAAAGCTGGAATTAAGGCCGTGATTCAACCCGGTGGATCTCGCAACGACGATGAAGTGAAGGCCGCGTGCAACGAACACGGCATGGCCATGATCTTCACCGGACGTCGCCACTTTCGACACTAGGCTCTGCCCCTGAATTCGAACTTTTGAATTCGAACTTTTGGGAGAATCTGGTGACTCGCACGGCGCTCGAGGCGGTTTTCGGTATCACCGGCAGCGAGCTCCTTGCCGCTCACCAATCGCGGGACAGTGTCTCGGTTGGTGGTTTCAGCCAAGGCCGTGGTGGTTGAAGTCCGTGGTGATTGAAGTCTGGGGGACTCAGGCGACGTTGTGCATTGCAGACCATGTTGTGCATTGCAGGCGACGTCGCTTGTTTCGGGCTTCAGATCGTGGACGGTCGCCTCGCACCGCGTTTTGATGCACCGTGTTTTGATGCACCGTGTTCTGGTGGACCGTGTTCTGGTGGACCGTGCTCTGATGCACCATAGTTTCCACGGTCCCGCTTCCCTGCGGCTCGGCTCAGTCGCATTACGCAGTCGCATCACGATCAAGCCTGTACGGCGATTGCTGCGATTGCATTTGACGCTTGGCGAGTTCGGGTGACGGGTGTGGTGGGCAGCCAGTCAATCACACTGCGCTAAGCTTATCCAGTTCGCCAAGAATCTTGTCGCAGGCATCCGATTTATTCAAAGCGTAAAAGTGAATTCCGGCGACTCCGGCTTCTCGAAGCTGGTTGCATTGGTTGATGGCAAATTCGACTCCGATTTCAAACTGAGCCTGATTGTCGTCTTGGACGGCTTCCAGTTTGGAAGACAGATCGGCGGGGAAGTCGGTACCGCACATGGCTGTAATGCGTTTGATTCGAGCAAAATTTGTGATCGGCATGATGCCGGGAACGATGGGCACATTGATCCCGAGCTTGTCACAATCGTCTCGGAAACGAAAGAAGTGATCGTTGTTGAAGAAGAGTTGAGTAAAAATGGCGTCGGCTCCGGCGTCAACTTTTCGCTTCAGATTGTCTAAGTCGAAAGGCATGCTGGCCGCTTCCAGGTGCTTTTCTGGGTAGCCCGCCACGCCAATGCCGAATTCAGCCGGGTGTTGGCGAATCAGTTCCACCAGTTCGTTGGCGTACGCCAAGCCGCCGTCGACAGGTTTGAAGTCTTCTTCGCCCTTGGGGGGATCGCCTCGCAAAGCCATAATGTTGTGGATGCCCGCTTCGGATGCTCGGTCAAGCCACTGATTAAGTTCGTCTTTTGTGGAACCGACGCAGGTAAAATGAGCCATCGCCGTGCGTTTGAAATCAGTGTCAATTTCTTTGCACCAATCGATCGTGCGATCTCGAGTCGAACCGCCGGCACCGTACGTACAGGACATGAACGCAGGAGAATGTTCGTTCAACGCTGCCATGTGTTCACGCAGCGTCTGATCGCCTTCTTCCGTTTTGGGAGGAAAGATTTCGATAGAAATGGCGAACGGTGAACTCGAAAAAATTTCCGAAAGCAACATGATGACGGCTGTTTCGTACAGTACAGAATGAAAGAAAATGTCCGCTTTTGAAATCTCGGTGTCGGACTTTGCTGCCACATGTTAGCGTTCAGGGCAGATTTACGACTAGACAAAACCGATGTTTAATATCGCTATGGCCATTCAATTCCTGTGCCCACACTGCTCGGCAACAATTACCGTGCCGAATTCCAGCCATGGTAAGCGAGGAACATGCCCCGCCTGCCGGAAAAAGCTGCGAGTTCCTCGGCCCGTCGGCGACCCTCCGGTGTCTCAACCCGCTGCCGCACCCGCAGCACCTGCTGCACCTGCTGCACCTGCTGCTGTGTCTTCTGCAGCGCCGGTGTTCGCACCTGCAGCGCCCCCGACGGAAGCTGCGATCACGCCCTCGGCTTTGGTGGCGGAAGCTCCGAAATCAGTGGCCGCTTCGATGTCTCGAAAACGCCGCAAACGTTCATCCAACGCAGCGTTTACCATTGGGATCCCCGTGGTTTGCTTTGTGTTATTCGTGAGCGTGATGGCGGCCATTTTTTGGAATTCTCAGCCAGAACTGAAGGGCACAATTTCCGGAGCCATTCTTCGCAGTTTCGACTTACCCAGTAGCCAGCTTTCAGTGGGAAACCTGCAACTGCAAGCTGATGAAGCCGACTCGGTCGTCGCAGACTTTAGTCAGAATCCCGAACGCTTTATCAGTGCGATGATGAAGTGTTCGATCGCAGCGAAAGGACGCCAGTTAACCATTGATGTTGTCCCTGCGGAAGGCTACGAATGGTTTACGGTCAGTCCTCAAGTGGATGGCAATCTGCTTGATTGGGTGAAGAAAAATTCAGAAGCATGGAACGCCAAACGCAAAGTGCGGATGCAAGCAGTCGCGACAGAATTGTGCCAAGACAAGTTGAAGCGACTTGCAGGTGAGCGAGTCGTTATTAACGCCGCCAAGTATCGCGATGAATTCGCCTTGGCAACTCAGGTGAAGGGGTTCGGTTACGTCGTCGAAGCCATCGCGGGATCTCAACGAGCCGTGTGTGCTCATGAAGATGCCAACGGAACGTTGTATTTTGCTTTGCCCAAAGATACGCAATCGTTTGTGTTGCAGGGGCGATCTTTTGATAAGCAGCCTCCCGTTTTTCCTGGCAGCTATACGGTGAAGATTTCTGAACGAGCGGCAGAAGATCCTGAATCGCCAATCATGACGAAACCTGACGACATGGACGGATCAAAATCCAGCGGTTCGAACGATGATCAGATGGACGATGACAGTCTGGATGGTCAGGGCATGGACGCTGATGATGGCTTCGAGGATTTAGATCCACCGCCTTCGGGGATGAGCACATCCGGAAGTTTCATCTAATTGCCTGTTGAAAAAAGTCACCCGACGCGTGAGCGAGGGAGATCGGCTGTGCAGAACCTGAGGGTTTCGGGGGGGGATTCATCCTTCGCCGACGCGTCGGGTGACCACATCCATGCTTTTTCAACGGGCTACTAATGGGACAATGTGTTGCTGAGACCTATGATGGTTCAGCTGCTGTCCGAGTCGGCGAAATTCATCGCTGTTGTTTCTTAATCTGCATGTTGAAAATTTGGTCTATGTGCCGTCTTCGATCTTCGAATTCTATGCCGTGCGTCTTGTTCACCTTCGCGGCTTGGTTGGGCAGTTTGCTGGTGCCAAATTCTTCTGTCATCGCAGGAGACTGGCCTCAGATCTTAGGGCCCAATCGCACGGGCGTGGCTGTTGGTGAAACATTGCTAAAGGCTTGGCCAGCGGAAGGGCCGACACAAGTTTGGTCGAAACCTGTTGGCAGCGGATTTGCCGGAGTTTCCGTTGTGGGGACAACGGCTGTCGTTTTTCATCGCAAAGCGAGCGAAGAAATTGTGGAAGCTGTTCGAGTTGCTGACGGCCAAACGTTGTGGGCTTCAGCCGCGCCTTGCAACTATCGATCGGGAATTTCGAGTGACAGCGGTCCTCGATGTGTGCCCGTGATTCACAAGTCAAACGTCATTACGTTTGGAGCCGCCGGAAATCTACGTTGTTTAGATTTTGTTTCTGGAAAGGAACTGTGGGCTCGAGATGTTCAGACGGACTTTGGTGCTCCGGAAGGTTACTTCGGCTCTGGAAGTACTCCGCTTATTTACAAGCAGCTGGTGATCGTGAACGTGGGCAGTCGTAAGTCGGCAGCTGTTGTGGCCTTTGATTTAAACACGGGCAAAACCATTTGGCAAACATTTGACGACACCGCCAGCTATTCTGCTCCAATCGTCACCACCGTCGAGGGCAAAGATGTGGCCATTGTGGTGACTCGACTGAACGCTTTGTTACTGGATCCTGCGAGCGGAAAGCTGCTTTCAGAATTTCCCTTTGGCATGCGAGGTCCCACGGTCAACGGAGCGACTCCTGTGATGCTTGGCGACAGAGTGCTGCTAAGTTCTAGCTATCGAGTGGGGAGTGTGTTGGCGAGTGTGGGAGACAAATTTTCAGACATTCAAAACTCGGGCGAAAGCCTGTTGGCGACTCAATACGCAACTCCGATTGTTGATGGCGATGTTGTTTTCGCTGTCGATGGTCGGCAGGATTCCGGAGAAGCGACTCTGAAGTGCTTTGATCCATTGAAGGAGCAGATTCTCTGGGAAAAACGGGGCTTTGACTACGGTACTCTGATTCGAGCCGACGGGCAGTATCTGTTTTTGACGTGCGGCGGCGAACTGATTCGCTTTGAAGACAGTACTTTAAGGTACAAAGAAATCAGCCGGCACCAAGTGTTGAATGCCACCCGTCAAGGCTACCGATTGCCGGCAATCAGCAACGGCAAATTGTTTGTACGAGACGACGGCGTGTTGAAGTGCCTTCAAGTGGGCAAGTAGTGCCGTTTCTGATAGAAAAAATTGAGTCTCGCCGAGCATTGAGGCAAGCTTCAGGACGCCATTGCTACCAAGTTGCTCGGCAGCAATGGCTTCTCGTTTTTCCAAGTGTCAGCAACGAAGAATAAAGCTGCTGTTTGAGACAGGATCAACAAAGTTTTACAGGATGACAGAAGCCAACGACCGTGGGCAGAACACGCTCTGCTGTCAGCTGTGTTGATCCCTTGTTCAGCCTTGATCAGCTCTGTAAAAAACGAAATCTTTGAACCCACCCATTGAAAAGGTGAGCAGGTCACCGGACTGGCTTGGGGGGATATTCGGTTAGTCGGTCAGTCGTGCTGACAAGTAAGTTCGCAGCTTGTCTAAGTCGGCAGCGAATCCTCGAATTCCTTCGGCCAGCTTTTCTGTCGCCATGGCGTCTTCATTGAGCATCCAACGAAATGTGTTTTCGTCCATGCCCACCTTTTCATCGCTGCTGGCCGCTGCTGCTTCTGCCGTCAGTGTCGCTGGCACATCGTCTGAGCGTTCGGCGATTTCAGAAAGCAGTCCGGGACTGATGGTCAACAAGTCGCTTCCGCACAGTGCCAAAACTTGTTCGGCCGTTCGAAAACTGGCTCCCATTACCTGAGTTTGATAGCCGAACTTTTTGTAGTAGTTGTAAATTCGAGTCACAGATTCGACACCGGGATCGTCTTCGATAGCGATATGATCGACGTTATTTTTCGCTTTGTACCAGTCGTAAATCCGACCGACAAAGGGGCTAATGAGCGTCACTTTGGCTTCTGCACAGGCGACGGCTTGACCAAAACCAAACAGCAATGTCAGGTTGCAGTGAATGCCTTCGGTTTCCAATAACTTGGCCGCTTCAATGCCTTCCCATGTACTGGCGATCTTGATCAAAATTCGATCTGAATCGATGCCCGCATCGGCATACAACTTGATCAGATGATGAGCTTTATCGATCGTTGCTTGCCGATCAAAACTTAAGCCAGCATCGACTTCTGTTGAGACTCGACCTGGAATGATTTCCAGAATTTTGCGACCAAAATTGACGCTCAGATGATCGATGATGGCATTCATGGTTGAAGCCGGATTGTCGCCTTCGGATTTTCCCTTTTCGATCGCGTCATCCACGAGATCTTGGTATTCGGGCATCTGAGCGGCTTTGTAAAGCAGCGATGGATTGGTTGTGGCATCCTGGGGCTGGTGTTTGGCAATTGCATCAATGTCGCCAGTATCTGCGACCACTGTGGTGTGTTTCTTCAGGTTTTCCAACGCGGACATCGTCTCAGCCAATCTGTTGAGCCATCACTAAGGAGTAGATTGCGGTGGTTGTCCACGAAATCCCACCGTACGTCAAACGCAGCTTAAAAAAAGAGCGTTCTTCAGACACTTTTGCGGTGACCTGCTGCGCAGCCTGAGCTTGCACGGTCAGCAAAAAGCAGTCATCGAAACATCAAGTCGATGCGGTTCAAAGATTCCGGCGGCTGATTAGTTTGCTGAATAGATTTTGAATGACGTCGTACCACTGTTCCCCGCTGATCCAGCATTTGCCCTGATTAAGTATTTGCACTGTCATCATTCACACGGATTCTGTTTGCACGAATTTCGCTCAAAACACATAGGACTCAAAACACAGTGGAAATGACGTTGTCTGAACCTCCTCGGCAAAGCATTGCGTTTTTTGCGCGAGGCAAAGACGTCATCAACCACGCGCTCCGGTACAGATTTAAGAGCCTCAGTTTGACCAAACAGAATCTTTCAGCCAGGCCATCATTGCTTGCCACAAGATTCTGAGAAGAACTTCAAGAGAGTTCTGGCAGTGCTGACATCGCAGGGTGAAGCCTGCAGGCACGGCAAGCTGTGAGTGTGGCTGGATGGGCTATTTTTGTTGAGCCGCTTCTGAGAACAATTGCCGCACGGCTCGACCACTGATGGTTTCTTTTTTCACAAGTTCCTGGGCGATCGAGATGATCGCCTTGCGATGAACTTGGTCGTTCAAAATGTGTTCTGTTTTGCTGAGCATCCGCTTTGCCAGACGTTGAAGTTCGCGTTCTTTGTTGACTCGACGAGACAACAGGCGTTCCACCATCATCAAGTCTTGAGATGCTCCGGCTTGGCAATATCGCCCGGTGAAATGGCTTTCACCCACCATTCCCGCCAGCAAAACTAAGGCCTCAGATTCCAGCGGATCTTGACTCGATTTTTGCCGGCCTTTTTGAATCTTGCAAGCTCCCAATCGACTTCCACCAGCCGCCATTTGAGCCGGGCAGATGGTCACTTTTTCAATGGGTCGTCCCTGCAGCAAAGCCATCACCGCATGCCCCGATTCATGATAGGCCGTGGCCATTTGCGCAGCAGCGGGGTCTGTGGAATCGTATGGTTTTTGAGACATCAGAGTCAGGAAAAACAGAGGCGCGAAGAACGAGCTGGCATGCGATCTTAATGATTTTTCTGCAACATACACGCTTATCCAACTCGCTTCGAACCATCAGTCGAATTCCGGCGATTGAATGGAACGTTCTTGGGCGTGTCTGTTCATAGGTGTGCTCTGTGCGGCGACCGGGATGATCAGTGAAGTTCGGATCAAGGGACAGAGCCTACGGCGAGTGTTCTGTGAGCGACTGTTTTGTGTGGAGCTGTTTTGTGTGGAGCTGTGCTGTGTGGAGCAGTGCAGCTTGAAACAGTGCAGCGAGCATCAAACTGCGACTGTTTTTTGAACAATTGCACTTATTTGTTTTGGGCCAAATTCTGTCGCTTTGAAGTCGCTGAAATGACAATCAGATCGCGGGAATCACCACACGTTTGGAATCTTGCTTCGATCAAATTCGAAGTTTGATTTCTGACGATTCACTTAGTCCATTTTGGTTAGTGAGCGACTGAACTTCGCACGTCGTTTCCGCCGGTAAGCAGCTGTTTAGAAAGTTCTGCATCAAAGGCAATGCGAGCCACTTCCGCCACGGAATGAACTCGCAGCTTCGTCATCATCTTCTTGCGGTGCTTTTCAATCGTCTTGGGGCTCAAGCCAAGTGCACCGGCTGTCGACTGGTTCGTCATGCCGGCAACAACCATCGTCATCACTTCAGATTCACGAGGACTAAGAGTTTCAATCAGGCGGGCAGACTGGTGAGTCTGAGTCGCTCGTTCAGCAGACAAGTAGATCTTGTAACGCGATTCTACAAACAGCAGAGTTCCAAACCGGCTGGCTCCGTCACCTTCCAATGAATAGAAGCGAAGGTCAAATTCGGGAGCAAAATGGTCGGCCAGAATTTGGTACTGTCGAGCCACCAAAAGTTGGACCAATTGCTTCACCGTTGGAAAGGAAGGGCGAACCATTAAAGCCGCTTGACCAGACAAAGAAGCCTCTGGCTGTTCATCCAACGACCGCGCTGATAGCCGATCGAAGAGCACAGAAAAGGACTCGCTGGAAAACGTAAATTCTTCTCGGTCGTGGCACAAATACGCCCACTGATGAGTGGATTCACGAGCAACGACTTTAAGAATTTGTTGGTCGAGTGTCTCGGTCATAGGAGGACCGTTGCCAAACAGCAAAAGCTGTTCGGCTCTTATAGAGGGGGGGGGATTCGAGTAGCAGAGTGCTTTGGTTGGACAAGCAGAATGGGCAGGCTTTTTTCTAGGGCTGGCCATTTTGCGACCAAGGTGCTTCGTTTTGCGAAGATTGACTTCCGTAATACTCCAAAACGGTCTTTAGGGACAAATCATAGCGGTGATTTTTTGAAAGTTTGCAATTCAATCAGTTGATTAGGCGTTTCAGACCATCGACGGCAAAGTTAATGGCGAATGTTATTGGTGTTTTTATTCGCACACTTTGTTTCTGAGTTCTGCCGAGACTGCTGCACGGAGTGGTTTCGTTGATTCGTCATTGCGAAACTGAGTTCCATTGATGGTTTTCCGTTGGTTCAACGGGCTGCTTTTTTCTTGTTCTGCCCTGCCACGGTGTTGGGGCCTCGGCATTGGTGCCACGGTGTTGGTGCCACGGTGTTGGTGCCCCGGCGAAATGCGGCCACGGCGAAATGCGGGCGAGAATGTTGCGGCAAGCAGGCCGCGCCAAGGGAACCAAGTTACGGCCGCCAAAGCAGGGGAACTGCGCCGTTTTGAGCCTCGTGCTGAGAACTCTGAGTCTTCAAGCTCAGGTTACGAACGTGAGTTACGGGCGTGAGCTACGGGGTGTCTGTGGTTGCTGGCTGTGGTTAGAGCAGTGATCGAGAGAAGCCACGGGGTGTGACCGTGGACTCTGCTTGCAGATCAATCTGTTGTTCTAAGTCTGTTAAGCCAGGGAAAGCCAACGGCTCGGTTTAATGAACGACCCGGTTTCACGAACGGCTCGGTTTGACAA
The DNA here is from genome assembly GCA_039974975.1 of Fuerstiella sp. Lineage (GTDB taxonomy): Bacteria > Planctomycetota > Planctomycetia > Planctomycetales > Planctomycetaceae > Fuerstiella. The sequence continues at coordinate 9,674 of JBDWHY010000127.1, read as the reverse complement.
GCAGTAGCGCAGGTGCAGCAAACGAATGGGGGCGTTGCTGCGAAACACGGGATTCAATGGCAAGACAAGCGCATCGGAAACTTTGTTGAGATCCCGATGCTGCAAGCCGAGTGAAGGGGGTTGTCCGCGCTGTGATGTCAGATGGCTCGCAGAATAGCGGCCGCACTTTGTCCGACAGCCGTTCGATTCACCGTGAGTGCTGTGCGAGTTTTCAGAGTTTGAGGTCCTTCGCGGACGACGCTGAGCCGGCAACGAGGATCTGGAATTTCGTAGTTCAGTGTTGCAGGGACAACGCCATTTTTGAGGCTCAGCAATGTGCCGGCCAATTCCACGGCTCCGGCACCCGCATCAAAGTGGCCCACGAAACTTTTCATGGCTGTCACAGGAACCTTCAGAACGCAGTCGCCCATGGCTCGGTGGTATGCTCGCGACTCCACGATGTCGTCCGGTTGAGTGCTTTTGCCCTGAGCGTTGATATGCCCAAGTTCTGTCGGGGCAATTCCGGATCTCTTCAGGCTGGCTTCGATGGCTCGCACCAATCCCAAACCGGCCGCTTCGTTGGGCTGACCTTTGCCGTCAGCACCGGCACCGACTCCGAGAACTTCAGCGTAAATTTCTGCTCCTCGAGCTTTCGCGTGTTCGTAGCTTTCCAAAACAAACGTCGCCGCACCTTCGCCTACGACAGCTCCGTCGCGTTCGAAGTCAAAAGGTCGACATGCTCGTCGAGGATCATCGTGCTGGCTGGAAAGACCTTCAAAGCGATGAAATTTGGCGATGTCCACGGGGTGGATGTTGGAACTGCATGCTCCGACAATCATGACGTCCGCACGATTGCTTTCGATGACTCGAACGGCTTCTGCCAACGCCATCAATGCAGACGTGTCTCGGCAAGTCACCGTGTTGTTTGGGCCACGAGCATCATGGTCGATAGAAATGTGGCAAGCTGGCATGTTGGGGAGCTGCTTCAGCAACCACAGCGGAGTCACTCGACCCATTCCGCCTTCGCCCCAACGAGTCACTGAAAACGCTTTGTCTTCATCTAAGCTGGCGTGAATGGCTTCCACGAGTTCGGAAGGATGAGTCGTCATTCGGCCTGCGCCGTACACGACACCCTTGCGATAAGGGTCAACATCGGAATCTGTTAATCCCGTGTCTTCCATGGCAAGTCGAGCCGAAGCGACGCCAAGCTGCATGTCTCGAGACATCACTTTCACGAATTTGCGATCGCGCAACATCGTGGACGGATTGAAGTCAGATACTTCAGCTCCAAAAGGAGACGGAAGGTCGTCTGCTTCCATCGACTTGAGAACGCCGATTCCCGAACGATTGTTGCTCAGGCTATCCCAAAATTGCTCGTTGCCGATTCCGATTGGAGAAACAACTCCAACTCCCGTCACGACAACTCGAGTCCCATCGCACCCAGCCATGGTCCACTCCTGCTGTTAACTCCCACCAACGACTCAGACGTTAGAGCGAGTACCCATCATGGATTTCGATCGAAATTCCCTTTCGACCACGTCGTCTCCGCCCCCATTAGCTAAGAGATCGACTTCATTTGTTGATCGCCTTGAACTCCATTGTCGCCAACCAATCCCGCTCCCCAGCGGTTTTGATTTGCCTCGAGTTAAACCGGCAATCTTGATCTTCGATGTTGCCCAACGTGAGGAAACACCAATTTGTCTTCTCGTGAATCTTGCCCCAGTTACCGGACAAGACACGTGGCCATTGTAGCCAACCGCAGCCTCGACGGCGCGGAATGTCGCGGAATTACACATTTTCGTGCTGGGATTGTCAAGAATGCCCCACAAATCGGGCGAAAGTGAAACACCGAGCGGCAATTTTTGCCGAATCTGATGGGAAGCTCTTGACCTTTTTGCAGCCTGAGCGCCTGAATTCTGTCTTGAAACCCTCCCTTGCACGCCGCTCGAATGCGAAAACTGTCGCGGCTGCAGCCAACGCGTGGTCGGCCGGTGCATGCCTTTGCTGACATGAGACATGCCCCTTAGGTGAGTCTTCTTGGTCGCTGATCCTGAAGGGGGATCCTCTCAGAATTCCCACAATCACATTCGGAGATTGGCACAGGTTGTCTAATACGGCACAATACCTTCAGCAGTCTTCTTCCTTTACGCTGTACCTTTTGAAATCATGGCGACGCCCGACTTCAAACGATTCCGCATGGTCATCGACCTGCAACGATTCGACCTTCCTGTCCCGGAAGTGCCAGAAGGTTATCGCTGGGTGGCTTGGAAGCAGTTGCTTTGCGAACGACACGCCGTCGTCAAATGGAAATCATTTCGCAACGACGTTGACGGTCGAGTCTTTCCGTGTCTGAGCGAGATGAGTGGTTGCCGAAAGTTGATGGGTGAAATCGCAAGGCAGCCCCACTTTGCTCCTGATTCCACGTGGCTGCTGTCTTACCATCCCGACAGCAATTGGCCGGCGGAAGACGCAGGAGCCATTCAAGGCATGATTCGTAGCGACGGCATTGGCTCCATTCAAAACGTGGGCACCGTGCAAGAGCATCGAGGTCTCGGGTTGGGCAAAGCTTTGATGTTGAAGGCACTGAACGGCTTCTATCTTGCTGGCTGCCACAAAGTGGTGCTGGAAGTGACGGCCATCAACAAAGTGGCTGTGGGTCTGTATGTTTCTTTGGGCTTTCAAGTGATTGAAGTGCTGTACCGTTCTGGTGACGGAGGAACCGTGGTGAAGGGCACCGAACGGCAGCCTCAGAAGTCGTCTTGAATCAATTCCGTCATTCAATCACGGTGGTGTTCCTGCCTGACGTTTGCCGGTAACGTTCCAGCAATTTGGTCAGCCAAGCTTGCGGCTTGAGCTTTGATTCCGTTGGACGTCCCGTCGATCTTTGCCGTCAACATCGTGGCTGGTTGAAAGCGCACAAAAAAGCAGGACGCATTCTTGATGAACACGTCCTGCTTTATCGATTTTCTGTGATCAGTTTAACGTGATCAGTTCTCTGGTATCGAAGTCGGACAATGTTTGTCGACCACGATGGGGCCAGAGCTATGCAACTCCGACTTGCCAGCGTTCGAAACCAACGGCTTCAAGTCCGGCATTTTTCAGAGCTTTTTCGACGGAAATTTTGTCGTCTTTGGCGAAAGCTTGGTTCAGCAACACGCCCTTTTCTGTGAAGAAGCGACCCATTTGGCCACCGACAATTTTTTCGACGATTTCAGCAGGCTTGCCGCTTGCAAGAGCTTCTTCTGTCAGTCGAGCCTTTTCAGCGTCAACTTCGGCAGCATCCAAGTCGCTGGAAAAGCAGCAGGTTGGATTCATCGCTGCAACGTGCATCGCAACGTCGCGAAGAATGGCTGGGTCTTTGACTTCGCCCTTGGCCTGAAACAAGACTCCGGTTTTAAAGTCGTGATGGACATAGCCGCCTACAGGACCTGCAACTCGAGCAACTCGAGTCACAACTGTCTTTTCACGAATCTTGTTGACGAAGTCTTCGTACATTTGCTTCAGAGTGCCGCTTCCGCCTTCTGGAGTTTGTTCCAGCAAAGCTTCTGGACTGTCTGCTCCAGCACCGTTCAGCAAAGTCTGAACCATGGCTGTTCCCAGAACTTCCAAAGATTCTCCGGTGGCAACCGGAGCAGATTCTACCTGAAATTCAACGAATGCCGCTTCGCTACCATCTTCTTTGGTGGCGAAGAAAATGCGGCCTTCTTCAGTGGCGTTGTCTGCTCGTTTGTCTTGAATCTTCTTGAATTGTTCGCGAAGAATTTCAACCGCTTTTTCAGCATCGCCGTCTGCCTGAACGAGTGCTTTTTTGCACTCCATCATCGGCAGGTCGGTTCGTTCTCGAAGTGCTTTAACGGCTGCAGCAGTGACATCTGCCATTGTTGATCTCCTTGGCAAAAAAGAGTGGCCGCGATCAAGCGACCGAGACAGTGTTCTTAGCAAACTTGCTGATCGAACGACCGTCAAAAGTGAAGTGGTAAATTAAAACTCAAAGCCTGTTGATGCGTCATATCAGCCGGATGACATCCGATGTCAGACACTTCAACAGCGGGCTGGGTTCATTGCGTTGAAGAAACGAAGACAGGCCCAGACGCGTTTGTGTCAGCATCTGAGCCATTGTTCTTCAACGAATTATTCAACAGCAACTACTGACCGACGTTAGGCACAGCCTTTGGCTCGTCTGCAGAATCTGTCTTCTTGCCTTCGTTGGGTCGCAAAGACTTGCCCTGATTGATGGCGTCAACCAGGTGCTGACCAACGATCTTGATGGATCGCAGGCTGTCATCGTTGCCGGGAATCGGCAGGTCAACAACATCAGGATCGGAATCTGTATCGATCAAAGAAACAACCTTGATGCCCAGCAGGTGAGCTTCGTGAACGGCGTTCTTTTCTTTGTTCGGATCAACAACAAACAGGCATTCCGGAAGACGATTCATCTCACGGATACCATTCAAGTTGCGATAGATCTTGCGGTATTCTCGAGTCAGCGTGGACTGCATCTTCTTACTGTAATTAGAAATCTCGCCCGATTCCTGCATGGCTTCCAGTTCTTCAAGTCGCTTTAGGCGAGCTCGAACGGTTCGGAAGTTGGTCAGAGTTCCACCCAACCAGCGTTCAGTACAGTATGGCATTCCGCAGCTATCAGCCAGTTCGGCCAAGCTTGCAGCCGCTTGTCGTTTTGTTCCGACAAACAGGATCAGGCTGCCTTGAGCGGCAACTCGCATCAGGTACTTCTTCGCTCGGATCAACCCGCGAATCGTTTCCTTGATGTCGATGATATGAATCTGATTACGGCGACCGTAAATGTACGGACGCATTTTTGGATTCCAGCGGCTAGAACGGTGCCCGTAATGGACGCCAGCTTCCAGTAAATTCTTCACAACAATCTCAGCCATGGCCGATCTCCTGTGGTTGAAGGTCATTCGGGAAAACCGAATCCCTCACAGAACAATTGCGTGAGTGTTGAAGTTTTTCGTTGTCTGACTCGCGAAAACGCGGCCAAGCTGCTCAAAGAAGTCCTTCAACAAACACTCCACCAATTAGTACGGAAGGTGGATTTTTTCCGACGAATTCCAAACAACGGAACTCGGATAAGGGTCGGAAGAGTATCGGCAGCAAATCGTTACGTCAAAGGCCCTTTCGGCGCGAAACCCCCGTTTTCCCGGAACCAGCACGTAATTCAACGCTTTTTCAGCACCGTCTGAGAGTCTCAGCCACTGGATTGCTCGGAATTCGTGGATTCTGTCGCCCAGTGACCCACATGATCCACCTGAGCGAGGGCGTCGATCGGCAGTTTCTGTGCGTGGCGAGACACACGGCGTCTGTGGTTACGCGCTGTTTGTGGTTACGCGGTGTCTGTGGTTACGCGCTGTTTGCGGTTCCGCGGTGTCTGTGGTCAGACGAGTGAAATGTCTTCAACGCTGCTGAGACGAATCAGCTGATATCGTGTCAGATTCCACCGAAAGAATCGTTTCAAATTCGACAGCGTTGGAATCCAATTCCAGTACATGGACTCTTCCATCGAGATCTTCATCTATGCTGACGACGGTGGATCCGATCGTTCGATGCAGCACCGGAATTTGATCCAGACGTTGAAAGGCGAACTTCGTGACATCTACCGGCAGAGAAATTTGCCGAATGACGTTGCCATCGGTCACCAGATAAAATCCATCTTGCGAATCTGGTCCCATCACGGGACGGACTTTGGCGGCAGCAAACTTAAACAGCACGGTGAAATCATCATCCGCCAAGCTGTAGGCCACCAATTCGTATTCTGCGATTGAATCTGCACGAGACGCATCGGTAGAAGGTCGAGATGAATTCTGGCGTTGTGCGTTGGGGAATTTTGCGTCTCGACAGTAAACGATGTGTCGCCCGTCGGCCGTCCAAGCAATGGCATCCACGTGCCGATCCAGCAAAGTCGATGCTTCGCCCGTAAAAGAAGCATTGCCGTGTCCTTCCACAAACACGGGCTGGTGGCTGATCCACGCGTTGGAATCACGAAGGTACGCAAATCGTCTGAGGCTACCGCAAGAAGTCGCATCAGAACCCAAGCAGCGAAATCGAAAAACACTTTGCCCCGTTCGATGGTAGATGCGAAATTCTTTGGCTGAGTCTTGGCGAGCCCAATAGACGTCGCCCGAACCAAAGATCTGCCACTGCGAGTTCCGAACAAAATCTGCCGTGACGGGCTTGCTTGGATTTCGCACAATCCACGCATCAAAAGTTTGGTCGTAGCGAACCTGTCGATGAGCAGTCGTTGAATGAGATTGAGCTGTTCGAGAAACCACTGTTGCCGGCCCAACGGCTTGCTCTTGCCCCGCGATTTGCGTGTTCCCTGCGATTTGCTGATTAACAGCCGTGGCATCTTCGGCCCACGTTGCGGGGCCTTGCACCATCGATCCAACCAAGCACACGAACGTGAACATTGCTGACCAGCGGCCAATCGCTTTCGGTATCAAAAGGTTTGCCGAGGCATCAAAACGCCGAACGCAAGCTTTCATAGTGTTCGATCTTCATCATCAGGGTCACATCCGAAACAAGAATCCCAGCAGCAACTGCTGCTGGGATTCCATGGTAGCGTGGTGCTTAGGAAAGCGTAAAGCAAAGCAGGGTTCAGATGGACGGGGCGGCATTTTGTGGTTGGGCGTGTCAATCGTTTTGGCTTCCGCCACCCTCACGCCGCACAGCCGTGATCTAGTCGCTTATCTTGAATTCTTCGGGTTCAGTAGGCGCTTCACCCACCAGATCAAAATTCGCAACGGTTGGTTCACCTGTTAACACAGTGAGCGTCAAACCAGACTGTTTTGGGAATGCGTATTTCCGAGGGATCGCCGACAACCCGCTTTCGAAGGTTTTGCCGTCGGGAGTAAATCCACCTGGCGGAACTTTGTAGGCGTCAACGGTGACGATGTATTCGCCCGGTGCGATGCCTTCAAACGATCGATGAGTGTAGGCTTTAAAAAATCCGTTCTCATCCGTCATGCCGTACGCCGCACGTGCGCCTTCTGCCGTTGCAGAAAACGTCAGCTCGGCGTTGGCCAACGGTTCGCCGTTAAATGATACGACTCCTTCCGCTGTACCGCCTGCGTGTTGCGAGTCGGAACAACCTGTAAAAATAATGACGGTGAAGCTAAGAACGCTGGCGACCACAAAGCGTTGAATCTGTAAGGCAAGCGAAGGCTGAATTTTATAAGTGCGGCAAATCATCAAGAGCGTTCCATCTGGTGGTGAGACTGGGTTCGGATTCTTAGTCAGTTCAAATCCAGGCATCACTTGGCGAAAGCAAAGTGATGCCTTTGTTTGAGATGAACTGACGTGCGTTTTGGCCCATTGATAAGAAGGGCCAAAACGGCTGCGTCATTTCAAGATCAATTTAGTATTCGCCAATCACCTGACCGTCATTCATCGACAGCAGGAATTCGTAGATTGAATTCACCACGGGTGGATTCGAACTGCTGGGGACGTGTTGAATATTTTCACTGAGCGTGATCACTGCTCCGTCTCCCAAGACGAACTGAGAAACTCCGACATGCTGGCTCGAAAACCCAACGCGATTGAAGATCGAATTTGTTGGGGCATTCAATCCGACTCGTCCGGCCCCAAGTGTTGACGAAACAAACCGGTGAGAATTACCAGCTCGTCCGGGCGTAACCCAAAGGGTGGCCGCACATGGTTGTCCGCCGTTCGAGTCCATAAATTGCGGGTTCGAAGCGGATGTTGTCATTCGTGTGAGAGACGGATGGGTATACGAATAGACGCGTTCTCCGGCCAGGACTGTGTTGCTGCCGCCATCAGTGATATCCCGAATTCTGGTGTTACTGCTCCCTGAAAAAGGGCCATTCGCAGCGGCCTGTCCTCGGATCGCACCGCTGCCATTGTTGGCCACATAATTCGACGTAGCGACTGCCTCGATGTTGTTGAAATCCCATGTGGACGCTGAAGCGTTTCCAATTCCTCGGTGGATCACATTGTTTAACGGAGGCGCAGGGTCGCTCGGGCAAAGAAAACCGGTGCTGGGAGTTTGTAGTACGACCCAAGCCGCAGGATTTGGTGATGTTGAAATGTCCCCAAGAGTTGTCGGAAAGTGCTGAGACGAGAGTGTGGGGCCGACATCAAGCAAGCTTGCCGCGTTGCCCTGTTCGATTGCCGGAGCAATGAAGGCGGTCCAGTTCCAGTTTCCGCGGGTGGTGAAAGTTCCGTCGCCGGAAAATTGGCCGTAACCATGTTGTGCACCAAATCCTGGTGGAAACATGCCGTAAGTTGATTCGTAGTTGAACATCGCCAACCCGATTTGCTTCAGGTTGTTTTTGCACTGAGTTCGTCGGGCCGCTTCGCGTGCCTGCTGGACTGCAGGAAGAAGCAGGGAAACCAAAATGGCGATGATGGCAATGACCACCAACAGTTCAATGAGGGTGAATGCGGACCTTCTTTGACGACTCGGAATCTTCATATTGATCTCCTAAAAAAAAATTGTGCTCTGGATGCGTGAGTCTCAACGAGGCAGCACCAAGGTGAACGTTTTGACTGTTAGGAATCTAACACTGCTGGTGGATTCGCTCTATTATTAAAAAAACTAAATATTAACCAAACGCGCACACTGCCCTGCGATGAGTTAGGGGATCTACCCAGTGTCGGCGTCGAAGAGCACTTAATGAGGCCACGCTTTTGGGGCTCTGAGTTCGGCAGAGCGTCGAGAGATGATCTTCACTTGAGTGCCATCAAGAGGCGAGTTCTTGACTGCTGAGCAATATTTTTGAATCGGAAATTTGGAAATCGCCTCATGCGCGGATCTCAGCCCCATCGCCTCAAGGCAATGTTTTTGCAGTCGAAGTGACAAGGGCAGCCGTCCAACGAGGTTGTCTTTATGCCGCAGGTGATGCCATGGAGTCAAATCTTGAAGGGGGCAGGCCGCTTCTCTGAATTCTTTAGTAAGCCGCCAAGATGAGATGTCTTTGAGGGCGGGGATTCACTGCATGATCATGCAGACACATCTGAAAACACGACGACCTTGTCCCGTATCAAACTTGCTGGGCTGGTCACGAGATGCTCATCCGCTGAGGCGAGTGAATCACCTGCATTAGAGGCGTTTTACCACGCAGGTTAATTAGCTCGGTCCTGATAGTGGGTGGAAAAGATGGTGACGACTGGGGGCGGGGAGGCGATGAGAGGGTGGGTGGTGTGCTTGGAAGAACTGGATTTGGAACTGCCAGTTTCTTCGGTGTCCAGAGTGCGGGCATCGCTGCAGTCGAACTGGGGCAAGTGTCTGAATCGGTGCGTTTCAGATTTGATGAATTCAGCTTTTGTCGAAACGGCGTTGCGGTGGCCAATGCAGTCGGCAAAGTAGCCCTCACGATTTTTTGTGATGGTCGCCTCAAAGTGCGAACCCTCTTAAAAAGCGGATCGCAACACGCCGGCCTCCCAACACGAAAGCAGTGGCCAAGGACAGAACTGCAGCTTAGGACAGAACCGTGGCTTAGCTGTCCGTTGACAAAGATCACCCGACGCTTGCGGGCTTGTCGATTTAAAGGGTGGTTCCGGCCTGGTTTTGGGTCTTTATTTTTGGTGGAAACGCTCGGTACCACGCATCTCAAAGTGACCCACATCTTCGACTTCCACGTAGCGACTGAGCTTAAGCCGGTGAGTCCCGAAGGGACGGCATATTGTAGCCACGGGTGCCAACCCGTGGATCGAAA
>JBDWHY010000126.1:0-2370 GCA_039974975.1 Fuerstiella sp. | reverse complement strand
GGAATTGTGTATCACCCCGAATTTCCAAATGAAAACCGCTCGTCACAATCCCGTGATCGTGGGCGTTAGCAGTGTCAGTTTCCCTTTGCGTGTGGGTGTGCAGTTTGGTCTTCGGCTTCATCGTCGTGATGTGGGCGGGGTGAAGTTTTGCTCAGCAGCTTCCCGGCAGTCACATTGATAGGCTCAGTCAGCCCTTCCGCTTCGTATCAGACAGTCGCGGGTTGATCCACGTGATGTTTGCGAGGCAACGTTTTCACAACAGCTTCCAGACAGTCACCTTTAAAATCTCAGTCAGGCCTTCCGCTTCCAGTCAGACCTTAGTAAGTTGCTTGACTCACATTGGGGAATGGCTCAATATTCGCTGCTAACAAAACGGTGCACTCGGAACCGTGGCCACGCCAAATTTTGATATCACAATTTCACTCCACGGTCCGGTGACCGTCGGCGTTATGCCTCACTTGCGCGGCAGTCTTTCTGATCAAATGCAGCAGTATCAGTACTGTCTGAATTCTACGTCGCCACCACCGAGCAAGCAGCACGGTATGATTCGAGCGGCGACACGGCAACATTTGATCGTGCGGAGTTCAATGGCCTGACCGCTGCGGAAATGGCTGACCCTTGGGCCGTTGTTCAAGGTGCCGATCCGACTTCGAAGCACGCGGATGCATTCGAGAGCATTCTGGTTCTCGACGGCGGTCAAACGCTGATCAATCGCTTTCCAGAGCAATTCGTTGCGCAACTCGCTACACTTGACAGTTCACGCACCAGAGACGTGGCTGCCAAATGGATATAGACAGGCGAGCTTGAATATTTGAAATGCAGCCCGGAAGATGTGACTCCCATAATTAATGCGCTGACTCGTCTCGCGCGTATCGCAATTGAAAGTGACAAGGGTCTCTTTCTGTGGATGTGCGTGTAAAAAAGGCATAACAAAACCATGCAGCCGAGTTGTGGTCGGCCCGCAATCAAATGGACTATCAATCGCCACAACCGGCTGATGGTCGGCGTTATCTGGCAAAGGAGCATCGCTTGCGATCATTGACGATCACACTTCTGCTGTTCATTGCCGCGTTCGCCGGTTGCACGGAGACCACGTCTCCATCACCCGTTAACACCGCTGCTACGTCATCACCCGAAACCCAAACGCCCAAACCGATGTCCGAATCCGATAAGCCATGGCGAACCGACCCCGCACTGACCGGGAAGTTTCACCCTGATTATCCTGATGACATGCAGGTCATCGTTCACGAGGGCGGTCCACGCCTTACCAAAAAGCAGGCGGAACTTGTTTGGGTTCACGTAACCGGCAAGCAAGGTGACGCATACCAAGGCACGTTACTCAATCAGCCGCAGCAACTTCCGTCGCTCAAACAAGATGACACCATATTATTCATGGTCGCTAATGCGGGAAACGAAGCGTTCATGGTCACTGAAAAATATCTGAAGGAACGTCGCGATTGGCACATCGGTCCATGCAACAAATGCGGAATGCCGGAACTGTTTGACGCTCCCTCGGATTTGCAGGCAAAGGTGTTCCCCGATATTCCAGCGGATGCAAAAATGGAGACGTTCACGTCATTCTGCCCGTTGTGTGGTGGCGTGCAAATCGTGTCGTCTCCTCCAATTGAAGATCAACCGTAGCGCGAGCCAGATAACAAAGCGTTGCACACGGAGCCGCGGGCCGCGCGGATTCTGAAATCAAAGTCGTTTGCCGCGGCCCGGTGAACGCAGGCGTTAGCAACTCACGGTCAGAGTCGTTCAACGTCGTGTTCGTCTGATGCTCGTTGTGGTTCGAAATTGATTGCTTGGATTCAGACAATTTGACATTGGTTTTTCATTCTGCGGCTTTGATTTCAGCGCTTCGTGTGAGACAATTGAGTTCCACTGGCATCCACGTGAGTTTGTTTTTAGAACGCGAACTCAGCCACTTCCAGCCAGACACACTTTAAGGATCAAACAGCCCTTCAGCTTCTAGGTCAGTTGCTAACAAAACGGTGCACCGGAACCGTCGGCCTTGCGGATTTTTGATTTCACATCTTCACTCCACGGTCCGGTGACCGTCGGCGTTAGCAGTGTCAGTTTCCCTTTGCGTGTGGGTGTGCTGTTTGGTCTTCGGCTTCATCGTCGTGATGTGGGCGGGATGTGGGCGGGGTGAAGTTTAGCTCAGCAGCTTCCCGGCAGTCACATTGATAGGCTCAGTCAGCCCTTCCGCTTCGTGCCAGGCAGTCGCGGGTTGATCCACGTGATGTTTGCGAGGCAACGTTTTCACAACAGCTTCCAGACAGTCACATTTTTAAGTTCAGTCAGTCCTTCCGCTTCCTGTCAGACCTTAGTAAGTTGCTTGACTCACATTGGGGAATGGCTCAATAT
>JBDWHY010000125.1:0-4651 GCA_039974975.1 Fuerstiella sp. | reverse complement strand
GTGCTGTCTGGTCTTCGGCTTCCTCGTCGTGATGTGGGTGCGGCGAAGTTTTGCTCAGCAGCTTCCGGGCAGTCACATTGATAGGCTCAGTCAGCCCTTCCGCTTCGTATCAGCCAGTCGCGTGTTGATCCACGTGATGTTTGCGAGGCAACGTTTTCACAACAGCTTCCAGACAGTCACATTTTTAAGTTCAGTCAGGCCTTCCGCTTCCTGTCAGACCTTAGTAAGTTGCTTGACTCACATTGGGGAATGGCTCAATATCAGCTGCTAACAAAACGGTGCACTCGGAACCGTGGGCCTGGCAGATTCTTGATTTCACATCTTCACTCCACGGTCCGGTGACCGTCGGCGTTATCCATCAACAAAGAGGGCCAACCTGTGAGACCATTTATACTTCTCATTCCTGTGATACTTTGTTCCGCCTGTGGTTGTGGCGGCGCAGCTAAGGACATCGCGTCAGCCGCCGAGAACGCGGCAGACACATTGAGCAAAGGCGTCGTCGAGGCAGCAGACAAGATCGACCCTGTCGCACTCAAAAAGATTCTAAACGAGAACGACGAGTTGCAGGCGAAGATCGATGCGCTCAAGGACGCGATCAAAAACGCGGAAGCATCGCCCGGCGTTGTGAATCTCCGCGACGGTCACTTGGAGATCGTTGCTCGCGTTCATGATGTCAACAATCCATTTCGCTACGTCGTCCAGCTTGACAAAAAGAAAAAGATGATCGACGGGGCAGTGCCCGGTCACAGCGGACAGACAAGTCACAACTCAACTGCTGTCCTCGACCCAAGCATCGTTCACCCCGGCACTCATACAATTCATGTATCAATCAAGGCCGGCGGCGGATACATGATTGAACTCGATTTGGTGCATGTGCACACTGGTGGCCAACGCGATGTTGTGCAAACCGCATACATCCAATCGTCCCAAAACTATGAAATGGAGGACGGAGACGAAGGGCTTCGTCGGTTCGTCGAACCTCATTTCTCGTTTAATGCTCTTTGGAAGCAATAGGGATGGATAACAAAAAAATGCACCGGAGTTGCCGGCCGGGTCGAATTTGCAATCCACGTCACTGGCGGCAACCCGGTGATTTTAGGCGTTAGCCGTCAATAACTGCAATGCTCGTCTCCGAAGCTGAACTGCGATACGACATGCTCTATATGGGGCCGGGTAACGGTTGCCGACATGTACTCAGGTGCGACGCAATCGACTTCAGTGCTGAGATTGACAGCGATGATCAACTCCGTGCAAAGCGGTCCGCGGTAGCCCAAATCGACAGCCGACTATTTATCGCGTTCTGCAACGGGGACTACCAGTTTCCAAATCCATCGAAGCAAGCTGCAGCCACACGGTGCAGATCATTGACCGACGAAAAACTTATCGATCTGATGTACGACAATGATAGATTTGTCGTCACATTTGCAATGCACGAAATGAAAGGTCGCGGCATCTGGGACCAAGACATTTACAAAATCGGCGAACATGGCTCGGCGGTCGCTCAAACACAGGCGATCAATCTGCTAAAACAGACAGTTAAGGACAACCTGACCGTCCGTCCTGAGTCCAAAGTGGACGGCTAACAAAAGCATGCAGCCGAGTTGCGATCGGCGCGTTTTCGCATTGAGCATCCACCGTCGCAACCGGCTGATGCTAAGCGTTATCCGACTACTCTGGTTTCCACCCTTTTAGGCAGTAACCATCGTCTTGCTTCTCAAGAACGCCACGCCTGACAAGTTCATCGCACGCCTTTGTGTGGTTAATGCGACCTTTGCCGCCAATTTTCTGCGGCCACGGGCATTCCTCGAAATAGTCCGGGTACTGCTCTAACAGGTAATCGTATGTGTTCTCGATGGACATTGGCGTCAGATAACAAAAGCGTGAACCCGAATTGTGGTCGAGCCCGGAATTTGTAAATCATGTCACCCGCCACAATCGGGTTACGCAAAACGTTAGATTGCAATGTCGGGTGATCTCACCATTCTGAAGTACGCGGGATCTCTTCCGGCCACGATGCAAGACATCGATGATCGCGCGTTGCGCCCGCTTGGTTCGATGGGCCAGATTAGAGTACTGCTGTCCGAGCACTTTTCCGACATTGAGTGGGAGACAACTCCGCCTCTTCTTTCAATCGTCAAGGAACATTCTGAATCTTGGCGTGAATGGACTGCTGAAGAGCTTGAGCGTCATTCGCAGCCATCGTTAAGGGCCCACACGCACAACGATCACCATATGATCTCGTTCTACGGTCTGCCGGTTGACGATAGTACAGACGTCAATCATCTGCTTGTGGAAATGCACGCCGCAGGCAATCCATACCGTCCACTAAAGCCACTCTGTGAGTTAAACGGTTGGGTGGCGGTTGGGCCCAACCCCGACGACGAGTTCATTGATTTTGACAACGCCATTACGGAGTGGGATGAATTTGTGCGGAATGAAGCCGTGTATCTTGAGGAAGCGCGCGAGAGGGACCGAATCCGACGTGAGGAGACTAAAGCCTTCAATAATGCGTGCCTGAAATTTGCAGAAACAGTCTTGAACGGCGGCGCGGTGTGCCCGAAGTGTGTTAAAGATCACGCTCACTGGCGATGTGTCGTCCCATCTCGCCCCGACAGAAGAGCATATTTCGTATGCAAGGAGTGTGGCGGCTCAATTGAAAAAGCCGACTTCACGCAGAACTAGCAATCTAACAAAACCATGCAGCCGAGTTGTGGGCGGCCCGCAATCACATGGATCATCTACCGCCACAACCGGCTGATGGTCGGCGTTAGCAGTGTCAGTTTCCCTTTGCGTGTGGTGTTTGGTCTTCGGCTTCATCGTCGTGATGTGGGCGGGGTGAAGTTTAGGTCAGCAGCTTCCGGGCAGTCACATTGATAGGCTCGGTCAGCCCTTCCGCTTCGTATCAGACAGTCTCGGGTTGATCGACGTGATGTTTGCGAGGCAACGTTTTCACAACAGCTTCCAGACAGTCACCTTTACAAGCTCAGTCAGGCCTTCCGCTTCCTGTCAGACCTTCGTAAGTTGCTTGACTCAGATTGGGGAATGGCTCAATATCAGCTGCTAACAAAACGGTGCACTCGGAACCGTGGGCCTTGCGGATTTTTGATTTCACATCTTCACTCCACGGTCCGGTGACCGTCGGCGTTAGCTGGCAAAGAGAGAGGCGATGCCGAAAGAGCCATACACAGGGTCGGACATTCAGCACCTGTCTGGATTCCAGGCGATCCGGAAACGCCCCGGCATGTACGTTGGCGAACGATCCGGCGACTTGAATGTGAACATCCTCATTCAAGAGGCACTCTGCATTTCGCTAGACAACTTGCTCGCAGGTCAGGCATCACAGCTTGCGATTACACTCGCTCCTGATGGTTCAGCGATCGTGGCGGATGATGGTGATGGATTGAGCTTGGAAACTCTCAATTGCGGGCAAACGCTTACGGAGGTCATGTTTACGGCAATGCACGCAGGCTGTCGCTATCACAAAAATGACCCGGAAAATTCACACCTTTGTGGCCCTGGTATGGTTTGTGTCACGGCGTTAAGTGCCTGGCTGGTAGTGGACAACAAACGCGACGGTTTCAATTGGCAGACCCGGTTTGAACAGGGCGAGGCTTGTGGGCCAGTCCAACAAATGTCGCCCACGACCGAGACGGGCTTACAGATTTCATTCATCCCCGACCCCAGTATCTTCGGTGATCGCCGACTCTGCCCCGATAAACTCCGCAACTGGTTTGGCCAGCTTCCGATCAGCCTGCCCAGTGGATGTCGTATTTCATTAGTCACCCCGCAGAAGTCAACGTCCCTTTTCCCACTGACGGACAGCTAACAATTGCGTGAACCCGAGTTGTGATCGGGCCGTTTTCAGAAATTCGCGTCGCTCGCCACAACCGGGTTACGCTTGTCGTTATCCGACTAAATGCATGCTTACTGGCACTGGCGAATATTGTGGAGACCGTGCGATTGGGTATGCACGTGTCCACGTCATTTACAAACCCGAAGACGCGCCGCTCAGAATCGAAATCGCTCTCGATGACCACGAATGGAACGATCAACTTCGAGACGGATCGTTTGCTGTCTGGACCGATGCCGCAATCGCTGGCTGTCGCTTTGCGCTTCACGCCGCCAAAAAGGAAACCGGTAATTGGACTGTCCACCGTATCGTCGGGCTGCTCGTCGACACAACAGCGGAAATCGTCGCGATCGCATCCACTCGGGCGACGTGGAACGCTGCCAAATACGATGCTAACGACCATGATGAAGAAACACTTCGCGATTTCGCACGTACGACTTTCCCGGGGGATCAATAACGCAATTGACGCTGCTCGATTCGACACGGGCAATGAGCCCATACCGACAACAACGCGAATCGTCGGATAACAAAAAAATGCACCGGAGTTGCCGACCGGGCCGAATTTGAAACCAACGTCGCTGGCGGCAACCCGGTGATTTTAGACGTTAGCTGGCAAAGGAATATTCAGTCGATGGTCGAGAAGTATGTTTTCCTCGAACCCATGTTCCTCGTGCCGCTGATGCTGTGCGTAGCCGTGCCCATTATGAAGCGGCGCGAGCACGCGGAGATGCGTTTCCTGAAATCCGCAGCCGCACTTTGTGGAGGCGTCTTCTTCCTCAACGTGGCGATGTGCCGCAGTGG
>JBDWHY010000124.1:0-24962 GCA_039974975.1 Fuerstiella sp. | reverse complement strand
ACCGGTTGCAGCGTCTACTTGGAACAATGCCGCGTCAGCACCACCAGCGATGCTGAATGTGACACTGTCGCCATCTGGGTCAGATCCGTTTGCATCACCGACAAGAGTTGTGTTTTCTGGAACGGTGACGATTTCACCTTCAGAAACATTAGAGAATGAAGGAGCGTTGTTTGTTCCGCCTTCATTTGTGTCAGTGACGGTGACGGTGACATTGCGATCTTGGAACAAAGTTCCATCGCTAATTCGCAGCGTCAAAGAGTAGACGTTATTGCCGTCTGCGTCGGTTGGTGCTTCGAAGTCAGGAGCTGTAATGAACGTGACGACACCGGTTGAGGCGTCGATACTGAACAGCCCAGAATCGTCTCCACCAACGATGCTGAATGTGACGTCATCGCCATCTGGATCAACTCCGTTGGCATCGCCGACGAATGTTGTGTTTTCAGGGACGGTAACGTTTTGGCCTTCAGCAACGTTTGTGAATGATGGGGCGTTGTTTGAACCGCCCTCTGTCACGTCAGTGACTCGGACAACTACGTTTCGGTCTTCAACTAGAGTTCCATCGCTGATTCGAAGCACGATGTTGTAGTCGTTGTCGCCGTCGCTATCCAATGGGTTTTCGTAGTCAGGGGCATTGATGAATGTAACCACACCGGTTGCGGCGTCTACTTGAAACAATGCCGCGTCTGTTCCGCCGGCAATGCTAAATGTGACGTCATCGCCATCTGGATCAGTTCCGTTGGCATCGCCGACGAATGTTGTGTTTTCAGGGACGGTAACAATGCCGCCTTCTTCAACGTTGGTGAACGTTGGAGCATTGTTTGATCCACCTTCATCAACGTCCAAGACTCGGATCGTGATGTCTCGTTCAACAGCACTTTGTCCGTCGGAAATCACAACGGTGACTTGATATTCGTTGTCACCATCGGCGTCTGCAGGATTTTCAAAGTCCGGAGCAACTCGGAAAGTCAGTTCACCCGTGTTTGGGTCCAAGTTGAACAAGCCGGGGTCTTGATTCGGGCCATCGCCTGGCGTGTTGATGCCGTCAGAAAACGAGAACGTGATGGTGTCGCCATCTAGGTCTGTGGCGTTTAGATCTCGAACATTCACCGTGCCTTCGTTGACTTCGATGACTTCGTTTTCAGCGAGATTATCGAACGTCGGGACGTTGTTTCCGCCACCCGTTTCATCGACGTCGGTCACTGTGACCCAGAAAGTCTGCAGAGTGGTCGTGTTTCCATCGGTGACTCGAACAGTCACGTCGTAAACATTCGTGCCGTTCAAGCTGTTTGGGTTTTCGAAGTCCGGGGCTTCTCGGAAGCTAAGCACACCAGTGTCGGGATCAATGACAAAGCTGGCTCCGTCCTGAGCGTCTGACAAAGAGAATGTCAGTGTTTCACCATCCGCGTCCGTGGCGACAATTGTAGCCACTTCGGTCTGGTTTTCTGCAATAGACAGGTGGCTTGATGTTTCGATTACAGGAGCATTGTTGATGCTCGACTGAATCGCTTCCATGCTGACGGTCTGATCAAGAAACTGGAAGTTCTCGATGTCCGTAACAACATTGGTACTGTTTCCATCGCTGATGGTCAGTGATCCATCGTCATTCTGTACGATTGACAGTTCTGAGCGTTCGAATTCACCAAAACGAAGAGTGTCTTCGCCTTCGCCACCGTCAACGTTGTTGAAACCGTCTCCAGTGATGATCAGATCGTCACCATCTTCACCGAAAATTTGGTTGTCTCGAATACCAACCATCAGGTCGTCACCGTCAGTCCCGACGACTGATTCGGCAGCTTGCCCAACCATCGCATTCGCACTGTCGTCACAATCGAGGTCAGCAGCTGACGCTGACATCAAGACCATTGGTTCCAGAGATTCGATTTGAAGATCTTTTTGCTTGCGATTGGTTTTCATTAGTAATCCGAGTCAGATGTAAAAATTTCAGGCCCGAGGGTCTGAGATCCCCGCTGTATGATCTGGAGTATCCGAGCCAAAATGGGTCGGCGAACTGTCTATCTGGTGTTAATCTGGGAAAGGTGCAGATGGGTCTGTTGTTTGTGCTGATTTTGAGTCGGTGTTAACTCAAGTCAAGGATTGTGTTTCAACGAATCGAAACTCCTTGCATTTGTTGCGACCCGCAAATCCTCTCCGAAGCGAACGTTGATATCCGTCTCCAACGTCCTAGGCGGACCCAATCCGGTCGAGGCTTCGCGAAAATTCAAGGATTTTCACGGCGACTGGGGTTTCATTGGCTAAACGGTCACTGGGTGTCCTATTCTGCCAATCCCGCCTAGTCTAATCCAAGCTGTTTTCTCATAGTATCCGTCGTTTCGATATATTCGCTACAAACGTTATGAGCGTTCCAACGGTCTTGTGGCTTAGCGTACAAGCCTTCTGATACCGGCGTGTTTGAGCTGATTTCTGGGTTCATTTCAGCGACGTAGAGGAAGTTTTCCGACCGGACTGCTCGGAAGGTCTGAAATTGCAGCGAGAGTCGGCGAGGCCACACCATTCCGGGATCTGTTGCGAGCATTCTAAGATCGCACGGTTGATCCTGAATGTCGCTGTCGCCCTTAGCTGACTGCGGCTGAGTCACGGGCGAATCCATCGCATGCATCAAAAGGGTGTGAAGAACGTCTTGGCTTGAGGTGACCGCTTGAAGAGAAAATCCTGCGAAGTCAGCGTGTTCCAAAACTGCCGGCACCCGCATCAAATTGTCATTTGCCAAGACGTCAAAACAATGTTCCGCTTGCTCCCAGACCATTTTGAACGCCGTCACCGCGAACAATGTTTCTGCTGCGCCGTACCTTCGGCAGGCATTAATGATGTCAGAAACTTCTTTCGGGCTGTACGAAGTTGCATTGTCGACGTGAATCCACAGTGTTTGATTCCGTTCACCCGCTGATCCAATCTGATTTTGCAACTGTTCATGGATGGATTGCTTCGTACAACATGCGAAGTTTGCTGATGTATGAACGGGCTGTTGGCGTGGCCAAACGTTTTCGGTCGGGCCATCTGTGACCAATAGCAGGTTTAGGTTCTGAATCGCACTGAGGTCAGCATCGCCGGTGACTGAATGCCATCCTTCGCGATGCCGGTAGTGCTGACTCAGCGTCACAGTGGTGGTTGACGCCGTGATTTGTTCTGGAGCAAGTTGGTCGAACGTCAGCAGAAGGCTGCGCAAAGGATGAGGCATAAACCTGAGTCTGATTGAAAGGCGACGTCGGCAGCACAGTTTGAAATACCGACTGGGTTTTATCTAGGTTATCTTTGCAGCGGATCAATTCTATTGGCTGATCAGCGTACGAAAGCGAATCAGTTCCGGAGTCATCGTGCTGGCGATGTGTTGAAACTGTTCTCGTTCAATTGTATTGCAGGTCGCTACTGTAGGACGGATTTCTTGCCAAAGTTGAATCGCTTGATCGCACTGGCCGGTGTCAATCACCGAACGATTAACGGCCAAAGCTTGTTCAATCTCGTGAAACAATGTTGACATTCGTTGAGCTTTGGCCACCAGTGCTACGTTGTGATTTCCCGGCCGGCGTTGCCATTGAACGAGCGTCCGTGACAGAGTGTCTGAAAGCTGTTCAAGGGATGATGCCATGTTAAGCAGTGCTGTTCTATCGAATTCGATGGTCACTCCAAGGGCAACCTGAATTGTCTTCACTGCGTCATCAGTGCCTGCCATGGTGGCAAGTGTCTGGGGATCTCGAATCGGGGCCAAATAAAACGCCAATCGATTCCAAGCATTGTCGATGAATCCAAATGCCTCGGCCAATTCAGACACTCCACGCTTACGAATAATCAGTTGGTCCATGTTTTCGATAGCCCCAGCAAGCTCGTTGGCCGTTATGCTGACTAAGGCACTGTCGGGAAGCAGCATCAGTTGCTCTAAGGTGACGGTTTGAAACAACTGCCGCTGTCGATCTTCCAGTTCGTGAACGAGCAGGTGAACATATTCAGGATCAATCGTCATCGTCATGCGAAGCAGTGCGTGCAAGGTGCGATGAGCTTCTCGAATTCTTCGAATCCCGCGAGCCACTGTTGGGGTCGCTTGTTGATTCAGCTGACCTTCAAGCTGTTTCCATTCGCCATACAGTTGAGTGTATTCAAGCACGGCGGTTTGAAATTGCACGTTGTCGGAAACAAGTCCCGCAAAGTAGTCCACTTCCTCACACAGGTGAGCCAGCTTCCGTTGCAAAATTCTGTTTCTGCCAGTCGGCCGAATGCCAACTTGTAGGCTTTCCAACAAGTCCCGACAGTACGCCGAGAGTGCGTACGAAGTTTGAATGACCTGTTGTCGATCAAAGCCAGTTTGGATGCCAAGTATCGAGCAATATTTGCGGTCTAATTTGTTGAGCCGATCGATGCAGGCTGTTGTCTGATTTTGAAGACCACCACACGTAGAAAGTTCATGGGCGAGTGATGTCCAGGCGGTGTTCAAACCCTGAAAGCTTTCTCGAACAGATTCCTCTGAACGGGCGATCGCCGTGCGCTGTTGCACGGCAGAAGCCGTTGCCTGCAATCTCATCGCATCACTGAGATGGTTTCTGACACGAAAGTCACGAGCAGCGTCTGTTTGCAGCAACACTCGCAGTGTCGTTGCTTCTTGATTGAAGCTTGCCGCAATCGGTCTTAACTGATTGACTTGAGGTGAGAGTCGGCCGGGACGCGTGATGTTGTTGCCCGGATTGCGTGGCGATGGGGGACGTCCGACTTCTCGTCGGTTCGATTTTTCAAGCTGAGATTCAATTAACGCTCGAAGCAACCCCTTGACCACGTCCTCGCCCTTTTGAGCTTGAACAGGTTGAATGCCCGTAAGAGTGAAGTGGCAGATGATCAGGGTGGCGACCAAGGCGATTCGGCGTGAAAGGTGCATGCTGACATCCTCATTCAGGGGCGGGGGGAAGGCATTCCAAACAGACCAGTGTTCACTGCTCAGCAGATGATCGGTGAGCAGTGTCTGGTCCAACAGTGTCTCAGAATTCGATGTCGGCGTCACGCCTGCCCAGGGACGGATCCAGTCGGCTCTTTGTACGCCGTCGCGTTTGTGACTTGGTGCTTGACCTCATCGGTCATTGACAGGCCAGTACTTGTCATCCGATCAAAGCTGCTTCCAAGTCGGTTAGGAATTGTCGATAGCTGTTTTCGTCTTTCGCATCATTCAGCAGGCAGCGAATGATTCGGCTGCTTTCGTGTTGGGGTTGAGCTCTCGGTTTTTCAGATAATGAGTCTTTTGAGGGGAGTTCAATCACGATTGAAGCAAAAAGTTCTGCCCAGTTGTCGGGGGAATCTGGCCCTTGAGCACGTAGTTTTGTCGACCATACTTCCTGAGCAATTTGAAGAGTGGGTAAGGAAGATTGTTGATCCTGGATTTTGATTTTCAGAGGTTGTTCAGAGGCTCGATTTTCGAGCGTTTGTACATCTTCAGCAAAGATCGGATGGATCCATTCGGGGCAGATTTCTTGCAAAGGTTTCAGAACGAACGAGCGATACCAAAGGCAGGGATGGGGAATCACAATTTCCGCGGTGTCAATGATTTGTTGATCGTAAAACAGCACGTCAATGTCGATTGGTCGCGGACCCCAGTGAATGGATCTGCGACGCCCTAGCTTCGCTTCGATTGCGTGAATTGTTGCAAGCAGCTCTTGCGGGGCCAGCGTCGTTTCGAATACTCCTGCGGAATTCACGAATTCCGAACCTGACGACGCTCCCATTGGAGCCGATCGAATCACATTTGCGAATGACCGACAAACCGTGTTCGCGCTCGCCAAATCGGCTATGGCCTGTTGGAAATCGTCTTCAGACCGGGCAAAGTTGCCTCCGAAGGCCAAAGCACAGGGCGTTGTCATGAATCGTGTCTTGAGAGCTTGTCAACTTAGGATTTCACGGCCACGTCACTGACAAAGGCATTGGCCTGTCTGCCGAAGCATGTCGGAAGTTTAGTGTTTTTTAAACTGTGAATTCTAGGATAGCCGAAGTGATCTCGCTTCCAGACTTGCTGCTCTCGATTCGAGCGTTGGCAATTTCATTTCTTGGTAAACTTCAGTCGGGTTTTTACCCTCACGATCCACGACGGTCTCAGAACACTTTGAATTGACCAGAACGCAATTTCGTGGTTCGATTCTTGACGACCGACTGACCGACTGACCGACTGACCGGCGACCGGCGACTCGACGCTAGAATCCCAGTGGACGGTCGAGCATGAGTTTCAGGTTCCAGAAACATGGCGGCTGAATCGACTGCGCATGCAAAAACGCCTTGGACGAAGTACGGCCAAGGCGCTCGCAATGAATCATCTGTACTGAAGACGAATCGAAGATCCTGCACGAAGACGATAAACGCGTCAGTGCCGAACTAGAAGCCGTTGTTGTCGAGTTCTGTATTGATGGTATTCCACCAATCAGAAACTCCGCTTCCGGCTGCCGTGATTCCGACGATCATGGTGACCAAAATGAGGGCCAGCATGACGGCGTACTCCACGGCAGTTGTCCCCTCGGTATCGTGGATTAAGCGTTTTATGGCGGATCGAATATACATTGGAATGCCCAGTGGCGAAGAAATTTAAGATATGAAAACCTAGGTCGGCGTTTGAAACTCGCAACCTGTCTCCGGGAATTCATCCTGAAAAACGCCCGTTCATTCGCTACAGTCCTTCTGATTGATACGGGCGGTGAGCGATATCCTTTATCGGGCTTCAACACGTTCAAAGAGTGCCGTTTCAAATTTTGGTGAATCATCAAATCTGTGATGATTCATCACAAAATCCAGCGATGAATGCTTCTACAGGTGCTCATCGTTCCTCAAAAATCGAAATCGAAAACAGAGAGTTGATGAGACTTATGACGTCATATAGTCAGAGATTGAACCAGCAGATCCAGGCAAAACAGACTCCTGCGTTGGTTGGCTTAGATCCCAGATGGGATCTGCTTCCCGAGCAAATTCGGCAAAGTGTGGCGGATCGAGAATTGAATTCCGAAACAAAAGCCGAAGCATTCGAACGGTTTAGCTGCGGCATCATTGACGTGGTTGCTCCGCTTGTTTCTTGTGTGAAGCCTCAAGTTGCCTTTTTCGAGCAGCTTGGGCCCGCTGGCATGAAGTCGTTACAGAACGTCATCCGGTATGCTCGCAAAGCGGGCTTGTTGGTGATTGCTGACGCCAAACGGGGAGACATTGGTTCCACGGCCGAAGCTTATGCGGAAGCTTGGCTGGCCGGTGAAGACCCTTCTGCCGCCGTGTTCTCAGCGGATGCCTTGACGGTCAACGCGTACCTTGGGCAAGACACGCTCCAGCCATTCATTAAAAAATGTGTATCCAACGGCGCAGGATTGTACGTGTTGGTTCGCACCAGCAATCCCGGAGCTGTTGTGTTTCAGGATCGAAAATCTGAAGGCAGTTCCGTTTTCGAAGCGGTCGCTGACGTCGTTCAAGGTTGTAACGCAGAGCATTTTTCTGGTGAAAATTATGGCAGCATCGGAGCTGTTGTTGGAGCGACTTGGCCTGCAGAATTGAATGCTTTGCGTTCACGAATGCCTAACACCCCTTTGCTTGTCCCTGGTTACGGAAGCCAAGGGGGAACGGCAGAAGGTGTCGCTGGAGCCTTCGATCAAACCGGCTTGGGTGCTGTGATCAATAGCTCGCGGGCAATTAATTTCGCTCATCGCAATCCCGAATACGCCGATCGGTTTTCGGCCGATCAATGGCAGGAGGCTGTCCAAGAAGCGACAAAGAAAATGGTTGAAGACCTTCCTCTGGTGTCAGCCAAATAATGGTGACAGAAAGATCCGTTTTTGAACCATTTGCGACTGCAGGTTTGCACGCGTCGTTCGTTTTATCGAACGACGCGTTCGGATTCTGAACTGATTTCTCGTTCGCCGTTGACTCCTCGGGCATCAAGCATGTTGTCATCTTGGAATGAAAGCCGCAGCCCTTCCAGATTGATTTCGCCAATTTGGTAGCGAGTTTCCGGACGCGCATATCGTTGACGATTTTGAGCAAACGGAGACTGCAGAAACGGTCGTGAAGAACTTGGGTTCACTTTCACTTCGTTCGGCTTTGGCGGAATCATTGTGATGTTGATTTTGGGAGTTCCCGGGTAGTTCAGCGTGACGTAGATTGGGTTTGAACTGTCTGTTTCAGGATCAACCGTATTGACGAATTCTGCTTGCATACCCAGATGCCCGGGACGATATCCTACGGAATGGTAGACTTGATTGCCCGATGCCAATTGGGGCTGAGAATCTTGAATTTTCCAGCCGGCCCCCGCGACCAAAGTCACGGCGTTGCCATTGCCGACTCGACGAACGGTTGCTGACAAAGTGGAAGCCAACCATTGCTGAGCCGGAGCGGGTAGGTTGCCATCATCCAAAAGCTTCGCGCACAACAGCAGTCCAGGCACCGGTACGTCTCGAACCACCTGTTCATCATTTAATAAAGTGGCCAGTTTGGTTCGGTCGTCAGAATGGTAATACAAGGACGTTAAAGCGACTCGACTTTGACGCGATTCGCGGTCTTCATCCAGGTTGCACAGAATTAAATCTTCTGCGTCTGAGTATTCTTGATGACGTCCCAGTACCCACGCACAGATCAAATTTGATTCCCAATTTCTGATGCTGTAATCATAAACCTTAGCGGCCGCAATCACTGACTTGGGGTCTCCGCTTTGTTCCAAAAGCAATGCCGTATTGGCCATGCAACTGGCCAGCATGTCGTCTTGTCGAAAGTGGCCCGTGCCGATATCCGTTAAGCGTCGGTAGGTCTCCAATGCCTCAGTGTTTTGGCCAAGTTGCTGCTGTGTTTTCGCGAGGTAGTACCAGTATGGGGGATAGCATTCCATGAAGCGTTCCATGCGGCCCATCATGCGTAGGCGACGTTCGGGATTCGCTTCTTCTAGAATGCGATTCAGCTGGTCTAGGTCTTGATCCCGAACCAACCAATCATCAGGGATGTTATTCTTTTGAGACAGCTTCCAAAAACTGTCTAAGAATTTGCTGCTGCGAGACATGAGATCGGTAAATTCACTTTTTTCAACCTTCCATTGATCGGCGTCTCGACGAACTTCTTGATTGCGATAGTCCCACCAACTGTTGGCTCCAGATTGAACCACGTTTCCCAATTGTCCAGTTGCAACCTGAGCTCCGATGACAAAGAAACTGGTTCCCAATTGACGGTGAATATTCCGACGAAACTGCTCATCAATGACGACACGTTCTCGTTCGCTAATTTCAACCTGACTGATTTCATCAAGGATCGATTTGTACAACGTGATGACTTCGGGGTCATCGATTTGGTTCAGGTTCAGATTGTTCAAAATCTGAGTTTGTTCTTGGTGGAAAACATCTTTGGTGGGGCGGCGTCGAATTCGATGCAAGGCCGCTCGACAATAGTTGAGTGCAACCGCCGTTGTGCGCCGCACAAGTTCTTCTCGGCTTAGTTTTTCTGAATCTTCGCCTTCAGGAGCCGGCAAACTTTCGTCGGCGTGTATTGATCGGCTGCCGATGGATAGCAACAAGCTCGCACACAAAACAATCCTGAACAGTCGCAGCCAAAGGCGAGCGTCTTGTTGCAGTTTGGGATTGTGTAAGCGAGAGGGGACGATGAGGTGGGGGTGGGAGGTAAGCATTTGGCGTCGGTCCGAAAACCTGAGTTGACCTGAAAACTTGCACTGGCTGATCGCAATGGTGACCATGAGAAAGTACGGATCGGACATCGTCCCTGAGTGCCTCAGACCCATTCCTCTTTTCCAACGCCTCAATGATTCGCTTTGGACACAGGGAGGCAAGCGGCAAGTTGCTCGGTTCGGTAATTCCAATCCGGTTGACTGATCGGATAGGGGCTAAGACGTCTGCGGGAGCTGCAAAAAATGCGGTTGAAGATTCTGTTTACGCAGAATCTGCCGTTCGTGATTGTCCCCACAAGTTTTCACGCACTCAAGGCGTGCGTGTGCGATACAAATCCAATGATCGACGGTTGGTTTGCTCTGGAACCAAATGCTCGAAAAGGCAACATTGGGAGGGAAGCAGGCGTCGTTTTTGGCGGCTGAGAGTGTTTTGCATTGTTGGTTGCCGCACGTTGGGGCCACTTTCCGCTTGCTCGTTTCACCAAGTCGAACACAAGGAACGCATGGATGCGTGATTCATTTTTGCCATTTGCTCCACCTCTGATCGGTGAAGAAGAAATTCAGGAAGTCTTCGACACGTTGAAGTCAGGTTGGCTGACCACTGGCCCGAAGACTCGAAAGTTCGCCGAGCAGTTTTCTGAATACACTCAGGCAACCTCTGCCCTCACTGTCAGTTCCTGCACAGCCGCCCTGCACTTGTCTTTGCTGGCTTTGGAAATCGGTCCGGGCGATGAAGTCATTACGACTCCTTTGACCTTTGCCGCCACTGCGAACGTCATTGAACACACCGGTGCGACTTTGGTATTGGCCGACGTGCAGCCAGATACCTTAAACATCGATCCTGATCAGCTGGAACGCCGGATTACCGATCGCACAAAGGCGTGCATCGTTGTCCATTACGCTGGCCATCCTGTTGATTTAAATCGGATCAACGAAATTGCAGATCGTCACGACATTCAGGTGATCGAAGATGCAGCTCATGCAATCGGAGCATCCTATCAAGGAGCGCCAATTGGTTGCGGAGACAATCCAACGTGCTTCAGTTTTTATGCCACCAAAAATCTGACCACGGGTGAAGGCGGCATGTTGACGGGGAGTTCTGATCTCGTTGAAAAAGCGCGGACTCTGAGCCTGCATGGCATGAGTCGAGAAGCATGGGGCCGCTACGAAGCGGGGGGCAAATGGGCCTACGACATTGTGGCTCCGGGGTACAAATACAATATGACGGATATTCAGGCGGCGCTGGGGATTCAGCAGCTAGCACGATTCGAAAAAATGCAGGCTCGTCGAGCTGAAATTGTGGATCGCTATCAAGCCGCTTTTGGCAACGACTTAGCCTTCCAGACACCAGTTTGCCACAGCGATGTGACTCACGCATGGCACCTTTATGTCTTAAGGCTGAATCACGCTGAATTGACGATTGACCGAAATCAATTCATTGAACAAGTGAATGCAGAAAACATCGGAACGTCTGTCCATTTTATTCCGATCCACGTTCATTCGTACTATGCGAATAAGTATGAGTGGAAGCCGGAAGATTTTCCTGTGGCACTTGCCAACTATTCACGAATGGTGAGTTTGCCTTTGTCGCCCAAAATGTCCGATCAGGACGTGGACGACGTGATCAGTACCGTGCATCAAGTTGTGAATCGAGCACGCCGACTGAAGCTTCCACGCGCGGCTTAAGTGTTTGAAAGCTGAAGTGTGTCGCTTAGAAAAATCCAAATCGTTTTTTGCGACACGTGTTCACTCGATTGGTGTCAATCACTTCTGTGACCTGATGTTTTTCGAGCTTCGGAATTAGGCCTTCCAGCCCTTTGCTTAATTTGAAGTCCATCTCTTCGTTGTAAAGTGGCAGCACGGAATAGAAGTTGATGATGCCCTTGTTGGGGCATTCCAACTCATGAAATTCCTCGTCCAATGTGACGGGTGGTGCAATGAGTGATCCGCAGAGTTTGGTCGAACCATCGTAGGGTTCGGGTGGGTCATCGTTCGGGATTGTGTGCCCAACGCCCAGCCAAGTTTCGTATTCGTGAGGCAGACGAGCCAGGCCTTTCAGTAAGCGTACTGGCCAATACCAACGCTCGTTTTCAAATGATTTTTCATCGATCTTCCAGTCTTTTGGCAGAGTCACCAACAGTTCGGCGAACTCGAATTCTTTCAGTTCATCGGGAACCGTCATGGGTAGGTCACTCATGCCACTGGTGACGAGCGTGTGCAGAGGCCGATGCTTTGTCGGCTTGACCCAATGCACGTCGATATGAACCAAATCACTGATGATTTCATGAAAGACCATTTCCACAGGACCGATGTGTTGTTCGATGTGGTCCGAAACGGCTTCGATGTTTTGCTCGTCACCGGTCGCCAGCTCAAAATCACGATCACGAGCTTCATGTCTTAAGATCGCTGTTCCATCGTCCGAACGAGGCGGTTCATCGGGTTCTGGAATTGTCAGAATGGTCTCACATTCGCGGCACTTGAATCGTTTGCCGGCCCGTTCATCGGGGCAGCGATATCGTTTTTCACATTCGAAGCATTTGACAATGATGGTCATGCGGGCTGTCCTCAAAACGGAAACTTGTGACATTCGGTTGTGTGCCGTGCGCTGTTATGAAAGTACGCGCTCTGTGGTCGGGCTTTCTCATTTCGAGATGTCTGACAGTGGGGTTTGGCCTCACTGAAGGTGACTCCAGATAAGCAACGGAAACCGGTTCAATGCTCTCGGCAAGTTATCACAATACCGATTGCTCATGATTTCTCAACGTTCGAGGTGTTGCCAGCAGTGGATAAACGGGAGCCATGAACATTGCGTACAACACGGAAAGGACGATGACCATACGAAGTCCCAGCGCGATCCCGAATTGCCATGCCAAAGGGACTAAGAAAATCGCAGCCACCGCCACTGCAATGACTGAGGCTGTGCGGCGATCAAGACGGGTGACTGAAAGTAACCCGGGCACCAAACCGGTAGTCAAAAAAATGTAGCTGAAGCCGGGGACGAACTGCGATGTGGCAATACCCAGCAAAGCGTTAATCATCCACACGACCGTCCAAGTTGATTCTGTTGTGGCCCGTTGCGCAAGAAACCGAAACGCCAGTTTCATGCTCAAGAATGCACAGATCCACAGCCCGCAGATCAGGTAGGGGTCGTCGGGGCCGAAGCCATGACTTGATCGAGGCACTTGATCTTCGAGCTGCGACAATCCCCAGCCAGCAATCACGCAGCCGATCGCACCAATCAGCATCGCGGCGCTTGAATCGAACACAGCAGCCGCCGAAATACGTTTTGTTTTATCCGACCGAACGGCTTTGATTGTGCCGAGCAAATTTAGCGAGAATACGCACACGGCGAACCACAAGGACCAGCCTTCGGGATAGCAAACAATCCACTGCCCCAAGACTTCAAAGAAGACCGCATTTTCATTTGCTTGAAGATCCTTCGGCGGCGAAACACACCACTGCTTTAAAAAGGCGGAGGCATTGTTGGCATGATGTTGCACGCTTCTGATATCAAGATTCTGCAGAGTATCATCTGGGGTGTGATAAAGATGAGGGTCGTCAATGAAAGCGAAGTTTAATCCATCGATGCCAACAGCTTTGAATTCAGTGAAGTCGGTGGCGTTGGGGAGCAGATCATAGATGGCAACGTACGACGATGCGGTGAAAACTGGACGAGGAACAGCGGGCAGGATGTATTGCATGAGCTTCAAGTTATTGCGACTGCTTTCGTACAGCAGTGAGGGGCCCGTGGCTCCTCGAGCATCAAAATTCAGAATGAAGGGACGTTGTTCCAACAATTGATTTTGATTCTGCACAAAGTATTCGGCGCCATTGAGCCCATGACCAATCTTGCGTACCCATTCTTCACCGTCGGTGAACAGAAAATAGACGGTCGGGACTTTTGCCGATTGGCTCCACTTTGGTTTTTGTTGAATGAGCCATCGAGCTGTTTCAGCAAGAGCGGCAATACATGAGCCTGCGTCACCTGCTCCTGGGCCCGCTTCGACCGAATCGTAATGAGTGGCCAAAAGAATGGGGCGCAGGTTGGCATCGCCGGGAAGGGTTGCCAATAGGTTGGTCATGGATACGCCTCGTGCTGTAAAAGCAGCTTCCGTGATTTGATATCCCAGTGAGCACATGTGTGCTTTGAGTCTTTTACGGACGGCTTCATTTTCGGGCGAACCTGCTGGATGAGGTTTCTGATCTCTCAGTAGATCAGTCAACACCGCAAATCCTCGTGCTGCAGACACTTGGTTGTCATTCGCGTCAGCAGAAACGATGTCGTGACCGCGATAGGATCGGGCAAACCAAACGGTGACGACTGCGACGACCACCAGGCTGACGACAAGGTGCTTTGTTGTCTTCGCTGAAATTGACTTTGTGGTTGCGTCCGTTTGCGATTGCATTGCATCATCCTTCAGAGCTGATCGTCATTCGCCTAAAAGTGTGTCTGATTGCAACGTTTTCAGCTACCGATGTGTGAATTCATCGGAGGGCAAATAGCCGTTGGGTGCGGGCATCGGCTTTTGATGAGCCATTTGGGGGCTCGCACACTTGCCCGCACTGGCAACGGTCGGTGTTGCTTTGAGACCATTGTCTGGTCGTGTACATTTGTGTTTTC
Source organism: Fuerstiella sp. (assembly GCA_039974975.1). GTDB lineage: Bacteria > Planctomycetota > Planctomycetia > Planctomycetales > Planctomycetaceae > Fuerstiella. Next base: position 10,722 of record JBDWHY010000124.1, on the reverse strand, counting down.
GGGCTTGAGTTGCTGGTCTTGATGTCAGCGTGGCTTGCGCTTTGAATTTGTTCTTTTTGAAAGTCTGGCCGTTGTGCCGTTGGGATTGATCATGTCGCCACGTCATCAAATTGTAGAAGTGAGTTTGACCGATGCGGAACAGTTTTCTGTTCGCGTTGGTGAGGAGCAACGTTCTGGCGAACTGTATTACTTGGGCATCGATCCGAAAGCGGCGGATCATGATTGTTCGGCCGAAGTTGGGCTGCAGAACTTGATTTCGGGCTGGATCACGGAATTGATCTCGGCGGAAGCAGGCCGCATCCTGTATCTGCCATTCGATTTTTCGGATGAATTCACTCGCTGGCTGGCTTGTGAAAGAACGGGATCGGAAGTGACATGCGTGTTCGGCATGGCGGAAGTTGAAGGCTGGTCGTTTTCTCCTTCAGACTTCGGCGGCCTGGCGAAATCCTTGCAAGGATTTCAGGCCGATGTCCCAACAAATCCTCAGACATTTTATCTACCTCGAGTGCTCAGCGATCTGCGTCAATCGCATGCTCGGTTGCAAGTTGCAACGAAGAAGTCGTGAATTGACCAGTCGGGCTTGGTGGTTCACGAGGTACGGCGAGAGGGGGGATTCTGTGACTCAGGTCTTGGACTGTCTGAAGACGATCCACTTAAGAAAACACTTCGCTTCCTGATGATGGGCTTTTGCAGCTCGTGATCGCCAACGGAGAGTGATTTTATGGAGCTTGAAACAGCAGCGTTGGCTCCGGAAACTTCACAGCTGTTTGGCTTGCGTCTTGAGCCCGAGGATTTTCGGCCTAGTGGGCCAGCGAAGCGAATGGTTGACAGGCTTCGAGCTGGGGGAACTCGACGTAGTGGTCTGGGGGAGCTGTCAAATCTTAGACTACGTGTCTTGGTGTTTGATTTGTTAGCCAAAGACGTGCGACAAGCAGATGGCGAGGTAGCTTTATTGATTCAGCGGGCGCGGGTTTCGTTGACTGCATTTGATCGAGCAAAGTGGGGTCAAGTGTGCCCATTGAGGTCTCTGGGAGGCTTCGAACGGCTGGAGAAATCGCCATTAAGCTGTCAATGCATGATTTTTGAGTTTTGAAATTGAGGCCTTGTGACCCGAAACCAGAGCAGAATGCACTCTCTTGTCTCCTATTTTCGATAGCTTGCAGGAACAGCTTTCACTGAAACGCGTTCTGCCTAGAATCCTCGATTCCCCAATTGTCGCTCATCTGCCCAAAAAATGGGTGATGTCGTCAATTTGGTGACTGACTGAAATTTCATCGTTCCGCTGTTTCCAGACTCTGCTTCAATTTATGGCCAAGAAAGTTTCTATCGATGATCGAGTCGAAAGCCGCACGCAGGAAATTGGCGAGGAGCTGTTGGGGCGGTTAGAGCACCGCAGCCCGTCCTTGTTTCATGGGCAATGGTGGGAGGATCGATTGATGAACTGGGCCATGGCTGATGAAGCAGTCAAGGTGCAGTTATTTCGATTTATTGATGTGCTGCCGATGTTGCGAGATCACCAGGCGATTTCTCGGCATCTGGATGAATATTTCGAGCACGTCAAAGATCGCCTTCCGTGGGCCGCTCGGCTGGGACTGAATCTTTCCACCGGCAACAGTATTTTGTCTCGAGCATTGGCCTTCAATGCTCGAAGCAACGCCGATCGCATGGCTCGCCGTTTTATCGTGGGCGAAAGTGGTCCGCAGATTTTACAGTCTGTTCAAGACCTGCGTCGCAAGGGGTGTGCATTTTCCTTGGACTACATCGGCGGTGCGGTTTTAAGCGATGTCGCTGCTGATTTGTATCAAACTACGTACGTTGATGTCATCGACCAATTGGCGGAAGCAACCTCAAACTGGGGTGACGTTGCTTTGCTTGATCATGGTCTTGATGGTGCTCTGCCACGGCTGAATCTTTCCATTAATCTGACATCTTTAGACAGCCAGTTTTCATGCGTCGATCCTGTCGGCACCACAAAACGTGTGCTGCAGCGGTTAAGACCTCTTCTTCGGAAGGCTCAAGAGCACGACGCCCATATTCATTTTGACCCCGGGCACACTGAATCAAGATTGCTGATTCGATCGATCTTTCAGCAGGTGCTGATGGAAGAAGAATTTCGCAACTTCGCCGATGTGGGGATCGCCGTGCCGGCCTATTATCAGGATTCTGATAAGGACCTGAAGCAGCTATTGGCGTGGGTGAAAAAACGCAAGACGCCTGTTTCAGTCACGCTTGTGAAAGGGCGACATTGGGACACGGAATCTGTGACGGCCGACTATCAAGGTTGGCCTTGTCCCGTGTACCGCCGCAAATGGCAGTCGGATGATCGCTTCGAAAGCGGAGCCCGCATGCTGATGAAGAATCACGCCTTGCTTCGCCCTGCTTTGGCGAGTCACAACGTGAGAAGTTTGGCGGCCGGCTTGGCTTGGGCGGAAGAATACAAGGTTCCAGACCACGCGTTTGAGGTGCAAATGCTGTACGGCATGGGGAATGAAAAAGCCCAGCTGTTTTCAGAACGCGGTCATCGAGTCCGTGTGCACTCACCTTTTGGCAAATTAATTCCGGGCATTGCTTCTCTTGTGAGAGGCCACCTAGAAAACACTTCGAACGATTCTTACTTGCGACACAGTTTTTCGGAACGCGTCGCCACGAAAACTCTGTTGATGAAACCATCTGAAAACGCCGCAAAGGAACCACCTGTGGAAGACAAGGTACTGGACGGATTTGTCAACGAATCTCGAACCGATTTTTCGCTGGAAGAAAACCGTACGGTTATGAAAGCGGCAATCGATGCTGCTCGAGACGAAATCGGACAAACGTGGCCGTTGGTGGTCGATGGCAAGTCCAGCGAAAGTCGTACGACACTCACCAGTCGGAATCCATCGAATGCGACCGAAGTTCTTGGGTATGTCGCAGCGGCATCTCAGGATCAGGCCGGAGATGCTGTTGAAGCAGCTCGCCGAACGTTCCCTCAATGGGCATCCATGGAAACTCAGAATCGTTGTGAGTATCTGGAATTGATCGCCGCCGAAATGCGCGAGCGACGATTCGAATTGGCGGCTTGGATCATTCTGGAAGTCGGCAAGCCATGGAAGGATGCGGATGCAGAAGTCGCAGAAGCGATCGATTTTTGCATGTACTATGCATCAGAAATGCGTCGACTTGATCAACCTGTGACAAATGATTTTGCAGGAGAAGCCAACAGTTATTCGTATCGTCCTCGAGGTGTGGCGGTTGTGATTGCACCGTGGAACTTCCCTTTGGCTGTTCTAGCCGGGATGACGGGCGCCGCTTTGGTGACAGGTAATACGGTTGTCATGAAGCCAGCTGAACAGTCATCGATTGTTGCAGCGAAGTTGATGGAAATGATTCGTAACGCCGGAGTTCCAGACGGAGTTGTCAACTTCTTGCCAGGGATCGGAGACGACGTCGGGCCAACTCTCGTTGGCAGTCCCGATGTTGACATGGTTTGCTTTACGGGGTCTCAGGAGGTTGGTCTTGAGATCTTCCGAACTGCTTCAGAAACAGATCATCGTCAGATCAATGTTCGCCGAGTCATCGCAGAAATGGGCGGTAAAAATGCGATCATCGTTGACGAAGATGCTGACTTAGATGAGGCGGTCGCCGGTGTCGTGAGTAGTGCCTTTGGATATGCTGGTCAGAAATGCTCGTCGTGTTCACGAGTCATCGTGTTGGAAAAAATCTATGATGAATTCCTAGAACATTTGGTACAGGCGACTCAAAGTTTGATCGTTGGCCCTGCTGAAGATCCTGCAACGACTGTGGGGCCGGTGATTGATGATGATGCTCGTCAACAGATCGTTGGAGCAATCAAATCGATCGATGCTGAAGAAGGCGAAGAATTGGCTCTTCAAGTCGATGTGAAGAAGTTGGGTAAAGACGGAACGTTTATCGGTCCCGCGATCTTGACGGGAATCGCAGCAAGCTCAAACTTGGCTCAAGAAGAATTCTTTGGTCCTCTGCTTTCGGTGATGAAAGTTCGAAACTTAGATGATGCCTTCGCTGTTGCGAACGATTCAAAGTTTGCTTTAACCGGAGGCATGTACAGTCGTAGCCCCGTGAATTTAAAGCGTGCTCGTAATGAATTTGAAGTCGGTAACTTGTATTTGAATCGTGAGATCACTGGGTCCTTGGTTCAGCGTCAACCGTTTGGTGGCTACCGTATGAGCGGCGTTGGTACGAAATCGGGTGGACCAGATTACCTGCAGCAGTTCCTGGTCCCTGTGAATGTCACAGAGAACACGATGCGTGATGGTTTTGCCAAAGATCCCAACGCGAAGCAGGACGCCTAGTATTTCTACGGGGACCCGTCGGATTCTGATTTCTGCCAGCAAGTTCTGTCAGTCTGAACCTGTGTATCGTATCGTCAGGCTTTGTGCCGCAATTGGCGAGCGCCGTGCGGCTCACAAGATTCCCTGTGAAGTTTGAATTCAGGGACAGTGCCTATGTCTGTCGTCGGCCTTGAAGAGGCCGACGACAGAAACTGCGTCATGTTGTTCGCTTGGTTTTACTTCGCTGGCTGAACGGCGAAGTGTCCCAGCAGTACTCCAGCGATGGCACCCGTCAGATGGCCCTGCCATGAAACACCTTCGCTGACAGTGAATGGTAGAATTCCACCGAAGAGCGTCGTGCCATACAAGATTCCGACAACGACAGCGACGGTCAATGCCATGGGACGCCGTTCCGTGATTCCTGCAGTGATCAAGAAGGTGATGAGTCCATAGATCAGTCCGCTTGCCCCGATATGTACGCTGGCTCCCGGTCCGATCACCCACAGCAGTGCTCCGCCGATGACTGTCAGAGTCAACACGATGCCAGCGCTGTTGACTCGTGATCCCGCCAGCAGCGATAGCAGCACAACCAAAGGGACGGTGTTGCCAACCAAGTGTTGCCAATTCCCGTGCAAAAACGGCATGGTGAAAATGCCCGCCAGGCCCCACAGCGAACGCGGTGTGACACCCCAGTTTCTGAGATCGGTTGCCAGAATCCAGTCAACCAGAAAAACCAGCCAGATCATGCCGATGAAGATTCCGACACCTTGCAATTCGTCTTTGATGCGATGTTTCATAGTGCGTTTCATAACGAACTCTGGATCCAAAGGGATCACGGAATTGCAGAACTTCTTCAGATATGAAATCCTACGAATTGAGCGCCCATTCAGCCACGCTTGCAAAGCGACGCCCGTTGCCTAGTTTGGGCGATATGGGACACCTGATGTGATCGTCCACTGATACCGTCCACTGTGATCGTCTACTGATATCGGGCGCAAGTTTTCGTCAGCGATTCTGGACTTTGCGGAGTGCCATTTTGTGATTGTCGGTTTCGGCTTTTCTCTGCATCAAAACGCTGGACGTGATCATGGTCGTTCGTTCTGTGTCGCAGCCAGATTTGCTATCTTTTGTCTTCGCGTCGATGGGCTGTCTTTTGAAAACTGAATGAAAGTCTTTCGTGAAAACCGAATGTCCCTACTGCTCTGCAAGTCAAAATATTGTCGACGATATGGCTTCGTTGCCTCTGCCCTGCAAGAAGTGCGGTCAGACTTTTATTCCAGCAGAAGCCAATCTTCAAAAGGATGCGCGGCAGCTGGTCGATGATGATGAGCAATCGCAGCAGGACAGTGATTCCAATGGGCCATCATTGGTGATGCCATACGACGACTGGATCGCCGATCCAGAATGCATTGCAGCAGGAATAAGTCGAGTCGCTCATTCTTACTTTAGTCTTATTGTGACAGTGATTGGATTGGCAACGATTTCGGTCGCAGATCAGTTTTATCCTGAAGTCGTTCGCTCGCCATTTATATTGTTGATGGTCATCGGTGGCGGAATTGTTTTTTTGATTTCCTTGTTCCTGTGGTTCAATGGGCAAGTGCAATTGAGAAAGGGGCATCCTCGTGGTTCGGCGCTTCACGAAGCCATTTCAAGATCTCTTAGTATGTCGGTGCTGGCAATTGTGGCTCGTGTGGCTGCGAAGGTTCTTTCTCTATCACTACTGAAAGGGGTTGGTGGGTTGTTGAGCATGGCGGCGTTTGATCGCTTGCTGCTGTACTTCGAATTGTTGTGTATTGAATTGGGAGAAGATGGACTGCGGATGCAAGTGTCGAAGTTGTCCAGATTCTATCGATGGTCTCTTACTTCTTTCGTTGGCTTCTTGCTGCTGTATGCCTTTGCGGGGATTCCACTTGGTGTTCCGCCTTGGACCATCTTTATTGGAGTGGGGGCCTTGGCGATATCGCTGTTCGCTTTCAGCATTTGGTTCGCTTCTCTTCTGCAATCCGTGCGACGAGCCGTTGAGCTTCGTTTGTATTCGTAGAACAACGCATGTCTTGTTGACGTTCGCTGCCGCATCAACACGAAACATTTCCCACCGCGACAAAATCGGTTGCCGTTGGCCTATGTTTGCCAACGAGTTCTGGCACAACAGGTGATTGAAGAAGGATGCCCAATGAAAACTGTTTACCAGTGTCTTTGTGCGGCAAGCTGTCTGTGGCTGTTGGCCTATGCTTCGACCGCACGCTCGATAGGACCAAAGGCGTCTGTGTCTGTGATTCAAGTTTCGCAGGATGAATCCACGGTGGCCGTCGAAGAAAAAGAATCGAAAGTCGCTGATCAGTTTTCGCAAACAGATCTGTTGGCCGCTCAAAAAGTGGCGGATTCGTTGGGAGTCGCAGAGTGGCTTGGCCCATTGGCTCCGTTAGCCTTGTCTCCGTTTTTTGGCATTGCTTGTCTTTCCGGTCTTTCACTTTTTGGCGGCCAATGGTTCAGCAGTAGTAACCCATTTTTAGGAGCTTCATCGCCACTTCACAGTGAAGTTGTCTTTGTCGCCTTTCTGATTTTGACTCTTGTTACTTCGCTGCCACGCCTGACAAAGCTAAGCAAGCCGTTCGTGCAGATGACAGATCAGCTTGAAGCTTGGGCGGGCATTATCACGATGCTGGTCTTGAAGTTTTTGGTCACCGGTGTGGTCACAGATTCTACTCCAGAAAATCAAGTCGTGATGCTCGGTATGGTGTCTGCGACAGCTGATCTCTGTTTGATGATTGCTGCAGCGTTGAATGTGCTTGTGATTAACTCGGTCAAGTTCTTTTGCGAGATGTGTATTTGGTTGATTCCCGTTCCGTTGATTGATGCTGCATTTGAAGTGCTGAACAAGTCGGTCTGTGCGTCGCTGATGTTGGTTTATGGCTACAGCCCCTACCTTGCCACGTGTCTTAATTTGAGCATTTTTCTGATCGCCGCAATCGTCTTTCGATGGGTCTATCGGCAGGAAGTTTACTTCCGCACCGTTTTGCTAGATGCGGTCGTACAAAAGATCTTGCCAGCCAAAATGCTTCCGGCGAACGGGTTGGTCGTCTTTCTGGGGAGCGATATGCAAGGTTTCAAGTATCGAAGTCGTTGTGTGTTGACCAATACTGAATTGGGTTGGCAGCTTGTTAAACGACGGCTTTTTCGTTCGGATATTGTGTGCCAGTTGCCCTCTTCACAGTGGACGATGTCGATGTCTTGCGGCCTGTTTGCTCATACCATTCATGTCGAAGGAGCTGATGAAAAGCTTGAACTGACATTCACTCGCAAATACCACCAGTTGTTGCCGGAACTTTGCCAAAGTTTTAGTATTGTTCAGCCTACAGAGGGTTCCGTTGCTGATAAGACAACCAGAGCACTGCTTCCAAGATGAAACCTGTGTTCTGAGGTCCGTTGGTTGCGAACTGACGAATAGCAGATCATGATCTGTTACCAGCACATAGTTGGCTTCGCGATCAGTTGTCCACTTTTACCCCCTCCTCTGCCTCGCCCTCATTTTCCCTTGGAGTATCGATGATTCAAATCACTCGCCCAATCACGACTGCCCTTCTTTTGCTGCTGTCGACTGTGTTTATAAACACGGTCCATGCTGATTCTGACGATGCAGATTCCCAATTGAAGGTGTTGGTAGTTACCGGAGGCTGTTGTCATGACTACGACTTCCAGACAGCTGCGATGCAGAAAGCTGCAAAGAAGTTTGACGTCCAGATTGAATGGACGGTGGTCAATGATGGTGGCAAGGGGACGTCGGCTCAAATTGATTTGTATGACGACCCGAATTGGGCGAAGGGTTTCGACGTCGTTGTTCACAACGAGTGTTTTGCAAAAACAACGGATGCCGACTACATCAAACGCATTACCAAGGCTCATTACGAAGGAGCCAACGGTGTTGTGATTCACTGTGCGATGCACACGTACCGAAATGCTAAGATCGATGACTGGCGAGAATTTTTGGGAGTGACCAGCAAGTATCACGAGCATAAGAGCAACTATCCAGTTCGAGTTGAACTGGGAGGTCACTCAATCATGAAGCACGTCCCGGCCGACTATACCACGGCGATGGATGAGCTGTACATTATTGAAAAAGTGTGGCCCAACACGAAAGTATTGGCGACATCCGTCAGTGAGAAGACTGAAAAACTTCAGCCTGTCATGTGGACCAATCGCTACGGAAAAGCTCGAGTATTCGGCACCACCTATGGGCATTCCAACGAAACATTTGAAGACGAAGTCTTCTTGAAATGCGTCATCAATGGAATCGTGTGGGCCGCAAAAGGCGATTTAGTGAAGTAGGTCGCTTGGTACAATTTGCCTTTGGAACAGAAGCCGCAAGCCAATGTCTTTGATGACTTTACTTGCCGGCCTTCTTTTTCTTGTGGCTAGCAGGAACGACCTTGCTGGCTGGTTCCTGCTTGTCTTCCGAATTCTGTTGAGCCAGCATCAGCTGTTGTTCAAGAACAGCGGGATGAACAAACTGATGTGCTGTTGCGAATTTGACATCGGAAGATGACTCGGGTTTGGGATCCTTAGACTTCAGCATCTCGGGTAATTTTAGGTTGATACCAGCAAAGGTGACTCCATCGTAGATTGATCCGCGCTGTAAAGGTCCGGCTCCTAAGACCCACGTGTCTTTTGCATCGCTCTTTGAAATGGCGGACCCCGATTGCCAAACAGGGGTCCCGGTTTCTCGATGATATGCGTACATCACGATTTTCGATGTTGATAGCGTCGCGTTGCGTTTACCGACGCTGATTTCGGGGATCGTGGGCATCGCAGGTGCACCTGAAACTAAAGCGGCCGCTTGGCTCAGAGCATTACTCGCAGGCAGGCCATAGGTGACCTCAAGTGAGTCAGTCCCCAATGCCCCGACTCGTGCTTCAAGTACGTAGTCTGCTTGAGCTTTATTGTCTTGAATCAAGCAGCCGGATACTGTCAAACGTTGTCTCAGAGCACTCACGATGTAGTCTGAATTCACGAAGACGATTCCCTTAACCGGGCGAATGTAGGTCGTGTCCAAGAACACTTTTCGGCCAGAAAGCGGCGAAAAATCGAGCTGGTCGACAGTTCGATCGACGGCTTCGGAAAGCAGAAGCTGTTCTGTTCCCGTACGTTGCTGAGTCGTACCACAACCGACCATCAGAATGATGGCGATGCTGAACAGTCGAATGGGCAAGGACGAAGGCATAGCGTGGAATTCGAATGACCCACCGCTTTGGTGAGATCAGAATATTTTTCGCCGGGAGGGACTAGGATGACGAAAATCAGGTGGGATGGTGGTCGTTTGAGCAATATGAAAGCGACCCATGACCGATTGCATCATAGATAGTTTGGGCACCGACTTGATTCGAATTTGCAGCATCCCACGAATTCGAAACAGCCTCAATCGGCGGACGTATCGAGGTTCGGCAGAGTCTGCGGGTGTCTGGCGCTCGAAAAAGCTCATGTTTTGACACAGACGGGCACGCTGGAGACTGTTCGCTGGCTGGTGATTCAAGAAAAGAGCGTTGAGCAGTGCAGGCGAGATCAGTTTTTAGCAGAGTGGACGCGTAGGCCGCTTCGAACCGAAGTGTTTGGCTTCTTGCTTGTTGAAGTTGCCGGTCTTGAGGTCTGAAAATTCCGCGCATAAAAAACGCCTTCTGAAATTGATTCAGAAGGCGTTTTTAAGAGGTGCCGGTGGGATTTGAACCCACGAATGGTGGATTTGCAATCCACTGCGTTAGCCACTTCGCCACGGCACCGGGCATGTTTTCCGTTTGGAAAACGATTTATCTGATGGTGAGGACGGTAACCCACGTAGTTGGGGCGATCAATCCTGCCTGAGCTGAGTATAGAAGACGTATCGGCTGTTCATCCACTCACCTGAAACGAAATCTTTGGAAAACGGATACTGTAGCGGTTAAGAAAACTACTTCGAGGTCTGGAATCTGGACACTGGTTGTTTTGCAAGGTTCCCCAAGTCTCTAGTAGATCCCCCGAATTACCAGCGATAGCATGTTCATTCTGCAGTCGGCGGCGTTTGTTGAACAAGAAATGCTGGGTTGTTCGGTGCAAACCCTGCCCCCTTTTGATTTGCCGGCTTTTGCAGAAGTTGTCTGTCGCACGATGCGAAGGTCACTTTGATTGGTTCGATCATTTCTAGGCTGGTGTTTCATCATCAGCCTGATTTTCAGGTATTTGCCAAGGACGGCTTCGCAATGACAGTTTTATTCGGAGTATTCGCTCGTGTCGCAATCTGAAGAACAGTTGATTTCCGCAGCTCGTGATGCCGTTAGCCAGTGCAACTGGGTGGTGGGAGAATGTGCTTCCAGCTGGACTCAAAAGTATGCTCGAGGTCGCACAGATTCTGACTTTGGCCAAATGGTGGGGTTAAGCGGAGATCAGATTTACCAGCGTCGTCGCG
>JBDWHY010000123.1:0-9330 GCA_039974975.1 Fuerstiella sp. | reverse complement strand
AGCCCCGAAGGGGCGACAGAGCTTGCGGCCGGGAAACGCTCGGTACCACGCAAATCATTGGAATCCCTCGCTCACGGGTTCAATTCTGGTTCGACTGTCGTTGCTGAGGGTTTGCCGCTGCTTCTTTGGTATTCTTTTCTGAAGAATTTGCTGAACGAGTGTCCAAAATGCGTGGGCTCGTGGGTCATAGAGCGTTGCCCGCGTTTTCTGGGCGAAACCGAGACTTATTGGGAGATACGTTATGACAAGTAAGAAGTTTCTATGCATTCAACGCAGCGAATCAGGGTGCGAAACGCAGAAGCCATCTCCGGCGCAGATGGAGGAGATGTACGCCAAATTCAATGCTTGGAAAGAGAAGTTTCAAGCGAATATTGTCGACATGGGCGGAAAGCTCGGCGGAGGAAATGTTGTCACGTCGGAGGGCACAACCGATGGCCCATTCATTGAGGCCAAGGAAATTGCCGGAGGATTCATGATCGTTGAAGCGGAATCGCTGCAGCAGGCGGTACAGGTCGCGGCGGAGAGTCCGGGTGTTGCAATGCCAGGCTCAAGTGTAGAAGTGCGGGAGATCGTGACTCCTTGAAGACACAAAAGCTGGTTGAACATTTCTTTCGACACGAATACGGCAGACTCGTATCGACTCTGTCGTGTCGTGTCGGATTTGCACGCGCCGTCGATGTCGAAGACGCCGTTCAGGCTGCCTTGATGTCTGCATTGGAATGCTGGACCGTTGATGGATTGCCAGACGATCCGCCGGCATGGCTCTTCCGCGTGGCCAACAACAACCTGTTAGGGGAACTCAGCACCGAATCGCGACGAAAACGAATTCTGAAGCAGCACGCGACAGAAGTCGCCGCCGTTGAAGAATCCGCCAACGATTTTCATTCTGGCGAAGCCGAAGACGACCTTCTGCGGATGTTGTTCATCTGCTGCGACAAAGCCATTCCTGTGCCATCGCAAATCGTCTTTGCGCTAAAGACACTTTGTGGGTTTGACATCCGAGAGATCTCTGTCCGGCTTTTCACGACAGAAGCGAATGTCTACAAACGACTAAGCCGAGCTCGCGTGCATCTGCGGACCACTCAGCCTGACGACACCAACCTGAAACCCGAGCAGATTTCCGAGCGACTGCCGGCAGTGCGCCATGTTCTTTATCTGCTCTTCACTGAAGGGTTTCTATCATCTGACCCGCAACTGCCGCTGCGTCGTGAACTGTGCGAAGAAGCGATTCGGCTGGCACGCCTTCTCTCATCACATCCGGTCGGAAAATCGGCTGAAACGTCTGCACTATTGGCACTGATGTATTTTCACATGGCGCGAATGAAGGGGCGACAGGATGAATCGGGCGCCCTTTTACTGTTGGAAGAACAGGATCGGTCGCTGTGGGATGCCCGTGAGATCCAGAATGGCTTCGATTGGTTGGGTGAGTCTTCGTCGGGTGATAAATTTTCGCGGTACCACGCCGAAGCCGGAATCGCCGCCGAGCATTGTCTCACCAGTTCATTTCAGGCGACTCGCTGGGACCGGATTGCTGAATGCTACGCCATGCTTGAACAATTCAGCGAATCGCCAATTCACAAATTGAATCGAGCTGTCGCAGTCGCCGAATGGAAGGGTCCCGTGGACGGGCTGGCGATACTCGAAGATTTCGAGCCGCCCACTTGGCTTTGTGGTTCCTATCTGTGGGCCACTGTGATGGCCGACCTGAATCATCGCGCGGGAAATTTACAGATAGCGCAGCGGTTCCGCGATGTTGCCCTCGAAACTGCACCTTCAGAAAAAGTAAAAGAACTTATTCTGCGGCGTATGCGAACTTCAGGCACTCGCTAAGAAGATCATAAGATTCAGACGCGACATGTCCGCACTGTCCACTGGATCATGAACCTGACTCATCACAAGCCGTTTCAAGACATGGAGAATACGACGATGAAGAACTGCCAGTTTGTTCCGTACTTAAGCGTTGCCGACGCGAAAAGTGCCGTGGACTATTATTCTCGCGTATTTGAATGCGAGCCTGTGCTGCTGCTCACGATGCCGGATGGCCGAGTGATGCATAGCGAATTTCAGATCGGAGACGCTCGGCTCATGTTAAGCGATGAACTTCCCGAACACGGGGGCACTCCGAGCCCCGTCACCGCCGGCGGCACGACAGTTGCCGTCCATCTTTATGTCGAAGATTGCGACGAGACAGTCGAAAGAATGAAGGCCAACGGGGCTGAAGTGTTGATGGAGCCGGCCGACCTGTTTTGGGGAGAACGCTTTGCGCGTGTTCGAGATCCTTTCGGACACGAATGGGGCATCGCAACTCGCATCAAGGAAATGACACCCGCTGAAATTCAGTCGGCCGCAGCCGCAATGTTCGAAAACACCGATTGATAAGCTGCCGCGGGACGTGCTTGTCCACTTTGCAGAGGCGGATTTTTTGTCGGCATGCGTTCGCTCTTGATGACGGTGAATTTAGGGACGTGGTACCGTTCATGCCTTCGACTTGTTCTCGCAGTTGTACTTCGCTTGAACTCGCCGTTGCGTTGAACGCGAATTTCAGCGAATCAAACACAACAATCCACTGCTGCAGCCATCCTGCCGTCGTCTCGCACATGGTGACGGAAGGTGTGAGCTACAGCCACAGGATTTTCGCAGGGCGGTGGAAAACGGGCTGCAGTGAAATTGTGCCGCCCTCCGGGCTGTTTTCAACGCGACACCGAACCGGCGGTTTACACCGCCGGCTATTCTTGTATCGCCCTCTGGGCTAGAGCGGGCGGGCTAGAGCGGGCGGGGATGCTTGGTGCGGGGATGCTTGGTGCGAGGATGCTTGGTGTGGATGAATGCGTGGTGCGGGGTGAATGCTTGGTACTGAATGCTTGGTGCCACATAGATCACGGGTGCTCGTATCACGGGTGCTCGATCGACTGCATTCGCCTTCTACAAAAACAAGAAACGCTAGAGCAAATAGAATGTGCGGGGTACCTACCAATTCTTCCACCTACCGAATCTGCCTAAGATTCAGTCCGCGAAATCGCCTTACTGCGACTCGATCAGTCTCGGCCAGTCTGAACCAGTTTGCTACATCAGTGGCCTGAAATTCACCAACAGTCCCGAGCAAAGCACAGGATCATGGATCGATTCAATACTTTCGGCGTCAAAATGATCAAGAAATGAACGGCAATTGACGCCGCAAAGCACACCTCTTGGTCGCTCTGCGACCGGTTTTCGGCTCTCCAACGCCGAAGAATGGGATGATTTCTCTAAAAGACGTCATTTTTTGCTCATCAAAAATTCGTTGTTACGGCACGTTAATTGCTTCAACAGTTCTGACGTAGAATATCGAGGTCATGGAAGAATCTGGAGAATGCAATGTTGGTACTGACACGGAAGCAGGGCGAAGAAATTTTGATTGACGATCGAATCCAAGTCAAAATTATTCATTGTGCCAACGGACGGACTCGAATCGGAATCGTTGCGCCTCGTGAAATTGAAATTTCACGACCGGATGCCAATCAGAGAAACCAGCTGGTTGAAGGTACTCGAAAGACACTTTAGTCCCTGCCGCGGTTTTACAGAAATCTGAAAACATGGTGACACGAAATACAAGGAATTGATCGTGCGACAGTCCAAGATGACATTCCATGTTGATCGCGGGCAGATCTCTGATTGCCTGTAACGCCCAAACTCGAAGTCTCTTGAATGCATCCCAATCAGGGCCGCACTCGCCGGTAATGCCTTACCCAGCTCGTGACCATCTGGTCATTCGAATAGAGCCGGCTCTTGATGATTGATTCAAGCAAGCGAACCATTCGTAACGATTGGCCTGTTACCAAGTTCGTTTTACGAATGATCTCAGGTCGACAATCCTATGCTGGCATTCGCCAGAAGGCGATGCCGAAGTCGGGTCGACCAGCGCACTTGACGGTCTCAACACAGACGCACAATGCTGCCGTCGAGGCCCGACCATGTACGTGGTAACATCCAGATCACAGCACCATCCAGATCACCATAGCGCATCGGTGGCTAAAAGAGTTTTCATGAGCGTGCTCAATCGCCCTGCTTAGCAGAAGAACGGCAAAGGAATGTCAGCGAGGAAGTATGTACGATTCTCGGCTTATCGCTGAGCCGCCAAAGTTTCCATCAACACATTTCGCTCCCCGTGGTCGTGGGAGTCGCTGGAGGGCATGATCGAGATTTTCACGGGCCGGCGGCTGCCGCGGACAGTTGAAGCAATACTGTCCCGATTTCTCTTGCGAGTCCAGAGGTTCGCTGGCCTGGGGCAGGTGGCTGTTGCAGGCGAGCGACGAATGTTTCGATCTCAGGCCTACGAGGATTGTCCAGAAGGAAATCACGGACCTTAAGTATCAGGCGAAGATCAGCCTGGCGTTCGACGCTCATCGCAGTGTCAAAATCATTCGCGGCCAGATTCCCAAACCGCTTTTGAAACTGAGCCAGAATTTTTGCCGGCGTCTCGTCCTGCCGAATCAGATCTCGTATTGCATCCAGTTGCGAATCCAGGTCGTCCTGAGAGTAAAATTGACCGACACTGATCGGTTCCAGAGCGGGAGCAATCGCAGGGTCGCCGGCGGCGATTCCAGATGCCAAGATTCCAACGATGACGCCGCAGAACAGTGCGAACGCGAGAGCAATCTGGAATATGTATGGGCGCGTCTTTTTCTTAAGCACATACAATTTGCTGTCGCTGCGAGCTTCAATCGCGTCCCCGGACAGATATCGGCGAATATCGGCAGCGAAGCCTGTCGCATCTTGATAGCGTCTTGCTTTGTCCTTGCTAAGAGCCTTGCCAACAATCGTGCAGACTTTCAAAGGCAGATGATTGCCCCGGCTGTGCAGATCTACTGGCTCTGCGGTGCGAATGGTATTCAGGTTGTTCGCGATCGATTGCTCCAGAACGTAGGGAAGCTGATCGGCGAGCAGTTCATACAGAATCACGCCCAACGAATAGACGTCGCTGCGGGTATCGATACTGTCGCTTTTTCCGGAAGCATGCTCGGGGCTCATGTAAGCCAAAGTCCCCATGACCTGACCGCTGATTGAAAGAGCCATTGTATCAGAGTCGGCCGTTGCCAGTTTCGCCAATCCGAAGTCCAGCACGCGAGGTTCGCCATCTTTGGTGACCATGATATTGGACGGCTTCAGGTCGCGGTGGACCACTTTCTGTTGATGTGCGAAGCCAACCGCATCACACAACAGTGCCATCAGCTTGAGAATGTCTGTGACGCCTGGCTGCTGATGTTTCACAAAATCTTGGAGCCGAAGGCCAGGCACGTATTCCATGACGTAGTATGGCTGGCGGTCCGCTTCACCGCTGTCGAAGATCGGCACGATACCCGGATGCCGCAGCTGACTAACAACTTCTACTTCGCGTTGAAACCGTCGGCGTGATTCGTGAGATGCAAACGGACCACATAGCATAAACTTCAGTGCAACTTCGCGTTTGGTGCCTAATTGCAAAGCGCGATAGACGACCCCCTGACCGCCTCGATGAATTTCCGATCTGATTTCGTAGCCAGCGACCGCGTCTCGCGCGACGGACAGCATTGGCACTTCAAGAGTCAGGTCGATTGGAGAATTCTCGAGCGTGTCTCCGCTTGCGCAAAAGGCATTCAACAGGCTGCTCACCTCTTCACGCAGACGCAAGTCGTTGCCACATTCTCGTCGCAGGAACTCAGCCTGTTTTTCGGCCGGCAGTTCAACAGCTTCTGCGAATAAGTCCTGAATTTGTTGCCATACGACGGTTTTGGAATCAGCCATTCCGGCATGACGGGGATTCGGCATCTCAGAATTCATGTTGATGGAGACTCCGACTGAGCAGGGGCGGACTGAGCGGGCGGCAGGTGATCGTAAGGATCTTTACTTCCAATTGCCGAACCATACGCTTCGATCTCCGTGCCGTCGACAATTTCATCATCATTCGTGTCGGCCGCGTCGAAGTGCATCATCAGTCGACGGGTATTGCGATGCGATTTTTGCCCTCCGAAAGTCTGCATTTCATTTCGAGTGAGTAACCCATTTCGATCGTGGTCAGCCGCATCCCACGCACCTTGCGGCCACGGCCGAAAAGCCTCATAGGCCACAATTGCGACGGATGCCACAATGCAGAAGAGCAATACTAAAAGTGATTTCATTGATGAAGTCCAACCCGATGAGTGATGTGAGCTATCAGTCCATGCAGGATTCCGAAATTCGATGGCTCATGAAATCCTTATCCACAGCCAATATTTCGAATATAGAACGGCGGCGGCCTGAGTCTTCAAGCCCAAAGTTGCGTGCCCCTTGGTGTTTTCCGCTGACACGTGAAACCCAGTCTGGTGGTTTCTGGCAGCCGGAAAATGGAGATCCGCGCTGCCGTTGCCACATTGATTCCAGTCGTAGAAAGGAATCTGGTGGCGGCTATTTCCCGCAGGCCGACTGTGACATCAGGCCGGCGCGACATCAATCCGGCGGGACGAGCTTACACGACCGGATTGACGTAAAACATAATTTTTCTTGAGCCAAAACGTATGGGGTTCCTGCATGAAGAATCGGTCGGAAGATTTTCAAGCGGAATCGCAACACATTCAGAACATTTGGTGCAAAGGAAATAGGAATATGGAACGGGGTTATCATTTCATCGCAGGATTGCCGCGTTCCGGGTCAACCTTACTGTCAGGAATCCTTCGACAGAATCCTCGGTTCCACGCCGCGATGTCCAGCCCAGTTGCGTCTTTGTTTGAAGGAGTGATCTCACAGGTTTCTGCGGGAACGGAAATGGCGTCGATGGTCAGTCAGGAACAGAGATGTCGAATTCTGAAGGGATTGTTCGACAGCTACTACGCGGACTTCCAAAAGCCAGTCATCTTCGACACAAACCGAGCGTGGACTGCCAGCCTATCGGCACTGATGACTCTGTTTCCAGAATCCAAAATTGTGTGCACGGTCCGCAATGTGGCGTGGGTCATGGACTCGCTCGAGCGTCAATTTCGCAACAACGCGTTCGAGCATACTCGGCTTTTCAACAGCGCTGCCGAGCGTTCCACCGTTTACACGCGTGTTGAGGCTTTGGCCGGAGCGAATCGGTTGGTTGGGTTCCCGTGGCATGCAGTTCGTGAAGCGTGCTATTCAGAACTTGCGGAGCGAATCGTGCTTGTCGAATACGAATTGATGACGCAGCGGCCCACTGAGGTCTTCAAGCTGATCTACGAATTTCTTGAGGAAGAACCTTTTGAGCACAATTTTGACGCTGTGGAGTACGACGCCCCAGAATTTGACAACCAACTGGGCATCGACGGCTTGCATCGCGTCCACCCGAAAGTCGCACCACGCCCTCGCAAAACCATCCTTCCACCGGATCTGTTCGAACGCTACACAAATCTATCGTTCTGGCGAGACCTAAGCGATTCAGCCGCATATCGGATCGTGCAGCAGGAAGAAGCAGCGCAGCAACACATCATGCCCGAATCGAGACAGTAGATCCCCCATAGACCTCGTGGTAAGTCGCGCCCGGCGATTCGCGCCAGCGATTCTCACCGCTCTGTGAGCCGTCTTCTTGCCGATCAGCGTGCACTGATTTGAGTGCACAGATTACGCTTTTTCCGGTGGCTCTGCCGGCTGATTCGCAAAAAACAAAAATTCATGAGCCAGTTGGAGGCCGGTTCCTGCATTGAGATCTGAGGCGACTGATTTCGCCATTCCAAGTCAGGAGAAGGCAGCGTGCGGAAAAACAGACACAGACAAGTTGGTCAACGGCGATTTCAAAAACAGCTCAGCCATCAATTGCGATCCGAGGCATTGGAGGTCCGTGCATTGCTGTCAGCTGTTTCTGTCAACAACGCATTTGATGTCGTCAATGCTCCAGACACTTCGTCGATTGCCGCGTTGCTGAACGATCCGGGAGCCGATGGTATCTCGCTTCGGGAAGCGATCCTCGCAGCTAATTCTGATCCGGGTGCAGATGTAATCGACTTCGCCAGCGACCCGGGGGAAGCGTTCAGTGGCGGTGGCACGATTGTTCTGACGAACGGTCAACTGAATATCACATCTGAGCTTTCAATTGACGGTGACATCGACGGTGACAACGTTGCGGACATCACCATCAGTGGCAACAACTCAAGCCGAATTTTTGATATTGCCGACAGCAGCCCGCACACGAATCTGAACGGCTTAACTCTGACGCAAGGGAATCACTCGACAGAAGGCGGCGCTGTTCGAGTCCGCCGGTCTTCGGCGAAGATTTCCAATAGTGTGATCGACGGCAACAGTGCCGGTAGGTTCGGCGGCGGGATTCTCGCCTTCCGTTCCACTGTCGAAATTGTTTCCACGACGATCAGCAACAACGAAGCGGGGAGAGATGGCGGTGGTCTCGAAATTGCCTTCGGAGCAACAACGATTGCTTCTTCAACGATCGTCGGAAATACGGCCGGGGATAGCGGCGGAGGCCTGATCAATGAATTCAATAACACCCTGAGAGTTTCCAACTCGACGATCGCCAACAATACGGCCACGCTTGGTCATGGTGGCGGTATTGTCAGTTCCGGTTCCTCGTTTGAACTGATCAATTCAACTGTCACGGGAAATAGTGCCGCGACCTTTGGCGGAGGATTGGTGGCGTGGTCCAACGACACGCTGCAAAACACCATCGTCGTCGGTAACTCGGCTGCGACGTACGCCGAAGTCGCAGGTCCCCTTGAAGTTTCAACCGCTTCGCTTACGACGAGCATCGTCGCGGACGTCTTTGATCAGGTCGATGCAGACACGGGCGGTGGCCTGCTTAGCGACAATGGTGGAACGGTTCTAACGGCCATGCTCAAGGCCAGCACTTCCAATCCCGCACTCGACCTCGGAAGTATGCCGAGCGGGATTACCGTCGATGCAATCGGAAACGCGCGAGAACTGGACATTGTCAGCATCGGAAATGGCGGGACTGTCGACGCCGGGGCCATTGAACTTATCGCCGATTCCAATCCATTGGTGGTGGACACGACCAACCACACAATCGACACCTTTGATGGCGTCACCAGTCTGAGAGAAGCGATTGCCTACGCGAACGACACACTCGCTGGCCCCAACGGGGATGGTGATGCCGATGGCGACGGCAGTTCCAACGACACGATCACGTTTGCCGCTGGCGTTGGTGAGACGTTTGAGAACGGCGGTGCGATTACGATTGGCAGTCGTTTAGTCCTGTCGTCGGATATCACAATCGATGGCGATGTGGATGGCGACGGCGAGCGAGATATCGACGTTCGCTCAGGCGGTCGAAATATTGGCCTGATTCATGTCACAGGTGGCCATGCACAGCTCAACGGTTTCACGCTGAGCAATGGAAGTTCTACCAGTTATAGC
>JBDWHY010000122.1:0-29011 GCA_039974975.1 Fuerstiella sp. | reverse complement strand
ATATGCGTGGTACCAGATGGATCCGCATCGAACTCGTAGGCCGGACCAAGCGAAGCGCAGTTCCGGCATTTTGTCAATATGCAGACGGAGCCCGATTGCCGGAGCGGCGTCGCTTCGCTCCTGGATCCGGCCTACCTTACTGGCCGTCACTGGACTGGATTTGCTTCCGCTTAAAGCAGAATGTAATGTGCATGGTACCGACCGATCGTGCTCTGCATTTCGAAGCCTGATCAAATTTTCGTCAAAAGTCGTGCTGTGCGGAACTGGAGAATCGATCAAGCAACGACTGCTGTCTGCAATGGTTTGAGCGTCGGTCCATTCCGCGAGAACACTGGCCGCCACTGGACTGGATCTGTTTCCGCTTAAAGCAGAATGTAATGTGCATGGTACCTACGTATCATGGTCAACATCGAGGGCCGAGAAAACGAAGAAGCCCCGTTGTTAGCAGTTCAGCAGTCGACAGTTCAGCTAATCCGCAGAAGGCGGTGAGAACCTTATCGTGTTGTGATATTCAATGTTGCTCAGTGCGATCTGATGTTCTGGACACACCCGAATTTCGTCCATGCTGAGAGGAATAACGCCGTAGTCGCACATGACGTGATGATTGGGGCATAAGACGATTAAATTATCTAATTGATCAGCCCCATCGTGCGGGTGCCCAAGCGGCTTGATGTGGTGAGCTTCCACGTAGTGCTTGCCATTGGGAAGCGGAATCGAATCTCCACAGAGTTGGCACTTGTAGTTGTTAAGGCGTTTTACTTCGGCAACGAGTGCAGTGTCGCGGATAATTCGACTGATCGTCGTCTCTATTCGCGAGGGTGGTGGTGGTTCGCTTCCATTCGACATGCTGAAGCTGTTGTTCCACTGTTTGGCATCATTCTGCCCCAGCCGCTCTTCGGCATACGCAAGTAATCCGGGAGAATGGCTGTTCAGAAATTTACAGCGGGCAGGCGAGCCGTCTTTCTTGTGTGCGGCCCCTTCAATGTACCGTTGATGAAAAGGGGCCAACGATTCCTGGAGTTCTCTAAATTGTTGCAGCGGGCCGTTAAAAGAAAAGGCAGGTTGAGGTGCTAACGCATGAGAGGCTGGAACGATAAATGGCGAGATCCCTGATGACTCAGGAATTGGCCCGGTAAGAAAAATGGAAAATTCACCGTTCAGGTAGTAGAGAGCTTCCACTGGACCAACGTTGAGGCGAAACCCCTCTTCTTTCAAGGTCACCGCTAAAGACAAACTGTCTATCTGGTTGGCGATATCGTAAGACCGCAGGAGTTGCGAAAGCACCAAATCGCAATCGTCGTCTGAATCAAAGAGCCTCTCGCAGATTTCCGCTGATCCCTGAATTCTAAAACGGTCGACTTGAGCCATCGCCGAATCCTTGCCTTATTGTCTTGATGCCAGAAACAACCGAAGCATTGAATTCTGGCTGGCGGAACCGCAAGCTGCCACTGCAGCAGTGCTGAAATTGTGCGATTACCGTTCTTGTGGCGAACCAATGATCTGCTCATGCCAAATGGATTGATGAGATTAGTTTGGGCAGTGCATCCCTACGATATTTTCCGTGTTGTGTCTGCAGCACCCCGCCGCCAAAAACACCCGGGTACCCTTTTGCCCTGAAGATAAAACCCCACCCGGTACCCCAATATCCAAGATGAAGGGAGAACTTTATAAGAGAGAGGTTTTGTACGGGAATGAACATTGGCCTCCAAATATTCGCAATACAGTTGGAATGCAACGTCTACGAATGCAGACTCCCACAGGCTTCAGCGGAATAGGCTTGGCTCAGTGTCCATCACCAGACACTCAGGGCAGAGCTTGGAGTTTGGTTGATAGACCCGAACGCCACGTAGTCGAATTCTGTTCGTTCAGCACATGAGGAGCCCGGCCGGAAGGAGCGAAATCGACGGCGTGAGACTTAGTCGTCACCGGGATCGACAAGCAGACTCGCAATCTCTTCAACGCACAGACCGGACAGCATCTGCCGTAGCATTCTGAGCAGTGCTACTTGACTTTTCACTTGACCATCAAGAGCGTTACCCCTTGTTTCCTTGGGTAAAACGCTCTGAGAAATACCCCGAGCAGGACTCGGTTCAGAAAGCCAAAAAGCTGTATTTTCGCATCAATCCCAACAAAACTGTAACCGGAGGCGCAACAGCAGAGTCCTGACAGCATTAGACAAAATGAATACGGGCGGCGTTATTCCCTTGCACACGTAACAAGGAGACATCAATGCCGAACGAAACGAATCCGATCACACTAGCCTTATCAAAGAATGATCTTGCTCGAGAACTGCGAACATCAGAACGCAATATCGACCGCTTGGTGAAATCAGGAGAACTGCCCAAACCCTTCAAGCTTGGGGGCCAAGTTCGATGGTTGCGAGCGAGTATTGAAACGGCACTGCAGGAAAAACTTCAATCGTGAATGGCAACTCTGAAATCGATCGAAAGCTACCGGTTCATTACACAGTGACCGAGGTTGCACTCATCCTGAAACGATCGCGGCCGTCAATCAATGAGCTTATTTCAAAGGGGATGATCGACGCATACGATGCAGCACCTGAAGCGGTCCACCGACAGTGGCGAGTGACGCCGGAGGGGCTCAACAAGTTCATTGGTGAGCAAAGCAACCAACCCAAGGTCAGGAAGGGCAGAAGACGGAAACCATTAACCATCCCGGAATATGTTTGAATGTGACAGCCAGTCGCTTTCGCATCAATGGGCAGGTTTTTTGTGGAGTGCGTGTTAAATAGTTTCTCGAGCAGCTTCGCGAACTCGTTTCGCTCAGTGAACGATTCGCTGCTGCTAGACGTTAGTCCTTTACAAACTTATTTCAGTAAAGGACTGCACCATGAAAATGGAAATAGCTAGGTCACTCGAGTCAGCTACTGCTTTGAACGAACGTTTAGACGGCACACGCCAATTTATCGAGGCGTTGAGAGAAGCGATCCACGATGACGGACTCGCACATATTCGCTTCACCGGTCAGCAGCTACAAAGACTGGCTGAATTGATAAATGACGTCGCAGATGGATTTGCTGCGGTGACGGATGTCTGCCCGCAGCCTCAGAACATACCTGCTGTATCGCAGAAGGGCACCTTGCCGCAGTGGGCGGAGATGCTGGAGGGCTGAATTCTGACATGCTTCGCTTCCACACCCGAAATTGACGCCCACCTACAACGGGACATATCTAGCGGCCGGAGTCGCAAGGTTTTTCAGCTTAAGCACTTATGGCAATTTTCCGGCAAGGTGCCGTGCTGAATAGAAAATAGTAGAGAGGCAGGCTTGTGTCGTCGGCAGGAATGCCTTGTCGGGGCTTTTGAGTTTGCTTTTCGTAGGTTCACGAATTTTGAAGCTGGAGCCAGAAGAACGGTGGAAGCAACCTCACTGGTTTGAATTGACTTCCGACAGTCTCAGCCTTACTGTGGCACCCTAGGTATGCCGAGCTTTCTGCGCGGCAGTCCGTATAATTCTGGTTCTGCAGAAAGATAGAGAAACCCCACGATGACGAAAATTGCTCTGACCATCATAGCGGTCGCTTTTCTCGTTACGAGTCCAGCTTCTCGCCAAACCGTGGGTCAGCAACTCGAAGAGGCCAAAAAACAGAGAGTTGGAGCATCGAGACAAACCAGATGAACGCGGCATTTAAGCCCCCACCCGAGTAGCAGAGTTCGTTCTGGCACGACTAAAGCCAGAGTTTTCTTGGCTTTCCGACTCTGGCGAACTGCATGCCAGATCGGACAATGAGCTTCGTCTCATCTACGACCGTCGAGAGACAGAGTTTCTGCGTGTCCACAATGGTCAGTTGATTGTATCCCGTTGGCGACATCTGGGTTGGCGGACCAAGATTGATGGTGTTGCTTATAGTGAAATGAGGAGTTTCACGGACGTGCAAGTTGCGCCAAGTGCATTGAATCCAAGCAGAATCAAAATAAGTGAAGATGGCAATACAATCGCTATGTACGCAACCAACGGCAAGCCTGCGGTGACTAACGTCGGCCTCGGTATATTCGACATGCTACTGAATTGCCTATCGATGAACTGATGGTTCGCAAGAGTCGACTCTCTAGGCACACCTGTCAATCACAAAGCTCGCTTCAGGATCCTGCTTCAAAATGTCAAACCTCATATGAGTCCACTTCCGCAAGGGTATTTAGAGTCATTGACTGGCCATCGCTTTCAATCTCCCAAGCAAATTGGCTGTTTAGCAAATCCACATCTCCAAGGATAAAGTAGTCCTTAGGAATTGCAGTGGACCGCCGTGTATTCGACAACTTGATTGGGTAATACTTCCTATCGGCATAGACAGAGAGTGTCTCAGGGTGATCTGGATGAACCATGGGACGGCAGTCAGTGCCCATGAGAGTGTGCTTAAAGTTGCAATGCCAAGCCTCAGACCATTTCTCAAAGACCATCAGTCCTTCGACAAATCGAATCGGGTCCAGCGACTTAATAGCTCGAACGCGAAAGCATAAGGCTCTGTTTGCAACGATAACACCCTGAGACTTTATTCTAGAGCTGAGAATGCTGTGGGGACCTTGATCCAAATGATTGACAAAAGCATCAGGCAAAACTGGGAAAGAGAGTGATGGCATTTGTGCACGTAACCCGGCGGGAGGAAAGGTAGAAGTACCCCCCGACGCTAACTGAACCTCCTGCGCAACTGCAACCATGAAGTCGATGTAAATGGAGACGCAGTGCAAAATTCAGCGGTCACAGTTTCACAACCTCCAATCGCATCACTCTCACTATTTTACGCCCATTAACCGCCTTACCATTTTTAGTTTTTCCGCAAGCTGACCACGTCTTAGATTCGCAAACGCCCCACGCGATCGCTGGTGTAACCTTCGAGCATTAGGGAATTTTGGATTGACACGCCTGCGTGAGGTGCCGATGTGGATAGGCACTGAACGAAATCGTCGCCGCCCAGTCTCAGCGGCAAGAAGGATTTGTTGTTCAACCAGTGGGAGGCAATCTTCCATCAGAATTTGCCTAGCGGCCAACCACTGATCAAGTTCAATCCGAGTTCTTATGCCATCATCCACGAAAACATGATCGACCTTAACGAATGACTCATTGAGTGTGACGTAAGTCTCAGGCGCGCTGCTCACTACTAGATCAGTCATCGGGACATCAGACAAACAATCTGGCAATGCGTTCGACGAAAGCTCGGGGACCGGAAAGAAGCTTGGAGCACAGTCTTCATGCTCTTCGTCGAAACGGTCTTGATCGAAATCCGCCTCAGAGTCCAATTGGCAAACGTACCGCTCTGAATCGTCCAAAAGATTTACTGCTATGACAAGGGTCTTACCTGCAACTCTTGCCCAACAGTCCTCTGACCAGTCGTGAAACAACGGAGGAGGAGCGGCGACTGCTTCTTCAGCTTCTGGGATATGTCCCTGTGGGGGGAGAGGGTTGCTTAGTCTCTGTCGTCTTTGTTCGTGGACTTTAATCTTGCCCATAGCCACATCGCCTTTCATTGTGCCGTCCTTGGCTCCATCCATTTGTATCGGCTCCGAACTTCCTGTTAACACAATCTTCTCCAAAATTTGACCGGGCGTCTACGAGTTTCCGTTTGCAAACGGGTACTTCTGCAGAACCAAAGGACAAAAGAAAAATCCGAGTTGACCTCCTCGGATGAACACTTGGTCAAGGAGTTTGGGTACAGCGATTCTTGCTGTCTACTGTGTTAAACGTGTTTTCAGAAAGAATCTCCACCAGAAAATTTTCATTAAAGAACACTGACATCCCTACTTGACTTCAACAGCAATGTGTGTTCGCGGCATGTTTCGAGAAAAACTAAAACAGTTGTAGCAGTTGTAGCAGCATGGTGGGGATAACTCCGACTTGATCCTTCGTCGTAAAAGCTCCGAAACGATAGTACCGCTACAGCACGTCCTACACGCGTACACGATACGAGACGATCTGGTCGACCTTATCAAACAGCTTTGAAATTGCAGCACCTTCAACAGGCCACCTGAATGATCGCAACATGACCACGCTGCGCTCGTCAAGTCCCATTAAACACTCGAGGCAGATAACCACCGGCTCATTCAGAATGCTCGACATTGGTCTCGAAGCGCGTGATTTTGGGTTGTGTCAGCCCTGCTACTGTGGGGCATCAGTTTGAATAGCGACGAATCAACCAGTCGAGTCCTTTTTGAGTCACATACGTTGTTTGACAAAGGCGGCTGATTCGAGTGGTTTGGTTCACCACGGTGGATTCCTTGACCACAAAAAGACCTGAGTCAACATAAGTTTGATACGGCAAATTGTGGCGGTCGCCACCTGTGATCAAAATTTTGTCCGAACGCAGTCGCTCATAAAGACGATTCCTCCCCATCTCTAGCCCAGCAGTCTGTGCGGCAACTGCCATTTGGCAAACGTCGGGACTGGCGTAAAACTCAACTTTTGGAGCATCTTCTTCAATTTTCGACAACAACCGTTCTTCACGTTCCAAAGCGGCTAGATACCCCATCATCATCTCACGTTCGGTCATCGGCTTCTGTGGGAGCTGATACGTGCCGTGTTTCCGAATACTTGGCAAGACTTCATCAAAAACCCATGCCTGAAACTTGGTTGCTGAAGGCAGCTTCGATCGCATTACCAGACGGTAGACGTCTGATTCTGTGATGATCTTTGCCAACTGATTTCCACCAGCTGAAGGGGTGCGGATTTCTCTTACCCCCTTTGCAGTGTGTCCGGACGGCCTCACCTGTGTTCGAATACCCCAATGCAGAGGCAACATCTCTTGCAACGAACCAAGGCTCTCCGCTTTGGTCAATGACTCGAAGTTTCGAAACACCCAAGAGGGCATCCCTGGGTGCGTTTGGTGTAGATCGTCACGCTTGCGTAGTCGGAAGGTTGGAATCGGTGATAGACCAGTTCGGGGGAATCTGAAGAAACCGCTGAAAAAAACGCAAGGCTTTTGTTCACTTCAGTTTGCAGCGATGGCTTGACGCCGTTTGCACGCCGAAACCCCAAAATCGCGTTGACAGTTTTTTTTGGGCGACGCTAGGGTCGGGGATCACATCAACATATCAATCGAGGGAGATCAAAATCACGACAGAAAAAAAGCCACCGGTTAAGGTGGCTCGCACTGATCAAAATGTTTCTTGCCAGAATCATGATCAGCGTCGCGATGATCAACAAATACCACAATGTCAATCACCACAAAGAGCATTCTAAGTGCTCAAAGAGATAACGTCGAGACCAGTGTCTCCGTCCTCCCAAATCGCGAAAAAGTCAAAGCGATTGTCAATGAGTTCCTGTCTGCCAACGACAGAACCACAGCTGCTTGTGTGAGCGCTGCTTACTACCTGAGATCATTCACTGAGTATCACAGTTACCCACTAAATCAGCGGAGGCAGCTCAGCTCACTGATCTACGACGTCGCCTGCGAGTTGAGGCGTCAGCCTCATCTGACGAAGACGGAGCTGCAGGACCACGTAGAGACGCACTACCAGACACAGGAGCACGATTGGCACGAGTCCATCGATGGAGCCATCTGGGATGCGAGACAGTGGCTCGTTACCAACGACCTACCAAAACAAGTCCTCCAAGCATGTCACCAAACAAAAATACGTGCGCACAGAGGACTGCTGGTTGTTTGCATCTGTTACGCGTTGCATCAACGGCGGTCTGGTAGTTGGTTCGTGTCAGCCGGCGCGACACTGAGGGCACTGAGGCACCATGGGCTCGACGCAGTGCTAGATAAGCATGAGATCAATCGAATCCTACGTTTGATGACCAAATCTGGAGTCATTCGGCTGATAGCGCCAGCGCAAGGGCACAAGCGTTGTCGGCTCTTCCAGTGGGTGGGTGTTGCAGACTTGCGCGCGTCTGTTTTTTTTCAGAGTGGTGTTGAGTTAGATTTTTTTTCACTGGGTAATATTTGTCCGAGGTTGAAGCCGTTTTACAACGGCGCACTGCCGTTCCCGGAGGGCGCAAGGCGCGCGCAGGAAACATCATATGAAGAAGTTCCTGTTATTAAACGCATAGGGGGAAGTGAGAAAACGCTTGGTTTGCAGCAACACATAGGGGGAAGTGATTCGCCTGTGCTAACTTGGCTGAGTGAAAGTCTACCGGGAATCTCACTCCCCGTTGAATTCAACCTCGTTGATGCAAAGCCGGTCACGATTACCGACTGCGACACTGATCAGATCACTCACAGTGGCCATCGGATAAGCCTGGATGGCACTCAATTGACGGCAGAGCTGGCTGAGACCCTCGCTGAAATCCTCAGAGGCCGCGAGGTTACCGTGAGCGCGAAGCCAGCAGGTCCAATCGTGACTCTCTTGAGGCAGCACGGGATTCGAGTCGCGATCGAAGACAGTAATCTGGTCCCCTTCTGACCGTGGGTCCAAACTACGACCCAAACCGATTTGACCAATGAAAATACACGCGAAACCAAACTACGACCCACGGGTCGTAATTCGAAAACACAAAGGATGAAACAATGATCAGCTTCTATGAAACCGACACTGAACCAGTGGTCGACCTGACTCCGCAACTGGAGCGACTCGCCAAAGATTACAAGGCAGGGAGATTGGAGGAGTTTTCTGGGTGGCGTAAGCAAGCTCTGGCGATAAGAAAAGCCCGCGAGATACTCGCATCTAGTGGCTGCAAAAGCACCTTTGCTGATTGGTGCGCAGGACTTGGCATCAGCACGCGGCACGCTCAGCGACTCGATGACGCGTGCAAGCTACATGAGCAGCTTGACACTGCGGTAAGGGGAGTTCGAGTACCATCTAGTGAGCGGCTCCTGAGGCCGCTGGTCGATTTGCGAGACGTCGACAAGGCAGTGACCGTCGTCACTGCTATCGTGCAAGATGGCAAGGATTTGACTCACTCTGGCATCAGCGAGTACATCGATGTGCTCTATGGTAATTCCAAGTCAGCCACCCCAAAGCTTAAAGCCATCAAAGCTGAGACAAGTTTGCGAACGGTTGTACAGAGAGCTAGCGAGGAAGAGCGACGATTGATCTATCAGGACCTGCACGCAGAGTTTGCCAGGGATGGTGAGCCAACACAGCTGGTCAGCAAACCGGCTCCACGGGAGATTGCGGCCGTCGACTCAGCCAAGTTTGGGCAGTTGCATGTTGGGGGCAGGTCGGTTGACGCACCACAGCATCTAATAACAGAGCGGATGCAAAAGGCTGTGGCTGGTTGGGTCGATACGGGCAAGCGCAATGGTCAGAATATTACACCATTGACGCTATCAGCAGATCTGCAGGTCTTAGCTCAGTTTGAGGAAAATAAAGCCTTCCAGTTGATTACTGATGCAATCAAGAGTTGTTGGAAAACCATCAACCAAACGGCTGACTCTGCCTCGTGGAAGCACCTGCAGACACGAGACGAGAATGGTGTATTACTCGCTGGCGCTGCTGATGGCACTTCGCGTGAGTACAACCCCGGAATGGCGTTAACGGATTCAGACGAAGCACTGTGGCAGTCCATGCGGGTTCTAGCGTCCTCTCAGCGGAAGTTCGGTGTAAGTGATGCGGAATTCGAACAGCTAATCATGGAAACGACAATCAAGATCGCTCAAAGGACGGGAGACAACAGAACGCGATTGCTGAAACAGCTTTCCGAATCTTCATCCATAGCAAATTTTCCCCACTGGGGTCGTTACCCCATTGAAAGAACACGGGACGGCGAACAAGTCGAAAGTGATCACGAGTTCTTCGAGCGGGAAACGAAGGCCAGACGCCAACGTCAAAGAGAGAAGGCAAACGTATTACAGTCAGGATCGACAAAGTCCTCAATGCGTTGAGCCCACAAGGCGTTTTGTCTTGCTGCTGCGAGATGGAAATCGCAGCCTGCAGTCGACGAGGTAGCTTCGAGCGCATTGCCAGACGGTAGATGTCTGATTTCGGGATGATTTCCGCCAGCTGATTTCCGCCAGATGAAGGTAGCGTTATTTGGACGCCCCGTTCAGGGAAAACTGGAAGCAGCAATTCGCGAAAATATGAACGAAGACATACTGGAGATTCACGAAATCAATTAAACAGCAGACCAGTCTTCATAGTCAAGTGAACAGCCAGAGCACCCAAGCAACGCTCAGACCAAATGCGTCTTACCTACGAGCTACAAGAAGCTTGGGGACGCGATCATGGTGCACGGCGTTCAGAAAGCTCTAGCGGAACCCGGGGCCCCACACATCGGCCTTCGGGCAGAAACAATCTGCTGAGGTCAAGGCCGTCATTGGAATGTGACTAACACTCTGCTATGCTTTTATGTTGTCTTGCAGTCAGTAGTGGACCGCCTGCTGACTGGCCATACGAAAGTGTTAATCATGACTGAACAAAAGATCTATTTTTCTCGTTACGCTGTACATGTATACGAAATGCTCGCCGCAATGAGTGAGTATGCCAAGCATCCTGGAGTCAACATGACTAACGTTGGAAGGGATGAGCGTAATCAACTACGGATTTATGGAACCTTCCTGCCGCACTCTGTTGATTTTGACGCCGTGGAAGCAGAAGTGGACTTAGCAATCGAAAACTGTCAGCAAGCGGACGATGACTGCCTTGTGGCGTGATGCTTCTTCAAATTTGGATAAAAGCTCAAAAACAGCCTCGCCTAAACAGTGAGGCTGTTTTGCTTACAAAACCTGACCTTTGAGCTAGTTTTGCGGTGCGGCGTTGGTCAGTGTTTTTTGTTGGTCAAACGTGTCTGGGCACATGTTCACAATCCGCACGAAGAGAGTGATCCGCTACAAAACGGCCTCTCCTTAAGTGCAGGGCAACCGCGGTGATGACGAGCCTTAGCCTTAACAAAAAAAGCCAGCTCCCTCGTATGCAACAAGGAGAACTGGCTATTCTATCGCAACCCTCATTCCTGAAACGCTCAGGACACAAGCCGTGTTTTAGGGTATTCGAGCACCATTCTGTTGCAGCAGGCTCTCTAGACTTCCGCCAGATTGCCTTCGGGCCTTTGGCTCAAAGGTATCAACATTCTTTTCGATAAACGTCCGGGAGCGGCTATCACCCCCTTTGTTCAATTCAGCTTTATCCACGCCCGATGTTGCACCGGGAACAGATGCCTCAAAAGCGTCATCGGTGTATTCTCGATATTCGCCAATTTTAATCGTCTTGACGCCAGTGATGACTCGGGGAGTGCCGTCGACATCTGCGATGAAAGACTCTGTTACTTCCACTGTCTTCAGCGCCTCTCGCTGGGGCTTCGTAAGGATTCGAGTCGCCAATGTCTCCGATTCAACAGTAGCTATGTCAAGGATCGACATGGTTAGCCTTGAAAGACATTCAAACCTATCTGCGGTGACCCAAACATAGGTTCCGCAGTATTCGCCACACTTTATACAACAATCATCATCGTCCGGCTTCTGGTCGCTTACGTGGAAGAAACAGCGTGGAACGTCACAAGAGTCGAATTTCTCACCGAAGTAGTTCGCAAGTTCCGTTATACACTTCGTGCAGGGCGAATCGTTGGCCCTGCAGGTAGCGTACTGGTAGATGCATCTCATCATTTTTAGTCGTTCAGGCTCGTTGATTGGATCCAAGGTCCAGTTTTCGGTCAGCCCTAGATTTCCGTCGATTGTGGCATTCGCACCAAGTAGTGTGGTTGGACTCCACATCAGCGTTCCCGAAGCCCTGTTGGACTGATTGACGCTTGTGCCACCTCCATTCGGAAGAGCGAAGAATGGAGTTGAGCCACTATTGACAACAAACATTGCCAAGTTGTCAAGCACCTGTTGCTCATGAATATCAGATAGAGTTTCTGCTTGCCTTGTTGTGTTCCGGGCAAGTCGGTTGTGTGCACAACCACTTAGTAGTAAGGCTATTGACAGCACCGTTAACGTTGATCGCATGACATCCATCCTTGGACACAAATTGGCAAACCTAGTTCAGTTAAACAATCGCCACCTAAGGAGGATATATTCACTGTCTCTGCCAGCAATACATTGCTCTCGCGGAGTTTTACTGGATTGAGTTCGGATGTTTCTGATTGGGTAAGAGGTGATGGCACAATTTCCATCCAATCGTTTACAGCGGCAAGCTTGCGGGAGTAAGTGCCTCGTTTAAACGAGATTTAAGCCGTGAGGTGGGTGGGCAATGTCGAAACCAATCAAAACGCTGACTGCCCACGCAGCTACTGATCCAAATCCAACGGCACGAAATTGAATCTGCGGGCTGTGGAATGGATTTGCCCCCGGTATACACGGGAAATCGACATGCGATTGCCTTGCAACCACCACGAAGCGAAATCAATGCAATCACTCTTAATCGCAAGCAGTTCTGAATTCTCGCTTGATCACATCGCCGAGATACTTGATGGCAAATTCCAATGCACGCAGCAGGTCAGCATAGAAGGTTTGGTGCTACTCACGTTGAGTGTAGATGGTCGGTTTGTCACTCAGCTTGCAATATGCGACGAGCTTGAGAACCGTGATACGATGGATGACTTTGTTGGTGTTGATGATGTCCCGCAGGCATTCACTGACGCATTGGAAGCTCAGTCGCTCAAGTTTCTAGTCTGTACTTATAACCTCAAGGAGTGGTCGCTCCTGTGGGATGCGATGAAGAGTCTGCAAGCAGCGGGTGTCGTCAAGTTCTATATAGATGCCGTCAATTGGGTTCATCTCGATTGGTAGGAAAACCATCAACCAAACGGCTGACTCTGCCTCGTGGCAGCACCTACAGACTCGAGACGATACTCACTGCCGAATCAAACAGGCTCCAGACAATCGGCAAAGAATACGGTGTTGAGCACTGGTCAAATAAGGCTCTTGCTGCGTTGCAGTCTCTAAAGGTTAAGATCGATCTGCAATGCAGCAAGCTCTCTTCGTCGGAGCGGCATGAGGCCGTTGAGGACGCCGTCTACCACGTAAATCCATTAGACCCAGTTGAGAGAGTCGACGCCCTCCGGGCAGTAGCGAAGACAAAATACGGAACCGGCCATTTCGACGGTTGGAGCCGCTGGAGATTTTGGTTTGAACGTATTGCGGGATGGAAATCGCAGTCTGCAGTCGACGAGCTAGCTTCGAGCGCATTACCAGATGGTAGATTTCTGATTTCTGATTTCGGGATGAAGGGGTCTGTATTTCACCGACTCCTTCAGAGAAAACTGGAAGAGGGTGTCGCATTTCACGACACCTTGCAATATCGCGGGTCGACAAAAGGCGATGCGATCGACCTAGCCAAAAATGCCGCAAGCTGCTCATTATTAGAGCATGCAAAGAGCAACAAGAACATGTTTAGCTGACAAAGGGACTGCACTGGCGCCAAAACACGCCGATTGGCTGCTGCCAGAGCTGTTGCACGCCGCTGCTGTAAAACGACGGGCGCTCCGCACTCCAAACGACGTCGCGATGCTCGAGCGAGTTGAAGAATGCGTTAGAGCGATTATTCGTAAGCAATACGATCACTTCCTCGCAATTCAGCCTGTCAAGGAACAGCTCAGGCAACTGGATTCACTTGGATCGTGTCGACTGATTCCGAAGCAAATAAACTGCTCAGAATCAACATACTTAGCTAGAGATGACTACGAAAACATCGCAACGAGAGACGTTGAGGCGTTTCTAAACGCACGATTGTTCACCGAGACATCGCTCATACATCTTTCTTCACAGTTGCACGATCAGACTGAAATGACTGTCAAGCTAATAGAAGAAGCTGTCTGTCGTGCTTGCAGTGCACTAGCTGATGATATTCGTAGAGCTAATAGATAGAGAAAGCACGAGTTGATGAAAAAACAACGGAAAACGACAAGCGTCACCAGTAACCTTCCAATGACCGCCACAAGAGCAGAGCTGGAGGCAGACGGCTACTTCGAGCGACTCGAGAACTGGCTTGAACCATTGATCGCTCGATCAGTAGTCGTTACGTCGTACAGCTACTATTCAGGCAAGAAGGAAAAGAACAGGCTGATTGGTCGCTTAATTGATGTCGACTACGAAAACCAAATCTGTTTGAAACTACAAGAAATCTACCACCCTTGGGATGGGCCCGAGTTGGTTGGGCCAATGAACCTACATTTAGCAAAAGCGGAGACGCCATATCGAGCTACTGAGTACAAAGTACGTCAGACAATTCACATTCCAGAAGAGATCAGGGCTGCTGTCTTGAGAAGGAGGCATGAGATTGAGCAAGAGGGAGATTGAACCCTCTTTACTGGCTGGGATTGATGTGAGACGACACCAGTGGTTCACCGCGGGTCCTTTCTCGACGTAAGTCATTGCCACAGAGGTGATTCCGCCGTTGTGTTTTTTTGTCTGAGAGGGATTTGAGAGGGAGTAAGAGGATGCCAAAACCAGCCACGTACAGCAGGAATGAGCTATCGAAGCTATTTGGCGTGGTTTCCGCAACGGTTGGGAAGTGGGAACGTGAGGAAGGATTCCCAGAGCCAGACAAAGACAACCGATTCGTCGGAACTGAAGTCGCAGCTTGGTGGTTTCAGCACAGAGCCACAAAGTCGAGTCGAATGCAGTTGGTTCATTCGCCTGGTGACCTTGATGCGGAGATGACGCTAGCGGACGAAGACCGACTGTTGGATCTAAGGATCAAAGCTCACAAAGTTGCGAAGACCGTTGGCGATGCAGTGAGCTTCGAGGACATCCGACACGTAATTGGCGAGTTTGCTGCGGACATTCGTGAATCATGCTCAGCAGCACAGGCAGCCACAGGGCAGGATCTGACGCCACTCTTCGACGAAGCGTTCACCAACTTTGAGCAACGCGTCAGAAGCGAGCTGGAGAGCTTGGAGGCTACACGTTGATCTCAAGGACTGTTCCAAAATACGAGCTTGAGAATCAGCGAGTTTACCGTCGGAATGCTCTGGCGGGGATCTTGGCGATGATGGAACACGCGAGGCCGAAACGGGTGCGGCCGATTCTGGACTTTGCCGAAGCTGAAATGCGATATCCGACTGGCAGATTCAAGGGTCAGAGGTTCGACCGAAGATATCAGCCAGCGACTTCGCTGTTAATGGAACAGATGGCAGATCCAAAGTGGTTGCAAACGTTTGTGGTTGGTCCGCACCAAGCGGGTAAGTCGCTTTCGATTGCTATCTTCGCGATGTGGATTTTGTTCGAGAAGCAGGAAGACCTGATTTACGGGATGCCAGATATTGGGATGCGTGCTGTCAAATGGCAAAAGGATCTCAGGCCGATGATTGCTTCTAGTCGTTACGAACAATATCTGCCGCGTAAAGGTGCGGGATCACAAGGCGGTGTTTCGGAACTGATCCTGTTTGAGAACTCAGTGAGCATCACTTTCATGGGGGCCGGAGGTGGGGACACTCAGAGGGCAGGTGCAACTAGCCGGAATCTGATCATCACGGAAGCGGAGTCGTTTGGGACACGTGCAGCCAAGAGTGATGAGGGTTCGAAGTTCGAACAGATTCTAGGACGAGTGAGCCACTTTGCAGGCTCGGAAAAGGTCATAGCGGAAAGCACAATCACCACCGAAGACGGCCTCATGTGGAGTGAGTATTCCAGCGGATCTCAGTCGGTCGTGAAGGTTCAGTGTCACGCGTGTTATGAGCACGTTGCTCCAGAACGTGAGCATCTCGTTGGATGGGAGTCAGCAAAAACTGAAGACGAAGCACGCCACGGTGGCAGATTCTCATGTCCTGAATGTGGAATACTGTGGAACGAAGAACAGCGACGTGCAAATTTGCAGACTGCAGTTTTGGTCCATGCTGGGCAGGTGGTTGGAAAGGATGGCGTCGTCAGTGGAGAGTTGCCACCGACGCAGAAACTGGGCTTCCGCTTCTCAGCCGCTACGAATGCCTTTGCAGATGCGGGATCGATTGCAGTCGAAGAATTCGGCCTGAAGCAAAGCGAAAATGCTGCGAAGAAGGACAGCAAAGACCGGGCATTGAATCAGTTCCGCTTCGCAAAACCTGTTGTCCTGAAGAGTCACGAACTAGATTCACTGGATGGTCGGCTGTTGCTAAAGCGTGCGGCCGATACTCCCAGAGGCGTATGCCCTGCAGGAACAACGAAACTGTTCGGTGGAATGGACGTTCGAAAAACTCAACTTCACTGGGCAGTCATTGCTTTCAGCGAATCGTCTGGACCTCGAATCATCCAGTGGGGAATGGAGCAAATGAGAACGGAAGGCGTTCTGTTCGAAGACGAACTGCTCAGGAACGGGAAGATCGTTCAGGCTCGATTCACAGACGGTTTTCAGATTGATGGATCAAGTGAAATGCTGCCGGTGAGCCTGACTCTATGTGATGCAGGTTGGAAGACTTGGCACGTTCAAACGCTTTGTGACCTCGATGATTGGTGGATGCCCTCAATGGGATTCGGAACGGGTATCTTGAAAACCAAGGGGTACAAAGCTCCCCGTAGCAGTAACGACAGTGAGCGACTGATCGGCGACTCTTGGCACATGGCGAACGTAGGAGGCCGGGAGCTTGTCGAGCTGGACGCATCGAACTGGAAGAGCACACTTCACCAGAGGCTGCGACTGGAACTCAGCAATCCGTATGCACTGAGTTTTGCAGGTGCTGATGAGACTGAACTTCGTGAGTTGATCAGTCACATCACGAGCGAAAAAGAGATTGAGGAATACATCGGCGGGGAAGTCGTGACGACGTTCACCGAGCCGATCGGTGAAAATCACTGGCTAGATGCCAGCTACTACGCACTGGCTGCCGGATCTGTTGAGCGCTTTGTCATGGGTTCGATCGAGGACGAGGAAGAGGAATGGGATCCAGCCACGGCAATCACACTAGGAGAGTCAGAATGGTAAGCGTCAATCCAGAGTGCTGCGAATGCGGCAGCTCAAATACAAGACAAGTAACTGGGCCAACAGAAGAGATGCTGCAACTCACCAGTCTCGACAGAGAGCGAGCTGGCACATACGCGTGTGACACCTGTTCCACCCGATTTAAGCTTGAAGCTACAATGCCAGAGTTTTCACCAAGGGCGAAATGCGTGCATTGTCAAAGCTACGACACCAAGACGCTTACGCTCAACGCCCGAACTTCAAAGGCTTACAGATATCATCTTTGCAAGGCCTGTAACAATCCATTCCGGACCACGGCGATCGATAGGCAATAGTCATACCAGGTTGATTGTTTTTATGCGACACAAGCAACTGTGCTGCAACAGGTTGTGCGTTTTTGCCCCATCTCCTGAAGATCTCATTTGTCAATAACGACGAGGGGATCGGATGATGTTCGAAGGCAGCACACTCAACAGCGAAACTTATTTGAGCGACGAGATCATTTCGTTGCCTGATGGTACGCCAGTTGAGATCACTCCACCGACTGGAGCTGGTGGCTACTTTATGCAAATCCGCCCAGCCGGCGGAACCGGTGCAGGCATTGCCTTTCTTCGGTATGGTCAAGCACCAGACATAACTGCTCGTCTTGGATTGGTCTTGGTAGTTGACTCACCTGACGGTCATTGGGCTGGTCTTGAGACGATTAACATCCGCAAGGATCACCCGTTCATTCAGGCTGTGGGACTCGACGCTGAAGCCTTCATTATGTGGGTGGCGTAATGAGCGTAGCAATCCTGACCGCTGCACGAGATGCCGCACTAGCAGCCCTTGATGCTGACGACTACCAAGAAGCCCGGAAGCAAGCTCTGAAGGCTCAAATGGTCATCGCGACCGTGCCTGATTCAAGCATCGCCTCAGTGTCCTCACAGTCGTGGGGAAGAGCTGCGATTGCTCAATTTCTCGAGGGTGTTGATTCACTCGAAAAAGCTGCTGCCGCTGCAGATGATTGCGGGATCACAGTCTGTGACGTTGAGTTTGGCTCATGCTACGGTGAACGTGGCGACTGTGGAGGCTGTTCATGCTAGGTTGGATCAACAACTTCTTCGGACGCTCACGAAACGACGATGACAGGGATGACGAGTACGGTCGTCTGCGTCCTCCTGCCCGTGACGCATCGCTGCAACTCAGACGCTGGTCCGGGGCCAAAAACCACCAACTCAACAAGAACAGTTTCATTGAGGTAACTGGTCGTACCATCAACAGCGACCTCCACGCCAACCTTCGAAATCTAATAATTCGATGCTCTCACGTGGCGACCACGATTGGCACGATCGAAGGAATGGTCGATAGCCACACACTCGACATTCTTGGACCGGATGGCCCCGTGATCCTCGTTCTGCCGCGTAATCCTGTTGGGATGTCAAAGGCACAGATCAAAGAATTCACCGCGTATCAACTGGCAGCCGAAGAGTACCTCGAAGAATGGGCCGCATGTCCGGACGTGAATGGTGAGATGTCATTCCATGACATACTGGCGCTTGAAACCAGAGCGATCTGGACCACTGGCAACAGTTTCACTCAGATCGTCTCTAAGCAGGGGCAGTGGGATAAATGCGTTGGAGATGTTCGGCTGCATCCTGTTCACGCTGAACGAGTCCTGAAGCAGTATCAGATGCAGTCTGACGACGGGAATCACATCTTCCTCGGGATGGAACTGAACGAATATGGGAAGGCCTTGAATTACTATGTTCAGGAGACGCTTCCATACGACTCAAGCCAAGGCTCGTTTCGAGCTTCTCCAGTACCGTTTCAGCAAATGGTTCATGGGTTCAAACGGGCTGAGCCTGGGCAGATTGCTGGTGTGCCTTTACTGGCTTCGAGCCTCGATGACATCACCAGTCTTCAGCAGTTCGATGCCCTCACTTTAAGAGCGGCTTCGACTGCAGCGAGCTTGGGAATCGTGTTCGAGGATGCCTTTGAACAAACGAAGGCTACAAAGAGAGCCGCTACAGGCCGATCCGAATCAATCAAGTTTAACGGCGCATCGCTCATGCACGCCCCGTCCGGTAAGCGCGCGAAATCTGTTGGCTCAGAGCATCCGGCCTCGAATTATGTTCAGTTCAGAGGGGAACGCTGGCGTGACATCGGTTGCCCCGCACACATGCCTAGACTGATTGCACGATCAGACGCTTCTGGCTTGAGCTATTCAGCAGCCCGAATGGAACAACAAGTCTACGGTCGTGGCATTCGACGCGGACAGCAGACTGTCAAACGTCGCTATGCACCAACTCTCAGTGATGTTCTGAGGGAAGCTGAGCTTTCCGGTGCGATTCCAATGCGGCCAGCTCAGGTTGAAATCGGCATGAGCTTCTCAGCACTGCCTTCTGCTGATCCAGCAAAAGATGCGACAACAAGAGAAACCGATTTGAGAACGATGTCCAAATCGCTGCTCGATATCTGGGCAGAAACGGGCGTTCGTCCAAGAGATCAAGTGGACAAGATGCGACGTGTTGTCGGAATGCTGAACGACATTTCCCCAGGCTTCGGAGAGAAGTATCTCGAGAACTTGGTGGCGTCTACTCCTGACAGTGAAGAAGCGGCAGCGATGGCTGGGCATCCATTGCCAGGAGATGACGAGGAATCAGACAAAGCCGCCGCTGAGATTGATGAAATCGCTGGCGAAGTTATCGAAAACTAAGGAGGCCACGGTGCCTAAATTCTTACGAAACAAACGTGACAAAGACAAGACGATCCAAACCCGTCAATTCCAGTGCCGGAATGAGACATGGAACGAGGAAGCTCGAACTGTCGAGGCTGTGATTGCCACTGAGGCCCCTGTGATGGTCTATGATTGGCGTTCTGAACAGATGGTTCAGGAAGTCTTACGAATGGACCTGATAACGATGCCTGAGGGCTCGCAGATCGTGCTCCTAGACAGCCACGCGCGTTGGTCGCTCGACACCGTTTTGGGATCAATCAGAGACATCCGATCTGAAGGTAGCGATCTCATTGGAACGTTGCATTTTGTGGAAGGTGACCCGGATGTTGACAAGGTTGTCCGCAAGGTCGCTCAGGGCCACATCAGAGATATTTCAGTCGGATACCGAGTCAGGGCTTACGAGCAAGTTCGGCGTGGCGAAACACTGATGATTCGTGGCGTCGAATACACGGCTGAAACTCACCGGATGCTGATCGCCGTCGACTGGGAACCACATGAAGGAAGCCTGACAGCAGTCGGTGCTGATTCGAACAGCAAATTGCGAGATGCCTCTGAGGAAGCCCTCAGTCATCGCAGCAGTGAACACAAAACACCGGATTCAGAGCGTTCTGATTCCGATCACGATGACCCCGCCGATCCCGGCGAAGAAAGCGAAAGAACGATGCCTAAAACCGTTCCCGCCGATGAGTCGGCAACAAACGAAGATCAAATTCGAACAGCGCGGCAGGAAGCTGTTGCAGAAGAACGGAGCCGCGTTGCTTCGATCCGAGAGATTGGTGGAAAAGATGTTCGGTCTCAAACGATCGATAAAGCGATCGAAGATGGACTTTCTGCGGAACAATTTCGCTCAGTTGCCTTGGACGACCTACGTGCTCAACGTGCTGTAACGCCACCTGCCGGTGCTGACATTCCAAATATTCAGATTGATTCTGACAAGCGTCATGCCCGCGACTTCAACGAACGGGCCACTGCCATTGCCTTTGCAATGAAGCTCGGGGCTAAAGACCCAGCACGCCACATGGCTCGAGTCGACTACGACGAAAGCACTGGGGAAACGTTCTTCGAACCTTCTGACTATCGGGCACTGGAAGGGGACCGCAAGGAAATCGAACGAGACGCGGAGCGGGCGTATCAGATCAGGCGAATGGCACCTTCAGAGATCTCTGAAGAGATGCTGCGAATGGCTGAGGTTGAGAAACCTATGGGTCGTCGACAGATGGTTACAAGGGCAATGTCAACACCTCAGGCGTCTGCAATCTACACTCAGTCTACCGGCGCTGCTCTCTTAGAATTCATGGGCAACGTCTATGACTCGACGCAAGGCTGGCTTCAGGAGCGTGAGGCAAACAGCTTCAAATCTCAGGAGCTGGTTAAGCTGGAAGGTGGCCGATTGAAGCATCGTCGTCGCGGGCGAAAGGCAGCCATTGCTGAGTTCAGCGACGTAGTTGAAAAATACAAGGTAAACGAATTTGCTCGAACTTTGATGATCGATCGTCAGGACCAAGTTGACGATGAACTTGGAGCATGGGCAACCGCTGTCGATGAGTTCGCTCGAGCAATCGCTGCTCTTCGTCCTGACTTGGTTTATTCGGTTCTGATGCAGAACGTAGCTTTGTCCGATGGGAAGGCTCTATTCGACGCAGGCCACAAGAACGACCTGACTGGAGCTTTGGGACAGGGGACTCTCCAAGCTGTCTTGACCGCCTTGAGTAAGCAAAAAAACAGCAGTGGTGTGCCTCTCAATCTTCAGGGTAAACACCTGATCGTTGGAGCAGACGAGCAGTTCAAAGCGAAGCAGTTGGCAAACTCTTCAGAGACTCGCGGAACAAACGCAGAAGACGGAACATTGAACGCTCTGCAGGACATGGGCTTAATTGTCCACCACGAGTCTCGACTCTCGACTGGGTTCAACGCTCCGATCTCTGAAGAAGCGATCGCTCCAGCTCCGGGCATGTTCTTCGGTGCTGCAGATCGTGGAGCCTATGGATTGGTCTACGGAACGCTAAATGGCACCAACGGTCTGCCAACCATCGGAACAAACGTCGTCAACTCAGGTGGAAAATATGGCATCGAACTCGATGTCGCTGCTGTTGGCGGGTGTGGAGCTTCAGGTTACCAGGGCATCGTTCGCAGCAACTAGTTGAACTTGAAACGTCTCTGACTCACTCAGCTCGTTGGCTGAGTCAGTTTTCTTGAATCCATTGGAGCCATTGGAATGTCGGAAGCAGCATCAACGGACGAGTCTCTCATCGTGGTGGGACCAATTATTGTGCCGGGTGTCGGCCGACTAGATACGGGTGAAGCCGTGCCCGAAGCGGTAAAGGAATCGCAGCGGCAATACTTGGTCACTTACGGACACGCACGGACCGAGAGTGAGCTGATCGCTGAAGCTGACCAAGCAGATGAAATTTCCACCGAGCTGCGTGAATGCAGTACAGAGGGGGCGGAACAGCCACCTGCGAAAGATCCGAAGCCCACACAAAAGAAGCGACCGAAAAAGAAGTCTCCCACGAAGGCACTCCAGACGGTCAGTGAGTAAGCCTGAATTCTTAGGGTTCCTTGATCCAATCTATCGGGTGAAATTCCCGTCATTTTGAAAGTAAGAAATATGAATACGATTGTGAACACAGATGGTTCAGTTGACACCATCGTGCCTGATGGTGAAACCTGGCAGTCAGGAGATATTCGACAAGCTGCTGATGGACGCCTCGGAATCTGCGCTGCTGGTCCAGACAGTATCGGTGTCGGAACTTCGGTGAAGCGAACACTTCACTGCGGCGTTGATATCGAATGTCAGATCAAGACAACGATCGCTCTGCCGGCGGGGCCAGTGGGTGCTGCTGTCGACTTGGCAAACCAAGAGCTGATTGCTGCTGACGGGGCGACGGACGTGAAGCGAGTTCTCTACGACGTTGCAGCCAACGGCATGGCACATGTCACTCTGAACTAACGAGCTTTCCCTGTGGGGAGGCTCTGATGAATCGTCTGCGTTCCTCTTAGCCTCCCCTCTTTTTCAGTGTTCGGTAAGGATTCTCTCCTTGGGACTTCACCAACAAATCATGAGTGAAATTGCCTCACCGCTCCACTTCTGTTCTGAAGTTGGAACGTCGGAGGAAGTAACGGTTCACGCAATTGCTGAATTGACAGAAGGTATTGGGACCGCACAGCTAGGTAGCACATTCAAAATCGGTCCGGTCACAGAGAGCAGAACTGATGTTTCAGCAGAGCTGATTGTCCAACTGCCAAACCAATTCGGAGACAACATTCAAGGTGAATCACACGTGGTCAGTGGTCAGGTGCTGTTTCCTGAATCGGCCAAGATTTTGGCTGATGAACGGAACTCGATGACGATCCGTGGGGAACTGTTTCAGATTAGATCTGTGGGAACCGTCATCGATGGTTTTGTGGCCGCGCAGGTCACACGAAGACGGCATGAGACTCGAACCGCTTCTAGTTCACTGGGAGGACTATAGGCCATGATCCTAAAGCTACATCTCATTGAGCCTTTGAAGAAGCTCAAGGAACTACTCTCAGAACTTCCATCGGTCCAGGCCCTCACAGGCTCTACAGACGCCGCTGCAGCTTCGGCATTCATTTATGAAGGCTACGTTGAAAAGATCAGTGGAGCGACGGTTGAACAGGCCGCGAAGCCCTTGCCACATCTGTTGGTGAGTTTGGAAGACTTTACACGAACTCGCAGCACAACGGGTGGCTTCGAGACAACGATCTATCACCAGTTCTTCTTGGAAGCCGCACCCCCTGCTGCCGTGAAAACGCTGTCGCACGCGGAACGGTATGTATGGTGGCTCACGAAATGCGAAACGATCATTGATGAACTTTCGGAGCTAGTCGCGCCACAGGATCGGCTGCTGATCAATGACATTGCATCGAGCATCATTCCTCAGATGCGGCCGACTGAAGATTCAGAGGATAACGGAGAGACTTGGGTCGCTGCTTTTTTGCTGGAGATCAACACATGATCCCAGTTGGAATCACAGTCGAAACTGAGCTACTAACGAAGCGTGGTCTCGGAGTCATTAAAAAGCTCGCAAATAAAGAGCGGGCTCACGCACACATTGCGGAGAACCTTCCACGGCGATTTGAAAACAACGCCGATACGCGACCGGGTGGGGAGCTGGGATACGCCCGACGAACAAGGTCATACATGATCCGCAAAGCTCGATTGTTCGGACACCAAAGACCGTTGGTCCTGACAGGTGACCTCTCAACTTCGGTGCTGAGTTCGGCGCGGGTGACAGCCACACAGAAGCGGGCCAAGGTGATTGCCAGAGGTTCACGAACGTCGGTTCTGAGACAGCAGTTTAAGTCCGAAATTGAGGCAATTACTGAACAAGAACAAGAAGGTCATCGCGAGGCTTGGGTTGAGACATTCGGCCTACTTGCTCAGAGCCAAAAGTACCAGAAGAAACAGAAAGTGAGCTGAGAGGCTCGATTGTTTTAGTTCATTCACAGAGGCTCAACCTCGATCAATAAAGGATAGCTCATATGGCTTTCACAATGTCGGATGTCATTCTTGACGCCAACGCCCCGTCGGAGCGAACCATTCACCAGATCACCAACATCAGCCATTCCCAAAACGCTGAACTGGTAAATGCCGTCGCTACAGGAGCTGCCTCACCGGCAGCCTTCTTCATTGGGAACACTTCGCCGGTGACTCAAGTGACGAGCACCGACAGCACGTTGCTCACACTCAGTTCGAATCTCTGGCTGTCCCGTGGATACTGTGCTGAGGCCGGGATCGCAGATCTTAATCATGCGACGGTCGTTCCGTTCAATGAGCGGGCAAACTGTGCAGTTTTCAATGCCGCTAACGTACACGCTGCATTCGGTGGCCGGCACACAATGGTCGTTCCGACAAGCATGTCAGGGACCCGAGCGGAAGCGATCGAGTTCCAGTTGGACTTGCGATACCTGTCACTCGATCCGTTCTTGCCACCGAACACGATTCTGAACGCTCAGGCACTTTCAGCATCGTCTTTCGCCCAAGCCTCGCAGTTCGCTGGTGCGTATATTGGAGGCGTCGAAATTGCGGAAGCGATCGGCTTTACTTACACCCCAAACTTCACGATTCTGGCTGAGCCTGTTCAGGGAGGGAACTACCCGACTGTCGGTTACATCAGCGAGGTCAGCGCACAGGTTGAGATTCAAACGGAAAACCTGAACGAGTCGTTAGCAGTGCTCAACGGTGTTGACCTAGGAGCTGGTCTCACGATTTACCTAGCGACCAAGAAAGTTGGCGCTGTGATTGAGCCAAAAACTAGCCCGGTACACGCCTCGATTACAGCTCTGAACGGAATTCGACAGACGTCGCAGATCACGTCGCAGCAAGGTCAGAACGGACAGGGGACGATTCAGATCAACTTGGCTTCACCGTCCGGTGGCGACGCTGTGACAGTAGCTACTGGGATCAC
This sequence comes from Fuerstiella sp., assembly GCA_039974975.1. GTDB lineage: Bacteria > Planctomycetota > Planctomycetia > Planctomycetales > Planctomycetaceae > Fuerstiella. The sequence goes on along the minus strand of JBDWHY010000122.1, from coordinate 4,160 downwards.
TCTGCCATAACGGGTGAAAGGCAGGCGAAAATGTGTAAGTCGAAACAGACGCAATTTGATTGGTTCGTCAGGTTCTCTGACGAAAGAGGCGCTGGTGATCACCGCAGGGCGGTTGTTCGGTGTGTTGAGTGTAGCGGTGAGCGGACTGTGCAGTTTCACCACGTTCACTGCTCCCCTCGTTGCTCGGACTGCAGTGCTGTTCCGATCGATGCTTGCCTTGCATTGCCACACGTCAACAGCTTCATTGATCGGAACACCATAGATGGGACGCCTCGATTTGAGGTCGTTTGCCTTGCTTGTGGTGGTATTCGGGTTCTGCGTTACGGCGCGTTGATGGCCCAGCTATGTAAGTCTTGCACAACGCAGCAAGCTTGGGATGAAAATCGTCCTTTAGCTGAGTGTGAGAACTTCATTCGTGAATCGGAAGTGACAGACCAAAAAGGGAAGCCGATGTTGGTTTTTCAGTGCATGGATTGCAGTGAGGAATTACTTGTCAAGAAGGATCGTCTGAAACCTAGGTACTGCCTTCCCTGCCAAGCGAAACGACGACGGCGAGCAAAGGCCGTCTTTTTTAAAAAACTGAAAGCCAACAGAAAGTGAAGAAATGACTATACAACAAGCGATGAAAGAACACCTGCAGAAGTCAGCTCGAGAGCTATGGGAGGCCAATAAAGGATTTCAGAAGATCCCCTTCCCGGAGTTTGCTACAGCGTGGCACAACGCCCGAATGGCGATGTTCAAGCCCAAGAAGCACAACAGCACTGGTCATGAAAATATCGACGCTGGAGAGATACCCGACGCCAAGGTCAAGGCATCTCCAACAAAACAGTGAGGAGGTTTCTGACCAGATTTCTTGCTGATTCTATCCAGATTGGAGACCCGTATGCGGCCCCAGATTTACATTCCATCTAGCGACAAAAAGCCATTGCAACCAAACGAGGCATTGGCTGCCGTCGGTCTCGACAACATCACAGGAGTCAGCACAACCGAAGGCGCTGGACCGGATGGTGCTCGTGGCATGTTCTATACTTGGATCGATTCCGCTAACGTCGGAATCGGCTACGACGAACCGCACCAGACGTGGGTGAAGTCAGTCAAATCTGGTGACCGAGAACCGGGGGCGTACTGGGTCGGCTGGAAGTCGAATAAGCCACCAACCGAGCAAGATCTGCGACGTCCGGATAGCCGGAAGGGGGAATGGATTCAGCTTGGGAATGATGAACGTTGGATTGTCACAACGCCCAACAAACTGGACCGATTCCCCATGCTGCAGGAAGACGGAAGCCTGACCTGGGTGGTTGATGAGAAGTTCAATTGGCTCACGCAGGAACTCGATCGGAAACGTGAGACCAGCATTGTTCGGCAGGATGATGGAGACGGCAGCGGTGAGCGAATAACGATCATCTTCGACGACAGTGCTGACTTTGATTTCTTCTGCAGACTCTTGGCAATCAACTACCGAACGACGCCTGAGCTGATCTGTCATTTGAAGCTTTTCAACCAGGACACGCTTCGAAGCCTCGGTGTGTCACTTCTAGGGCTGAATCTTATTCAAGACGACGCATAACGCAGATTTGGAAGCAAGCGAATGTCACGAGTCGAAATTGAGTTTTCCTCAAAAGGGGGGAGTGTCGAACAAACTGCTGACCGAGTGGCAGCTCGTATCGAAATGATGGGAAAGGCCTCCCAGTCAGCGTCGACCATGACCGCGAAGGGGGCTGCCCTCGCATCTGACAGCTACAAGGGACTTCAGAGGGATCTGAATTCAGCAAAGCGTGAACTTGACGCCCTATCCGTAGGCAGTGATGCGTTCAATGAACAGGCTGAAATTGTTGGAAAGCTCGAGCAAAATCTGGCAGGTGCAAAATCTGAAATTCGTGCTGCTGTTGACGCCGGGAAGAAGTTTGACGACGTCGCACAAGCCACAACAATGGCGGGGACCAGCCTCGACACATTGCAAACAAATCTACGAGCAGCGACGAACGAGCTGAACAAGCTAGAACCCGGCACCCGCGAATTCGAACAGCAGGGCAAGGCCGTTCAAAAACTCGCAATTGAGGTTGATGAAGCGAAAGCTGCCGTTTCACAATTCACGTCCGGCAGTTCTTCGATCAAGACTGTCGGCACTGCTGCACAGGGAGCAGCTAATAGCGTCTCCGCATTGCGGACCAAACTGCGGGATGCGAAGCAGGCATTGGAAGGATTGGAACCTGGTACTCAGGAATTCAAGGAACAGGCTGCGGAAGTTAAGAAGCTGACGAAGTCCCTGAACGAAGCCGAATCTGAACTCAAGGAATTCACGGGGGAAGCTCGCCAAGTAAGAGCGGTCACTGGTTCCATCGCACGAATGGAACAAGAGTTAAGTGAAGCGAACAACGAATTGAAACAACTAAAGGTTGGGACCGCCGAATTCCGTAAACAGAAACAGGTTGTTGATGATCTGACACGCAGCCTCGGCAGGGTCCAACGAGGTCTAGTCGGAGGCTCTGGTATCGCTGGCCGGGTCTCCAATGCGGTCGGTCAGTTTGCTACCAGTATCGGCGGTTTGGCTTCGCTGACTGCAGGTGTTGTGGCAACTGCTAATCTGGTGAAACGGGAACTCGAAGCACTCAAGCAACAGCGGCAACAATCCCGCGTCACCGTCCAGACCAGAGAACAATCAATCGCCAGTCTTGTCCAGAATGCGGGCGGCCAGCTGACTGATGAAATCGTCAGGATTGCCGAAGGTTCCTCACTGCCGAAAGGTGTCGACGTCGATAGAGTTTTGGCGGTCGCTTCATCGGTCGCATCGGCTGGCGTGACTGACGCGGATGAAATCGTCAAAATTGCATCGACTGCCCTAAGATCACAGCTCGGTGATTCAGGTCGATCAACGGCATTGGCTGGTGCTGCAATAGATTTATCGAATAGCCTCGAAATCAGCGTCAAGGAAGCATTCGGGGTTCTCTTTCAAACAGCTGGGGCCGCACGTCCTGAGGACATTGCACAGCTCGGCCGCGCATCAGTAAGAGCAACGTCAGCATTGACACAGGCGGGCGTTGCAGCAGAGCGGGCACAAGAGTTGTTCGCAGCGTCCACACTGCTTGCCGGTGACTCGACTGGTGAGCAGGGTGTTTCGATCGCAAACGATCTGACACAAGCATTTCGAAAGCTACAGCAAGAGGGCATTCCAGACACAATCAAGGTGGCTGGTGAAGATGTCGCCGTCACGTTGCCTGATGATGTGAAGTCAGTGCTGGATGGTGATGGCTTGAAGAACCTCACGCTCGAAGCGGCTCTAGATCTTACCCGAAGTTCTCAAGCATTTGAGCAGGTCTTCGAATCGGCTCTGCCCAACAGCCAGAACCGAGCGTTCACTGCGCAGATCGTTGGCGGTTCCGATGTCTTCGACCAGAAGCTGGCACAGGCCGCTGATTCGATCGACATTGCCACAGCTGCAGTTCGGACCAATCAGCAGGTTGAAGACGTCGAAAGCCGCGCTGGTATCACAGTCATCGGTGACGTGATTGACTCGGCCTTTAAATCAGCTCAGCTTGATCGTGACGCAGCTGTCGAAGCCTTGCGTGATCAGATTTTCAATGAGTCACTTGCCCAAACAAACATCGGTTTTGGTGACAGTTTCGCAGATTTCGGTGCCAGCTTGGTCGGCGGGTTCATCGATGCTGTAGACAGCAGACAGGCGGGCGTTGATGTTACGCTGAAAAGCACCTTAGATAATCTGTTGGACGGTAGAAGTGACGAGCAGTTGACTGGCACTGAACGTCGCGACGCCGATCTGTTGCGGGCAAATATCATCACAAATCAATTGCTTGGAGATCTGCAAGCGCGAAACACCAGCGGCGAAATTGGCAGCACTGAATTCAATCGAGCAATTAGACTGATTCGACAGAACATTGGAAATGCCGATGAATTGGCGAACTTGAATTTCAACACGGGTGGACGTGTTCGGCTGCCAACAGATCCAGAACCAAGGCCGCTGAACGATCTTCAAATGGCCGTTGATCAGTTCTTCAAAACCGGTAGTAATTTGATCGGAGCGGCTCGCAGACCGATCCAGCGAGCGAATGGCTTCATTGAAGGGCAGCCTCAGCGAAGTGCTGAGCCTCAGCAGCAACAGGGTGTGGTGGATCAACCAGCCGAGCAACAACCCAACCAACAGC
>JBDWHY010000121.1:0-141907 GCA_039974975.1 Fuerstiella sp. | reverse complement strand
CGCTTGTGCTCTATCCGTCCCTCTCACCCTTTCTCACCTGAACCACCATGTCCCCTCGCTACCGTTGCGCTTGCACGGTCGCGGGGGGAAAGGGGGAATGACAGATCGACTGCATATCAAAAACAGTAAATCAACAAGCCGTCACGCGTCGGGTTCCCGAATCCAGACTGCGTCAACGAACAACAGCCAGTGACTGCCGGCACTCCGTTTCCTCGATTCAGCCTGAGAAAAGGATCTCTGGCGTTAAGCAAATTTCTTAGCCAGCGATGTCGTAGCAAATCACCACTTCTTGATCTCGCAAATACAGCTTGCCATTTGCAATGACCGGATGAGTCCACACTTTGCCCTTGGTAGCTCGTTGCTGGGTTTGAGGATCCAAGCGGAATTCGCCCACTTTCTTCCAGCTGTCTCGAGTCGCTTCAATCAGCACGCACGTGCCCGACTTTTCATCCAAGCAATAAAACCGTCCGTCAGCGTAACTGATCGCCCCTTTGCCTAACGCCTTCTTTTCGTTCCACACGATGTCTCCGGTCGCCCAATCCAGACACGCCCAGCCAACTCCGTCGCTGTAACCGTACAAAGCGTCACCAATTAAGATGACTCCGCCATGATGGTTCTTCATCTTTTTGTTGGCGTAAACTTTTTCAACTTGATTGTCTTTCGTGACGTTCAACAACATGCAGCCCGAACCGTAACCCGCCGTCACGAACACTTGGCCCGCATTGTAGATCGGAGTCGGAATGACGGCGGTGCGGCCCGGCCAATCGGCTTGCCACAGCAATTTGCCGTCGTTATCTAAGCCAAAGACTTTTGACATCGTCAACTGCAAATACTGCTTCTGACCATAGTGCTCAATGGGCACAATACTTGAGTAGTGGCAAAATTCTTTGATGTCAGCGGACTGCCACAGCTTTGCTCCGTCAGCCAAGTTGAAGCGAGCAACAGTGCCCTGCTTGCCACCGGGAGTCGCAAGCACAGTGTCGCCATCGATGAGTGGGCTTTCGGAATATCCCCAAGTTGGAATTTTTCCGCCCAGTTCTGTCAGTTCAACAGACCAAAGCTTTTTACCATCCGCAGCAGCCACACAAACAAGCGCCCCCTTGCCTCCGATTGCAACGACTGTGTCACCAGAGACTGCCGGCGTGCTTCGAGGACCGTCGCCCCAACCGTTTTGCAAACGTTGGCCAACCGGAGTTTGCCAGACCTTACGGCCTGTCTTGGCATCCAGAGCAATCACGTATTCCGTCGACGCGTCGGCACCCATGGTATACATGCGATCGCAAACAACCGCGAAATTTGAATAGCCAATGCCCGCGTCCTTCGAAACCCAAACCTTCTTGGGGCCATTTTCAGGCCACGATTTCTTTAAGCCCGTTTCAGTCGTTCGGCCGCTACGATCTGCTCCGCGAAAACATGTCCAATCATCGGCTGTCGTGGTTGAGCCCAAAAGGGAAAGACTCGTGGCAAACAGGCAAAGTACAACAGAGTTAAGTTTCATGAAGCTGGGTCCGCAACTGAGGTTGGCTTGGGAGGATTCTGGCTGGATGATCACTTTGGCTCTCACAAACTTTCGAGCCGCAAATTGAATTCGTTGGTTGCGAACGCAGTCGCCTTGGCAACGATGTTCGTTGAACGGAATGTTGTGGAAGCATTCAAATACATGCTCGCACACGAAACAGGCTCGAACCCGAAACAGGCTCGCACATGCAAAATGCACTGATTCCGAAACACGCAGTTTAACAACGGATTGACACGCTGCCAGTGGTCTTCACCAATGAAAACATGGCAATTCAGGCACTCTAGCGATGTTGAGTTTCCTCAACATCATGTCAACACCCATCCTGCTGTCCATAATTTGTGCCAAGCCCTGCCGTTCACAAGGAATCTGGCAAGTTGCCCCCGACCTAATTGAGGCCAGACGTTAATGTACAGGCAACCGTTTATTGAATGTTTCGGAGCGATCAAGATATGAGAATCAGGAAGGCCGTCATTACGGCGGCGGGCGAATACCATTCCAATTTGCCTTTACAAAGCATCGTTGATCGAGCCGGAAATTCACGAACCGTCCTACGCTGTACGCTTGACGAAATTGTCGACGCGGGCATCGAAGAAATTGCCATCGTCATTCGTCCTGGCCAATCGGCTCCCTATCTTTCTGCTGCCGGAAATCACGCATCACGGCTCGTCTTCTGCGAACAAGACAACCCGAAGGGCTACGGAGACGCCATTCTTCGAGCTCAAGATTTCATCGATGGCGAAGCTTTTCTGCACTTGGTGTCAGACCATTTGTACGTCAGTAAAAGCCACCAAAGCTGCGCCGCTCAACTGTGCCAAACTGCATCCACCGAAGAATGCAGCGTGAGTGCCATTCAAGCGACTCGGGAAAACGAAATCATCTACTTCGGGACCGTCGGAGCATCTCCGGTTCCGAAGAATGATCGCCTCTACACAGTGAATTCTGTCGTCGAAAAACCGACTCCAACCATCGCCGAACAAGAACTGATTGTTCCCGGACAACGATCGGGACACTACATGTGCATGTTCGGAATGCACGTGTTGACTCCAGCCGTCCTAAAACTGCTGCAAAGCAATTTGGATCGAGCAGAATCAGGCACGATTGATCTTTCATCGTCGCTGTCAGAACTTGCATCAGTGGAACGGTACTTGGCGCTGGAACTGCAAGGAAACCGCTACAACATTAGCCATCGATACGGTTTGCTGTTGGCCCAATTGGCCATTTCGCTGACCGGGCAAGACCGAGACTTCGTGCTATCTGAAATGGTCAAGTTGCTCGCAGAATCTCAACAGGTTGTCGTCTCAAAAGGGAAGTGACCAACGCGTGCTACGCAGCTCACTTCACTGGTCACTTAATTGCTGATCTTGTTGATCTGACTGTAGCCTGAATTTCCGAAACGCCGATCGCCGCAGCCTGAACAACGGCAGCCAGAATAACCGACGTCTCAAACCTAACACTTGAAACCCGACACCAAACCATGTCTGAACTGCTTGATATCCTAACCAGCTCAAACTCTGACGTCCAAAACCGGTCGCTGGATTCGGCATGTCAAAACCTAGATTCAGACCAGCTGATTAACGAATGCAATCAGCTGGATCAGTTTCGCCGCAAGGAAGACAATTTATATCGTCGAGTTCGAGCTCTCTTTTTCCTGACGGCCATCCACCGCTTTCATCTTCCCGTCACCTTAAACCAGCAGCAGTGCGGCAACATTCCTTACGAGGGCTACGAACAGCTTCTCGGCCGCCGCTTTCCCGAAGCTGTCGACACCTTTCTGGACCACATGAACCAACATGGTCCATCAGTTGCCATCAGCAGCGCATTGGCCGAAGCCTATCATCAGCTGGCTTTCCAAACTTTAGCCAACCAGGTTCGCCGCAGTGTTCGCACGGTGAAGGGCAATCAATGGATGTTCAGAACGGGACATCCGTCTGACTTACCTTTACGCATCCGCCCCGAACTACTGGCCATCAATTCTAAGTCGGGCTGCTATCCCAATCTGAAAGAACGCACGGCCGTTCGCATGGACTTCACTCATAGCGCGTGGAGCGACATCTTCTTTTTGGGGATGGATTACCCAGACGGCGCAAAGGTAATCAACGCCAGTATCAACTTAGCGGTTCGAGGCAAACACAGCCAGCCTGTTCCTCCCATCGAATGTTCACTCCGAGTCATCGACGAACCCGTCCTGAGACTGGTGTCGATCGACTTAGACAGTCGAGCCGATCTGACGGAAATCAACGAAGTCTTCGACTTTGGTCGAGACTATCTGGGGCTATTAAAAGCGGCGGTCATCGCTTCCGGCTTGATCCCTCCCGGCATGGAAGGTTGTGGAGCCAAAATTAGCGAACTGCTATCACAGGTTGTTGGCCCGGGCTTGGGGCTAGAAATTGTTTCTCGAGTCAACGACATTCCCAAGGGATCTCGATTAGCCGTCAGCACCAACCTGCTGGGTTCACTGATTTCCATCTGCATGCGGGCCACCGGGCAAGTATCAACACTGGAAGGTGCTCTTGCAGAAAACGATCGCCGCATCGTGGCAGCTCGAGCCATCCTCGGAGAATGGATCGGTGGTTCCGGCGGAGGATGGCAAGATTCCGGCGGCATCTGGCCTGGCATTAAATTGATTCAAGGTGCCACCGCAACTGATGGCGATCCAGAATTCGGAATCAGTTCCGGCCGCCTGATGCCTCAACATTCCGTCTTCACCGAAGACGAAGTCAGCGACGCAACACGACAACAACTGCAGCAAAGCTTGGTGCTGGTGCACGGAGGAATGGCTCAAAATGTCGGCCCCATTCTAGAAATGGTGACCGAAAAATATTTGCTACGCAGCGAAACCGAATGGGAAGCTCGGCAACAAGCGATCTCAATCTTAGACGACATCACTGCGGCTTTGAAATCGGGAGACATTCCGGCCATCGGCCAGGCAACTCATCGCAATTTCCATGGGCCGTTGCAAGATATTATTCCGTGGTGCACAACCGCCTACACGGAACGCCTGATTGACGAATGCGAAACCAAATACGGTAATCAGTTCCACGGATTTTGGATGCTCGGAGGAATGTCGGGCGGAGGCATGGGCTTCATTTTTGAACCCGGCGTTCGAGAAGCTGCCGCCGAATGGTTGCAGCAAATGATGTTAGAAGTAAAGCACGAAATGCAGGACGAAGTCGCGTTTGCGATGGATCCTGTGGTGTACGATTTCGAAATCAACGACAACGGAACCTTCGCCGAATTGTGCAATGGCTTAGACCTGCCCGCCGGTTATTTCCCTTTGGTTGTCCCCGATTTACTGAAGCACAACATCAGCTCGCTGCCTCCAATGACCCGCAAATTGCTGGAACACGTCGGAGCTGAATGTCGTTCAGGAGATCAAAGTCAGAACACGTCCATTGGGCTGCTTAACCGAATCTTGCCCGGCATGGTGTCGGAATCAAAAACGGCAACGACGCTGGAAGACCTGCTGAAACGAAATGGGTTTTCACAAAATGCGCATGAACAAATTCGAGAAGACATGAAGTCGGGCCGATTGGGGCTTTCACAAAACCGCTTGCCGGCCACGTCAAAAATCGAAGACGTCTGTCCCGAAGATATTATCGACGCCACGACCGCAGTCGATGACGCAGCAATCCAAGCGGGAACCGCCGCGCTAAAGAATTCAGAAGTCGCCGTGGTGACCTTAGCTGCCGGCGTTGGTAGCCGCTGGACTCAAGGGGCAGGAGTCGTCAAAGCTTTAAACCCGTTCTGGAAATGTGACGGCAAATTCCGCTCGTTCCTCGACGTCCATCTGGCAAAAACCGCGAAGACGTCGCAGCAGTATTCTGCAACGATTCCTCATTTAATCACCACCGGATATCTCACCGACGGACCGATCCGCAAAGCTGTGGGTGAACAATCCAACAACGTGTTTGTGTCTCGAGGAGCATCGGTCGGGCTGAGAATGGTGCCTATGGTTCGAGACCTGCAGTTTGCATGGGAAGAAACGTCTCAACAGGTACTTGACGAACAACAGGAAAAAGTGCGAGCCAGCGTGCGAGCCGCCTTGATTCAGTGGGCCAAGTCTTCCGGTGAAGCATCTGATTACACAGACAACATCGCCGAACAATGCTTGCACCCGGTAGGGCACTGGTACGAAATCCCGAACCTGTTGCTGAATGGAACACTGCATCGCCTGCTGCAGCAACAACCCAGCTTGAAATACTTAATGCTGCACAACGTAGACACGTTAGGAGCCAACGTTGACCCAGCAAACCTGGGACTTCACATCCAATCAAACGCCCATCTTTCGTTTGAAGTCATCGGACGGCGGCTGGATGATCGAGGCGGCGGATTGGCGAAAGTCGATGGCAAAGTGCGATTGGTGGAAGGCCTCGCCATGCCTCGAGAAGAAGAAGAATTCGACCTTTCGTACTACAACACGTTGACAACGTGGATCACCATCGACCAACTTCTAAAAACCTTTGGGCTCGAACGCAGTGACTTAGCAGATGCTGACAAAGTCACCGCGGCCGTCGAACAGCTTAGCCAACGCTTGCCAACTTACGTCACCTTAAAAGACGTCAAGAAACGTTGGGGACGAGGACAAGAAGACGTGTTCCCGATTTGCCAGTTTGAAAAACTGTGGGGAGACATGACCGCGTTGTCAGGCATTCGTTGCGAATTCCAAGTGGTGCCCATTCATCGAGGACAGCAAATGAAAGACCCTGCTCAGTTAGACGGCTGGTTACGAGACGGCTCGGCCGCTCACGTGGCGTCGCTGGCGAAATGGTAAGCGGTTACTTCGGCCAGATGTTCGCTGGCAGTTCGTCGCTGCCAGATGATCGCTTGGCGGTCGGTCGACGCTGACTCAAAGCAGGTCGAAGATAAAGAAAAGAGGGGCCAAACCAACGGCCCTCATCGATTTGAAACGATTGCCGATTGCGATTTCAGCGAACACTGTTGTTCTTACAACATCGATCTGAGAACCACCAAAAGACGCTCTCTGGCGCTTTGAAAATCTTCGAGCTTCAGTGAAAACCCACGCCTCATACCACCACGTCGCATACCACCACGTGGATCCCACGCAATGAGTCTCCAAAGAGCTAAAACTGAGGTTCCGTCTGATTCACCAGAAAGACGCTGAACTAACCAATAACCATACGCCAGGTATGCGCAATCTCGTCGCGTTTGCTGATTGGCCACAAGTTGATTGATGCGTGAGACATCGATGTTCAGATGATGTTTCTTTGCAAGCACTTGCAGGCAATCTTCCATCAGCATGTTGGCCCGGCGTTTGTGTCTTGCGTATACCTTGCGAGTCCGCAGAAAAGGAGCGTTCGTGAGTCTCTGGCAAATTTCGCACCTGCAGATTCCTCGAGCTCGACCGACGCGCGTTGCACCTCGTTGTTCAACGACCTCAAATGAAGACAGCAGGTACGTGCTGAAGAATGCTCCGAACTCAGCAAGGTCACTTCCGCGAGGTCTTAGGTGTTCAGGAATTTCGCCGTGGTTGGAATCCAGCCACTGAATCGCCGCTTCAGGTCCTCCCGAATGTCGGGCAGCAAAAGCGGGTTGTATCAGATCGGCGTTAAGAGCATCGCTCAACCACATCAGCAGGCCGTATGATTGGTCTCGAATCGCGATGGCTTTCGCCAGACGTTTGTCGTTGAAGTTCAGTCTCTTTCTGTCGTGGAAAAGCAATCAGTCAAGGCCTGTTGATGGTGACTCAGCTTGAAGCCACGGGCCTGCAGATCCGTGTTCAGACACTCTCATGCCGCAATGGGTTCGCCTCGCTCATGGCAGAATTGCAAACCGGAACAAAGATGCTGGGCAGCAATCTCAAGTCATCGAACGGCAAAAACAAGGCTCCACGATCCACTGTACGCTTGGAAACTCAACACATTCGCTTGGTCGATCAGACGGGGAGCCGACGCTGTCTTCTTGCCGCCGCCCCATAAGTCACTGGGCGCGATCGATTTCCTTGCGAGATCCGCAATAGCGCGTAAAGATATCACGGCTGAGAAATCGACGGCAGATGAGGCTTCGCGGGCCTGCTTGTTGTCTTTGAGTTCTGCAAGGATTTCGAAACGATACTGCTTACTGCGAGGGCATGCATCGTGGTCATCGTTGATGACGTTTGGCCTGCATTTCGTTGACACAAGGTTCCCGAAATCCGCTGAGAAATTTGCGGTGGGGCACGATGTGAATCTCAGCCGGGCGTTGGTGCAGAGACGTTGCTTAGCGAATGCTGTCAAGAAATTCGGTGACAGGTTCGTGTTCGAACCAACCGCGTTCATACCAATCGCGTTTCAGCCATTTGCGAGATCAATTGATTGACCTTCCAGCAGTGGGTGAAATCTTGCATTGGTCGCGGGCTGAGAGATTCCTGTTGGCGATGTGATCAGACTTAACGTTACCCTTCAGCTGCAACGTTGTGTTCGTGCGGAATCTGGTGAACAATGTGCTCCCTGACACTGCATCACCAGTCTGATCTTAAACTCACTCAATTCATCTCTCAGCCATAGACTGCATTACGGAACTCGTGAAAATCCGCAACGACTTTTTGTGGCAACAGCAATTGCCCTGAGACTGCAGGTGACTAACCTACAGGGCGCTTCAAAGGCACCTTGGCGAAGCGGTTTCCAACAACATCATACAGCAATACAACGTTGCCAGATCGGTCCCATACGGCACTCAACCGCACGCTTCGAGGACCATGAAGAATGAACTGATAGCCGCAACACCGACCAGCTCGCTTGAGTTCAAGTTCGGTCATTGGAAAATGGTTTTCAAGCAGATTTTCCTTCCGGCATAGTTCTAGGTGAATGAACTGTCGTAAGTCATCCAGTGTACGAATATCCGCATTGGCGGTGGGCTTCATGCTGGCTGTGGGTGACTGTCGCATTGGGCAGAGACAAACCTTATTGAAGCAGAGGAACTAAAATTCGAAGACGCGTTGTTGTCGTGAGCAAAACAGGGCGTCTCAAACAATCCTGATGGCTTCGCTGTTTCAGCGGAAACTTGCGGCCATGTAGACAGCTATCGACGGTCCTTTCAGGGAAGTTTGGGAAACTGTAACGGTCGCGAATTATCGGTAACAACATGACGAACGTCAGCGTCTGCACAACCCACCCCCTTGCTGGGAGCAATCTGATTTTTTTGGACGGTTGCCAAGGACTGAATTTAAGTTTCCAAAATCCCCATCGCAAAATTTAAAGGCACCGCCCGCAAGCAAGTGGGCCACTCCGACGAACTCAGAATCACCCTGAAATCCGAAGCCCGCAAATTGTGCACTGTTTCTCGTTCTGCAACGACCGCCTGCAACGACCGCCTGCAAGAACGGCTGCAACGACCGGCTGTCTCTTTGAAGCACCCGCACGACCTTCCAGCCGGAAACAGAAACGCCTTGGCCTAGTTGAAACTTAGAACAACCAACAATGAACAATGAACAATGAACAATGAACAGTGAACAGTGAACAGTGAACAGTGAAACACGAAGCAGCATGGGCAAAGAACAATCACCGCCTCGCCTTTTCATCACGCCGACTCTTCCATGCCGTCGCCCAACGCGATCACCCAGCATCAGCACACTGCCCACTGCACACACCCATTGCCTTCAGAAGTTCCTAGCAGCATGAGCCTCTGGCAAGGCGGTCGATGATTTCATAGCCGCTTCACAAGCCGAAACAACCAGTCCACAAATTCTGTTTCAACAGAGCCCGCTGTTTCGGAAACTTCGGAATGATCGAGTGGTTGATCCGAAAGCCCGGCGGCCACGTTGGTGATGCAACTTATCCCCAGCACCTCGATGCCTCGACGCGCCGCTGCCAATGCCTCAGGAATGGTGCTCATCCCAACCGCTTGGCAACCGAGGCCTCTTAGCATTCGAATCTCAGCAGGAGCTTCATAGTTGGGGCCGCTCATCATCGCATAGCAGCCTTGATGAATCTTCAATGCAGAAGGCAATGACGACGCCAACTGCAACAATCGTGAACTCCACAAGCACCTGCCGACTGAATTCACGGTCTTGCCCAACGACGATTTCGCACTGTCACGTTCTTGGACATCACACAGTGTCCAGTGCCCATCGATCAGCATCAGATCACCCGGTGAATAGCCGGCCTGAATTCCACCCGCCGCGTTACTGACAATCAAAGTCTGCATGCCCAACTCGGCCAGCATTCGAGTCGCAAAAGTCAACCGGTCCACCGCATGGCCTTCGTAGGAATGAACTCGCCCCTGCAACAAGGCAACTCCTTGCAATTCACCGCTGCCTAAAACCAGCCGTCCTTCATGGCCTGCCACCTGAGTCTGAGGCATGCCGGGCAGTTCAGAGTACGGAATCACAAGTCCCTGATTGTCGGCGACTTGTTGAGCGGCCGCTCCCAGCCCTGATCCTAAAATGATGCCGACGTGAACTTCAGGCATCAGCGAACGAACGGCCTGAACAGACAAGGAAATATCGGAATCCGGCATAGGATATGTGGCCATTCCATCGGCAAAAAAAATGAGAAGACAGCGAATTTCAAAGACTCAAACGACATCAAGCACCAAGCACGCGGCAAGTTTTGACTCATCCGGCAAAAGTCTGCAAGCGTGTGCGACAGGGTTTTAACGGCATCGCAATTTCAGGACGTGGGAAAGGCGATCAAGACGTCCCGACAAAAACGGATCGGCCAAGCACCCACACAAGACTTCCTGCCTGATATTCCATGCCTCAAACTTCCGCAGTGCAAACTTCCGCAATGCAAACATACGCAGTGAAAACTTCCGCAATGCGAAACTAGGCGAAGCGAGTCTGAGAATTCAGCGCATAAAAAAACGGTGACGAAATCCGAAGATTTCGCCACCGCAAATTCGTTTAGTTTTTCAACAGTCGCAGAGCGACCGTGAGAAACTAGTTGCATCCACAACCAGAGCTAACTGGAGCAGCAACGCCGCAGCCACCAGCACAGCCAGAGCTGACTGGAGCTGAACCGCAACCACCAGCACAGCCAGAGCTAACTGGAGCTGAACCGCAGCCACCGGCTCGGTAAACCTGTCGTGAGACAGTCTTAGGAACCTGCTGGCAAACCTGAACGGTTACCTGTCGTTCCTGCTGAGTCATCTCAGTTGCAGTGTAGGTGTAAGGAACCTGCTCTGAAACCTGACGAGCAACCTGAATGTTGCGAGTCTTAGTCTGAGGCTGCTGAACACATACGGTGTATGTGTAAGGAACCTGCTCTGAAACCTGACGTGGAACCTGAACAGTTCGAGTCTTCTGCTGCTGAACCATCTTAGTCACAGTGTAGGTGTAAGGAACTTGTTCCTGAACCTGACGAGCAACCTGTACAGTTCGAGTCTTCTGAACTGGTCGGCACTTAGTCACTGTGTAAGTGTAAGGAACCTGTTCTTGGATCTGACGAGCAACATTGTAGGTGCGAGTCTTCTGAACTGGTCGGCACTTGGTCACTGTGTAAGTGTAAGGAACCTGCTCTTGGATCTGACGTGGAACCTGAACTGTTCGAGTCTTAGTTTCCTGACGCATCTTTGTGACTGTGTAAGTGTAAGGAACCTGTTCCTGTACAGACTGGTAAGTCGTGTAAGGGACCTGAACCTGAACTTTGTTAGACACGTAGCGACGAGTTGTCTGTGGTGTGCAGCAAGAAGAAGCAACTGCTCCGCAAGCTGAAGCAACACCGCAACCACCACAAGCTGAAACAGCACATCCGCCACAAGCTGAAGCACAGCCGCCGCAAGAAGAACCGCATCCGCCGTTAGAAGAACCACATCCGCCGCAGCTAGGTACTGCAACTTCTTCCCAATGACCCTGCTCTTGGCAGACTGTTCGGAAAGACTGAACTGGAACCTGACGACATACGGTTCGAGAACCAGTCATCTGTTCCTGGTAAGGAACGTTCACAGTGTAAGACTGCTGCTGGCTGTCCATGACAGTTTTGCAAACAGTTCGTGAACCAGTCATCTGTTCCTGGTAAGACTCGTTGACTGTGTAAGTCTGAGTCTTAGGTTCCATAACAGTTTTGCAGACAGTCCGTGAACCGGTCATCTGCTCCTGGTATGATTCCATGACTGTGTAAGACTGCTGCTGGCTGTCCATGACAGTTTTGCAAACAGTACGAGAGCCAGTCTTCTGTTCCTGAACTGGAACGCAAACTGTGTAAGGCACTTCTTTTGTGTCCATAACAGTTTTGCAAACTGTGCGAGTACCCTGTCGTTGTTCCTGAACTGGAACCATAACAGTGTATTCCTGAGTCTGAGTATCGTAAACAGTCTTGCAGACTGTACGAGTACCCTGCTTCTGAACCTGAACAGGTACAGAAACGGTGATGGTTCGAGTTTCCGGAACCATCTGTGAGACCATGACAGTTTCCTGCACAGTTTCCCACGTTCCACAGCTACCGCAAGAGCTTGACGCTCCGCAAGAGCTAACAACGGCTCCGCTGACACCGCAACCTGAACCGCACGAGCTGGCACCACATGGGCTACAACTCTCGGCACAAGGGGCGGAGCAACAAGAGCTAACCTGGCTGCCGCAGCAACCACCAGCTTGAGCAGACGCAGTCATCAAGACTGCTGCTGCGAGTGACAGAACATAACGCATGTTCGAACAACTCCTCCACGAATCTTTCGATTCACATACAAAAAAGAATCCCGAGGTCACACCCCCCGTGGACATCAGTCAATGTTTTGCAGTCACCTTTTTTGCAGGAATGCAATCCGAGTGTCTGCCCGTCGCTGGCCCGTGGATTTCTCCAACTTCAACGGTTCGTGAGTCTAACGCGCTAAAACAGGAGGTCCAAGAGTTTTGGGCAATATTTATTCGTTAACCAAAACTTTAACGGACAAGGGCTTTACGGCAACTGCGTCAACATGGCTGACCCTACCACCTTCTGTCAACGTGCGTTGACTCACCCAATCACTTTGGGCGCAAAACCCATGCTCCTCTTCCGACTATGCGGGAAAACCGGACTATGGGATTCCCGCAATGTAATCTGCATTACCGCAGATGAATTTGCAATCCTCTGAAAGCAAGCTCTAGCGAATCAAGCGAATTTAAGAACTCAAGGAAAGCATGGCGAAGTCCATTGAAACTGTGAACTGCACGTTTTTGGACAACAAGGCCGAAACACGGCCCGTCCGAAGCACAGTCAACCACCTAGCAGATGGCATTTCTCTGGTATCTACGCTGTTCCTGACGTCTAAGCTCTTCCTGACGCCCACGCGTTTCCTGACACCCACGCTCTTCCCGACCTCTATATAACAGTCACCTGTTCTGTGCCTGCTTCCCTCGATTTCATGCAACCAACGTGACATTGGATTGCTCCAAGTCGCCAACTGGCGAAATTTTGACTCAGCTTCGCTTCAGGCGGCAATCGTCGATGATGCCGGAATTTTCTGGTCAGATTTGGAATTTGCAGACCAAACGGGCCATCGTGGGATCCATTCAGTCAATCTTCAGAGTCTAATTCGGCTGCAGCAACTGCACCGTTTCCGAAGACGCTAAGCTTCTGAATCCGAATAGTCGCTGTGAATCGCACACCGTCAAGCTCTATTCCGTTGTCGGCGGCGATTTGGTCGGCTACAGTTGCCCGACTTCACCCAACGCCCTGGTTTGACACCACCTTTTGGTTCAAACACAATTTTAAGTTGCCCCAGTTTCACGCCATTTTATTCCTGTACGACGTCACTGAATCTGTCCATCAATGATTCAGCAGGCGGCTTTGTTCGGAAACGATTTGATTCATGAAGTTTTGCCTTGTTGATCGCATCACAGAACTGACTCCGGGTGAATCAATTTCCACCATCAAAAACGTGTCGATGGCGGAAGAATACCTTCAGGATCACTTTCCGGGGTTTTCCATTTTGCCAGGAGTCTTCATGGTGGAAGCCATGGTCCAGACGTGTGCATGGCTAAGCCGAGTCACCGACGATTTTCAACACAGTGTGATCGTGTTGAAACAAGCAAAGGCCGTGAAATTCAATTCCTTTTTGAAGCCCGGCCAAACCTTAAACCTGACGGCCACAATGAAGAAGAATGAAGCCGACACCGCTTCATTTATCGCCAGCGGCACAGTGGACAACATGTCTGCTGTCAGCGCAAGAATCACTTTGCTAAAGAAGAATCTTCGAGATCATCGCGAAGACATGGCTGGCTCCGATGAGCGGATCTTGGAAAGCATGAAAACGTTGTACAACCAAGTCAACTTCCCATTGGTGCCCATGGAATCTGCGTGATTGAAATCAAACACAGATTGAACAGCTGCGATGCCAAACCAAGAAGCTGAACCGTGGCGCGCAGCACTTGTTCCGCCGCCAACTCATCCAGCAGAATCTAGGTCACTCATCAAGGCCGCCCTACGGCAAACCAGAGGTTGCGTTGCAACACTTCAGAGGAATAGATCGATTTCGCGGAGCTGGAATTTCCAATCACCGCGTGGATCGCTGATAAAATCAACATGTGTCGCCCAATGTGGGTCGACTGATCGGAAACTAAGAACTTTCAAGTCAAACTGTTTTAGCTTGCCAATTGTTTGGCAGGTCGAAATCGGGAAAGCAAGAAGATGAGTTTGGATGGTCGAGTGGCATTGGTCACGGGCGGAAGCCGAGGAATTGGTCGAGCCATCGTGGAAGCACTGGCGGCAGACGGAGCCAAGGTTGCTTTCGTCTACAATTCCAACACTGCGGCAGCAGACGAAGTGGTGAAGGCCGGAGCCGAAAAAGGCTTCGAACTTTGGGCCATTCAAGCTGACGTTCGCAACAAGGAAACAGCCGACAAGACAGTCAATGAGATTGTCGAAAAATGGGGATCACTCGACATTCTGGTCAACAACGCGGGCATCATCAAAGATGGTCTGCTGGCGACCATGGATGCGGAACAGTGGCAAGATGTCATCGACACCAACCTGACCAGCGTGTTCAATTTCTGCCAAGCGGCGACTCGTCAAATGATGGGCCAGCGTTACGGCCGAATCATTAATATGTCGAGCGTTGCCGCAGACGTTTCAAACCCAGGCCAAGCCAACTACGCGGCCAGCAAGGGTGGAGTCGAAGGGTTTACTCGTTGCGTGGCCACCGAACTGGCTCGTCGAGGCGTCACTGCCAATGCTGTGGCTCCCGGATTTATTGAAACAGACATGACAACCGCCGTCGTTGAAATGGCTGGAAAAGAAATCAAGAAGAAGATTCCCGCTCGAAGATTGGGACGCCCCGAAGACATTTCCAACGCAGTCGTATTTTTCGCACAAGAATCATCGTCGTACGTCACCGGTCAAGTTCTGAAAGTAGATGGAGGCCTGACTCTGGGCGGCATGTAAGCGAAGCGGCATGTCAGCGAAGCGGCGTGCCAACTGAGCTGGCTTGCCCACAGCACGGCTGCTTGGCTCGACCGAAACGCACGATGAGCAACTGAAACTCACCCTAGACTGAATGCAATTCCGACCACTAGGGTGAAATCCAGTTCAGAAGACACATATCTAGGCTGCACTTCTCATGGAAACAATTCGGCCAAAAGGCACGATATTTACTCTGGGAATGCAGTTTGAGAAACCTGCGACTTTCTGAATCCGCACGGATCAGAGTCGATTTTTGTCAGGGGGAGCGTTAATCTCCGCCGCTCGAATCAATGCTTTGGGGGCAGCGATTCGAAATTTTACTGAATTACCGTTCTGGTTGTCATCGCCCGAACAGAACGGCTCGCTGGGTTTGGCGATGATACTTCGTGATTCGATTTTTAACGGATCACGGAAGGGGACGAATTGAATGCCAAGTTCTGATGAGATCTTCGAGAAGGTACAAGAAACTCTGGTTGACGCGTTGGGTCTCGATGATGACGAAGTCACTCCGGAAGCCACTTTGATTGGCGACCTTGGTGCAGAATCAATCGACTTCCTGGACATCGTGTTCCGTCTAGAAAAGAACTTCGACATCAAGATTCCTCGCGGTGAATTGTTCCCAGAGAACCTTGCATCTGCTGATTCCGGATTCGTCGAAGACGGAAAAGTGACCGAAGGCGGCATCGCACAACTGCGAGAAAAAATGCCTCACGCAGACATCGATGCCTTCGCCGGTGACCCTCAGGTCAGCAAACTGCCCGACCTGTTCACCGTTGACATGATGTGCAAGTTCCTCGCTTCAAAGCTGGGTTAATTGCCAAGTTCTGTCGTCGGACCGTGCTTTTCAAATCACGTCACAGACAGAACGAAATGCAACACAAGATGGCTCGAAGCCGGCCGATTTGCTCGGCCCGGTTCGGGCCTTTTTTATGGCCATGCAGATGATGCCAATGGAAGACTGATTCACTAGACTGATTCGCTAGGCTGGCTCAGCCAGATTCAGATTTCCAACATGCATCCCATCTTCTGCTCGGCCGTACTTTTAAGAACTGGCAACGGTTCTCAACGAACTTCTTCAACAGAAAGCCACAGCTCATGCGATGGTATTGGGTCGACAAATTCATCGAATTCAATTCCGGAGTTTCCGCGAAATCTGTGAAGAACATTTCGCTGGCCGAAGAACACATGCACGACCACTTCCCCGGATTCCCAGTGATGCCCGCGTCACTGATGATCGAAGGGATGGCTCAAACAGGTGGGATCTTGCTGGGTGAAAAAAACGATTTCGAACACAACGTCATCTTGGCGAAGGTTCCGAAGGTCGAATTTCATAGCTTCGCGTGCCCCGGGGACCAACTGATCTATTCCGCCACTTTGGTGAATGATTCAGACCAAGGCGGTTCCACGGAAGTGACGGCGATGGTTGGAGACCGGCTGGTTGCCACCGCCGACATTGTTTTCGTGCATCTGTCATCCGACGATCCTCAGTTAAGCCGAATCGATCAAAAGCAATTCGTCTTCCGGCTGAATCTGTTAGATATCCTAGACGTCGGAAAGATCGAAATGTAGGCGTTGTGTCCAGCGAATTGCTGGCAATTCTGGCCACGAATGCGAATCATGTTTCTGTGGCTGGCCTGCCATTTCTTGCCCAGCATTTGAATGGGGTGGGAAGTCGCCAAGACTTCAGGAATCCCGAGACGTAACACTGCACTCTTGGCAAGTTCAGCTACAATCTGCCAGTGACAGTTTTGCTTTTGTCGAACCGCTGACACGCGTTGGCCGAGCGAAGCGTGGCATCAGAATTCAGTCGTAACGGAAAACATTATGAATCGTCGAGTTGTCGTAACAGGCTTAGGCTGTGTGACTCCACTGGGAAATTCAGTTGAGGACACTTGGAAAGGTCTGCTGGAAACACGCAGCGGCGTCGCGCCGATTACTCACTTTGACGCGACCAACTTTCCAACTCGATTCGCCTCGGAAGTTCGAGACTACGATTTCGATTCGTACGTCGAAAACCCGGCCCGCTTTGCCGATGCAGGCCGCAACATTCGCTTTGCCATCGGTGCTGCATCACAAGCAGTCAAGGAATCTGGCATTCGAGATTCCAAGACATTCGACCCAACTCGGTTCGGTGTTTATCTTGGCGCTGGCGAAGGCCAACAAGACTTCATGCAGTTTATGTCGCTGGTTGCAGACTCGCACAAAGACGGTGAAGCAGACTTAGAAAAGTTCACAAGAGACTTCATGGTGAGCATGAATCCTCAGTTCGAACTTGAGCTCGAACCCAACATGGCGGCCGCCCATCTGTCTAGCCTGTTTAATGCTCAAGGTCCAAACCTGAACTGCCTCACAGCCTGTGCTGCCAGCAGCCAAGCCATTGGTGAAGCATCAGAAATTATTCGTCGAGGTGACGCGGACGCCATGCTTTCTGGCGGAGCTCACAGCATGATTCACCCGTTCGGAGTCACAGGCTTCAACCTGCTGACCGCACTGTCAGAACGCAATGATGATCCCGCCGGAGCTTCACGACCTTTCGATGCAACTCGAGACGGATTTGTGTTGGGCGAAGGTGCCGGAATGGTCATTCTTGAAGAACTCGAACACGCGAAAGCTCGAGGAGCAGTGATCTTCGGTGAGATCAAAGGGTACGGTTCAACGGCCGATGCTTACCGCATTACAGACATCCATCCGGAAGGCCGAGGGGCAATCGCCTGCATCAAAATGGCGTTGGCAGATGCTGGAATCAACCCGCAAGAAATTGGCTACGTGAATGCTCACGGAACCAGCACGAAGGTCAACGACAGTGTCGAAACCAAGGCCATTAAAGGTGCTCTTGGAGAACACGCTTACCAGACTCCCGTCAGCAGCATCAAAAGCATGTTGGGCCACTTAATTGCTGCGGCAGGAAGTGTGGAAGCAATTGCTTGCATGCTGGCAATGCGTGATGGAGTACTGCCTCCTACCATTAACTATTCCACGCCAGATCCGGTTTGCGATTTGGACTACATTCCTAATCAACCTCGCGAAAAACAAGTGTCGACGTGCCTGTCGAACAGTTTTGGTTTCGGTGGTCAAAACGTATCGCTGATCATCAGCAAGTACGACGCCTAATCTCGGATGCTTGCATGGTTGATTCGAAAGTGAAGCTGTGATCAGTGGCTGGATCATCGCCACCGTGGTGGCCTGCCTGGTGGCTTTCGTAGTTGTGATCGACGTGGCCTATCGCATCTATGCCTCGCGTCAAATCCGCAATCTCATCGAAAACGTGCCTCCTTTCGGAGTCATTGAAGATCGGCGAGACGTTGCCAGCGAGCCGGTAACCATCACCGTGAAAGGCCTTGAAAACAAGGGGCAACTGACCGGATGTTTGTATCTTCCGGAAGGCCCCGTCAAAGCAGTTGTCGTGTTCTGCCACGAATTGAATGGCAACCGTTGGACGGCAATGAGCTACATCGAAGCCTTGATGGCCGCCAACATTGCGGTGCTAAGTTTCGACTTCCACAACCATGGTGATAGCTGTTCGTTAAGCGATTATACGCCCATCCATTGGATCACGGCGGTGGAAGCCACCGACCTACAAGCCGCCATTGATTGGGTGAAATCGGACGAAAGATTCCAACACTTGAAGCTGGGACTGTTCGGAGTCAGTCGAGGTGGTTGTACCGCACTGACCGTCGCCAGTATGAGATCTGATATTGCCGCCATCGCAACGGACAGTGCCTACAGTACTCGCAGCTTGATCTGGAGTTTCACCGGTCGATTTTCTCAGCACGTCTGCCCAACATGGTTTTTTAGCAGACTTCCCGACTGGCATGTCTGGCAAGACATCAACTCAGCCATCCGACGTAGCGAACGTAAAACGGGAAGACGCTACCTTCATCTCGAAGATGTCGTCCAGAATCTTCGCAGTGCTGTTTTGATGATCGGCGGCAGTCGAGATTCCTATGTGACTGAATTGGTTCGCAATCAATTAACTCAGATGCTGCCAGCAGAAACAGAATGCTGGCTGGTGCCAAGAGCGAAACACAATCGAGCTCGAACCGTAGCGACGGAAGAATACGATTCTAAAATCGTCGCTCACTTCCAGAAGCACTTGATTTCTGAAGATCACTAACCGGCGACAGATGTTGACCACGTCAGCATTGATGTCCTGAAACCTTGCGGATGCTGCCAAAGTAAAAAGCCGTCCCGAACTAAGTCATCCCAGACCAAGCCATCCCAGACCAAGTCGCCCACGGTGATGGAGCCGTCCGAGCCGCCCAAAGTGACCAAGGCCGCCCCCTCACTGCTGCCCATTTTCTGTGCCGTCCCCTGCCCTCAGCAACCCGCGGAAAAAGTCAGTTCCGAAAGAACTCACCCCAGAAGAAACTCGACCCAGAAGAAACTCAACGCCGCAACCGGCGTTCACATGGCATGCACTCCCAAACCATCGCAACCTCGCAAAAGCCGCACTTGCGAAAAGCGTTGACGGCTCCGAAATCGACAGCCACCGCCTGGATCCAGCGACCCAAATCGCCCTGCGATTGGAACCTGCTTGCCCCCCAGAATCCTCCACGTGGAACGGCACAGGTGAGAAATACGGCATTATCGGCGGAACGTTTCCCGCACCTCGACGCAAGCTGTTGCAAAACAACGGGTTACGCAACCCCTCCTTCGTCAGGTCGATATTGACCGGTTTTCCGAATCCGACGTACACTGCCAGTCGAAATCATGGCGTTTTTACGCATCCAAATCGCCGTCAGAACATCATCCCTCTCACTCTCGTCCTTCCGAATCTCTTCTCTCTTACCGAATCTTGACCCGCTTTTTGCAGTTCAAGATGAAACCAAATGACACTCGTGAACCGCGCTGCAAGACAATGCTGCCGGATGTTAGGACTGCTGATCCTGACATCGGTGAGCTTATGCGCGCAGGACAAGTTTGCTCAACCGCTTGAAGACACCGACGCCCGCCAACCCATTTTGATCCAAGCAGCCTCTCAACAAACTTGGCGAAGTGAGACTGAAAAGGTGACTGAACTTCGAGGCGGTGCAAGCCTTGATCCTCAGGTCACATTGGTTCAGGGTGAGCTTTCGTTGAAGGCCGATCTGCTGGTCATCGTGGAACGAACGATCGATCACCAACACGACGTTGTCGTCTATGCTCAAGGACAATCATCTCTTGAACATCGCAGTCGCAAGCGTTCGCTGGCTTGGCAAATCATCAAACTACGAAGTATGCCCGGCTTAGATATCCGCAGCAAGTGGCCATCATCTTCTGAACTGCGTCGCCCCACGGCATTCATGAAATCTGCCTTGGCCAGGATGACGGCGAAAGAAAAAGAAGCTCCTGTTCGCAGCGTCAGCCAAACTGTCACTCAACAATTTGACGCTCCCGAACCCATCGATCGCGTTGCCAATCAAATCAACGAAGGTTCTCGACGAATCCAGATTCGCCCTCGCACCAGTTCTCCTCTGCAATTCGACAGCCGGCGCTCACGAGACACTGTGCCTGAAGAACAGATTTACGTGATTACCGGCGGAGTCAACGTGTTGATTGACGGTGTCACGGCGAACATTGGAGGCGTAAATATTCAACCCGGCGTCTTGGACTTATCAGCCGATCGCATCGTCGTATGGACTCAACCCGATGACGTGGGCGGTTCGGATCTGCAGTTTGGAGGCACGCTGACTCAGCCTTCGAGTGCTCGATTCCAAGTCTACATGGAGGGCAACATTCTGATTCGTCAGGCTGGCAATATCGTCACTGCCAGCCACGCATTCATGGATGTCGCGACCGATCGAGCACTCTTGCTGAACGCAGAACTGAAAGCTCAAATCCCCGAAACCGGAGGCGTGTTTCGAGTCCGCGCCGAAAAGCTGCGGCAGTTGTCTCGTAATCGCTTCCAAGGCCAGAATGGATGGACCACCACCAGTCCGTATGGCAAACCGGGTTACCGAGTTGAAGCGGCTCAGATCTTTGTCGAACCGGGCCCAATTAGTCCGTTCACCGAACTGGACCCTTTCACCGGTCAGCCCAAAAACGGACAGCCCTTGTGGGTCACAGCCTTAGATACTCGCTTGGTCATTGGCGACACTCCGGTGCTGTCTTTGCCGCGACTCACAGCACCCGCCGAAGATCCAAACATCCCCATTCGCTCGGCGCGAATTGACCAAGATCGCATCTTTGGGTTTCAAGTAAAAACCGTTTGGAACCTTAGCAAGATCTTGGGTCGTCCGAATGCTCCGGGCATGGACTGGGAATTGTTGGCCGACTACCTGACGGAACGAGGACCCGGAATCGGAGTTCGAGGCCACTACGATGTTCCCAATCGCTGGGGTCAGGCCAACGGGGAAGCGTCCATCATGTATCAGTTTGATGATGGTGATGACAATCTTGGAGCAGACCGTCTTCGAGTTGCCCCGGAACAGCAGAACCGAGGGCACGTCATTATTCGTCACCGCCAGAAGCTGCCTGGCAACGCAAGTTTGTTCGGTGAGTTCGGTTTGATCAGCGATCGCAACTACCAAGAATCGTTTCATGAAAACCTGTGGGACACAGATAAAGACGCGGAAACTTTGATTGGTGGCCGCCAAGATTTGGAAGCTTGGAGTGCCAGCATCTTTGCGAAGACAGAACTCAATGACTTCGAAAATTCGACGGAATGGTATCCAAAGGCAGACCTCTTCGGATTCTCGCAACCCGTGTTTGGAGGACTCGCATACTGGTCATCTCACAGTAGCGTTGGGTACGCAGATTTGAATCCAGCAGAAGTTCCGCCGGATATCACAACCGACCCTTTCACTCCGTTGGCTCTTCCATACATCCAAGACCTCAGCGGAACGGTCGCCGTGACTCGGCACCAAATTGATGCTCCGTTTTCTCTTGGCTGGCTGAACGTGCGACCATTCGCTCTGGGTGAAGCGGCGTACTGGGACGAAGGTCTTCAGGGAGATAACATCGATCGGTTTGTGTTTAACGGCGGTGTGGAAGCTCATGTTTCTGCAACGAAGGTGTTGCCGTTCGTCCGAAGCGATCTATTCAACCTGAATGGGTTGGCTCACAAAAGCGACTTGTTTCTGACATACAGCTTTACGGATAGCTCACGCGACTTGGATGAGATTGCTCAGTTCAACGAATTCGACGACAACAACACAGAGCGATTTCGCAACCGGTTTACTCAACAGATTTTCCCCGGCCTTGTGCCCAACACCTTCGACCCTCGCAACTATGCGGTGCGTCAAGGAGCCGGGTTGTGGACGAGTGCTCCGTATCATGAATTGGTCGACGACCAAGAAGTGATCCGGCTGAAATGGAGAAACCGGTGGCAAACCAAATCGGGTGCTCCGGGCAACGAGCGGATTCGAGACTGGATGTTGTTCGAAACCGGCTTGTCGTATTTCCCTCAAGCAGAACGAGATAACTTTGGCGAAGACCTAGGATTGATCTACGCCAACTACCAATGGAACATTAGCGATCGCACGAGCATCTTGGCCGACGGGATTGTCGACCTGTTCGATCAGGCTCAGGAAGTGTGGAGTGTTGGAGTGCTGAGCCAGCGAAATCTTCGGGGCAGCATGTATGTTGGATTCCGAGCTGTCACTGCTGATGAATTCTTAGACAGCCAAACCTTCGTCGCCAGCTACAGCTATCGCATGAGTCCTAAGTGGATTGCCACAGGAGCAATTTCGTACGACGTCGCGGACGGTGGATCTCGAGGCAGCTCGCTGACCTTCAGTCGAGTTGGCTTGGACTGGATTCTGCACTTTGGCTTCGGAGTCGATGCGAGCAAAGACAACGTGGGAGCAGCCTTCAGCATTGAACCTCGATTCGGCCCACCCAATCCCACAAACCTATCTCGCCTGATGGGCATTGATCGCAGGTAGAAGTTGTTCCACGTGGAACTCGTGGCGAAAGCTGCCAGCACCTGATCCCCTCCGCCCAAGCAACACACGAAGGCCTGCTTCCCAAGGTCTGCTTCCCCAAAGCCGTCTTCACTGTCTCTGTGAAGCGGACCATGAGGTCTCGGCTTTCAGCAAAGAGGCCCTGATCGCGGCGGCATTCCAAACACGGCGAAGCTGCCCCACGAACATTGCACGACACTGAAGCCGCATTCAATGACCGGCAGGCCAACAAGGCTTAGCCGTCTGGGCATCCGTCGATGGGCATCCGAACCTGAGCGATCGTCGGTGGGCTATACGTCGCTGAGCAATTGCCACCGGGGACACAGACCACGACTGTAATGCAAACATCTGTTTCACGTGGAACCGCAACCAAAGCTGCCGGCGTCTGTTCCCTTTCCCCAAGCAACAGCGGATGGTTTGCTTCCCAGGTCTGCTTCCCCAAAGCCGTCTTCACTGTCTCTGTGAAGCGGACCATGAGGTCTCGGCTTTCAGCAAAGAAGCCCTGATCGCGGCGGCATTCCAAACACGGCGAAGCTGCCCCACGAACATTGCACGACACTGAAGCCGTAATCAATGACCGGCGGGTCAACAAGGCTTAGCCGTCTGAGCATTCGTCGATAGGCATCCGAACTTGGGCGAGCGTCGATGGACATACGTCGCAGAGCAATTGCCGTTGGGGACAAGGACCACGACTGTATTTCAGACATCTGTTCCACGTGGAACAGCAACGAAGGCTGCCGGCGTCACAGCCCTTTCCCCAAGCAACAGCGGATGGTTTACTTTCCAACGCCTGCTTCCCCAAAGCCGTCTCCACTGTCTCTGTGAAGCGGCCCAAGACGTCTCGGCTTTCAGCAAAGAAGCCCTGATCGCGGCGGCATTCCAAACACGGCGAAGCTGCCCCACGAACATTGCACGACGCTGAAGCCGTATTCAATGACCGGCAGGTCAACAAGGCTTAGCCGTCTGAGCATTCGTCGATAGGCATCCGAATCTGGGCGATCGTCGGTGGGCTATACGTCGCTGAGCAATTGCCGTTGGGGACAAGGACCACGACTGTACTGCAAACATCTGTTCCACGTGGAACCGCAGCGAAGGCTGCTGGTGTCCCAGGCCTTTCGCCATCGCAACACACGAAGACCTGCTTCCCAAGGTCTGCTTCCCCAAAGCCGTCTTCACTGTCGCAGTGAAGTGAATCAAGGAGTCTCAGCTTTCAGTAAGGAAGCCTTTGATCGCCGTAGTGTGCACATCGCCGTGGTATGCACATCGCAGCGACGTTGCCCACGAACATTGCACGACGTTGAAGCCGAACTCAACAACAGGCTAAACAAAGACATGCAGCTTAACAGGCTTCAGCCGTCTGGGCATACGTCGCTGAGCATACGTCGCTGAGCACCCAACACCGAGCATCCAACACCGAGCGATCGCGTCCGCGGACGCCGACACTGACTTTGCTGTAGCCACCTGTTCCACGTGGAACCGCAACCAAGGTTCCACCCGCTACTTCAACCGATAAAGCTCTAATCTCTGAACGGCAGCTTCAGGGTGCCCACCAATCCAAGTCGGCGGGAACAGGTTGTACATCACCACGTCGCTCACCACGAACCGAACGTCCGCCACGTGTTCGAACCGATTCTGGTTCCAAACCCAGTCATGCAAGAAGTGGCTTTCATCTTGCTTACCATTGGATCTCAAAGCATACGGGCCAAGCACGAAATACGTCGGCAGAGGCCGCCCTTTTAAACTCGCCGCAACAAACTCTGAAGTCTGAACAGGGTTCACCAACAAACCGGCGTCCGTCAAGTGCTTCAACACAGCAGGTTCGCCGTAGCCATAAACGATGACATCAATCGTATCCGAATCGAAGACTGGCTCAGCCCGATTCATTGGCTCCGGAACTTCCTCAAGCAATTCAGAAATCTCACTCGGACCCGGAACCAATTTGCCCTGCTGGTCATATTCTGGTTCTGCTCGAGCTCGAATCAATCCGGTCTCGGTCACATGCATCGGCTTCGTAGGACGCACCCAAGTTCCACTTTGATCCTGCTGAATAATTTGAGCCAACTTCCACGATGCGTCTCGCAGTGAAGTTCGTCCCTGCCAGATGGTGGTCGGACGGATCGAACCGGCTCCAGAAAACACCAAAGCAATCGCCACGATCACCGCGACATTGGTCAACCGTTGAATCGCTCGCTTGCGAAAACTGACAACAATGTCCGACGTCGGCACACGTCGAGCCACGTTCAACACGGCTTCCATCCACCACGCCAACCCGGCCGAAGCCGCCAACCACACAGCCGCCAACAGGGGCAAGGACAGTCGAGGATAAGCTTGGTAACCAGGAATGGTCACCAACAAACCCACGAACCAAGCAAACACTAAGCACACCCCGTACGTCGGGTCGACGATCGGAGCCGCCTGTAAGTCTGCTTCGAAACTGCCAACCGCTGCTCCCTCTTCCGCGGAAAGGTCTCCCGTGACTCGCCGCGCATGCAGGTCGCTTAGCACGGGCCACAACAACAAGCCTCCAACGCCCCCGATCCCAACGCACAGCAAAATCAAAAATGAACCCACGGCGCTCGCCAAGATCGCAAGCACCACGGCGGCACCAAACAGACGCACCAAGATCACCGTACTTGGAAATGATACAGAAACAGCATCAGCAACATCAGGTCTCGACATCGAACTGCGTTTCAGCTCGATCCAGCGTCGAGTCGCCGCGGCGATCATTCCTAGCCCCAAGCAGCCACAAGACAGCAGGCTATCGAAATTCAGATGGTAGATCAGATGGTCCACCAACCGATTTTGCCATCCGTCCCAACCGCTCCAATACCCGGAATGATTTGCATTGACGGCGCTGTATCCACCCACGGGAGCCAACCAAGAATTCAGAGGCAACCACATCACCAGAACGGTAACCAACAACACTGCCAGCAGCCGGAACATGATCCAAATTGAAACCACCCTTCGCCCAATAAGCAGCCACCAAAGTCCGGTGCCAGCTGTCAGAATTGCGACAGGCAACCAACCCGTATACTTTGTGTACCAAGCCAGTCCCGTCAGAATCCCGGATGCAATCATCCAACGAGAACTCTGTTTTTGAACGGCAAAGGATCCCGCCGTGACAGCCAGAGTGATCAAAGTCAGCACAGGAACATCAGTCAACGCCATGCGACTGAAGATGATGTGGTAGTCACTTCCGGCCACCAAAAATGCGGCCATCAATCCGGCCACTTGACCAAACCAAAGTCGCGCTGCCAACCACGCAGTAGGGATCATCAACGATCCTAAAAGCAAAGCCGGCAAGAAGGGAGCAATGTCTTGCGGAGCGAACCAAGCAAAAAATTCGATGGCTGTTGGCAGACCAGGCGGAGCAAAAAACTGACCACTGGGATAACCGTCTGCGACCGTCGGACTCATCCAAAGATTGGATGTGTAAACACCTTCATCGAAGTGTTCGACAGCCATGCGATCGGCGTGAGAAAATCTCATCACGATCCCGAGCAACATCGCCATCGCGACCAAAACCAACTCATGTCGGAGACGACTGGAATTCATGAAGCTGGCAGTTCCGGAAAAGCGATCATTAAGCAAGACTTAAGTGTACGCATTCGGAGTGTCAGATTGAAGCGGTTGCCCGTCCATCACTCTCAAATTGTTCATCCAATGTTTTCACACTGACATCACCACCGCAAACCATGGAAAGCAGATGCACGTTTCAATCGGGCAATACGATTGACATCCTCGCCCCAGTCACTTCGTTGGCACACCAGACCATCTGGCGAAATCGCCGACGACGAATGCTGTGACGGTCGCAGAACTGGGCGAATATTGGCCGTGAGCACACAAGACGACTCAGCAAAATTCATCACAACCGAGCATGGCACAACCGAGCATGCCGTGGCCAACACTGATCAAGCGAAAGAGACAGCGAAAGTGACCGTGGTCGATCACCTCAGCCACGCTTCAGTTTCGCGAATTGATCCAGAAGCTCCAACCAAACACACAACTGCGTCTCGTGATGAAATTTGGAACTTGAAGATCGGGGCCAAGATTGGCCGCTGATTAAAAGATCACACGACGCGGCTCAACACGGCAGGACTTGGCGGCGGGACTCAACACGGCGGCACTTGGCAGCGGCATTCAGCGAACTGGTCACATTCAACGTGAAGACGAATTCAAACGGAACATCGACATTCGACGCGCAGACAGGTTTGTTCCCGCTTGGCCGCTCAAATTTTTCTCTCTACGAACCGCTGGATTTACTGTCCGACTTGCCTTCCGACTTCGGTTTTTCCTGAGCCTTCTTATCCGCCTTCGCACCCTTCTTGTACGATTCGCTGCGGTAGTCGGTTTCGTAAAACCCAGACCCCTTAAACAAGATGCCACCACCAGCACTGATAATGCGTTCGGCTTTTAGCTTGCCACACTCAGGGCACTTGCGAGAGGGTTTGGATTTGATCGACTGGAATTCTTCCCACTCGTGCTCGCAGGTCTTGCAGCGATATTCGTAAGTTGGCATTCACGGAACCTTTGAGAAATTGTGTTACAACGTCGAACGGGAATCTGGTCCATTCGAATTCACGATTCATTCAACAACAAATTATTCGCTGTCGGCAGCCGGTTCAGGAGGAGCACACGACACCATCACTTTTGCCGGTCGGATGACTCGATCATGAATCTGATACCCCGTTTCAATCACCTGCATCACGGTCATCGGTTCGTGGTCCGCTGATGGAACTTGAGCCAACGCTTCATGCAAATTCGGATCGAAGGATTCCCCTTCAGGAACGATGGTCTGCACCTTCTGATTTTTCAACACGTCGGTAAACTGAGAGGCCACCATTTTGATGCCCTCAATCAAATTGTTCGTGTCGCCAGATTGCTCGGCCGCATCTAATGCTCGATGCAAATTATCGATGCCCGGCAACAGATCTCGAATGAACGGCAAGGCCGAATACTTCGCCGATTCCGTCGCCTCTTTTTGGACTCGACGACGATAGTTTTCAAGCTCTGCATGAGATCTCAACAGACGATCTTTAAGCTCTGCCACTTCTTCTTGCAAAGCTGCAGCGTCAGCACTTCCGTCCGCCGTTGAACCAGCGACAGCTTCCGATGCAGCTTCCGCCATTGCGTCTGCAACCTGTTCTTCTGATTCAGGATTCACAGCTTCGTTTTCGTTTTCCGTTGTCATTTTCTGACCTCGATGTGTGTTCTGTCATTGGGCTGTTTCAGCCCGAATCGGTCTGGGTGCCATCGGCCTGATGCAGGCCAACAGCAATCTGAATTTGCTTGAGCTATGGATGCGAGTGCTGTTTTTGATGAATCAAAAATGCCTACTCATCGTCGTCTCCGGCAAAGAAATTTTTCACGTGGTCAAAGAAGCTTTTGTGATGAGGCATCACGTTCGCTTGGTCCAGTTCCGCAAGTTCTCGAAGCAATTCTTCGTGCCGCCCGCTGACCTTTCGAGGAACCTCTAATTGGATTTCAACAATCAAGTCTCCCACTCCTCGACGACCATTCGGATCAGCCAACCCTTGGCCTCGAAGACGGAATTCCGTCCCCGGCTGAGTTCCCCCAGCGATGGTCAACATTTCTTTCCCATTTAATGTGGGCACTTCAATTTCAGCCCCGAGTGCAGCTTGAGCATACGAGATGGGGAACAAGCACATCAGGTCCTGATCTTCACGCTGAAATAAGGGGTGTTCCTTCACCTGAAAATTAACGTGAAGGTCGCCTCGTGGCCCTCCCTTAATCCCCGCTTCGCCTTCGCCACGAATTGGCATTTGCATGCCGTTGTCGACTCCGGCTGGAATGTTGATTTCCAGAGTCGACGTTGCCATTTTCCGACCGATACCTTCGCAGTCGATACACGGATTCTTAACCATCTTGCCTTCGCCGCGGCAATTCGGACACGTGGTCTGAACTCGGAAAAATCCTTGAGCCTGAATCACCTGGCCCTGACCACCGCAGGTCGTACAAGTGACCGGTTCGCTTCCCGGAGCACTGCCGCTGCCGCTGCAATTTTCACAGGGTTCTCGACGACGAATTTCCAGCTCACGCTTACATCCTGCCGCTGCTTCAGGAAGGTCTAAGACAACTGTCGTTTCAAGACTCGCCCCACGTTTTGCTCCGCTTCGACCACCTCGTCGACCGCCGCCTCCACCGCCAGTTCCGCCAAATCCAAAGCCTTCGAACATGTCTCCAAACGCGCTGAAGATGTCGTTCACGTCTCCGAAGCCGCCTCCGCCACCTCGACCAGCCGCCCCTTGGACTCCGGCATGCCCATACTGGTTATAGCGCTGTCGCTTTTCATTGTTGCTTAAAACATCAAATGCTTCGGACGCCTCTTTGAACTTTTCAACCGCTTCTTCATCACCCTGATTGCGGTCAGGATGATACTTGATCGCGAGCTTCCGGTAGCCCTTTTTGATCTCAGCATCAGACGCATCGCGTGCCACTCCTAGCACTTCATAATAGTCGCGTTGAGCCATAGCTAATTCCGTGCTTCCGTATTCTGACTGATTCGATAAATCTGTTGAGCGTGTTGACACATCGCCGGTGACTCAACTGACGCCGCACACGCATTTGGGTTACGTCGCACAAGCATTCTGTTTACGTCGTGAGTCGCTGGGCAATCCGACGTCCTGATCGCCAAACGATCAACAACCAACCACAAGCTCACCGTGGCGAAGACACACGGATCATAAGATCGATTTGCATTCTGCCATGACACGTTTTACAGGCGAGAAACCGATCTCGCTCGCCGTTCACACGCCGAGTCTCTTTGCCGTCGCAAAGCGTGCCGTGTTGGAATCTACCACTAAAAACGGGACACCGAATGGTGTCCCGTTTTGTGATCTGATGTGAATCAAAAGTTTGTCACAACGCAGTTGCTAGCATCGTAACAAACGTGATTGATTCACAGACAATCGTTCGGCTAGCGGATCGCTCCGACAACCTTCGGGATTTCTCCGCCATCAGGATCGTCGGTTCGAGTCACCAAGCACTGAGTCGTCAGCATCAAACCGCTGATTGAAGCAGCATGAGACAACGCACTGCGAACAACCTTGGCAGGGTCCAAAATTCCGGCCTTCAGCATATCGACGTATTCGCCAGTCGATGCATCGAAGCCCATGGAACCTTCAAGCTGAGCAACTTCGTCAGCAACAACTGCTCCGTCCAAACCGCGATTACCGGCGATCTGCTTGATCGGAGCCGTCAGTGCTCGAGCGATAATTTGAATGCCGATTCCGACATCCCCCTTACCCTTCACTTTGTTGACAGCTTCAACAGCTCGAAGCAAGGCGACTCCACCACCAGGCAGAATTCCTTCTTCAACGGCTGCTCGAGTCGCATGCAAAGCATCTTCCATTCGAGCTTTGGTTTGCTTCATTTCTGCTTCGGTGGCAGCACCGACAGAAATCACGGCAACACCACCGGTTAGCTTCGCAAGTCGTTCTTGGAACTTCTCACGATCGTAGTCGCTATCCGTCTTTTCGATGTGGTCTCGGATCTGCTGAACTCGAGCCTTCAATGCATCAACATCACCGTTACCATCGATGATGGTCGTGCTGTCTTTGCCAACTTCAACTCGACGAGCTGTTCCAAGATTAGACAGTTCGACGGCTTCCAGCTTGACTCCAAGATCTTCAGAAATCAAAGTTCCGCCGGTCAATGTGGCCATGTCGCCCAGCATTGCTTTACGACGATCGCCGAAGCCAGGTGCTTTTACAGCACAAACCTTCAACACACCACGCAGCTTGTTCACAACCAAAGCGGTCAACGCTTCGCTGTCGACATCTTCTGCAATGATCAGAAGTTCTTTGCCTGTTTGAGCCACTTTTTCAAGCAGAGGCACGAGGTCTCGAAGGTTCGAAATCTTCTTTTCGAACAGCAAGATCAGGCAGTCTTCCATGATGCATTTCATGTCTTCCGCAGAAGTCACGAAGTACGGAGAAACATAGCCCTTATCGAACTGCATACCTTCGGCGAAATCCAACGTTGTGTCGTTGGCTTTGCCTTCTTCAACAGTGATCACACCGTCTCGACCAACTCGTTCCATCGCATCGGCAATCATATCGCCGATCGCTGGATCGTTGTTCGCACTGATTGCCCCAACCTGAGCAACTTGTTGCTTGCTCGCAACCGGTTGAGCCAATTCGCTGATGCTGGCCAAAGCAGCAACAACAGCTTTATCGATGCCCTTGCGAACAACAGTTGGGTTCGCACCCAATGTGATTCCACGAAGACCTTCGTTGTAGATTGCTCGAGCAAGAACAGTGGCGGTTGTGGTTCCGTCACCAGCCAAGTCGCTTGTCTTTGAAGCGACTTCGTTGACCAGTTTCGCACCCATGTGCTCGTACGGGTCTTCCAGTTCGACTTCTTTACTTACAGTGACACCGTCTTTGGTGACGACCGGGTTGCCGAAGCTTTTGTCGATGATCACATTGCGACCGGTTGGTCCCATGGTGACAGCCACTGCTTTGGCAAGAGTATCGACGCCAGCCTTCAGCTTAAGGCGAGCTGGATCATCGAATAAAAGTTGCTTAGCCATTTATCAATCCCTTCGGGAATGTTTTGGTAGTTGATTCAGAATGCGAAGTGCGGTGGAAGTTGGCGTCTTTGGCCATCACTGCTGCCATGAAAAACATCAGTGGTTAGCCGCCACGTTCAAGCAGGCCTCTCGACCGAACTGTGACGACTCTGGTTTTGCAAAGACGTTGGCCAACCAGACCACTTAGACAACCTTGGCGAGGATGTCACTTTCGCGAAGGATCTTGACTTCTTCACCCTCAACTTCGATGTCTGTTCCGCCGTACTTGCCGAACAAAACTTTGTCGCCAACAACAACGCCAACAGCTGCTCGCTCGCCGCTATCCAGCAATTTGCCAGGACCAACGGCAACAACAGTTCCACGTTGTGGCTTTTCCTTGGCGGCGTCAGGCAGAACGATTCCACCAGCAGTGGTTTCTTCTGCATCGTCTGTTTGCACGACAACTCGATCATCAAGTGGGTTGATTTTCATCAGTCTGAAACTCCGTGATTTTGATTTTGTATGAAGTCCGCCGCGGCGGATATTTTTTCGTTCGAAAACTTAACTGAGTCGCGTTTTGCTGCCATCTTTTCTGTAGTCGCCCCTTGCTGTACTCGCCCCTTGGTTGAGGTCGAGCTTTGCTTGAGGTCAGGCTGTTCGAGAACGGCCCTTTTGTCGTCGGCCTCTGTGGGGCCGGTTGGTTCGGGCTCAAAGAGCCCGACGACAGGGTTCGGTTTTGGGCTCGAAAAGCCCGATGACAGCTTGGATTGGAACCGTGTTGGTGACGGTCGCTGTAAACCAATGCGGCTTACATCATGCCAGGCATGCCGCCCATTCCCGGCATGCCACCCATTCCCGGCATGCCACCACCCATTCCGGGCATTCCGCCGCCCATTCCGCCCATGCCACCCATACCATCGTGGTCGTGGTGGTGGTCGTCGCCCGCTTCTTCTTCAACAGGTTCATCAACAATGATGCAGTCAGTTGTCAGAAGCAAAGACGCCACACTCACAGCGTTTTGCAGTGAAGTGCGAACAACCTTGGCTGGGTCAACAACACCGAATGACAGCATGTCGCCATACTGATCGTTCAATGCGTCGTAGCCGTAAGTCTTCTTGTTTTCTTTTCGAACTCGGTTCGCAACAACGGCTCCATCTTGACCGGCGTTGCTGGCGATGGTTCGCAAAGGCATTTCCAAAACAGCAGTGACAAGTTCTGCTCCAAGAGCTTCGTCGCCCTTCAGCTTCAATTCTGCCAAAGCGGCCGCACAACGCAGCAAAGCAACTCCGCCACCAGGCACAATGCCTTCTTCGATGGCTGCTCGAGTGGCCGCCAAAGCGTCGTCGATTAGGTCCTTGCGTTCCTTCATTTCCGTTTCGGTAACAGCTCCGACTTTGATCTGAGCAACTCCGCCAGCCAGCTTGGCCAGACGTTCTTGCAGCTTTTCGCGATCGTATTCGCTGTCCGTGTTTTCGATTTCTCGACGGATCTGTTCGGCTCGGCCCGCAACAGCACCCTTCTTGCCTCCGCCTTCAACAACAACAGTTTTGTCGCTGTCGATGCGAATGCTTTTGGCTTTACCCAAGTCTGACAGCTGAACATTTTCCAGCTTGATCGACAGGTCTTTGAAGAACGCTTTGCCACCAGTCAGCACGGCAATGTCTTCCAACATCGCTTTGCGACGATCGCCGTAACCGGGAGCCTTAACGGCTGCAACTTTGACGATGCCTCGCATCTTGTTCACAACCAAAGTTGCCAAAGCTTCGCCGTCGATGTCTTCAGCGATAATCAGCAGCGGCGAACCGTCTTTAGAAATGGCTTCCAGCAAAGGCACAAGGTCCTTGGCGTTGGAAATCTTTTCTTCGTGAATCAAAACGCGGCAGTTTTCCAGCACGCATTCTTGATCGTCTTCGTCGGTGATGAAGTGAGGAGACAAGTAGCCTCGATCAAACTGCATTCCTTCGACCAAGTCGACTTCTGTGCTTGTGCTTCGACCTTCTTCGACTGTGATGACTCCGTCTTTGCCAACTTTCAGCAAAGCGTCTGCCAAAATCTTGCCGACTTCTGGATCGTTGTTTCCAGCGATCGATGCGACTCGAGCAATCTGATCTTTATCGTTGGCTTTCACAGCCTTTGACATTTTGCCCAGCTCTTCAACGATTGCGTCGACAGCTTTCTGAGCTCCACGAGTCAAAGACATCGGGCCAGCTCCGGCAGCGATGTACTTCAGACCTTGGCGGAAAATCGCTTCGGATAAAACAGTGGCGGTTGTTGTTCCGTCACCAGCAACGTCGTTTGTTTTCGACGCCGCTTCTTTAACCAGCTGGACAGCACAGTTTTCGTACTTGTCTTCTAGTTCGATATCTTCTGCGACGGTTACTCCGTCTTTGGTCACTTTGGGAGCTCCCCAGCCCTTGTCCAAAACCGCATTGCGGCCTCGAGGTCCAAGTGTGCTGGAAACTGCTTTCGACAGTTTGGAAACGCCGGACAGCAGGCTCTTGCGTGCCTCTTCGTCGAACGTCAATAACTTAGCCACGGTCTCTCCTCAATTTACAACCGACTTCTATATGAGCAACAGGCAGGCCTGTTTTGGCAGACAGCTGCCTCAGATAGCCCAACAATGCGAACAGCGTGCCAAACACTGAACAGTTGACGCAACTTCATCAAAAACAAGGCTTTTTGATCATTTCAGGCCTAACGACGCCGTCGGCTCTGGTCAGAGTGCGCAATTTTGGCAGGGAGAAGCACGGGGCTGCAGTTTCGGCGGATTGCAGACTCAGAAGGCCGCAGCTCGCAAGGCCGCAGGCAGAAAAGTCTCTCGCAGAGTTTGTAGAGTTAACAGCCGCTGAGTTGACGGCCGCTGAGTTGACGGCCGCTCGGTTTCCACACCGCAGCCTTCCACACCGCAGCTCTCCACACCGCAGCTCTCCAGACGCCTGATCACCCGAATACCGGACGGATACGATTGGCCTCCGAAGGGGGGCTGCCAGGCACGATCACCAAAAGCGGCTTTCACTTTCACCGCTGAAGAAATCTGCCAGCACCACCAGCCTCGAAAAAATGCACTCTCAGTTCCCAAGTCCTCTAAAAACCAATCGGGTAGCTACTAGGAGAATCCATTGATACTCCCGGAGGACCGTCGAAATGTTCCGCCACAAAGTCGTTCCACTGATCTCGTGTCTCCTGAGAAATCAGATCAGACATGCTGCCTTCACAGTCTTCGCACATCATCATCGGAGTGCGAACCACAGGAGTGACCTGAGCAATCAACTGGTCATCACTGCACAGAGATAGCAAAGAATAGCGGTGGCATTCCGCTCGAGGCTTTTCGCACATCATGCAATGGTCAATGCTGTCGTTCATCATCTTCTGACCGACTTCATCGTCGTTGATCTCAGGAACAAAGATCTCACCATTTTCATTGGCTTCTGCTGCCAGCTTTTCAGCCGCCTCACGAAGCTGCTCGTTCATATGATTGGTGAGATTCTGGCGTGTCTGTTCCGAAAATTCGGCCGTCATGCCTTCTCGGCAACGTTCGCACATCGCCATTTCGAATACCGTTTCATCTGCGACGACTCGTTTTTGAATCACAAACGAATTGGCTTCAACCAGAGGTACTTTGCATTTTAAGCACGACTGAAACGGCTTTTCGCTATAAACCGACCAAAACATCTTGGGGATGTTGGTCACGTAGATTCCAAAATTCGACATCGCTTTGGCCTTCGAAAAAACGGGCCCACAAAAACATGACCACACAAAGTTGGCCCGGCAAATACAAATTGCCCCGGCGACCACATCGCCGACCAATCCGACCTGCTAAGCCATATCATAGCAGCGAAAAGTCGAAAATGTGCCGCTGTTCGCCCGTTCTGTTATCGAAGGCGAAAACGCAATCGTTTCCCCGTTCAGACTCGCTTGATGAACAAGCCCGATGGCTTCACAATAAGACGTCGCCCCCTTCCAAAAACTTTTCCCACCTGAATCTCACGAAAGCCTTCGCGATGAAATGTC
The DNA here is from genome assembly GCA_039974975.1 of Fuerstiella sp. Classification (GTDB taxonomy): domain Bacteria; phylum Planctomycetota; class Planctomycetia; order Planctomycetales; family Planctomycetaceae; genus Fuerstiella. The sequence goes on along the minus strand of JBDWHY010000121.1, from coordinate 106,651 downwards.
TGGTTCCATTCGTACTTGCCTTAATGCCAATGCTGATTTCAGCAGGTTGCTCGTCAGACGATGCTGCTGAAGAATCTGGATCAACGATGACCGAAAACGAAACTGGAACAGAAGTCGAACTCGTGGACCGATCAGACCAAGTTCTCAGACACGCCGTCTTCTTTTCATTCAAAGAAGAATCATCTGAAGCAGACATTCAAGGAGTCGCCGAAGCCTTTGAAGCTCTGCCTTCGAAAATCGACAGCATCATCGATTTCGCATGGGGCGTGAACAACAGCACCGAAGACAAGGACGACGGATTCACCCATTGCTTCCTCTTAACATTCAAAGATGAAGCCGGCCGAGCCACCTACTTGCCTCACCCAGATCACGCGGCATTCGGTGACGTCTTACGACCTCATATGAAAGATGTGTTCGTCATCGATTGGTGGGGAACGGCGGAACCAGCAATGCCAGAATCTGCTTTGCAGCATGTCGTGTTTTTCAAATTCACCGACGACGCAGCAGCCGAAGACGTGCAAGCCGTCGAAGCCGCCTTCGCTGAACTGCCGACAAAGATCGACACCATTCAGCGTTTCGAATGGGGAACCAACAACAGCCCCGAAAAACACGACGACGAATTCACTCATGCGTTTCTCGTCACCTTCGAAAACGCAGCGGGACGAGAAACCTATTTGCCTCACCCCGCCCACTTGGCCTTTGTCGATATCCTAAAGCCCGTGCTTGATAAGGTTCGAGTCTTGGATTTCACTGTCAGCAAATAGCCCCATGCTGCCGCGAGTCTGCAGCCGCAAGCCTGCAGCCGCGATTGGACATCCGCAATATTGGCAGCGGAACTGTACAAAACTGTCATCGCCAGCTTCCCGTACTGCCGTGGCGTAACGGGCCACCTTTCCGATTCAAGGCACCGCACCAGCGCGGGCTTTAGGATGGGAAAGCGCGGCCTGCGCATTCGCCGTGCCGTCAGGATAAGATTGAAGAACCACGACAGACTCTCAAGGCACGAAAACGCAGCTTGGTTTTTTTGTCATCCTTGACTCTTTCGAGATGCGCTAGTGGTCGCTCGAAACGTGTTTTGATGACCGAAACACTCCAGTCTTGCCGCGCAAAATCAACACGGCCACTGTGCATGGGCGGAACCACCGTGCAAAGTCAAAACCATCGCGCAAAATCAGAACCACCGTGCAACGGGCTGTCAGCACCCTGCCCTGAAACGCTCGCCTCCCCGAGGGGGAATTGCTAAGGTTTTGGAGGTGAAGGAAACCGGGAGAAAGCCAGAACCTTTGTTTCCCGACAACAACCTTCACTGCAACGTTAAGAGAGAACAAAATTTTCCAAACAGGAGTGGCCGGTATGAATCGAATGACGAGTACATGGGCAGCCATATTTTGTGCTGCAGGATTGGCATTAGGTGCCGTTTCAATGACAACTCAAAACCCTCCACCGCCCGTGGATGGTTCCACATTGCATCCAGAACGATCCATCGTTTTTCTGCAATGGGATGGCTCTCATGAACACGCCGAAGCCATCAAAAACACGGCTCAATATCAGGCCTTGGTCAAAAGTGGATTGTTCGATTACGGAACCAAGCTGCTAAAACAAAGCCTGCCCGCTCTGATGGCACAAGCAGGCGGTCCACGCGGCGCTCAGGAAGAAATGAAAACTGTTCAGGAACTGCTGACATACGTCAACGGCATCTTCGAAAACGGATTTTCATTTTCGATCACAGATGGCACAGGCGACGGCCTTCCGGCTCCTGTCGCGACGTTGGTTCTTAACGGCTTCGCAGGCAACGAAGCGACTCTCGAACAACTGCTGCAGTTGATGGACATCCCCGGCGATGAAGCTCAAATGAAGCTTATTTCTGGCCGGTCCGTCAAGACGCTCATCATCCCTAGAACACCCGGTTTTGAACTATCATGGTTCAGCGAATCAGACCACTTGGTGATCGCCGTTGGGCCCGATGCAGCGGGAAGCGTCATTCGAATTGCCAACGGAGAATCTGCGAACGTCAAAAGCAGCGACGCATGGAAGACGTATCGAGAAGTAGACCCCGGATTCGAAGTCGCATCGATCGCGTGGATTCAATTCGGAGCGCTCATCGATCGCTTCGGAGGCACACCACTTCCCATTCCACAGGTCGAAGGACCTCGCAGCGTCAACGATTTTATCGATGCCTTGGGTTTGCAAAATCTAAAGCACGCAGCCACGCAGTTTGGCTACAAAAACGAAGCCTGCATGACTCGAACCTACATCGTTGCACCGGGGCCAAAAACGGGTTTGCTGAAACTAACTCAACAACCCACATTCACCATTGATGACCTGCCCCCCATTCCGCCCACAGCCAACGCGTTCCTGGCATTTGGGCTAGATGCAGGCGGTGCCTACGACACGACAATGGAAACCATTGATCGAGTTCTCGCGTTGCTGCCTCAAGATGCCAGCGAACAGTTTGCTCAAGGCAAACAAATGCTGGATGGAATTCTCGGACTGGATATTCGAGACGATCTGTTGGCCGGCCTTGGTGATGTCCATTGTGTCTATAGCGATCCTTCTGGAGGCTTCTTTGGACTCGGTTTCGGAGTCGCTTTTCAAGTCGCAGACGCCACAAAGCTAGAACAGTCGCTTAACCATTTGGCCAATTTGATTCAGGGGCAATTGGAACAGCAGTCGGGGCCCGTGCAATTTGGTTTCCAACGCAGCGTCCAGGAAGGTCACCGAATGTTGACCCTTCCCGCATCCGTCTGGGCTCCAACCGTCAGCGTTTCAGAAAACTGGATGGTCTTGGGAATTCAGCCACAGGCCGTGCGTACGTTCTTCATGCGAGAAGCAGGAACTCTTCCCAAGTGGACTCCAACGGCCGAACATCAAGCGGCGTTTGCGATGATGCCCAGCAAATTTTCGTCCTTAGCCGTCGATGATCCTCGAGCCAGCGTGAACGCGTTGTACAACTTTGTCCCCATGTTCAACAGCGTGGTTCACACGATCGCTCCGACTCGAAGTGGACGCAATTCAGTCACTGCAGCCGACTTGCCTCCAGCAGCATTCGTCACCGCTCCGTTGTTCGCCAACGTGGCCATGGGTGTTCCTTCAGAAAATGGCATCGAATACATTCGCCGCCAGTCTCTGCCCATCAGCCCGTTGCCTTCGGTTGAATCCGGAGCTGCCGTGCCAGTGCTGCTTGCGCTGCTACTTCCCGCCGTTCAACAGGCTCGTGAAGCGGCAAGAAGAACTCAATCGAAGAACAATCTTAAGCAAATCGCATTAGCCATGCACAATTACCATGATGTGTACAACCATTTCCCAGCGGGCACAGTGGAAGGCACTCAATTGCAACCCGAACAACGGCTAAGCTTCTTCTATGCACTTCTCCCGTTCATTGAACAGGCAGCGATCTACAACCAACTTCGCAATTCAGAACAAGAAGCTTGGGATTCTCAAGCGTCTTCAACCTACACCTCGATGAAAATCCCAACTTACGAACACCCATCTGACATGCTGTTTGTTCAAGGAGGAACCAGCTACATCGGAATTTCGGGGATCGGCCCAGATTCTGCCAAGCTTCCCAACAACGATCCTAAGGCTGGTATTTTCGGCTACGACCGAAAGACAAAAATACGTGATATTATCGATGGAACATCGAACACGTTAATGACCGCCGAATCGACAGACGGAGACATCCCATGGGCTCAGGGAGGCCGAACCTTGAAAGGTTTCAGTCAGCAACCCTACATCAACGGCCCAGATGGAATCGGTGGACCAAGTCCCGGAGGTTGCAACGTCGGACTGGCCGATGGCTCTGTTCGCTTCATCTCGGAACACATCGACCCTTCTGTCGCGGAAGCATTGGCAACCAAAGCCGGTCGAGAACGCGTGGGTCAATTCTAAAGATGAATTCAGGAAAGGCTGGCACTCGTTCCCAAGCCCAGCTTGGGAACGCTTCGCCATCCACTCAAAAGATTGCCATCATGTCCGTGTCAAATTTGTGACAAGTTCGTGACAGCAAATGCCCAATGATCAAATGCATCACGGTATGTGATGCGAAGCGCATTGTTCCGACAGAAACAAGCGGTTCACATAACAAGCCGATCAACATCGATTGCTCAATTCACCGCGGCAGTTCACCCTGGCGATTAAGCAACATACAACCCGTCTGTTGTGTCTAGCCACCCACTGCTTCTCGGAAACCAAAGCCATCCAAACGCACCATTGGAATGGGTGAAGCAGAACCTCGTCCTCGAGGAACTGGGAAGCCGTACGCCAGAACTCGACCGGAAGTCAGTTCTGCAACATACAAGACTCCGTTGGCCGGTTGATTGCCACCGGCACCTCGCAACGATGCTCGTCCGGCGACGATGGAATACTTTGGTTCTGGAGTCGCCGGGTTGATCTGAAAATCGCCCGCAACGTTGTAAAAGTAGGTGTAGCTAAACTGCCCCGCGTTATTCATAATTCCGCCGCGCATCAAGCCCGTCAAATGGTCCAAGATAAACACGGCTTCTGTATCTTCGAAGCCGGTCGTCACGGACACAGTGGCCATCGAAAATTTGTCGTTGCTGTTCGCACTCACGGCTTTCAGTTCGTTGCTTGGAAGAATGGCCAATGTGGCAGCTCCAACCATGGCACCAAGAGCGAAAATGGAAAAGACTTTCACGAGTTTGCTGTTCATAAGATTTCCTCTGGTTGAAAACGACTTGAACGCCGCTCGAAGCAACAAGATGAAGTGTTGGGGGAAGCCAGCCGCTTGAATCCAGTTGATCGTAAATGCTGATGGTGGACGCTGACAGGAAGCGCTACAAATCAAGAGCGCAACTGCGTAACGGTATTGTACGGTCCCTTTCGTCAGCTCACCATCCCGCCTTACAAACTTCGCTCAGCCAGTGCTCGGGCTGTTCCATCTGGGTAATTCTGGCGCTTTAAAGCGATCGATCTTCCGGCAACGCGTTCGACACCTAGTTCGACACTTGGTTCAATGCGAATTCGGATGAGGCTGGCTGAGCAATTCAGACGGGCCAAAATTCGATATCCACGCGAGCCTGCCTATAAATTCGCAAATCCTCTCAAGCTGTTGGCGACCGCTTGACGCTCAGGCCCTAGGCTTTGTGCCTGAAATCGTACTTCTATGAGAATCTGGTAAGCCTCACGACGCTCGTCGAGGGTTTTTCAGGATCAACGACAGCGAACGCCGTGACGCTCGCCCATTACCGCTGGGGCCCTCGGCACCGTTGTGGTCAAGCGAATTAATGAACATGAACTTGGCCCACGTCGCACATGCTCAGTCCACGTGCAGCAGGTCCTATCCTTCAGAAAACGTTTCGGACGGTCGTCCAACGCGTTACATTGTCGGTCATGGCCAGATAATACGGCCAGAGACCATTGCCGATCTTTGGTCTCACTGGAACTGCAAAGCCCCCCTTCACTTCGCTGACTCAATGACAAATCTCACCTCGACAGTAGCCATTCAGGACGTCTGGACATCGATCAAAGAAACGGCCGCACGACAGGTTCTTAAGGAACCAATGCTGGCCAGTTTTTTGCATGCGACTGTGCTGAATCACCGGCACTTCGAAGATGCCGTCAGCTATCAACTGGCCAGCGAAATGGACTTCGGTTCTCTGCGAGGCATGCAGATGCGAGACATCATCGACGCCGCATTCGAATCAGATCCGGAAATCATCGAAAGCATCAAGGCCGATATCCTCGCCGTGCTGGATCGCGACCCTTCTGTTAACTGCTGCTTGGTGCCACTGCTGTATCTCAAAGGAGTTCACGCGCTGATGGCCTACCGAATCGCTCATTGGCTGTGGAATCAAGACCGTCGACTACTGGCCGCTCATGTGCAAAACCTGATGTCGATTGCATTTGGAGTCGACATTCATCCAGCTGCAACACTTGGCCGAGGCCTGTTTATGGACCACGCCACTTCCATCGTGATTGGCGAAACTGCAGTCGTTGCAGACAACGTTTCCATGCTACACGAAGTGACTTTGGGTGGCACCGGAAAACAAACCGGAGACCGCCATCCCAAAGTTCAACAAAACGTGTTGATCGGAGCGGGTGCAAAAATCTTGGGTAACGTCACCGTCGGAGCTGGCGCAAAAATTGGAGCCGGTAGCGTCGTCCTGACTGACGTTCCCGCTCATTGCACATTTGCCGGAGTCCCCGCGGTTCACGTTGGCAGCCCATGCAACGACATTCCTTCGGAAGCCATGGATCACCAAATTTAGTGGCCTGTAATCACAGAATCGCCGCTTCTTTTTCGCACGCTCACTTTCCTAACATCGTTCCACAGCTTGACTGTTCATGCCAGCCGACATTCTCAATTCTCCACGCTCGCAAGCCGATCAACTCGGGCTGCCCATCCCCGACGATACTCATGCCGTTTCGGTATGCCTGCCCACTTGGTCGGACATCATCGGGTACGAAGAAAAACATGACCAAGTGATCGATCGGTTGAAGGCCGCTTATCCGAGATTTGGGTTTCATCCGCTCATCAAACAACTGTGCCGCGACTTCATCGATTTCGACGGACAACAAGGTCTTCCGTTTGCTTCTGCCGAGACTGCTGAACGAGCCGTTCGGTATTGCCAAGAACGAGCCGGAGTCACGGCGTCGGCGTCGCTGATTACTTCTTCACCCAGCGAATTCCACGCAGTCACGGTCGCCAAGTCAGACTTCGATACGCTCAAAGAATACTGGCAACACGCCGGCGAAAATCTGTCATCTCGAGCCATCGAAGGCTTGCTGGCTGGTCAAGCCGTCACTTGCTCTGAAACAAAATCGCGAACGGTCGTTCGTGGTCGAGTCGCCGATATTCAGCAAACAGCGGCAGACAATGTTCTGTTGTACCCATCTGGAATGGCGGCCATCGCCACCGCTTTTCGCACCGTGCAAGCAGTGCGACCTGGACCAACCTGCCAGTTTGGGTTCCCCTATGTCGACACTTTGAAGGTGCAGCAAAAGTTCGCACCCGCCGAATGCCTGTTCCTTCCATTGGGCAATGCAAACGACTTACAGAAGCTGGACATCGCCTGCCAAACATCAAACATCTCGGCCGTATTCTGCGAAGTGCCCACCAACCCATTGTTAGTGACTCCCGATCTCAAACAGCTCAGACAGCTCGCCGATCGTCACAACTTCCTGCTGATCATCGACGACACTCTCACCGCCTGTGGCAACATTCACACACTGCCGTTTAGTGACATCACCGTGACAAGCCTCACCAAGTACTTCAGCGGAGAAGGAAACGTGCTGGCTGGTTCATTAACGGTGAACCCCAACGGGAAATTTGCGAATGACGTGCACCAACATTTTTCCAAGACGTTTGAAGAATCCTTGTGCGACCACGATGTTGAAGTGCTGGAAGCGAACAGTTCCAACTTGCAACAGCGGATACGAACCACAAATGAAACGTCACTGCAGCTGGCAAACTTCCTGAAACAACACGAACTTGTCGAACAGGTTTTTTATCCAAGTGCGGAAGATCCCATTTACAGAGGTCTGCAAAATGCCAACAGCGGCTGCGGCGGATTGATGTCGATTGTGCTCAGGAACCCAACACGCTCGACGCCCCATTTTTATGACAACCTGAAGGTCAACAAAGGGCCAAATCTGGGTACTCGATTTACTCTGTGCTGCCCGTTCACAATGCTGGCTCATTACAACGAATTGGACTTCGCGGAATCTTGCGGAGTATCTCGGTGGCTGCTCAGAATTAGCGTCGGACTGGAATCAGCAGACGATCTTATCGGCCGGTTTCAGGACGCATTCGAAAGCCTCACAGATTCTGAATCGCAGTAAGCAGCTGGGCAACTTCATCTGTTGCAAGTGCCCTGCTTGATGAACTTAGGACAGCTGATCCACCAGCTCTGTCAGTTCAATGATGTTGTCCACGGATAAAGGCTTTTCAAAAAATTCTTTGACAAACGGATAGGCCATCGCTTTGTACCGTTCAGCGGCACAGTCTGATCCAGTCAGCATCACGACGGGACACTTGGCTTCGATGTGGCTGGAATAGGCTTCCAAGAATTCATAGCCCCCCATTCGAGGCATGTTGATATCGAGCAGCACAAGATCGGGAGTAAAGCTGCCGGAACTCAACAGATCCAAAGCCTGCTGCCCATTCGTCGCTTCCATCATCTTGACAGGCAGCCCACTGCGTCTGACCGTAATGCGGCTTAGCTCCTGAAAGTCGTCGTCATCATCAACGATCAGAATTTTAAACATGATGCTCTTTTCGTGCAGGAAATTGTTGTTCGATTCTTACTCAACCGAAGTGTCGCTCAAACTGATTCTTCATAGAAAAACGTGTCTCTAAAAGTCCGGAGTACCAGAAGATTTAGGTTTCTCTCTGAGCTTTCTTTCAAACATTCGGTGTGACAAAAAGTACCCTTCGAAATCATTTCGGACCGCACCATTTACAATAGGAAAATGGTCTCGAAATTTGAGTGAAGAACACAAAAAATGCCAGCTTCAACCATCAACCAAATCAACTCTGTCCCGGATCCGTTCATTTTCGCCCAAAAGCTGCCCGGGGATTTCCAGTAGAGCTGTGGGGAAACGCTCACTAAGCTCAGATGGAACACCTGATTCAAACGGAGCCCCTTGAAGCAACAAAACTCGCTCGCTGTCAACTTCAGGACAATGAATCTGCCACCTCCAGATGAACAGACGACCTGCAGACCTCAGAATCAAAAGCGGTCCAGGTTCAATACCGCCAGCAACAGATTCGATGCCCATTGCGACTGCCATTGCCATTGCCATTGAGACCGTGCGGGCAGCTCGATTGGAACCTTGTGCGAATCGACGTTGCGGGGCCGGACTGACATTTCTGTTGGCTGAATCGAAAGCAGCAGCCGGGTGACAATCGGGCCAGAACGTCACCTACTGAGATGACTCAATACTCGCCAAGGCGACCGACTGCTGCAAGAAACGTTGTAGCCACAGCCGTCGACATTGCAAGCAGGAAGCAATGACAGGCAATGAAACTGAGCATCGATGGGCGACACCTTGTCGCCATCGGTACAAATTCGTGGTCTGACTCACAAACCACATTGATAAACGCCGGAGCGGAGAATCATGCCTTGATGGCATGACGGTTCCTGTCGTCCCTCCGGGACGACAGCTTTAGGGGGCGTTTCGTGTTCCACGAGCTGACGTCCATGGCGACAACATGCCGCTACTTCGTGGCTGTCTGAACTCGTCGCCACTTCGCGGCTAAAAGTTCGGTTCGCCACTTCGTAACTGGCATTCTAATTTGCGACTTCGTGCTTGAATCTGTTTCTACCTCTTTGCCCCCACGTAGCGACCGCACATTGAGGGCGTGAGTCCCGAAGGGACGGCATGTTGTAGCCACGGGTGCAAACCCGTGGTTGCGTGAACCAGCAAGATCCCAAAGCCCCGAAGGGGCGACAGGAATCGATTGCGCCGGCGTTCCTGTCGTCCCTTCGGGACTATGGGCGCGGGTTTGTGAAGACGTGTTGCTGGATGTCGGAGGCGTCGGTCGCCGAACCGGTCATGATGATGCGAATGGATCCGTCTTCGTGGTTGTAGCCAACTTCCTTGCCCTCATCGTTTTTGATCATCGTGCCAGCCCACTTGAGTTTCAGCTTGATGATCTCAGTAAACAGAATTTGTGAGCGGCAAGGCGCTAGCCGCCGGTTCGTTGCGCCACGTTTCAACTCACCACCACCAAACCGGCGGCTAGCGCCTCGCCGCTCAGAAAAACAGTCAGCAGCTTGCCCACGTAGCAGCACATGGAAATGCTATTGCCGCTGCCCTGCGTGTGCCAGAACACGCCCGCCTTTCGCGAGCCGGGTTGCACCGCATGCATGAGCGGCAAGGCGCTAGCCGCCGGTTGCCCGTCCTTCAGACTCCCAACTTGATAGCCACCCAATTTTTCTCGAACGGCGCCATCGTTGGAATCGGCAGCCGCGACCGTGGTGACGCGGACGGCTTCGCGGACTCCGTGGAACTAATGGTCACCGGCGATCTTATTGATCAGCGAGTCGCCATCGTCTTCAAACCGGACGAAGGACCGCATGTCATCCAAAAACAGCTCAGGATTCTTGTGAGCCGCCAGGCGCTAGCCGCGGGTTCGTAACGCAACGTCTCAACTCACCACCACCAAACCGGCGGCTAGCGCCTTGCCGCTCACCACTTTGCGACAGCCGCGAACGACTTTCTCCAACTGGTATTCCAGCAGCGGCCGATCGTCTTCGTTCTTGATCGTATTCCACGGCATGAACCGTTCTTTGTTGGCCGTCAGTGATCCGACTCGCGCCGTAATCCCATCGCTGATGAAGATACTACTTTGGCCAATCGTGTGGAATCAGTTTCTCTTCGTCGTTCCATCTTCGGACGATTGCGTTCTTGTAGTCCTCATTGCTTGCAAGGTATGCGTGTTCTATGACGATGAATTGCATTCCCTTCTGTCGCTTGACTTCCTCAAATAGGAACTCGAAGTACCGATAAACTGCCTTTGTATCTTCGCTGAGTGGCACGTCGGCTTCTTCAGGGTTCTCCTCTGGCGGATAGTATGGCCGACTAATTTGGTCAAATACGAGAACTCCGGGAACAGGAGACTTGTTCGCAGCAAAATGTCTGTGCATCGAACACAACACGGACACATGCAATGAAAGATAGTTCTCATCCGAGCCCACGTCTCGCATGGGAAAGGACCGGGTTTCGGTCACGATTCCACAACCAACGTCGTTGTTTGCTCGAAAGTAAACCGAGCCGTCACGATACTCTTCCTCAAACGGCAACTCTGCGAGGAGTTTGGTCGCAATAGTGCCAATCCGCTGTGACTCTTCTTCAAGTCTCGAACGTTTTCCTTCGACATCGACTTCTGCTTCCAAGTCGGCGATCTGCTCACGGAGCACATCAATTTTCAAATTCTCATCGAACGTTACACCTGAGAGCGATTCAACGTAGAGAGAAATTCGGCCAGCCAATCTGCTGCGTTCATGGTCGAGTTGTTGCGCCGAAGCAACACGCTCTTCTTGTTCGACTAACTCCCCGATTTGCCCGCGCACTTGACTCAATTGGCCTTCAACTCGCTGAATCGTATCAAGTTGCTCAGACAGGTATCCCTCAATCCGTGGCTTTTCAACTTCAACTTCGTTGAGTTCTCTGTCGAGTTCTTCGATTGCATCACGGATCGCATCGGTAGATGAATGCTCTTGACCAAGACTGATGTTACACAGTGGACACGCGGTTTCGTCTGATGGACTGGTAAATAGTTCAATCGACTCTAGCCGCCGACGCTGCGCTTCAGATGTTTCATTAAAGTCATTTGCTTCGACTTCAATTGCTCGTGCCGCTTTAAGGTTTTGCCTTGCCGAGCGAAGTTCGCGAAACAGATTCTGTTCACGTTCGTAGAGCAAAACCAGTTCATCTTGGCTTACTGTAGTTTTTTCGCCGGGGCGCCATTGCGAGGCTGTTCTCAATAGATTTTCGGAGGTTTCAATTGTGACGTCGCTCGGCTTCGGTACGAGGCCTAAACTGACAGCTTCGGTAACAAGTGAAAACGCCCTGTCAGATTCCACCGCCCGGATCGCGGCCTGTTGCTTTTCTTTCGACTCGAATTTTCGGAGATCGGCCCGGAGCCGTCTAAGCGTTGCGACATTCGCTGCGGCTTTCTCATCTGAAATCCCAAAAAAGTATGGAATCGAGTCGATGATTTGCCTTCTCCGGTCGTCATTCAAGCCACGGAGTAGAGTTGTCTTGCTAATAATTACATCATCGTCCTGAAGAATGAACGGAGCGACTTGGCGCACCGAAATCCTTTTGCCTTCTCTGCCAGTTCCGAATGTCTCTCCTTTTACCTCGCCGATTCCAAACTGCGCTTCTACGAGCTTGTTCACCTCGTTCCGATTCATTGTCTCCGGCATCGCATCAGCGTTGTCCGGAAGGAGTTTCTTTGGGTCACTCCCGGTAAGAAAGCACATTGCGTTGTCTGTGCTATCCTTACCTTCTGGCAGCTTTCTGGTGACAGCAAAGCATCGCGTACCTTTTGCCCAAACAACCCCAACCCAAGAGCACTTTTCGCCTACGATACCCGGAATGTGGCATTCACCTGCCCCAAGGCAATAGTCGAAAATGTCGACTATCGCAGACTTACCAGTGCGTGACGGTCCAGTAATAATGTTAACTGCCTCTGTCTCAAAAGGCAGCAGAACATGGCGTCCGTCTTTTGAATACAGACGTATCTCCTTGATATTCCATCGTTTCATGGTCGAAGCCCCAATAGCGCGAAAATACGTTCTGCCGAATCTACCTGCCCACACCACTGCCCGAGTCGGTTGGCAGCCGTATAAGGCCGATCTTCTATTCTTCTTCCGGTCGGATCTTTCGGTTTCTTCTTGAATGCTCCATCTAGGGGCACCAAAGTTGAGTCGCGCATCTCGAAAACATTGCTTAGCAAAGCATATTGCAGTGCACGACGCGTGAACGTAACAGAGCGGCGTACTTCGTTCACGACATTGATTTGCAATTCAGGGCTTTTCAAGTACCACTTCGCTAATCCGGTAGTTGCATTAGTTCCCTCCATCGTTCGCGCGAGCTTCTTCGACACCGCGATTGGGCACGGAAGATACATGAGCACATAACTTGGATACTTGTCCGAAGCTTTGTGGTATCCCAGAGCGAATTCGTGAAGTACGACGCCGAGGAACGCGGGGTTTGTTTGAGAGTAAACATCAACGCTCGTTGTCATTGTGCCACCTTATTCCCGCTTCAGTTTCCGTGCATAGATTCAAGTAGTCTGGGTGCCAACCAACTAGAAGCTCCTCGGCCAATTGTTGATACGTGCCTCTTACCAAGGAAGGCACGTTCAGCCCCGGTTTAAACGAGGGAACGTCAATATGGGCAGACTTGTGTGACCAATCGAGCAACTCAAGTCCGCAAGACTCTTGATCTGTACTGTCGAGCTCGCTTGCGTCATGAGCCATGGGTGCATGGCGGTCTCTCCACTCCTCAATTAGAACCTTGTTGTATTCCTTCAATTCGTCGGCGAACGCCATGCTCTCGTCCATCCAGTGTTTGCGATTGTTTCTCGCTCGCCACCGCTCACGTGCGGCTCTCTCAATTCTGTAATCACCTCCATTAACAAGTTGGATTTGTCGCTCCATATTGCCGCCCATCTCAGCGCTCAGGTCCTTTGGGCTTTTGTCACCATAGACGTCAGACAAACCGTGTCCCAAGACAACGACTCTGATTTCAGCAAGTCGTTCAAGCAATTCACTCTTGCTGATTTCACGAGGGGACTTCTCCAAGAGCGCACGGGCAACGCGGCGATCCCACCACTCGATGATTCGCTCACCTATCTCCGCTCGGCTTCGCCGAGGTTCCGTGTGAAGAAACGCCTTCAGGAGTTGTTCTTTAATGTCTCCGGCATTGAAACTGGATGTTACTAATGTGAGTCGGCGAACCAATAATCCTCGCTTCTTCTCGCCCAAACCCAAGAATGCTTGGCACGCCGGTCGGCGAATTTTGTAGTCGTATCCAGTCACATCGTTCAGCTTCTCGGCTTCTGCGACGGTAGGCGTTTCAACAACTCGTTTTGCCTCAGCTAACAGGCACGCGAGAGCACTATCCACGTTTCGATCGGGTGTCTTCTCAAGGAGGGAAGAGAGCTCGCAGCCTTCCGCCAGATCGGCGCATGTTACAAACATGAACAAATACTTGTGCCAGTCGGAAATCGAAATCCAATTGCCGATCGTCTTCCAAAGACCATCATTCTTTTCGTTCAATGCCGGTGGCTTTCCAGTGGAATGCTTTAGCTGCGCAAGTACTGGAGTAGTTCCTTCGTGCAATTGGACATCATCAGTTGTTTCGACTGACACAACTGCCTCGTCCGATGAACGACTAAGCAAAACAAGGGAGAACCCCGACTGAAAGTAAAATCCAAGCGAGGAATCAGCGGCTTCAAAGTTACTACTCATGCCGCGCTCCTGTACTCTGGACATTGGTTGTTGCGGATCGCCGACTGCAGTCTTTCGGACTCGTGAAATTGAGTGGCTAACTCGCGGGTCAAGCCCTCCATCTTTTCGGCGAAGGGGACGCCGTCGTCTTCCACTTCTTCGGCTCCCACGTAGCGACCGGGTGTGAGCACGTTAGTCCCGGCGGGACGGCATGTTGTAGCCATGGGTGCAAACCCGTGGTTGCGTGAACCAGCAAGATCCCAAAGCCCCGAAGGGGCGGCATGAATGGGTTGCGTTTTCGTTCCTGTCGTTCCTGTCGTTCCTGTCGTCCCTTCGGGACTACCGGCGCGGGTTTGTTTCCGGTTCCATGGGCTGACGCCCATGGCTACAGCATGTCGCCACTTCGTGGCTGGAAATTCGGTTTGCCACTTCGTGGCTGAGACGCCCTCGTCTTCCACCTCTTCGGCTCCCACGTACCGACCGGGCGTGAGCACGTTAGTCCCGGCGGGACGGCATGTTGTAGCCACGGGTGCAAACCCGTGGTTGAGTGAGCCAGCAAGATCCCAAAGCCCCGAAGGGGCGACAGGAATGGGTTGCGCCGGCGTTCCTGTCGTCCCTTCAGGACTATGTGGGCGTTGTGGTTTCAGTTTCCATGGGCTGACGCCCATGGCTACAGCATGTCGCCACTTCGTGGCTGTCTGAACTCGTCGCCACTTTGTGGCTGGAAACTCGGTTCGCCACTTCGTGGCTGGCACTGCATTTCGGCACTTCGTAGCCGGTGTTCGTTTCATGATCATGCGATGACCTCCTGCTCAAAGACGTAACGCATATCGAATTCGATATTGTGCTTCTTCAGAATTGCGAGGAACTCTTCTTCAAACGTCTTCTTTCGATGATGCTCGGCTTGGTTTGCGATGTAGTCAGCAACTGCGGGCATCTGAGATTCGCTGACGGAAAACGCTGCGTAACCAGATTGCCATTCAAACTTTCGTGTGACGTCTTGACGCTCGTTGATCCACTTCGATGAATTCGATTTGATCCTTCGCAACACGTCTGAAATCGCAATGGTCGGATTCAGCTTTGCCAACAGGTGAACGTGATCTTCAACGCCACCGATTTTGAGTAACGCTCCTTCCTGATCGCGGACGATCCCGCCGATGTAGCCGTAAAGGTCATCTTGCCATTCCGGACGAATGGCTGGCTTTCGATATTTCGTGCTGTAGATGATGTGAAACAGCAGGTTTGTGAAGGTCGACATGGTTACGCTCCGATCCTTCCTGTCGTCCCTTCGGGACTTACGGCGCGGGTTTCTTTCGTATTCCATGGGCTGACGCCCATGGCTACAACATGCCGCCACTTCGTGGCTGTCTGAACTCGTTGCCACTTTGTGGCTGTCTGAACTCGTCGCCACTTTGTGGCTGGAAACTCGGTTCGCCACTTCGTGGCTGGAGTGTATTGCCACTTCGTGGCTGGAGTGTGTTGCCACTGCGTGGCCGATCGGTCGGTCATTTCGCACCTCCCAAAGGCAACTCGAAACCCAGTGCCTTTATGTTCTTGCGGATGGCTTTTTCGAGCTTGGCCGATTCGGCAAATTGATCGGCGAGTTCGCTTGCTAGCGTTGCCATTTTGTCCGCGAACGGTATTCCGTCGTCTTCCATCTCTTCGGCTCCCACGTAGCGACCGGGCGTGAGCACGTCGCCATGTTCGGCGATCTCGTCCAGAGATGCACAAGCCGGGGATGTCGCGGTAGCCAGTGGTGGAGCCGTCTGGTGATTCACCGGCGGCTAGCGCCTTGCCGCTCACGGGTTCGGTGACGATCGGACCTCGCTTCCACGCATGAAAGGTGCTAAGGATCTGCGCCGTGTCTTCGTCGGTGAAGGCCCGGAGGACTCGGTCCACCATGTCGCCCAGCTTGCGGGCGTCGATGAAGAGCACTTCACCCGGCCCGTCGCGAAAGGCGGCGGCTGCTTGACCTCGCTTCTGCTTCCTTTTCGTCAGCAACCAGATGCAGCAGGTTTCCAAACGCACAGACGCTGAGACCGCAGACGGGACGAGCGAATAAGAACTCTGCGATCTCAGCGATTCAGAGATTCGATCTCTTTCGGACCTGCCCATCGCAGGGATGCAAACGTGGCCCAAGACAGAGTGCTCGAAGGCTGTGTGCTCGAAGACAGAGTGCTCGCAAGCAGGCGTGTCTTTGTTGCACCACAACTTATCAGCTGCGGCCCAAGGCCTCTTGTCGACATCAACAAGGAATTGACACCGCCCCTTCATCCGCACCCCTGACGTAAGTCATTCTACCCATCCCCAAGAGCGTCAGCATATCGCCCCACCGTATTCAGTTCCAGTCAACCGCAGTGGCTCGCACGACTTTTGAGCCAGTCACTCAGCGACGACGAAGCGATTCAGTCTCTGGCTGCTCTTGGGCGTTTCTGCCATGGCCTTCCGGCAATTGCAGCGACTTCAGCGAACATTCAGGCCGACGTTTGAAACGAAGGAATCTGTGTGACGGAGGACGGTGCGGCGAGTCGGGGCGGCACACTGGCGAAACCATGAACGCAAAAAGACCGCGAAAAACTCATGGTTTCTCGCGGTCTTTTGTGTGATTTCGCTTCGGGCCGAAGCATTAAAAATAGCGGTGGAGGGACTCGAACCCCCGACACGCGGATTATGATTCCGCTGCTCTAACCAACTGAGCTACACCGCCAAATTTTTAAGTTGCGGGAAGATAACGACTTACGTCAATGCTTTCAACACCCTTCTCGCAGTTTTCCGGGATCGCTCCCGATCTGGGTCGGAAGCATATCAAGAGGCCCTCATCCGACCAGTCTGCCGTTCGAAAAAATGACACCTCAAAACACAAATTGTTCGTGGTCGAACCGATTGAAGTGCTGAATTGTCGCCGATCCAGGGTTCTCAAAATTTCACCAGCGGAAGGAAATTCACTTCCGCAAGATGCTTGAGAGCCCCTTCCCTCAACCCCCTGCCCCCAACCCCCGCCGCCACACAACGCAGCCACACAAACGCAGCCGCCAACATGCGATCTGCCGAAGATTCGCAAGGCAAATCAATGAGATGGCGGTTGGTGATGTGGAGGTTGGTGATGGTCCGGTTGTGTCGGACGAATCGGATTTCGCGTCGAGCAGACGCAGGATTCGCGGAACGTAAGCAGACTAGGTAAGTAAGTGAGCCTTGGTGAACTTTAACGCCGATGGATTGACCTAGTGCTTTTTCATCCAGCATGACGCTGAGATGGCACTCATTGACCAATACGGAAGGCTTAAGGCGATGACGAGGCTCATGGTGGGAGCCGCTTCAACAATCTTGATGTTGATTCAAAGCGGAACGGTAACAGCAGGTTTATTTGGACTCGGCTATTCAGGCTGTGCTCCTCAAGCATGCAATTCTTGTGGAGACTTCGCGGCGGCGAAGGTTGGTTGTGGGGTTCAATACCGCAATGTCAAAGAGGTCGTTTACGACCAACAACAGTACACCGCTTATCAGACAACTTACGACACTTGCACAGAGCAAGTCCCCGTTCCGATTACTCGCAACGTCTACACAACTTGCTACCGAGACGAGTGCTACACAGCTTGCCGTCCGGTCTATCAAACTCATACTCGCCAGTCGACTCGACAAGTTTGCAAGCCGGTCATCACAACCAAGTGGAAGACCATCAGCCGCAACATCAAGAAGCCTGTTTACAACACGTGTTACAAAGACGTGTGTTACAGCGTGTGTCGTCCGGTCACCAACACTTGCTACCGCAGCGTGTGTTACAAGGTTCGCAAACCCGTTTTTCATACCAGCTATCGTGACGAGTGCTACACAACGTACCGCACTGTTTCGAAAACATGCTACCGAGATTCATGTTACACGGTGATGAAGCCGGTCACAGAAACCAAGACGGTTCCTGTTGAATCTGGTCGATGGCAAAACTACACGAAGACGGTTCCAGGCCCCATGGTTCAGAAGTGTGTTCCAGATCCATGCAACCCGTGTTGCAACAAAACAGTCTGTTGCCCCGGACCTCCTCAAACCATCTGCTGCAAACGCTGGGTACCTTGCACAGTACAGAAGACCGTACGTTGCACTCGCATGGTCCCTCAAATCTGTCACCGCAAAGTTCCTTACACAACGTGTCAGCAAATTCCTCAAACGGGAACTCGTAAAGTTCCATGCACCAAGTGTAGCTGGGTATGTGAAACAAGAACCAAGCAAGTTCCTTACACAACATGCAGACTTGTTCGTGAGCAACGCACCAAGAAGGTTCCTTACACAACTTGCAGCTGGGTCAACCACTGTGTCACCAAGCGAATTCCTTACACCACTTGTCGTATGGAAACCAAGTGTGTCACGAAAACCATTCCTTACACAACTTGCAAAATGGTGACTCAAAAACTGACTCGCCGAGTTCCTTACACAACTTGCAAGCAGGTCTGTGACACCAAAATGGTGACTCGAACCAAAACAGTTCCACGCTGCGTGCCCGTGCTTAAGACTCGCTGTGTACCTCGAGTCGTCTGCCGCCAGGTTCCAACCTGTGGTACTGGTGGATGTGCACCAAGCTGCAACGCTCCTGTTGGTCCAGCTTGCAATGCTCCTCTGGGCTGCAACTAATTCCGAAACCGATGCTGCTGAGGCCGGTCGATCACGAATTGATTTGAACGGCCGAGCAGCCGAATTTCCCGGCGAGAAAAGAAAAATGAAACAGAACGGTTTGGGCCGGGGTACTTGATCGGTAAACAGCATGCGGCTTTGAATAGCCGCTGATCAAAGAATCCACCAAGATGCTTTGCGTCACCGAAAGGAGAGTTCGCTTGTTGCGAACTCTCCTTTTTTTCGTTTCTGCATCCTGCATGGTGATTGCCAATTCAGAAAAGAGGGCTTCTAAGTACGGCACTGCCAAAGGACAGGGCAGAAGAAAAGTGAGAGCCGAATTGCGAGCAAGCTCGGCCCCCCCCTTTCGAGAACAGCTCGAACCAAACCAACCAGTCTTCCCAGTTCACCTTTTCCGACTGTCTCCACGTATTCCCACCCTCGACTTTGTGGTGACGGAGCTCACTGCCTCCGATTTCCCATTCCAGAGACAGCCGGTTGGTGGACACGCTGGACGTCGTTTGGAACAACCGCCAGCCTTCAAAAATTTGGCCAGCAAAGCCCGCGAAAGTCTCGACACCGTGGAAAATCACAGACTGATCAACGTTCTCATAAAATTCATGAATGCAATCGGCGAAAACCGCGGTTGAGCAATCTGTTCACTCTGTAACGTCACTCGAATGACGGACAGTGCCATCGAAATGAGATCCGAGAGGGCTCAGGCTTGAGTTTCCGTTGGAACATGAGAAAATGACCGTTGACATGACAGCAATTGGAATGGGAATTGGAAGGAATGTTGTTGGCGATCCGCTTGGGCTTGCCGATACACAGCCAAAGGAAGCGTTGGCAAACCGAGATTCATTGAGACATTGAAGCTCGCAAATCGAAGACACACAGGAATTGAAATGAGCGGCCGTAACATCAACTGCAAGGTTCCATCAAATCGAATGCCATTCGGCATGTCGGTTTCGGAACGCAGTTGTGTTTTGAGTGCTGGTCATGAGGTTCGCAGATTTCACCAGGGTGATCTGTCGAAACCGAAGAAACAAAACGCTTAAACCACGATCGCAAGCAAGACGAATCGTGGTTAAGGATCGTCGCCCACAACGGTCCTCGCGCTGAGTCTGCTCACCGATCGGGTTGATGCGGAAACATGTAGATGAAACGACGGGGCTCAGGTTCTGTCGCTTCAAACAACTAGGAAAGACGAAGATGGAAGATATTCGAGGCAACCGCTACCCACTGGAAATTGGTGCACCCTTCGGAGCTCCTCAAGCTCATGGTTTGTACGATCCAGAAAACGAAACAGAAAACTGTGGAGTTGGTTTTGTCGCGCATATCAAGGGCGAACGTTCTCATAGCATCGTGATCGATGCCGACCGCATGCTGCAGCACATGGATCACCGTGGAGCATGTGGGTGCGAAGAAAATACGGGAGACGGTGCGGGAATCATGACCGCTCTGCCAACCGACTTTTTGGCTCGAGTTGCAAAAGAAGACTGTGGCATCGACCTGCCTGAAGCCGGCAAGTATGGAGCCGGAATTGTCTTTCTGCCGCAGAATGAAAAAGAGCGAGCTCAGTGCAAGAAGACAGTTGAAGAACTGATCATCGATCAAGGGCAAACGCTGCTTGGCTGGAGAACTCTGCCCGTCGATTTCGACGGAGCCGACATTGGCAAAACGGCGCGTGAATTTGCTCCGCATATGGAAATGTTGTTCGTCGGAGCGGCCGATGGTTTAGACGCCGAAGCACTCGAACGCCAGCTGTTTATCATTCGCAAACGAGCCAGTCATGAACTTCGAGGCAGCGACCTTGAAGAAGCGTTGGCGTTTTTCGTCTGCAGCCTTTCCACCAAGCTGATCATCTACAAGGGAATGCTGACGTCGTGGCAGGTCACTCGTTTTTTCCCCGACCTGCGAGCCGAAGATTACACCAGTCATTTGGCAATGGTTCATAGCCGTTTCGCAACCAACACCTTTCCAAGTTGGGACCGAGCTCAGCCGCTGCGGTTTATGTCTCACAACGGCGAAATCAACACCGTCAAAGGGAACAGCAACTGGGTACTGGCTCGGCAAGGCCAGATGGAAAGCGAACTTTGGGGAGACGATTTGCAGAAGCTGATGCCGATCGTGGAACCTCATACTTCAGATTCTGGCCGCTTCGACAACACCTTGGAAATGCTGTATCACAGCGGTCGAAGCCTTCAGGAAGCCGTCATGATGATGATTCCCGAAGCGTGGCAAAACCACAGCACCATGCCGGAAGACAAGCGAGCTTTCTACGAATACCACAGTGCTTTGCAAGAACCATGGGACGGCCCTGCTTCTGTGTCGTTTACTGATGGTCACTACATCGGAGCCACATTAGACCGCAACGGTCTGCGACCTTCTCGGTACTACGTCACGAAAGACGATCGAGTTGTCATGGCCAGCGAAGTGGGCGTGCTTGATATCGCCCCCGAAAACGTCGCCTACAAGGGACGCTTACAACCCGGCCGCATGTTTCTTGTCGATTTCGAAGAAGGTCGCATCATTGATGATGGCGAACTAAAAACCGATGTCGCGTCTCGACGACCCTACAAAGAATGGCTGCAAAACCAACGCATCATGCTGTCGGAAATTCCGAACGGCAAAAAGCCCAAGTACTACGAAAACCAAGAAGTCATCAATCGCATGAAGGCCTTCGGTTACACTACCGAAACTCTGCAGTTCATGTTGATTCCTTTGCTGCACGCGAAGAAAGACCCGATCGGTTCGATGGGTAACGACGCCGCACTGGCGTGCTTGTCCGATCAAGCTCGTATGCCGTACGACTATTTCCGTCAGCTGTTTGCTCAAGTCACCAATCCTTCGATCGATTCGATTCGTGAAGAAGTGATCATGAGCTTGGAATGCTACATCGGGCCAGAAGGCAACCTGCTGGATTCATCAGAAGAACAGTGCCATCGGTTAGCCTTGCCTCATCCGATTTTAAGCAATCAAGAAGCGGCCAACTTAAAGGACATGGACTACCGAGGCTGGAAGTCGAAAGTCATCGACACCACTTATGCTCGTTCAGAAGGCACCAAGGGACTGCAACCTGCCATCGATCGAATTTGCAGCGAAGCTCGTCAAGCCATTCAAGACGGCTTTGGAATTATCGTGTTGTCCGACCGAGAAATCGGACCGGACCGAATTCCTGTGAGCAGCTTGATGGCAACCGGAGCCGTGCATCATCACTTGGTTCGCCATGAAGAGCGAACTCGAGTTGGCTTGATTGTGGAATCTGGTGAAGCCCGAGAAGTGCACCACTTCTGCCTGCTGACCGGTTACGGAGCCGACGCAGTGAACCCGTACTTAGCGTTGTACGCATTGCGACAGGCTCGAGAAGACGGACGCATCGGCGAAGAATTCACCGACGAAAAAATTGTGGCCACGTACCGCATGGGAGTCGCCAAGGGCATGCTGAAGGTGATGGCCAAAATGGGCATCAGTACTTTGGCAAGTTACAAGGGAGCTCAAATTTTTGAAGCCGTCGGACTTTCGCAAGAAGTGATCGACCTGTGTTTCGCTGGTACTGCCAGCCGGATCAAGGGAGTCGGCTTCGACGTGATGGCTCAAGAAGCCATGATTCGGCATCACGAAGGCTATCCAGAAAACCCAGACAGCATCACTCACGAGCTGCCGAACCAAGGCCTGTACGCCTGGAGAAGCAAAGGCGAAAAGCACGCTTGGAATCCTCACACCATCGGCCGCATTCAACAAGCCGCTCGTACCGGAGACAAAAAGGCGTACCAAGATTTTAGTGATTTAGTGAATCGCGAAACGACTCGAGCGTGCCACCTTCGAGGACTGTTGAAGTTCAAAGAAGGCAATGCGATTCCGTTAGAAGAAGTCGAATCGGCTCAGGAAATCGTCAAGCGGTTTTGCACCGGAGCCATGAGCTTTGGAAGCATCAGCGCAGAAGCTCACGAATCGCTAGCGATCGCGATGAACCGTCTTGGAGGCAAGTCCAACACGGGCGAAGGCGGAGAACAGTATGCTCGGTTCACTCCCGATGATAACGGCGACCTGCGTCGCTCGGCGATCAAGCAGGTGGCGAGTGGTCGGTTTGGAGTCACCAGTTGGTACTTGACCAACAGTGACGAAATTCAAATCAAGATTTCGCAAGGAGCCAAACCGGGCGAAGGTGGTGAACTGCCGGGTCACAAGGTGAACGACACGATCGCGAACACTCGATTGTCGACTCGAGGCGTAGGACTGATTAGTCCACCGCCTCATCACGACATCTATTCGATCGAAGACCTGTCGCAACTGATCTACGACCTCAAAAACGCAAGCCGCTCGTCTCGCATCAGCGTGAAGTTGGTTTCTGAAGTCGGAGTGGGCACGATTGCTTCCGGAGTTGCCAAGGGGCATGCGGACAACATTCTGATTTCCGGCAGTGAAGGCGGAACAGGAGCATCTCCGCTGACCAGCATCAAGCACGCTGGCTTGCCATGGGAACTCGGTATCGCTGAAACTCATCAAGCCCTCGTGATGAACGACTTAAGAAGTCGAGTTCGCTTGCAGACAGACGGCCAGTTGAAGACCGGTCGAGACGTCGTGATTGCGACGTTGCTTGGAGCCGAAGAATACGGTTTTGCCACGGCTCCATTGATCGCCGTCGGTTGCATCATGATGCGAAAGTGTCACTTAAATACGTGCCCTGTCGGCATCGCGACTCAGGATCCAGAACTTCGCAAGAAGTTCAAAGGACAGCCAGAACACGTCGTGAATTACCTGTTCTTGGTGGCCGAGGAAACTCGCGAAATCATGGCTCAATTGGGCTTCCGTACGATCAACGAAATGGTGGGACGCTGCGATCACCTTGAAATGGATCGCGACATTGCTCATTGGAAGGCTCAAAATATCGATCTGTCGCCGATCCTGACTTTGGCACAAAAGCCTTACGACGAGGCGCAAACGTATTGCACGATCGATCAAAAGCACGGGTTAGAAACCGTGAAGGACATGGACCTGCTCAAGCAAGCCGACTCTGCGATCAAACAGCAAACTCCTGTGAAGATCGAAATCGACATCGAAAACTTGGACCGAGCTTTCGGAACAATTTTGTCGAACGAAGTCAGCAAAGCGTGCGGCCCAGATGGTCTACCAGAAGGCACCATTCACATCAAAGCGAATGGTTCTGCCGGGCAGAGCGTGGGAGCATGGAGCGTTCACGGTGTGACCATTGAAGTCGAAGGCGATGCCAACGACTATGCTGGCAAAGGTTTGTCTGGTGGTCGAGTCATCGTGTATCCCCCCAAGAATAGCGACTTCGATTCATCCAAAAACATCGTCATCGGCAACGTCGCGTTGTACGGAGCCACCAGCGGCGAAGCGTACTTCCGAGGTGTCGCGGCCGAGCGATTCTGTGTGCGAAACAGTGGAGCTCACACGGTTGTCGAAGGAGTGGGCGACCATGGTTTGGAATACATGACGGGTGGTCGAGTTGTGGTATTGGGACCGACGGGTCGCAACTTTGCTGCGGGAATGTCGGGCGGAGTCGCCTACGTTTACGACCCCAACGATCAATTCGTCGTGAACTGCAACCTAGAAATGGTGGAACTGGAAGACGTTGTCGACGACGCCGACGTTCTCGAACTAAAAACGCTGTTAGAAAATCATGTGAAGTACACAGATTCTGACATCGCCAAATCCGTGTTGGCCGATTGGGACGCCAGCCTGAAAAACTTCACCAAAGTCATGCCAGTGGATTACAAACGAGCGTTGAAAGAGCTGGCCGAAGAAGCAGCTGCAGCAACCGCGTAACAACGCCACTCACGCGACCGGCGAACTGAGTCTTCGCCGACACTGAAATGATCAAAACGTATCAAAGCGAAAGATAAGCATGGGCAACCCCACCGGTTTTAAAGAAATCCAACGACAGATCCCAACGGATCGTGATCCATTGCTGCGTATTCTGGACTGGAAAGAATTCCATGAACCGATGCCCGAAGACGAATTGAAGTCTCAGGGTGCTCGTTGCATGGATTGTGGAGTTCCGTTTTGCCACACAGGCGACATGATGGCCAACATGGCTGCCGGCTGCCCTGTCAACAATCTGATTCCCGAATGGAATGATTTGGTTTACCGGGGTCGATGGAAAGACGCGTTGGATCGCTTACATCGCACCAACAACTTCCCCGAATTTACCGGTCGAGTCTGCCCGGCTCCGTGCGAAGGATCGTGCTGTCTTGGAGTCAACGAACCTGCCGTGACGATTAAGAACATCGAATGTTCCATCATCGATCACGGGTTTGCTCAAGGCTGGGTTGTCCCGAAACCTCCTCAAGCTCGCACGGGCAAAAAGATCGCCGTTGTCGGTTCTGGCCCAGCCGGACTGGCGTGTGCAGATCAACTGAACACCGTCGGACATTCCGTCACCGTGTACGAACGAGACGACCGAGTGGGTGGGTTGCTGATGTATGGCATTCCCAACATGAAGTTGGACAAGACCGAAGTGGTTGATCGTCGAGTCAAACTGTTAGAAGCCGAAGGCATTCAATTTGTCACCGGCACAGAAATCGGCAAAGACATCTCTGCCGAAAAGCTGAAAGAAGATTTCGACGCAGTTGTATTAGCGGTCGGATCGACTCGATCTCGAGACCTGCCGATGCCCGGCCGTGAATTGAACGGCATTGAATTCGCAATGGACTTCTTGCGACCCAATACTCGCAGCCTGCTTGATTCGGCTCATGAAGACGGAAACTACATTTCCGCCAAAGACAAAAACGTCATTGTTATCGGCGGTGGCGACACGGGAACCGACTGCATTGGCACATCGCTGCGTCACGGTTGCAAGTCGTTGGTCAACTTCGAAATTGTCCCCGAACCTCCACGCGAACGAGCGGCCAATAACCCTTGGCCTCAGTGGCCAAAGGTCTTCAAAGTCGACTACGGCCATGCTGAAGCGGCAGCGAAGTACGGCCAAGATCCTCGAGAATTCTGTATTTCCACAGCTGAATTTATCGGCGATGGAAATGGCAACATCAAAGCCGTGAAGACTCAACAGGTCGACTGGAACAAGGTGTCAGAAGGCGGACCTCCGTTTACTCCGATCCCAGGTTCTGAACGAGAATTCGAAGCAGACCTTGTGCTGCTCGCTCTTGGATTCTTAGGCCCAGAAGGTGGCCCAGCAGAACAGCTGGGCATTGAAGTCACGGAAGGTCGTGGCGGCATGTCGTGGTTTAAGGCCGAGCACGAAAAGTATACGACGAACGTCGAAAACGTGTTTGTCGCCGGAGACTGTCGACGAGGTCAAAGTTTGATCGTGTGGGCAATCAACGAAGGCCGAGGGTGTGCACGCGAAGTCGATCGAGCTCTGATGGGCACCACCGATCTGCCTTAACGGTCGCTCACAAATGCCGGCTTTACTTGTTGAAACTGGTCAACAGTTTCAGCTTGCCAGAGCATCTGAACCAGGCAGCAGTTATCGAAAATAGGCCGAGTATCGCCAGCTTCACAAGCTGGGACTCGGCCTTTTTCTTGCGCCATTGCAAACAGAAAACTAAGCCCCCATCGACATCGTCAAACCATGTCGAATGTGAACTTCACTTTCACGCGCCGCGGCTTCAGAATCACCTTCTTGGATGGCGGCCAAAATTTGCTGGTGCTCTTCCACTGTTGCCGTCATCGATTCCGCCGTGTAGCGATGACGATCGATACTGAACATCCGAGCCAAAACGTGAGACTGTTCGGCCGTTCTTAACAGAGCTCGATTGTCCGTGGCTCGCAAAATCGCCATGTGAAATTCATAGTCTGCTAAGTCGAACTGCTTCGAGATTCGTTTTCCGGCTGTGTCAGCCGATGACTTCAACAGCTTATCAGTAAGAGCCTGCATTCGAAGGGCCGCGGCGGCAATCGATTCCACCTGCTTTGTGGTCGCTCGATCGGCTGCAAGGCCAGCAGAGAAAGGTTCGATCGCCAAACGCACCTCATAAATTTCTCGCAGTTCTCGCTCGTCCAACTGCCGCACGATGGCTCCCATTTGAGGAACCAAGTTCACCAATCCTTCCTTCGCAAGCTGCCCTGCCGCCTCACGCACAGGAGTCGCGCTGATGCCAATTTGCTTGCCAATCGGGCCATACAAAAGTCGACTTCCCGGAGGAAATTCTCCGGACAACAGCTTCCTTCGAAGATGCTGATAAGCTCGTTCGGCGCTTGTGATTTCCGTCATGACTTGCACACCCGTTCTTCGTTCAGTAGCTTCACCACTGAAGTCTATAGACTTTAACGGCAACCACAACGCCTCTCCACAGCTGGCTTACCACAACTGCCTTGCTTCATGTTTCCTTCCGTATCGAATCATTAATCCCGCATGACCTCGTTTTCCATTTCTGGCATTGTGCCCCCCTTGGTCACTCCTCTGGCCGCTCGTGATCAGCTGGATCTGCCCGGTTTGGAACGCCTTCTGAATCATGTGATCGACGGTGGAGTTTCAGGAATCTTCATCTTGGGCACCACCGGCGAAGCTCCTAGCTTAAGCTACCGGCTACGACGCCAGATGATTTCGCAAACGACGAAAATTGTTGGGCAACGAGTTCCCGTGTTGGCCGGAATCACCGACACGGCTTTTGTGGAAACCGTGGAACTGGCAAAGCATGCAGCCGATGCAGGAGCCGACGCGGCCGTCCTGACAACTCCTTACTATTTTCCAGCCGGCCAAACGGAACTGACCACATACATCCGCAACATCGTTCCACAAATTCCTTTGCCCCTGATGCTTTACAACATGCCGGGGTTAACCAAGGTGTGGTTCGATATCGAAACATTGCATCAGCTCAGTGACATCCAATCGATTGTCGGAGTCAAAGATAGCAGCGGAGACCTTGACTACTTCAAGCGTCTTTGCGAACTGAAATCACAACGCTCGGACTGGAGCATTCTGATTGGGCCAGAATCGAAGCTTGCCGAAGCCATCGCCGTTGGAGGCGACGGTGGAGTCAACGGAGCAGCCAATTTCTTACCCGAACTGTTCGTGCACTGGTATTCTGCCCTGTCCACTGGAAATCACACAAACGCTGCAATATACCAGCAGCAGGTGCACCAGCTGCAAGCCATCTACGACGTCGGAAAATATGCGTCTCGACATATCAAGGCGACGAAGTCGGCGTTGTCCATATTAAAGATTTGCAGCGACCTGCCCGCCGATCCGTTTCACGCATTTCTTGAACCCGAACGAGCCCAAGTGGCAGCAATTTTGGCGAAGGTTCAAACCCAATGATTGCCGTCGTGTCTTTTCACTTCATCGATTGGGCCGTCCTACTCGCTTATTTTGCGGGCATGATGATGCTTGGGTTGTTCTTTTATCGCAAGAACAAGTCTGCCGACGAATTTACGTCAGGCGGAAGAAGGCTTCCCGGTTGGCTGTGCGGTCTTTCAATTTTTGCGACATACTTAAGCAGCATCAGTTACCTTGCGCTTCCCGGAAAATCGTTTGTCGCCAATTGGAACTTCTTCCTTTTCTCGCTGGCCTTACCCTTCGCCGCATTTGTCGCCGTCAAATGGTTTGTCCCCCTGTATCGCAACAGTGGCGAAGTGTCGGCGTATTCACTTTTAGAAAAACGTTTCGGTCTGTGGGCTCGAATTTTTGCATCCTGTTTTTACTTGGTGTTCCAAATCGCTCGCAGCGCAGTGGTCATGTATCTGATGGCCTTGCCCATGGCCGTGTTATTCGGCTGGGACATTCGCATCCTTATTGTGATCACCGGAATCGTCGTGACCGGGTATTCGTTCGTCGGAGGAATCGTGGCCGTCATCTGGGCAGACGCGATTCAAGCAGTCGTGCTGTTGGCCGGAGCACTGTTAGCGCTCACCGTGTTGCTCTCTGGAATGCCAGAAGGAATCACAGAAGTAATCGAACTCGGTCACCGTGACGACAAGTTTTCGTTCGGCAATGCTTCCGTGCGAAACGTTTCCGAATCCACCATTTGGGTCGTACTGATTTTTGGTCTCTTCGACAATATTCGAAACTTCGGAATCGATCAAAGCTATGTGCAAAGGTACATCGCCGCAAAGAGTGATTCGGAAGCTGCGAAAAGTGTTTGGCTAGGAGCTCTGCTGTACATCCCGGTCAGCGGATTGTTCTTTTTTATGGGCACATCGCTTTACGCGTACTACGAAACTCATCCCGAGCAAACGGCCGAAGTTCGCCAAATCGTGACCGAACAACGTCTGATGCAACTCGGACTGAACAAAGATTCTGCCGACTACCAAACCGAATACGACAAGGTCATTGCGAGCTTAGAACCCAAGGACTTGGGTGACCGAGTGTTCCCTCATTTTATCGCAGCCAATCTTCCCGTGGGACTTCGTGGCTTACTGATTGCTGCCATTTTCGCAGCGGCAATGAGCACCGTTTCGACGTCGTTGAATTCGTCCGCCACGCTGGTCTTCAGTGATTTTCACCAAAGACTGTATCGCCAAGAATCAAGCGATCGGCAACAAGTCAGAATCCTTCGCAGCGCCACGGTTGCGTGGGGATTGATGGGCACTTTGACCGCCTTGGCCCTGGTCAGCCTCACCGAAAGCGCATTGGATACTTGGTGGACCCTCTCCAGTGTTTTAGGTGCTGGAATTGTGGGGCTGTTTTTGATGGGCTTACTCATTCCCAAGTTAAACAGCAAAGCGGCGGCTGGAATCATGGCTTTTGGAATGCTGGTGATTGCTTGGATGACACTTTCGATCGCAAGCACCTGGCCCAGCAGCTGGGCGGCATTCCGCAGCCCATTCCACAAGTTCCTGATTATCGTAGTTGGCCCACTGATCATGATCTGTGCGGGCTGGATCGTGTCGGTCATAGTGCCGCGAAACACCGTGCCACAAAACACCGTGTCGCAAAACACGGCCCCGCAAAACACGAAGCCAAAAAGAAATCCCAACGACTAAAGCCATCGTCCTCCTGTCTCAAACCACGTTCAAACACAATCGTAAGCCTGCCTTCCAATATCCCACCCCTCAGAACATCCCCTCAAAACATCAATGGCGAATTTTCAAATGAAGATGCAAACCCCGCAGTTCATCGTCACGACACTCATTTTTCTAGCCGTCTGTTCACACACGAACGCAGACGATGGCGACTGGAAATTGCAGCCTCTGAAGTACAACAATCCGGGCCTAGAAGTTGATCTAGGAGTCGGCTTGTGGGCCTACCCCATCCCGATCGATTACGACAACGATGGAGACATGGATCTGCTTGTCAGCTGCCCCGACAAACCTTCAAACGGCACCTACTTTTTTGAAAACGGAAGTCAAGACGCGTCCGTAAAGATGCCCGTGTTTAAGCCGGCGGTTCGAATTGGCAATGGCTACCACTATCTGCTGCTAAGCGAACGCAATGGTCAGCAAGTTGTGATGAAACCGGGGAAGGAATATCGCCGAGATCCCGAGACGGGAAAATTCGATTTCAACAATCCCATAAATATTGATGCTGCCACCAATCCAAATTCAGCCACCAAAGGCCGTATTCGAGCCAATATGTGGAGAACCGTGGACTACGATGGGGATGGAGATCACGACTTAATCGCAGGCATTGGCGACTGGACAGAACTGGGCTGGGACCATGCCTACGATCGTCAAGGCCGCTGGCGCAATGGCCCTTTGCATGGCTACATTTACTTCACCGAAAATCTGGGCAACGACGACTCACCTGAATTCTCAAAGACGGCCGTCCGGTTGGCCGCCGGGGGAGGAGACATCGACGTTTATGGTTGGCCCAGCCCCAACTTCGCCGACTTTGATCGTGACGGAGATCTGGATCTTCTTTGCGGTGAATTTTTGGACGGCTTCACCTACTTTCAGAACACAGGCTCCCGAACGAAACCCGTCTATTCTGCGGGCATTCGCTTAAAAAACGGCAGAGGTCAACGGTTGGCCATGCATCTGCAAATGATTACTCCAACCGCCATCGACTGGGATCACGATGGAGACTTGGACTTGATTGTTGGAGACGAAGATGGGCGAGTCGCCTTCGTGGAAAACACGGGCAAATTGGTCGACAACGTCCCCGTGTTTGATGATCCACAGTACTTTCAACAACAGGCAGACACTCTGAAATTCGGAGCACTTGCGACTCCCTCGGTCTATGACTGGGATAGTGATGGAGACCAAGACATTGTGTGTGGCAACACGGCAGGCTCTATCGGCTGGTTCGAAAATCTTGGCTCAGCAGACGGCCAGATGCCAAAGTGGGATGCTCCGAAACTG
This sequence comes from Fuerstiella sp., assembly GCA_039974975.1. GTDB lineage: Bacteria > Planctomycetota > Planctomycetia > Planctomycetales > Planctomycetaceae > Fuerstiella. The sequence goes on along the minus strand of JBDWHY010000121.1, from coordinate 75,899 downwards.
CTGAATATTCAAACAGCCAATGGCCAAGAAAGTGCTTTCAGAATCATGGCTGGTCCGTCAGGCTCCATTCAAGGTCCCTGCGAAGCGAAGTGGGGATACACCACTTTGTCTGTGGCCGATTGGAATTCCGATGGCGACGCTGACATCATCTATAATTCCATCTTGGGAAAGGTGGGCCTGCTGTTGAACGACAAAGGAACGTTGGTTGAGCAAGCTTTCGACAGCGGCCAGCTTGAACTTCCTCCCGAATGGCTCTGGTGGCAATCTCCAGCGGCCAACACGTTGACTCAATGGAGAACAACTCCGTTGGCTCTTGATTTCAACACCGACGGTAAATTGGACCTCGTGATGCTGGATCAACAGGGGTTCCTTACATTCAGGTCATCTGCCGGAAAAGCAGAACGCATCTTTGTGGATGAAGACAATCGACCATTGCAGCTGAATACGGGCAGCTGCGGTCGATCCGGCCGTGTCAAACTATCGATGGTCGATTGGGATGGCGACGGCCGCATCGACGTGCTGGTCAATTCAGAAAACGCAACGTGGTATCGCAATTGCGAAGATCGAAACGGCAAGGTTGTGCTGAAGAAGATTGGAAACTTGGCTCGCCGCAACGTCGCTGGCCACACTTCCAGTCCGGCCGTTGCCGACTTCAACAACGATGCAAAACCCGACCTAATCGTTGGCAGCGAGAACGGTCGTATTTACCACATCAACCATCACGATTGCCTCACCTATGAGACTCATCAGCTGCAAGCGAGGCCGCCCGCCACAGCCAAGAAGCCTCGATTTCCGGGATTCATTTCTGAAGGATTTGTATTCGATAAAGCTCCCACCAAACAGTGCCATGCTTCCACGATCTGCCGCACGTCTCGAGGACTCGTGGCTGCATGGTTTGCGGGTACAAGAGAAGGACAACCCGATGTTGGCATTTGGACCAGCTACCACGACGGGCTAAAATGGAGCCGCCCCGCCATGGTCGCCGACGGCGTTCAACACACAGGGCGACGTCACCCGTGTTGGAACCCAGTGCTGTTTCAGCCTCCCGGAGATGCTCCAACGTTGCTGTTCTTTAAAGTGGGCCCCAAGCCTGACAACTGGTGGGGGGAAATGCTGGTGAGCTATGATCGCGGGCGGACATTCGTTGATCGAAAACGCCTTCCCGAAGGCATCGACGGCCCCGTTCGTTGCAAGCCGATCTACAACGCGGCCACATCCACATTGCTATGTGGTTCTTCGACAGAACACGATGGATGGCGAGTTCACTTTGAATCGGTCAAACTGGTCAATGGCCAACCTGAGGGCACATGGAATCGCATTGGTCCCATCAACGATGGAACAAACTTCAACGCCATTCAACCCACGTTTTTGCAGCATTCAAACGGAGACTTGCAAGTGCTATGTCGCACCAAGGAAGATGTGATTGTCAGCAGTCGGTCAACCGATCAAGGGGGGACTTGGAGTCGTCTGGAAGCCACTGATTTGCCAAACCCGAATTCTGGCATTGAAGCCGTCACGTTAAAGGATGGCAGGCACCTGTTGGTTTACAACCCACTGACCGCAGGTCAAACGGGCTGGGGAAAACGCAGCACGTTGAGTCTAGCAATTTCTGACGACGGAATTTCGTGGACTACTGTGGCTGATTTGGAAAAAGAGAAGTCGGGAGAATTCAGCTACCCGGCAATCATTCAAACTGAAGATGGATTCGTGCAGATCACGTACACGTGGAAGCGAGAAAAAGTGAAGCACGTTGTTGTTGACCCAAGTCAGTTTAGAATGCAGAACAAAGGCAAAGAGCTTGCCGTTGTTCGTCCCTAGAAAACGAAAAGAGCCAACGAAAAAAGCCTCGTGCCGATACAAAGGGCACGAGGCTTTATGAGTTTTCTTTTTCGAATCCGCGACCGCTGTTGAACGCAATTTGCGATGGATTTTTGCTAGCGAAAGCCTCTCTCTCATCATGAGAGAGAGACTGTTTCGACAGCTGCATCCGAGACCAGCAAGTCGTCAGGGTCGCGTTTCAAATCAGATTAGTTGCAACCACAAGCTGAACCGCTGTTGCCACATGCATCGCAACCAGAAGCTGCTGATCCGCAAGGATTGCAAACTGGAGCTGCTGGAACCCAAACCTGAGTTTGGATGGTCTTTGGAACCATTTTGCAAACGTTAACGGTTACTTCTTTTTGAACCTGAACTGGAACTTTGACACAGTATGTCTGAGTCTTCTGCTCGCAAACGATCTTGCTGCTGCAGACGTCGTATGTTCGAGTTCGAGTTTCTGGAACACAGACAGTTGTGCAAACCTGACGAGACTTCTGCTCGGTTCGGTACTTCGTGACACAGCATGTCTTCGTTCGTTGTTCCTGACGGTGCTTAGTCACACAGTATGTGTAAGGAACCTGCTTACGGATTACTCGTGGAACACAAACTGTTCGAGTTCTCTGTTCCTGACGGTGCTTTGTCACACAGTATGTGTAAGGAACGTCTTCAGAAATCTGACGTGGAACGCAGACTGTTCGTGTCTTCTGTTCTTGACGGTGCTTTGTCACACAGTATGTGTAAGGAACCTGCTTCTGAACAACTCGTGGAACACAAACATTCTTTGTTCGCTGCTCTTGACGGTGCTTAGTAACGCAGTATGTGTAAGGTTCGTCAACACAAACAGTTTCGCAGCTTGTGTAAGGAACTTCCTTCTGAACTGGATTCGGGCACCACTGCTTACGAGTGCAACATGGGTTGCAAGGATCTGCAACTTCTGTCCATGAACCTTCGTCAACGCAGACAGTTCGAGACTTCTGAACAGAAACCTGCTTCTGAACCTTACGAGTTCCAGTCATCTGTTCTGTGTAAGGAACACAAACAGTGTAAGGAACTGTCTTCTGATCCATGACAGTTTCGCAGACGGTACGAGTACCAGTCATCTGTTCCTGGTAAGGAATGCAAACTGTGTAAGGAACAGTCTTCTGGTCCATGACAGTTTTGCAGACTTTACGAGTACCAGTCATCTGAACCTGGTAAGGAATGCAAACTGTGTAAGGAACAGTCTTCTGATCCATGACAGTTTCGCAAACAGTGCGAGTACCAGTCATCTGTTCCTTGTAAGGAATGCAAACTGTGTAAGTGTTAGTGACTTGTTCCTGGTAAGGAACTCGAACACAGTAGTTGACAGTCTTTGTCTGCTGTGTTGGCACCATAACGGTGTAGTTTTGAGTCTTCGTTTCCCGAACTGGGACAGACCGTTGAACGGTGTAGTTTCGAGTACGCTGCTCGGAATTGTATTCCGTGCTGCATACAGTTTTTGTTTCTTGGACCATCTGTGGGCACATGACAGTCTTTTCGACTGATTCCCAGTGACCGCAGCAGTTTGACTGAGCCATGGCCGAGGCTGACATCATACAGATGGCGGCCAGAGTGAAGATAGGACGTAACACGTTCGTTTCCTTTCGGGAGACGGCTGCCAGACCAGCCAAATAAGAGATTGTTGGTTCAGAGCAATTTGAACCCATAACCATGCAGCGGGTGGAGATCCGTTGAATGGAACCTGTCGGTCTGGCAGACCAGGTTAGCTGGGTCACACAAAGGGGCGTTCACGGATAAGGTCGTCTTTTACGACTGACAAAAATAAGCACTTTCGGCAGATTAGGGATTGTGGCAGCCATGAAGGGATTGGCGGAAAATTCCGGTTGGAGCGGTTTAAGCGGGTAAGCCACTCCAGATGCCTTGTTTCACAGTCGTAAGTGCGGGCAATTCCCCACGTTGCGGGCCGTTTCTCAAACGATTCTTCGGGCAACATCAGCGGGCAACGCTTGGGGCACGACAGCTTCAGAATTCGGCCAGCGGACTTCCCCTCGCTGGCCGTTGAAAAGCCGAACCCGTCGAAATCGACAAGCCCGTGAGCGAGGGATATCGGATGTGCAGAACCTCAGAACCTCAGGTATTTTGAGCGGATTCATACCCGGCCTACGCGTGGGGTGACCACATCGTGGCTTTTTCAACGGGCTGCTCAAACAAAGCAATTGGCTCTCCCCCATCAAGACCTCGTTCAACCTGAGATTGCATGAATGCTTTGGCCAAACAAAGAACGGAAAAGGTTCTGAGAGGAACAAGAACCCGGCATGCTCAGTGGCACCAAGCCGTCACAGCGAGAACCGACTGAAGGCCACCCCTGCGTTGTGCTTCACCAGCTTGCTTCGTTCGTGCCCGTTGAGATCAACCAGACGCCCGCATTTGCAGCAGTCGCTTGTGTTACGGGCGACCAATTGGCTAGGTTTTCCGACTGACTTGGTTCCATTCCCCACCTCACGATCAATGCAAAGGTGTCCCATGCCTGCCCCAGATTTATCTCGACGCCAAATTCTTTGCACCGGTGTCGCAGCGGCCGCCAGTGTCACAGCAGCCTCCAGTGTTTTCAGCAACGTAGCTTTGTCAGACGAATTCAGTGGCGGCCCCGGAAGGTATCCTGATCCTCGGCTGGTCACCTTGGATGCTCGCTTTCAATCACTGATCTTGGGCAACACCGCCGTACAGCGATTGCACACCGACGTTGATAGTCAGTGGGTAGAAGGTCCCGCTTGGAATTCTGTCGGCAAGTACTTGCTGTGGAGCGATATTCCCAGCGACCATCAAAAACGATGGCTCAACGACGATGGACACGTCAGCACATTCCGCTCGCCATCTCACAACAGCAACGGAAACACGTTTGACTGGCAGGGGCGTCAGATCAGTTGTGAACATCTGACTCGCAGCGTCGTGCGTTACGAACACGACGGAAGCCGCACCGTCCTGGCCTCTCGTCATGACGGCAAATCTCTGAACGCACCCAACGACGCGGTCGTTCATCCAAACGGCGACATCTGGTTTACAGATCCCGGCTATGGTTCCTTGATGGACTATGAAGGCCGGAAAGCTCAGACAGGTTCCGTGCAGCCTTACCAAAAAGAGGCCGTTTATCGCATTCATGCTGCCAGTGGAAAGCTGTTCCAAGTCACGACTGACATCTACAAACCGAATGGATTGTGTTTCTCTCCGGACTACAAAAAGCTTTACGTCGCAGATACAGGCTCCAGTCACTACGCCGATGCCCCCAAGGAAATTCGAAGCTTTGACGTGGTCGACGAACGCAGCTTGGCAAAGGGGCGGACGTTCGCATCCATGGAACTGCCGGTCGATGGAGGCCTCGCTTTGAAGGGCCAAGCGGATGGCATTCGTTGCGACGTTGAAGGCAACGTGTGGGCGGCTGCAGGCTGGGGAGGCAAAGGTTTTGACGGAGTTCAGGTGTTCGCCGCGCAGGACGGTCAACGTATCGGGCAGATTCTGCTGCCGGAAATCTGCAGTAACCTTTGCTTTGGAGGCCCCAAACGCAACCGCCTGTTCATGACAGCCAGCAAAAGCATCTACGCGGTTTACACAAACACCAAAGGCGCCCATTTGACGTAGGTGCCAGCACACGGCCAAGGTAGCACGCGGCAGCTAGCACACGGTCAGCTAGCACGCGGCAGCTGCAAACACGGCCACGCAAACACCGCACCGGCCGACTCAACGAAAAAAAAACTGTCAAACCCGTGGCTCAGATTGATTGAGCATCAGGGCTTGACAGTTTTTACGTTGCGGACGCGATCGTGTTACCGTTTGCGTATCTCCGCTTCAAACGAGCTTCCTATTCGACCTGCGATTAGCGAGGTGTAATGCTGTGGCCAAAGTCTTGGTTCGCAGATTGGACCGTTTGCCGTTCTGTGAGTCGCAGGGACAGCTGTTGGCGTCGACCAGCTCGATAAACTTCAATCCCGATGGCGGTGCCGATGTCAGCTAGGCTCACCAAGTTGATCAGATGATTTTCGTCAATCACGGGAACTCCGTTGAACGTCACAATAATGTCGTCCATACGAACTCCGGCCAAAGAAGCGGGTGTGGGTGATTGAGTTCGATAAACCCGAGTTACTCGGGCTCCACTTGCTCGTTCGAGCCCGAAACGGCGAGCCGTGGCTGCGGTGAAGTTGTTGTCTAATTCAACACCAAGATAGGCTCGACGAACACGACCGTGCTGCACCAATTGCTCAAACACGTGCTTGGCAAGGTTACACGGAATACTAAATCCGATGCCTTCGTTCCCGCCGCTGTTGCTCGCAATCGCCGTGTTAATTCCGATCACATTGCCCTGCATGTCAATCAGTGGCCCACCGCTGTTGCCCGGATTGATGGCAGCATCTGTTTGAATGAAGTCTTGATTTGTCACCGAACGATCGTCGGTCAGAGTCAAATCACGCCGACCCTTCGCACTCACGATCCCCATGGTCACCGACTGGCTTAGCCCAAAGGGACTGCCGACGGCCAGTACAAAGTTGCCAATAGAAACGTTGTCGCTGTTGCCCCATCTGCCCGTTGTGACACTCATGTCTCGAACCTGCATGATGGCCAAGTCAGTTTCCGCGTCTCGAAAAATTCGAACCGGATTCATCACGGTTCCGTTGAATGTTCGTAATTCAATGGCGCTTAATTCGGCTCCTCGAATCACGTGATTATTCGTCACGATGAACAGGCCCTTCACCTTCGCACTGCGTACGAAAACTCCAGAACCAGTTTCTTCGACTCGTCGACCGTCTTTTTCTCGTCGAGTCGCTTGGATATGTACGGCAGTCGGCATGACTCGAGTCGAGATCGCCGAAATATGCTGTCCACTCAGCGTCAATGGGTCTGAGCTCACTGGACTCTTGTAGTCTTGAGGCGACGGGACTGCGTTCGCCGTATTGGTAAATGCTCCGTACTGAAGATGTCCACCCAGTGCCAAACCAAGCGACAACATGCCGGTGCAAAGTAGAATTGTATGTGTTCGTCGCGCCATCAACGTACTCTCCGTGGAGTTGGGAGTCATCCTAAGACACGGTTCCATCCGCTATGTGAAACAGGCGATGCCTGAACCAGTTCCTCTGGTCATTCAAAACCCTTCATCCTGAAAGATTTTGGCGAAGCACAACCACCGAACGGCAACCGCACTCTGCAGGGAATGTCATCGAACTCACAAGGTGGATCACGCAAATTGTTTTCGGCAAAAAGTGCCGTGATGGCCGAAGCCGACACTTTTCTGCCATTGCAGCCCGCACGGACGGACCTTTGACGATCGGTTTCACGGGCAATAGCGATTAGCGAAGATCGCATGAGACAACAGCGACGCCATCAGACAGTTTAGCACCGGAAAGACGCGAGCTACCGTCACAGATTCTCTGCCTTACCATTTCGGAATCGAGACAGCACCGCATGGCTCATTGAACCCGCCAGAGTCGAACAGCGTCAAGGAATAAAACAGGCAGGCCGAATAATCAGAATGACTGCTGTCGCCCGAGCGACCGCTGTTTCAAGTGATATCGTTGTCTTTAATAACGACCCCACCGGTTTCGTTACTTCCGGAGCGAACGAAGATGCTGCCAAACCAGCGTACGAACGTGCTGTTTGTCTTAATGACTGCCATGGCTTGCCTCCTGCCTAGCAGTCTTCTTGCTCAAACAGAATCAGATGATCTGAACACCAGTGAACTGAATGTGGACGCGGTTGAACCGCAGATTGCCTTGCCAGAAGTATCTCGAGAAAAATCGAGCAGCCTTCGCGTTCAAACCATTTCACTTGGAGCCCGCAAGGAGTCTCGAGACGGACTTGTCCAACTGGCTCAAGAAGCCGTCGACACCACATCACGTCGACTGCTCAGCAGCAACCAACATACTCCGTGGCAGATGATGCATGCGTTGCTAGGTTTGCGGCAAGAATTCAACATTCTGCACAAAGATCAAGAAGTCAGCGGCCTCCAATGGATCGCTCAGGGACAGGTTTTTGACGGAGATCACTGGTTTGAAAAAACACGACACGGTGGACGAGCCCATCCCTATAGCGTGCCTTACGCGTTCGAAGGACATGCCAATCAAATGCTGGCCGTACTTTCGATGTGCGGGCTAGAAACAGATCATCAGTTTCAAACAGCAAATGGCACGATCACGATTGCCGACATGATCGAGCACGCAAAAATGACGTGCAATACCAAGAAGGACGAGCCCACTTGGACTCTGTGGGCCCTGAGCCGATACTTGCCGCCTGATGCCGTTTGGCGAAACGAAAGTGGAGAAGTCTGCAGTATCGAACTGCTGGTTGCTGACCAGACTCGACGACCTCTAAAGGGTGCTGCTTGCGGTGGAACTCATGGCCTGTTCGCATTGGCTCATGCTCGCAATGTTTACCTTCGAGAAGGCAAGCCTTTACGTGGAGTCTGGTTACAGTCTGAAAACAAACTCCGCTACTACATCAACACAGCTCGCCGACTGCAGAATCCCAACGGAACGTTGTCCTCAAACTACTTGAGAACTCGGGAATACAATCGCGACTTCAACAAACGCATGGCGTCAGCCGGCCACGTGTTAGAATTTTTAATGCTGGCGTTGCCTCAAAACGAACTGAATCAACGCTGGGTTCGCCGAGCCATTGAAACGACGGCTCGAGATCTCTTGAACAACCGCAAAGAGTACGTGAAGTGCAGTCCGCTGTATCACTCGGTCAACGCCTTAAACATTTACTTGGATCGAGTGAATCCGCGAGAAGAAGTTCCTCAAACTGCAAAAGTCGCTTCACCTCGCACCGCAATGGTCAATCCAAACAACCGTCGAAACCGAACTCCAATGCAAGGAATCTCTCAAAGCCGAGTGCTTGAGGATTCGGAAACTGCGGCCGACTCGAAATCATCTTCAACATCAAAAGCCAAGGCTGATGACGCCGATGCCGATGAAGCCGGAGATCAAAAACCGGCAACTTTACCGGTCAATGAAGCCGCTTCGAACCACGAAGAAATCCACGAGCCGCTGCCAACAACGTCTTCTGCTGAAGAAGGGGCGGCCAAAAAGAGCGTCTCAGATTTAAAAGCAACCTCAAAGCTTCCAGTGACAGGATCGAGTCCTGATCGCCAGTCGTACCGACTGGATCGAACCGTCACTGACGCCATTGTGCAACAACAGTTGGATCACTTGGAATCTACTCAGAACAGTCACTGGAAGCCAACCGACAAAAACCGCGATCAATACAACGATGAACGTCAGGCAGAAGATGCGGCGACCACTCGTGACGAAACTGACAAAACCGAAACTGACGAAACCGAGGCAACGAAAAACGAGGCCACCAAAGCCGATGCCACAGACGGAAAGGACGACTTGATTCGACTAAAGCCAGTCACATCAAATTCGACTCTGCAAGCAGCCGGCGACCCGCTCTCACTGTCTGAAGCACGACCGACACAAACAGTGCGTGCCACACCCAAGGCTGAAGACAAAGTTCTAACAGCTCCCTTGAAACTTAAAAATGAAACTCCCACCGAATCAATCCCTGCGAATGATGCTTCCCCAACGATCATCGAAACTGATGAACCAGCAAAGCTGATTGTCACCGAACGCCCTTCACTTCGCAGTCGGTTGTACACAGGTGGCAACAAAGCGAATCCATTTACTGTCGATCGCCCAGTCACTCGCCAACCCTTCAGTATCCCCAGCACGCCGGTATCCCAAAGCCGCACCGTCGCTCGTGAAGACGCGGCCGACAGACAGACAATGACTGACGGCCAATCGTCAAGTCTCAAGCAGCAAGATTCGGGGGACTCTGAATCCAACGACGAGACCAAGCAAGAAATTCAGTCGACAGAATTTTCGACAATTCCAGCAGGGATCAACGATCGATTTATGGATCCAGAAATGAATCCGGAAGAGTGGGTGAATCGCTTCGAAGTCGAAAGCCGCGAAATCTATGCTCAGCGAAAACAAATCGTCAACGCTATTGGACTCTCTTCAGGCGATTCGATTGCTGACATTGGAGCTGGAACAGGCCTGTTCGCAAAGCTGTTCAGTCAAACGGTTGGTTCTCAGGGTCAAGTTTATGCCATCGATATCTCGCCACGCATGATCACTCATCTTGAAAAACGAGTCGCACTGGAAGGGATGAGCAACGTGATGGTTGTTCGCAACGATGCGATGTCCACACAACTGGTTACTCGCAAAGTCGACAAGGCGTTTGTCTGTGATACGTACCATCACTTCGAACGGCCCGATGCCATGTTAAAATCCATCCATCGAGCCTTGAACGACGCTGGGGAATTGGTCGTCATTGACTTTGAACGGATCCCCGGCCAATCACGCGACTGGGTGATTGGGCACGTTCGAGCCGGTAAGGAAACCTTCCGATCTGAAATCGAAGCGTCTGGATTTGAATTTGTGAAGGAAGTCCAGGTGGAAGGATTCAAGGAAAACTACCTGTTGGTCTTTCGCAAGCGATAACAGCGTCCGCAGAAAATGGCCACTCAAGATGCTGATGCATCAGTCACAGTCGGGAATGATTCAACGTTCATAGAAAGTTGGATCGCTGTACGGGTTAAGACGATCGAAGCGGCTCTGCGTTCCTTGCTTTGATTCACTTTGTGGCGGATGGCAAATATTGCTAAATGACGAAGCAGTGAACCGGTTTCGCGACGATAGGAAGCTTAGGAACGAACTCGGTCCGGCAACAACCGACGACTCAGTTCTGTTTCGGTTAGGATTGGTGAATGGCTTTCCAGCGTTCGTCTAATCCTGACTCTTAATATCGGTCCGAACACCGTTGTAAAACGGTTTCATCGTCGCCGTCACCGCTCGGGCCACCCCGAACGTTGACGGCGATTTTCATGCGCACGCATCATTCGTTTCAACACACAACAACACTGCCATTCGCTTCACAGCAACTCACCCCGCCGAAGTTCGTCCGTTCATTTCTTACAGAATTTGCCCATGGCCAAACGAAAAAAACCACCAGCAGGCAGTCGATTTTCGGGCGCCGGATTCCAAGATCCGTCCTCATGGCTGAATGGTTTTTTGGCATACCTTGAAGCGGAATGCGGCATGTCGGGCAACACCGTGCAGGCGTATCGCCGTGATCTTGCAAAGTTCTTCGATTGGAACGCTCAACACTCACGCCGCACAGTTCATGAAATGGACGTGCCTACGTTGACGGCCTTTTTACAGCATCTTCAAGAGCAGGATTTAGCAGGCAGCAGCATTGCTCGAAACCTAGCTGCGATTCGCATGTTCTTTCGCTATCTGATGCTGGAATCGATTATCGAAGAAAGTGTGGTTGACCTTGTCAGCACTCCGAAGCTGTGGCAAAAACTACCTTCAGTGTTAAGCCCAGATATGGTCAATGAACTCATGAATGCACCTGTCGCATCAATCGATCGCTATGCGTATCGTGATCGAGCCCTGTTGTCCGTGATGTACGCCACGGGTTGCCGAGTGTCCGAAGTCGCGGGGCTCAAGTTAAACGATCTCAACATGCAAGATCGCTATGCGAAGTGTACGGGCAAAGGCAACAAGCAACGGATGGTGTCGTTGACTCCGGTCGCCATTCAGGCCATCACCACGTACATGAATCGTGAACGCACGGACATGGTTTCACTCAGCGATGACGAAGGCTGGCTGTTTGTTTCTCGAAGTGGCAAACGCTTAAGTCGTGAGATGATTTGGAAGCTGCTGCAACGGTATGCTCAACGAATCGGTTGTGGGTCCGGAATCAGCCCGCATACATTACGCCATAGCTTTGCCACTCATTTGTTGGCTGGTGGAGCCGACATTCGAGCATTGCAAGAAATGCTCGGACATGCCAGCATCCGCACCACACAGGTGTACACTCACGTCGACCATACTCGACTCAAATCTGTGCACAGCAAATGTCATCCTCGAGGTTAACGCCCGGCTGACACGAATCACAACGAAGGTACCAAGATGAAGTTGTGAACTAGGTACTCGAAGTCTGAACATGCTGAAGATAGATCCAAGCATCACGGACATCAAAGACGAAGGAAATCGCAATCACTGTCAGCAAAATCGCTGACCAACCGCGATACAGTTTCCCATGCTCTCGCTTGGCAAAAGGTCGCCTCAACGCCAATACGACCAGTACGGGGGTCCAGCAAACCAGATGCGACAACGCGATGGCACCTCCCAACATCGGCCAACCAACAGCAGAATAAAACGCTGGGCCAGCAAGCATGGCCAACAGCAGGCCCAACAAAGCCCATCGAGCTTCAACCTTTTTCCATGCAAAGACCACGCTCGCCGCAAATGTCCCCAGCAACAGCATTAACCACCCTTTCATCATGGGCGGCAATGCTGCTCGAGCCTCCGCATCGAATTGCTCTAACGCTCCAGCCCCCGATGGATAGTCCGCGGCGCTCGCCTCGCCACAGGCCACCACCATCACGATGGCAGCTACCAGCCCAACTCGAAAAACACGCCCCCCCGTTGTCATCAACTTTTTCACCGCGAAGGCGTGACGTCTCAAAGTCATTTATCAATCTCCTCAACAAGGCTGATCAAGAACTGGTCCGTGAATTTCGGCGACATTGAAACCAGTCAAAAAGAAGCATTCACAGGCTAAAATCCACCACCGATTGCGGCCAGCTGAGCACCGAGTCCCAAACTGGCGGGCCAACTGTTTCAAACCAACTGTTTCAAGCAAACTGTGCCGCGGCCTCTGTGCTGCGGCCTCTGTGCCGCCCCGTTTGTGGCCGACGCTACAATTGGCTTGCAGGCTGACCCGACAAAGCTTGCAACGCCGAAATGATGTCCGCAGGTTCAGCTCGCCGAGTGTAGTCGGCATCGACCATGGCGAACGCGATGGTGCCATCCGAATCCACCACAAACGTTGCAGCGAGTGGTAAGTCAAACTGGTTTTTTCCGTTGTGTTCTTCGACATCGATGCCGAACTTCTTGTAGATCGGCCGCAGCTCATTCGGCAAAGTGAACACCAGCCCAAGCTCTCGAGCGTAATCTGAATTCCCGTCTGTCAACACTTCAAAGTCCAAAGCATTTTTTTCCGACGTTGTCAAAGACTCGTCTGGCAGCTCTGGAGTGATGGCAACCAGTGTCCCACCAGCTGCTCTCACATCGGACAGCATCTGCTGGTAACTTTTTAATTGCAAGTTGCAGTAAGGGCACCAACCGCCTCGATAAAACGTCACCACAACGGGACCGCTCTGCCGCAACTCTGCCAAACTTCGATTTTCCCCCGTTTGATTGGCTAGCTCAAAGTCTCTGAGCTTGTCTCCTTTCTGAGGAGCTCGATCAACAATTCCCGATGCTTCAAGCTCATGTGTGGCATTCGCCATCACCTTCTGAGCTTCCTCTGGAATTATAGAAGCGGCTTGAGCCTTAACTGCGTCAAGTTCGTTTTTCAGTGACATGGGTCTTCCTGCCTATCTCAAAAAAATGCACAACGTCTTAACCAATTGGTCAAAACTAGGTTTCAAACATCTGACAACACCGTGACGCTAAGTTGCTGCAAGGCATTACACTGTTTGGACCAATTGGTCCAAACTTTCTGAAAAAGGAAGGAACCACCGAGAGTCTCCCTCTGAAAGAATGAACTCAAACGAAACTGACTCAAACGCAATTGAACCGCCAGATCTTAGCAGCCCGCTGAAAAAGCCAAGATGTGCTCACCCAAACGCAAACCGACTTTTCGCACCAGCACCGCACGGTGTGAATGCCGCACGGTGTGAATCTGGAACAGTGCCCCCGCACAGTGAATTCGGCTACTGGATCAATCGCTGAGCTTGATCTGCAATCTGATCAAGAGCCGCCTTGCCAAAGACGCCACGCCCGAGAACTCGAATACCAACAACGCACGACACAAGTGCTTTTGCTGTTGGGCGAGGCTGAATCGATGAGGGAATTTCCCCCAGTTCTTGCCCCTTGCGAATACACGATTCAAAAAACTGGGCGATCGTCTTAAATGCGTTGGCCACGAATTTTTTGGTGTGCTCGTCATGCACCGCCAGATCAATCGAAGTGTTGACCAGCAAACAACCTTTTCGGTCAGGGTCACTCAAAGTACTTTTGACGATCTGGCTGAAGAAGGTTGAAATCGCCTGAACAGGGTCTGCCATTCCTTCAAGCTGAGTCAGTGTGGCGCAACGGTGTTCGGTGTCATACTTCTGCAGGGAACGATGAAACAAATCATCCTTGCCATCGAAAGCGTTGTACAAACTGCCCCGCTTCAGCCCAGTGGCCTCGGTGATGTCTGAAATCGATGTCGCCGAATATCCCTTTTGCCAAAACAGGTGCATCACCCGTTCCACAACATCTGATTCATCGAATGATTTTTCCCAAGGCATCGTCCGCCTCCAAACACACGGCTGAATTCCACACCAGATGATACTCGGTCTAAACCAATCAGTCAAAACTAAGATCAAACGATGTCGTTCATTAAGCTTACTGGCTTCGTCGGTGCTCGAATCAAAAAGACGAATACAGCACGACGTCGGATTTTGGCAACCACCCCGAACCGATTCCAGAAACTTCCACGTGTAGCCAGTCTTGCTGCTGATCAATCACGGTCAATTCTTGTCCATCCGTCAAAGCGTTGGAATAAGCGGACTCGTAACTTGCCGCTGGCCCTTTTTTCGCATCGCTCGAATCCGCAATCACAACACCGTGAACAGTGAAATTTTCGTCCTTTACTTTCAACACGAATGACGCGATCAATACGACGGCCAATGCAGCAAGAATCCTAAACCCGGTGCGGCAAAGTGGCGAACTGCGATTGAACACAAACAAAACGGCAGCAGCCACAACCAGCAAAGTGATCAGCATTGCGAGAGTGGAACGGGTGAACCAATGATTCCAAAAGAAGGCGTAATCCAAAATCCTGGATTGCGGCATGGCATGATTTGCTTTGCGGAATGCCAACTTTAGATTGCTACGAATCCCAGTATCCGCTGGTTGAAGCTTGATGGCTTGTCGATACCCCGCGATGGCTCGACCGAATTCTTCGGCTTTCAACCACGCGTTCGCTTGGTTAAACAACACGCTCGCTGACGACGTCGCCGGACCTTTCAAAGATTCGTACGCTGTTGCAACTTCGATGAAATCGGACTGCGTCTGAGCCTGCTGAAACTTCCGTTCAAGCAATTGGAATTCAGTCTGCCGTGCTTCATCTGTTGCCATGGCGATGGCACCGGAAGAAGCAAACAGAACAGCCACGACCAACGTTCGCATGATCAAACGATGCGTCCCTGTTGAACTTCGCACACGACCGTGTGCGGGTGAGACGAAGAAGGATGAGTCTAAGATCTGCAGAATCATGATCGCAGCTCCTTGGAAAGCGTTTTGACCAAATGTTGGCATTGTTTCAAAAGTCGATCTTGGTCGTCGCCGGATGCTCCAAAACGAGCTGCGTCGCAGTCTTGCAAAAAGCTGCTGGCTTGTTGCTGAATGTCGCTAGGAATGCCCAGTCCGGCCAAGGTGGCGACAGCTTCCGTTGACGTCATGCCAGACGTTTGCTGCCCCGTCGAATCTGCGACTAAGCCAATCAAGATCCGTCCGAAATGGTCGGCAGACACCGAAGTGGATTCCGCCATCGCAGTTTCCGAAGTTTGCAAAGCGGCTGTGGCATTGGAAACTGCCAGTCGACGTCGTAACACGACGGGGTCTGAATTCCGGTTGACGCCTGCGGTCGTCAGCATCCTGATACAAACAGTGGCGACAATGATTAAAGCCCAAAGGAAAAACCATTGATTCCATTTGAGCCATCGGGATGGCGCGGCCAACATGGTGACATGATTGGCCGCCAAGCTATCGACATTCCGTTGCAAAGCAGCAGCCGCTACGTTTGCGGGATTACCGCCTTCTCTCCCGACCACTTCATTCATTTCTAAAGCCGTGGCCTTGGAAATATTCAGAGCGATGGGTTCCGTTTTTACCGTGGTGTACTGTCCTTGGCTGACATCAAAATAGCTGAACGGTATCGCAGGAAGTTCGGTAATGTCGGCAGATTCAGGACGCAATGTAAACGTGAAGACTCGACCATCCAGCGATGACCTTGACGTCGGTTCGTAGACTCGAAACAAGCCCTTGATGCCATCCATTTCGGCCAAGTCTGGGGCGACAATTAAATCCAGAGTCCCTTCCCCAACGACGTTCATCGTCAATGTCATGGGATCACCCACTTGAGCATCTTCAGGAGTGATGGTTGAGGCCACGTCGAACAAACCGATGCCTCCACAAAACGTCTTCGGACGGCCCACGTCGGGAACATTGGACACACTTAAAGTGGCGATGTTGCTCACAGCAAACAATTCTTGCCCTTGGATGGGTTCGACGTTTGGAGTCGCAAAGAGTCCTCGAATCGTGGCAGCAGGAATCTTGATCTCTCCCGCCCGTTCGGCTCGAAACGATTGCTTGATCGTATAACGCACAAAGGTGGCCTCAGTGCCATCGTCTGTCTTTCGAGTCACATCTTCAGCGGGAGGAATAAATTGAGCTGCCCGAGCCCGTGCGAACAACGACCGACCTCCCACAGCAAAGCCATTGATCCCAAAGCCATCTTGCTGGCCTTGATTGGCGAGCATCGGCCGAAGCACTTCAAGGCCTTTTGAATCGGGAGTACAGTTGGGAAGACCGGCTTCTGTCAACCACGGAATTTTTAGCTGAACCGTTTCTTGGATGCTCAGCGGACTGCGGGCGATCAGTGCTCCACCCAGACGCCGAACATCAATTTGCAAAACCACGGTGAATTTTTGAGTCGGATAAAGCTGTCCGGCGGGTTCGACGACAGCGTTTAGGAAGACAGAATCTTGAACGGACGCACCTTCGACAGAAAGTTCCAGGCTTTTCCCTGAAAGCGTCTTTCCATCCACAACCACCGTGGGAGCTGGAATCGTTAACTGGCCTGTTTTTGATGGAGTCAACGAATACTCGTACGTTTTGCCAAACCGGCGAGTGTCTGTTCGCACTCCGTTGATGATGGATGAAAACTGCGAGTTCTGGCTGCGCTGACCAAGAAACTGGACATCAAAATCTGCGAAGTTCGACAGATCGGGTTCCGGCGGATCCTCAACATTCGACACAACAACCGTGTACCCCACGGCTTCACCGATAAAAATTCGTTCGGAGCCTAATTTCGCGGAAATACCGGGTTCTTGAGCGACCACATGGGCGCTGGTGGCGGCGAACATCAGAACGTAAAAAAGGCATCTTTGCGGAAGCCATCCCCGCATCTTTGGTCGGCTCATGGAAGGATTCAACAGCTTTGATTGGTGAAAAAGCAGCATCACAGAATGGATTTGCAGCAGGGTAAGGGCTTTTGGTGGGATTTCAGCCTGAGGGTTGCCGCATGTCAATCCGATCCAGAAATCAATCCGAAGAGCGACATTGATCGTCTGAAATTTTTGAACGGATGTCATAAAAAACGCACTGAAATCAGCGTGCGAGACAGATCATTGCGGGTTCGTGAAAACTGGAGCGATTTTTCAAATGCCCAGCACATTCCGGCGTATCCAACAGTCAGGCACAGTGCGCAGACGTTGCGCATTGAGCTGACGAACGTTGACGGTGGCAAAAGCGCCGACATTTCGACAGCGAAATTCGGTGAGCTTTCAGTTTTTGTTTTTTGAAATCTTTGGTCGACAACAATGAGCAATTCACAGAGCAAAGTGGGTTCTAAAGTTCCAATCTGGCTTTGGCTGATTTTGGTGCCACTGACTCTTGCCGTGGTTGGCGGAATCATTCTCAGCTTGGTTCCGCCCGATCTGGCCGAAGTATACGCCGAAGCAACCGAGCTGCTTTCGCAACCAAACCGCGAGAAGGATTTTGATAGCAAGCTCCGTTTGCTGGAATCAGATCCCGCCTACGCCAACCACGTCCACATGCTGCAGGGACGAGTCGCGATGTCTCAAAATCGCGAACCAATGGCCCTCAGACTGTTCTCTAAAGTCTCGGAAGACAGCCCCTTGGCAGCCGAAGCGTCTCAAAGAGCAGGAGACGCTCATAGCCGATCAGGGAATTTTGAAAAAGCCGTCGAAGCCTATCGTTCGGCCTTGGAAAAGGATTCCGGAGACGGCTTGAAGTCTCGAATGAGCCTAGCGTCGTTGTACTTCATGGCTGGAGGAATTCAGCTGGCCACAGAGGAACTTAACAAAAACCTCGAACTGGATCAGGAGCATGAACCCAGTCATATTTTGCGTGCTCGAGTTCGAATTTTTCTTGACCAACACGATTTGGCTCTCGAAGACTTCGAAGCCGTCTTGAATTCCCCGGGCAAGTTTTCTTCCAGCGCACCTGAATTCGTTGAACAGTATTTTCAGTCCTTGATTGAAAGCAACGATCTCGAAAAACTTGAAGAAGTCGCGAAGGCTCATTTGGCCACTGTTTCCAGCCCAATCACCAAAAGTGCGGTGCTCACAAGAATTGGCGAATATCGAGCCGCAATGGTCACGTTGCAATCGATGGAAGGGCAAGCTGGCCCAACACCTCAACTCAAAGAAGCCAAGCTCGACTTACTGCTGGCTGAAGGAAACGTTGACGAAGCCAAGCTACTGGCCAAAGAACTCATCACGTCGGCTCCTCGAAAACTTTCTGTGATGAAACTCGCAGCCAAAACATTTGAAGCCTCCGGCGAATCTCGAATGCAAAAGATCGCTGAAGAAAACGTGGCTGGGCTGCTCGACCTGAAAGCTCAATTGCGATCGGCCATCGATGCAGTTTCAGACAACATCACGGACGTGCCCGGACGCGTCAAAGTGGCTCGACTGTTCGGTGAAGTTGCCGAGTACACGCAGATGGATTCATGGTATCGAGTTTCCGTGATGCTGGATTCATCAGTGAACGAAGAATACCTGAAAGCTCGTTCGGGAGAAACCTTGCCCAGAACCCCCTTGGTATCGTTTGACGAACCAGCAGAAGAGCCACCTGCCGAGAACGAAGGCAGCGACGACGACAAAAAGCAGCCCCCTGCAAACCAGGAAGAATCCGACAACGACGATTCTGAAAAGATGGACACCGAAAAAGAAGATTCACAAAAACAGGCCAGTGAAGAAAAGGCGACGACAGAAAAAGAAGAAGTGAAGAAGGAAGAAACAAAGAAAGAAGAAGTGAAAGAATCGGCCGAAGCGAAGACGGAACCGGATTCAACCCGGACTGAAAACAAAGAACGGGCGAGTGAAGCTGCTACCAAGGAACCAGAACCATCAAAGAAGGCGGACACTGCTGAAGTTCCCAAAAAGAAAGAGTAGCAGTTGCAACCGCAGCATCAGTCACACGCTTTCAATCACAGGCTGTCAATCAAACACCGTCAGCAAACACCGTCAGCAAACAGGCTGTCGGTGAATTCTCATTCCAAGGCTTAATGGCCACCAACCGCAGAGCAGCGCCCACGGCACCCAAACCAATGCTCACCCGGGTCATCGCTTCCAACGCTTCAATCAGGCGGCGGTCTTTGAAACGGGCGCCTGTCTTTGACGCGGGCGGCTGTACGGCAGACAGTCCATCGTACTTGAAGCGTTGCAGCGTTGATTGAGGACTGCTTGTCCCGTTCGAGACTTGCCGTTCCATCGCCAGCCGGTTGCATCAGGTAGAGATTCGGCCAACATTCTTTTGCGAGTGTTGGTTTTCGTGCCAAGATAGGCAACTTGCACAGTGCGTTTCTGAATCGAGGGATTTCTAAACGAACGGACGTGTCAGGCAAGTCGATCGGTTGCACAGTCTGCTGGAAGTCGCAATGCTTCATGCTGGCATATTTCACAGCGTCCAACGTGTTGGCCAGAAACAGCATGAGGAAGTTGACTTCATTAGTGCGGGTTCCAGATCTTGAAAGGATCTACTTAAATGTCAATGTATGTCGGTGAATCACTGATTGGCGAAGGGAATGAGGTTGCTCACATCGATCTAATGATTGGTGACAAGAACGGCCCTGTTGGCAGTGCATTTGCGAATGCTCTTGCTGACCAAAAACAAGGTCACAGCAACCTACTTGCTGGAACTCCAAACTTGGCTGTTAAGCCTTCAACTGTGATGATCACAAAAGTGACCATCAAGGGTGCTCGTCAAGCGGTTCAGATGTTTGGCCCAGCTCAGAAGGCTGTTGCGAATGCTGTTGCCGACTGCGTAAAGTCTGGCGCGATCCCCAAAGATCAAGCAGACAACTTGGTAATCGTTTGCGGTGTCTTCATTCACTGGGAAGCTGCTGACGACAACAAGATCTATCAGTACAACTACGAAGCCACGAAGCAGGCGATCGAACGAGCAATGAAGAACGAACCATCCATTGATGAAGTTCTGGAACAGCGTGATGCTGCTCATCCATTCTACGTTGAATAAATCGATTGCGTTCCTTCACCTTCTTTGAAGGATTGAAGTGCACAAACCGAAGGCCGACTTGAGCTCGTACTTGCGAAGCTTCAGTCGGCTTTTTTATTGGCAGAACGCCACCGTCCTTGATCCAGCCTTCGCATTGGGCCACCAAAGTGAAACACGAAACCAAAGCCAAACGAAGATGGATCTGCATGCCTTCAACACCAGCACGGCAAGCTGACCAAAAGCAGGCGCTGGATTGATGCGATCACAGTGTGGACACATGTCAGGTTGCAGCGGTGCTGAATCGCTAACATGACAAGCCGTCTGGCACCTGTCGTAACATGTC
This sequence comes from Fuerstiella sp., assembly GCA_039974975.1. Lineage (GTDB taxonomy): Bacteria > Planctomycetota > Planctomycetia > Planctomycetales > Planctomycetaceae > Fuerstiella. Next base: position 55,439 of record JBDWHY010000121.1, on the reverse strand, counting down.
TTCAGCGGCAAAGGGTCAGTTCAAAGAGTTGACTTCGACACACGTCAAATTTTCGACGTGTTCGTCCCTGAAATTCGAGTCAGCGAACGATACATTTGCCGCCTCGTGATACGGTTCTCTGAATCTTGTCTCAACCCCTTACACTTGCCACGACCTCGTCTTCAAAGCGAATCGGAAATCGTCATGCTGATTGGTGTCCCCAAAGAAATTAAGAACAAAGAGTTTCGAGTCGGAATGACTCCGTCTTCTGTTCGTGAAGTCGTTGCTGTTGGCCACCAAGTGATCGTCGAAGCAAATTGCGGAGAAGGCATTGGGGCAGACGATCAGCTGTATCGAACGGCCGGAGCTGAAGTTGTTGATTCCGCGGCCGAAGTGTTCGCCAAGGCGGAAATGATCGTCAAGGTGAAAGAACCTCAGGCAGTCGAACGAGCCATGTTGCGAGAAGGCCAAGTGTTGTTCACCTACCTGCACTTGGCACCTGATCCTGTTCAAACCAAAGAACTGGTTGAATCAGGGGCAACCTGCATTGCCTACGAAACCGTGACGGGCAGTCGAGGTGGATTGCCACTGCTGGTCCCCATGTCTGAAGTTGCCGGACGAATGTCTGTGCAAGCGGGAGCTCATCATTTAGAGAAAGCTCAAGGAGGACGAGGAGTTCTGCTGGGGCAAGTTCCCGGAGTAGATCGTGCTCGAGTCGTCATTATCGGCGGAGGAACTGTGGGGCGACACGCAGCAGATGTGGCCATCGGCATGGGAGCCGAAGTGTGCATTATCGACAACAATCTCGCCACGTTGAATGCTCTGTGGACTCAATTTGGCAGTCGCATCAACACCGTGTTTTCAACTCGAGACGCGATCGAAAAACACTGCCACGTCGCCGACCTGGTTGTGGGTGGAGTCTTGATTCCCGGAGCGTCTGCTCCAAAACTGATTGATCGAGAAATCGTAAAGACGATGAATCCCGGCTCTGTGATCGTCGATGTCGCGATCGACCAAGGTGGTTGTGCGGAAACATCTCACCCAACAACTTACGACGATCCTGTTTTTGTTGACGAAGGAGTCATCCACTATTGCGTGGCCAACATGCCGGGCGGAGTTCCTCGATCGTCAACCTATGCCTTAAACAATTCCACTTTGCCCTACATTCACCAAATCGCGAATCTGGGTTGGAAGCAGGCGATCATCAATCATGCAAACTTGGCTGATGGCTTGAATGTCCACGCTGGAAAAATCACCTGTCGCCCCGTCGCCGAAGAATTGGGCTACGAATACGTGGACCCCATCACGGCCATCGGGTAGCTCTCTGTGACTTCTGAACACGGCCGTTGCTGAATACCGCCGCTTCTGAATACCGCAGCTACCGAACATGGCCGCTCCTGAATAAAGCCGCTACCGAACACAGCCGCCGTTAGTCACAGCTGATGTAAGTCACAGCTGATGTTATCGCCACCCAAGGCGTAACCACACTTCAGCCAGTGACGGCGGCAGGTTTCGGCATCAGGTTTCGGCATCAAGGAAAGAACAAGAAAATCGCGGCCCCCACTTTTTCCACGACCGCCAGTCTTTCCACGCTCGACAGTCTTCCACGACCGCTATTCATCCACGCTTGCTGGTGTTTCGTAGTCGATTTCCTTTAAAGCTCGACGGTTATTCGGCAATCTCACCGAAACCTGAAACAACCTGACATCACCTTTCGCCAGGTCGAAGCGATAGCCGCCTTTATGCCCGAACCAGTCCAAGGGTACATCTAATCGGTCTCCAGCAGCAAGCTCGTCGGTGGGCAAATAGTAGTACGCTTTGTTGATCGTCATCCGCACGCTTTTCCACAGTTCGTCGGACTGATTCGTGATCACAAAGCGAGCATCCTGGACGGGTTCGGTGATCAACTGAATGTCGGCCATCAGCGGCAAATCCGAAGCTTCCGGTAACGAACTCACGATGATCGTGATTCCAACGGCGGGCAAAATCAGCATCACGATGAATAAAATCGTGAGTCCTCGAGACGACAGCTTTAAGCCTGGAGCTTCCGATTGCAGTTCATTCACATCCGTGGTGCTCATATCGCGACTTCTTTTGCTGACTCGTAGGATCGACGGTTGAGAGATCGTAGCAGGATGATAACGATACCAGTTCACAGCCGTTGCCCGATCGTTCTGCGTTCCTGAAAACGCCAAACTGAAATTCTAAACTGTTGAACACGACTTCACCCATCTTACCGGTCAACCGAACGTCAATTAACGTTCAAGGAGTCATCGCATTGCGGTGGGTGGCCGTGCTGGGACAATTCATCACGATTCTAGCCGTGAACCAATGGCTGTCTGTGAAATTGCCTCTGAAACCGCTGTTCACCGTTTTGGCGGCGACTGCTGCGTTAAACCTGTTGTTAATCCAGGTTTCTCGCATGGATCCCGTGGATGATCCCAGTCGAGATCGGCGCAGATGGCAGGTGCTGCTGTGGGCCACCATGCTGTTTGACCTTCTGGCATTGACGGCTCAGCTGTATTTCACCGGTGGCATTACCAATCCCTTTAGCATGTTCTTTTTCGTAAACTTGGTCTTGGCGGCGATGGTGTTGCCGGCGACTTGGGTATGGATTCTGAATGTAATTTCGATCGGCTGCGTCGGATTTTTGGTGCTGTGGTATCAACCCTTGCAGCTGTTCGCTCCGGTCACTTGGGAAACATTGGCAGGCCCAGATTCGTCGGATATTTTGAAAGTCGGAGCACTCATTGCGTATGCCACCTGCGCCACGGTCATCGTTTCGTTTACCATCCGAATCAGCAATCAGCTCAGACGCCAGGAACTCAGAACTCGACGACTCACGGAACTCAGAAATCAAAGCGAGCGTTTGGATTCGTTGGGAACATTGGCCGCCGGAGCAGCTCATGAACTTTCGACTCCACTTTCCAGCATCGCCATCATCATCAAAGAAGTCGAACACGATCTGGAACACCGAAGTGTGCCCGACCAAACCTTCGAAGATATTCGCACGATCCGTTCTCAACTTGATCGATGTCGAGTCATCTTGGATCGCATGTCCGTAAAATCCGGAGACGCGATCACCGACAGCGTTGTGGATACGACCGTCGGGCGACTGATCCAAGAAACGGTGAACCCATCATTGCTGACGACCGCCGAAGTCGAATCGGACTGCCTTGCCGTCACGTTCGATCAGGACTGCGAGACCATGCAAATTCAAACTCCGCTGCATGGCTTGGCTCAGGCGTTACGAGCCATCGTCCAAAACGCGTTGGATGTGTCAGCCGGAACGCTGCCAGTGGAATGCGCGATCCATCCCAAGGCCAACGGGTTTATCGTGTTGATTACGGATCGTGGCGAAGGAATGGATGACGCAACCTTAAGACGAATTGGGGAACCGTTTTTCACAACCAAAGAAACTGGGAAAGGCACGGGACTCGGGATCTTTCTGGCTCGCAATGTCATCGAACGTCTGGGCGGCAACCTGACGTTTGAATCGGCTGTTGGAAAAGGCACGACGGCAACCATTGAATTGCCACAAACCGCTTCAGAACTTCCCGACAACTTAGTGGACGCCTCTACACCGGGCTTCTCGTTTCTGGGGGCATCTGTACGTTTAGGCCTGCGACGTCGGAAATCTCAATAAGACGTTCCACCAGAATGGGCGTTCCTTATCGCAACGCGGCACTATTTTTTCTAAGCTAAAAGGTCATCGCGGGTTGGATGGCCGTTCAGCTTGACTCCGTTCAGTTTGACGTTGACTACAAAGTTGGCGACTTGCCGTGCCAATCGCGATTCAAAGATCTGCTCAAAAACCAGTTCAAAAGCACCGTGTCTCTATGTCTCAAAGCCCGTCACCTCGCGAAGTCATTGCTCTGTGCCGTCAAAAGGAAATCCGAGTTCTGGATTTGCGGTTCGTTGATTTTCGAGGTCAGCAGCGTCACTTCACCATTCCCGTGGATCAGTTGACGGAAGATCGTTTTCAAGACGGCTTTGCATTCGACGGATCATCGATGCGAGGTTGGCAGGCGATTCACGAAAGCGACATGCTGGTGATTCCGGATGCGTCGACTGCCTACGTCGATCCCTTCATGAACAAAACACTGGCGGTTTTAGGAGACATCAAAGATCCGACGACTCACCAAAGCTATCCTCGAGATCCTCGGAATATCGCTCGCAAAGCCGAAATCTATATGCAATCCACGGGGATTGCCGACACCGCACTGTTTGGTGCCGATGTGGATTTCTTCGTTTTCGATTCGGCTCGGTTCGATCAAAACGAACATGAAGCCTACTACCACTTAGAAAGCGTCGATGGCCAATGGAGTCGCGGGACAAATTTAGAACCGGGATCGGGGCCTCATGTCCGCTATCGAGAAGGCTACCTAGCGATGCCTCCAAACGATTCTTTGCAAGATCTGCGGACCGATGCGTTAATGGCATTGGACGAAAGTGGAGTCCAAGTGACCAGCCATCATCGAGAAGTGGCGAGCGGTGGTCAGTGTGAAATCTCGTTGGCTCCTGAAAGCCCACAGTCACTCAGCGACGCATTGCTTCGCATGAAATACTTCGTCCGCAATGTGGCTGCATCTCATTCCAAGGTAGCCACCTTTATGCCCAAGCCGTTGTACAACGACAACGGTTCTGGCCTGCATATGCAGCTGTCTTTGATGAAAGACGAAGAATCGATCTTTTCAGGGACTGGTTACGGTGGACTCAGTGAAATCGCCATGCATGCGATGGGCGGAATTCTCGCTCATGCTCCGGCGTTGCTGGCATTTTGCTGCCCGACCACCAACAGTTACAAAAGACTGATCCCAGGTTTTGAAGCTCCTGTGAATCTGTCGTACAGCTATCGAAATCGATCTGCCGCGATTCGAATTCCCGTCAATTCGGGCAACGAAATGCAAAAGAGAATCGAATTTCGCTGTCCAGATTCCAGCTGCAATCCCTACCTTGCCACGTCAGCAATTTTGATGGCAATGTTGGACGGAATTCAAAACCGAATCAGCCCCGGCAAACCACTGGACAAAGACCTTTACGACTTGGCTCCCGAGGAACAAAGCAATGTCCGGTCCACTCCGGAAGTCTTCGACGAAGCGCTGAACGCGTTAAAGGCAGACCACGATTTCTTGCTTCGAGGCGACGTGTTCACGACGGATGTCATCGACATGTGGATCGCGTCGAAGAAAGAACACGACGTCAACATGCTGAAACGCAGACCTCACCCGTTCGAATACGCGATGTATTTCGACTGCTAGGCTCGGCCCACTTTTCAAACTCCAACAGACGGTTCAATCTTCCAGCTTGGTCATCACGGAATGCAACCAAGGCCAGTTGTTTTCAAGCTGGAAGCTCGGCAACGCTAGGCTCGGTCCCGCGATTGGCGAGGCAAGCGGCAAGCTGAGGGCGGCAAGCGGCACGGCGTTCACCGCCGTGAGTGCTGAAACACCGCGGCGAGCATCGCCGGCGGCTTTTCAGATTCCCCATGAAGTTCGAAATCAGGGATACCGCCTAGCCTGTTCCCAGACCGCGATCCATGGCATCAAGTTCTCGCTGGTATTCCGCGAGTTCTCGGTCCAGCGTTTCTTTGCTGATCTTCCACGACGGGTTGGTTTCGGTGGCTTGGTTGCAGTGGCTGGTCAGCAACTTGTACATGAAGCGGAACAAGTGCCGAGGAACTCGAAGTTGAGCAAACTTGTTGATCAATTCCGGTTCAGTAATGTCGTCCGCAAAGAAATCGCCAACGGACAGATTTTGACTGGCCCCTTCGACTCCACACGCTTGGATGCGATTTGAAGCCATGTCCATCAAAGATTCGCCCGTCCATTCCAAGCTCTTAATCAAGTTTTGCTTGTCCAAACGAGAACGCTCGTAGAACTCTTTTTCTTCTCGAGACAAAAAGTACACGACGTCTCGAGGCAGCAGCATTTTGAAGGCGATGCCGGGGTGCTTCAGGAACTTGTTGTCGAACATCGACCACAGAAAATCTTTCATGCGTTCCGCCGAACCGTTGATCAAATGAGGTTCGTCAACTCGATCGACCAAAACCACAATGCTGCTGAATCCCAACGGAGTCAAAATGCGCTGTAGCTTGGCCAATAATTCATAACGGTCGTCGCTGCGGTCACGACTTGGCATCGGCTGACCATCTAATTCTTTAGCGGGAAAGGCGGCCAAGATTTTCCGCAAGGTGCTGCGACCATGTTCCAAAATGCGAATCTGCTTCGCGATTTGACCGGCCTTCCACCACAAAGTCCCCGAGCGTCGAACAAACGGCAACCAACCTGCAACCACGATCGCGTACCACCACCACTGGCTGAACATCGTTTTCATCGTGTCCAAGCTATTCACATTGCGACCCGCGAAAAAGATCGTGAACAATGTCACGGCAATTCCGCAAAAGAGTCTCCAATGAGCGGTTGGAGAAAAGAATCCCAAACGACTTTTGATCTTCGACCAGCGTTGTAAATGAGACTGATCAGATGACTGGTCATAGAACGCAGCCAACATCAGCAAGTCGCGTTTTCGCAGCCGAGGCAATTCTTTCATTTGCTGAGCCTTGATGTCTCGATCGGCCGTTTGATCATCGGCAACCGCCGAACACAATCGTCGAGTCGATAAAGTCAGCAACGCATCCATATGGTCCCACAGACGCCATTCCTTCAGTGCCTTTTCGCCCTGTCGCTTCCGACCTGGCAAACGATCTCGAAAGGTATCCAAAAACGGATTTAAGTCGTCGTAGCTAATCACGAAAACTCGTTCGGTCGGATTGTCCAGATTAAACTTTGCAATCTCGTTGACCAATTGCAGACGCAGAGCCGTCTTTCCGGCTCCTTTTTCGCCGAACACAATCGCCGTTGACGGATTGGCGGGGTCGCCGCAAACCTTGTCCCAAGCAGGATGATAAATGCTGGTGGCACAGTGGTTTTGGAACACGTGATCCGATTGAGCATCTTCCTGGCTGAAAGGATTAATGCTGACCCCGTAGTGGTCCAAGAGCTGTTGAATTTTCATGATAAAAAGCGCGTTGCCGCCGCTGTTTAGGAGTCGAAAAAGAGATCCAAGTTCGCCTGCAATCCCCGAATCAAAATCAGGAATCGCACGAACTATAGAATCCTGAGACACACGGACAAAGCACTGTTCTCAGAAACACGCGAACACCCTGAATTCTCGATCTTGCCAACGGACGTTATCAGCCGATTTGCCCGTTTTCATCGCCATGGCCAACTGTCGCACGGCAATCGCCGTTACTTACCTAGTGACCGCGGCGGCAACCGTGCGGCTCACCAAATTCCCCCCTGAAGTGCGAATTCTGGGACAGACCCTCAGAAGGTCCGCCCAGCTGCCGACCTCGCAGAATGCCGTTCTGCTCCGAACAATCCCTACAACCGCACTCAGTAAAAATACAGAACTCTGCCTTCACTTGGACGATTTCTGCCCTCGTGCGACTCACAAGGTAGATTTCCGGCAACCTGTCGGCACCGCTGGCAAAAAGCGAACTGCCAGAATGAAGTGCCCTGCATCATGACGTCGACCAGCCATCTGATTCAAACAGCAGCATCAACGGATGCAGGCTCGACGAAATCAGTGGATGCCAATTCGCCCATCGACGCCGCAACAGCATCGAATGCGACCGCTCTGATCACCACCATCACCATCTGGTTGATCTCGTCCGTCCTCGTCGCCTGGTTTGAATTCGGAGTCTTCTGGAACTTGCCTCTGCTGTTATTCGCCATGAATTTAGACAGCTTCGATCAAGCTCTTGTCTTGGGATCTCTGTTGGCTCGAACGCTGATCGTCACCTCCCCCGCTTTGATCCTGCTATCGGTTTGCATCAAGAATCAGTGGCACTGGAAATGGAAAGCCGTGGCGTGGGCAATTCACTTTTCGATCTTGGTATGGATCGTCGTCGACTGCGGCTTGCAATGTGTCACAGGAGCCAATTTATGGCACTATGTCCAAAAGGCCGCCACGACAGAAGACCTGACGGTTGGTGGAGACATTTCATTGCTTCTATCAGGGATCAAATCTGCCCTGTCCATCATTGCTTTCCAAATCATTGTCGTTGCCGCGCTGAGTCAATTTGTTGCCGGCCAACTGTCAAAAAGTCGGTGGCAAAGTCGGATTCCAAGGTTCAACCAAATCGGCTTGATGGCAATCGCCACCGTCGTGCTTGCCGTCGTGGCGGCTCGCCCATGGGTCACTCAACGCCCCGCTTTGGAACAACTGTATGGAACCATCACGCTGAGAACCTGGTTGTTCCATCCGGATCGAATTTCGGAATACGGCGAAGCCGCGTTTGGTCGAGAATGCCAAGCCGACTTTCGCAACCTGCAAGATGACTTCCAGTCTCTTTTCCGCAGCGATGTGTGCCGAAAACCCCTCTTTTCGGCTTCCAATGCTCCAACAAAAATCAAGCACACGCCTTACCTGCTCACAGGTAATCCGCCGGCATCGGCTGCGACAAAGGCCGACTCGCCCAACATCATTCTGCTGCTCACAGAAAGCCTCAGACATGACGCTCTGACACAAAACAACATGCCTGAACTTTGGAAGTTGGCCCAACAAGGTCTTCTTGCAAACCAGCATTCAACAAATTCAAACTGTTCGGAATTCGGAGCCTTCACATCGCTCTACGGCCGCTACGCCATGTGTTACGACAGCGTCCTTGATGACCAAGTGCCGTCACTTGGCATGCAAACATTGAAGCAGCTGGGCTATCAAAGACAAATGGTGAACAGTTGCAGTGTCAACTTTAGCCGTATGAATGAATTCTTAAGCGAACTGAACTTCGATCGCATCAGCATTCATAATCCCAAAGGCAATCCGTGGCACGATAACGATCGCCGCACATTGGAAGAAATTGGCCAACTGGTGACGACATCTGATCTTCCCCAGTTCGTGTTTTCGATCCTGATGGCGACTCATTATTCCTATGACTATCCGGCCGAATACGATCAACAATCTCCCAACAGCCGCCCCGCCTTAACTGCTGATGCGGCCAGTCATGAAGTGCTTGAAGATCGCTATTGGAAGTCTGTTTCGTTTTTGGATCAGCAGATTTCGGCTTTGATCAAATCTGTCGAAGGCACCAACACGATTGTGATCGTGACAGGAGACCACGGCGAATCATTTCTGGACGATGGATTTTTGTGCCATGGAACTCGACTGTCAAAAATTCAAACTCAAACCCCCTTGTTGATCATTGGCCCTGGAATCGGCTGCGGAAAAATTTCAGAGCCCACGGGACATATCGACTTAATGCCCACAATTTTGAATCTGGCTGCAGCGAAGAAGATTCCCCAGCATTCGATCTCAACTGAATTCAACTGTACGGGCCCCGGTTGCAGTTTGCTGAATTTGGTGACAGATACTGGCTGGGCGGGCAGTGAATCGGCGAGCACAGCTTCGAAACACGGGCTCGGCAAACAACGCTTCACGTCAAACCGTCGGCAGCGCAGTCAGTTGGTTGTGCAAGCTCGAATCAACGACTGGGAAATCGCCTTGCAACACCCGGACGGAATTTTGGCCTTCCAAACATCTCGAACAGGGGGCGACTTAAAAGTCACCGGTTTTCTCAATGATTCCGGTCGAATTGATTCCGATCAAAAGCGACAGCCCAATGACATTCCCAAATGGAATCAGTATCTCGGACAGGCCTTTCACCGGGCCGCTTCGAATGATTCGGCTGCCATTTCAGAGGCCTCTCAAAGAAAATCTGTCGCTGCATCAGAACAGGCAAGACATTTCAGCGTGAAAAAACACTGACAGCAGCCACATCATGGTAAATCACAGGCTGGCCATTTCAATAATTGAAAGTGAGGGCCTACAATGCAGGTGATGATCAATTGACCAGTCAAAATTCACATATTTCTGCAGTTGAAGCACGCGGCGCCAAGGAAGAAAAGTCGGCCGTTGGAAACAGGATCACCCCATGGGCCTCGAAAATCGCGATTATCTAAAAGACGAAAAAAGTCGCTATTCGTCCGGCTATTCTTCAGGCGGAGCAGCTCAGTCGGTCTGCAAACTGCTGATCATGATCAATATCGCCGTCTACGTGCTGCAGTTATTTAGCAACGGGCTGGTCGAAAAATGGTTCGTCATGGACACTCCGGCCGTGCTATCTGGCCAAGTGTGGAGACTTCTCACTTACGGCTTTTTGCACGGTGCGAACGACCTGCTTCACATCTTACTGAACATGTTGCTGCTGTGGTGGTTTGGTCCTCGACTGGAATCGATCTACGGCAGCCGAGAATTTCTCACGTTTTATCTGATATCAATCGTGTTGGCAGCGATCGCATATTTAAGCCTCGACTTAGTCACGGGCGATCCGGTTTCGATGCTTGGAGCGTCCGGCGGAGTCATGGCCGTGTTAACCTTGTACGCCTGCCATTTTCCGAGACAAGTCATCTATGTGATGTTCGTCATTCCCGTTGAACTGCGATGGGCAGTTGGCCTGTATGCCCTCTTCGATTTGCACCCGTTGATCATGGAATTACAGGGCAAGGGAACGGTCGACAACGTGGCTCATGCAGCTCACCTTGGAGGCATGTTGTTTGGGTACCTGTACTACAAAAAAGGGTTCCGACTGGACCGCTTTTCTCAAGGCCTGACCAGCTGGTGGAAGGTAAAACGCAGCGGCTTCAAAGTGGTGTCGGCAGAAGATCACGCGGTTACTGATCGTCGGGTTCAAAAGCTTGAGGCCGAAATGGACATCCTGTTGGCAAAAATCAGCAAAGACGGAGAAGCTTCGTTGTCTCGATCTGAACGCAAGACCTTGGAAAACGTCAGTCGAGAACTCCGCAGCCGCCGCCAATAATTGTGCTTGGAATCAGCAGAAGTTGTGTTTCAAAACCAAAGCAGCGTTTCAAACCAGTCCTCATTAGGAAACGGCCACAGCTCCCTAAGGGTGTTCAATCCGTCTGATTTCTGGCCGCGCCAAGTGCCTGTCTTCACGATCTCGCCCATTCGGAACAAACGGCCCCTCATGGGACCCAATATTCGACTAGAAACGGCAGATTCCCCGCTGTCTGGACGCTCTTATCGCGATTCGCTTGTTTAAATTGGGCGTTAAGAATGGGAGGTTCGCGAGGCGATCTGACGTGACCGGTCACAAAAAGTGCTGACCGTTCATATTCAGTGGGTCAGGTCAGAGTTTCGCTTGCCGACTTGGTGACTCGGTTCAATCATGATTTGTTCGAGAGGAAATGGTCTCGACATCAACAAGAATTCGCTGCCACCGTGCATCTGATTTTTGCTCCAAAGGGTTCTGACCAAGAAACGTTTATGAAGCTGATTGCTCGAATTTGCGCAGACTACCGACATATCGGTTGGATGTTCACAATTGCTATGAGCATCGCTCCTGCGCTGGGTTTTCTGGGCTACAGGATCAGCGAACCTGTGACCGATGGCTGGTTCGATGCCGACACAGTCGCCGCAATGGACAGGCTTGAAACCACGTTTGAAATCACCGACCAAGTTGTGTTGGTGCTTCGCTGCGACGACTTTTTTCAGCCCGACCGCATGTCGGCATTGCATGAAGCAGTGGCCTCTTTGCGAGATCGCTCGGCAGTGAACAAAGTGATTTGGATGGGCGATGTTCCTGAAGTCACCATTCTTGGCCGCAGCCGTTCCGTCCTTCCTGCTCCTGAAACAGAACCCACCGCCGAAGAATTGGCGGAAGCTCGTGAAGTTTTGCGACAACATCCGCTGGTACAAAACAGCCTGCTGTCATCGGATGCTCAAACGGTCTTAATCTTAGTCAAACTGATTGATCCGGAAGAAGAAGGATCAATCACCACCTCGCAAGTGCAGCAGGAAGTTCAAAACCGTCTGTCGTCCTACGATATTTCCGTGGGAATCACGGGAGCTCGACCGCTTCACGAATTGCACGATCGAATTTTAGATCGTGACCACGTGCGAATTCAAATCACGGCTTACCTGTTGGTCACCGCCTTGGCCATCTTAATTTTTCGTAAGCCAGTCGCCATTATCGTGGCTTCAACTGGTCCGGTTTTAGGAGTGGTTTGGACATACGGCTGGCTGTACTTGATTGGTCATGGCGACAACGAGTTAGCCAAAATCATTCTTCCGGTGCTGATTATGATGATCGGCTTTGCAGACGGAATGCACTTGGTGGTTCGCATGAGACATCTGCGATCTGAAGGAGTGAATATTCGAGATTCCGTTTACGAATCGATTATCCACATTGGGCCTGCCTGCCTGCTGACATCAATCACCACATCGATTGGCTTTGGTTCGTTGATGATTTCGAATTCCGAAATGATTGCGGGCTTCGGATTTGTTTCTGCCATCGGAGTCGTCGTGACGTTCTTTAGCGTCATCGTGGTGACTCCGTTAATGGCCAATTCTTGGCTCGGAGCACGCATGCACGTTGATGCCGAGCAAGATCTGGTTGGCAATTTGATGATCAAGTGCCTTCCTGTCATCGAATTTGCATCGCGACACGCCAAGGTGGTGACTGTGGGCGGAGCCATCGTGACGGCCTTGTGTCTGGTCACCAGCCTGCAGCTGGAACCCGGCGATCGAATTAGCGATCGAGTTCCTCAGCAGTCCGACGAATTTAAGGCGATGCGGTATTGCGATTCAAAGCTAGGAGGAATTCGGACGGTTCGAGTCCTGTTGGAATTCGACGATGGTGTCAGCCGCAAAGAAGTTTGGCAAATGGTCACCCGACTTGAAGACCTTCTGGCCAAGGAACCGTTGATCCAAAGTCCTCGATCAATCCGCACCATGCTGACCGTGTTTAAAGGCGACCGTCAGGATCAAGCCGTATTGGCCAATAAATTGCCCGACGCACTTCGCAATCAATACTATCGCCCCGATCTTAATATGGCTCAGGTTTCTGGCCGAGTTCAAGATGCCAGCTACGTTGAATTTGAACCCATGTTCGAACGGCTAGACGCGGCTTTAATAAAAATGGAAGGCGAATTTCCGTCGTTTCGTTTAAAGGTTTTAAGCGGCGTACGCGTTGAAGGTGAAGTTGTTCGCCAAGTCATTGTTGAACTGATCCGAAGTCTTGCGTTGGCTTCCATCATCATCTTTTTCACGCTCGCGATTGCATTTCGATCGGCTCGTATCGGGCTGGTCACCATTCTTCCCAACATCATGCCTTTGGCGGCCGCCGGAGCACTCAGATTGATGATCAGCGAATCATTGGGAATCGCCAGCGCTTTGTCGTTTGCAATTTGCTTGGGCATCGCTGTCGATGACACGATTCACTATCTGAACCACTTTTTGCACGAACGCAAAAACGGGGCAACTCCGTTAGAAGCCAATCGCCGCACATTTCGATCTGTCGGCAGTGCTTTGGTGATGACCACCGTCGTGATGATTGCCGGTTTAGGTTCGGTCATGACCAGCAGCATGCCTCCGCATGTCAGCTTTGCGGCCATGGGAGTCACCACTTTGCTTGTGGCTCTTGTCGCCGACTTGGTGGTGCTTCCCGCCGTGCTGACGTTGTTTCCTGGACCGGCTGGCGAAGCCGTTGATGCAGGTGACCAAAAGACCGAAGCGGACGATGTGATCACCGGCAATGTTCTCACTGAAGATGTCATCAGCGGCGATCTCAACAGCGGCAGTGTCAACAGTGGCGATCTGAACAGCGGCAGTGCAGCCAACTGGGAACACCCAGTACCCGATGCAGAACCCGCAGCAGATCTCGCCCCAAACACGGCAAATGGTCGAAGCATCGAAATCAGTCAGCCTCAATTAAAGATCGCGGAAGTCGAACCGGAAGGAACCTGATATCATTGTCGGCAATCGCCGCATTGGCTTGGCGATGGAATGGTTTCAGATTTTTCACCGGAAAACTGCTCGCATGGAATCCGTCTTTCCCAGCTCGGAAGAAATCGCTCTCGAATACGTCGAACAACTGCCGTTCGCCCCCTATCCGTTTCAAGAACAGGCGATTTTTTCGTGGTTCGATAGCGAAGACGGCATCTTGGTGTGTGCTCCCACCGGAACCGGAAAAACGGTGATCGCTGAAACAGCTTTATACGAAGCGATTCGCACGGGACGAAAGGCGTACTACACGACTCCGCTGATCGCTCTCACCGAACAAAAGTTCTATGAACTGCAGGATTCGGTCGAGCACTGGGGTTACAGCAAAGAAGATGTGGGCTTGGTGACCGGCAATCGACGCATCAATCCAGACGCAAAAATCTTAGTGGTTGTTGCAGAAATTTTACTAAACAGACTGCTCAGCCCAGAAGACTTTCCATTCGACGACACCGCTGCGGTTGTCATGGACGAATTCCATAGCTTTAACGATCCCGAACGAGGAATCGTCTGGGAATTGTCACTGGGCATGCTGCCTGCGAATGTCAAAGTGTTGCTGATTAGTGCGACTGTCGGCAATGCTCCGGAATTCGTAGTTTGGCTGGCCAAAAATCATCAGCGCACTTTAAGACTGCTGCAAAGTGATGAGCGAAAAGTGCCTCTGTCATTTCGCTGGGTGATCGATCAACTGCTGCCCGAACAACTGGAAATCATGGCGGCCGGAGACGACGATTCGGGCCGCTATACTCCGTCACTGGTGTTCTGTTTTAATCGAGGCGAATGTTGGAACATTGCTGATCAGCTAAAAGGGCGTCAGCTGCTTACGTCCGAGCAAAAGAAGGAACTGCATCACGAAATTGATCAGCTTGATTGGGAAGGCGGAGCGGGCGGAAAGTTAAAGCAAATTCTGATTCGAGGGATCGGAATTCACCACGCAGGATTGCTGCCCCGATATCGTCGAGCCATCGAAAGTCTGTTTCAGAAGAAGCTGCTTTCCATCTGCGTTTGCACAGAAACCTTGGCCGCTGGAATTAATCTTCCCGCAAGATCTGTGGTGATGACATCTTTGCTCAAGGGACCACCTCGAGCACTCAAGCTGATCGACCCCAGTTCCGCTCAGCAGATGTTTGGTCGAGCCGGTCGGCCTCAATTCGACAATCACGGTTACGTCTTTGCCGTCGCTCATGAAGACGATGTAAAACTGCATCGCTGGCAAGAAAAGTACGACCAGATCCCCGAAGACACAAAGGATGCCGGGCTTCGTCGAGCCAAAAAGAACCTGAAGAAGAAAATGCCCAAACGAAAAACGGGCCAACAATACTGGACCGAAAAACAGCTGGAACAACTTCGCACCGCATCTGCTGGCAATTTATCCAGCCGAGGAAGAATTCCCTGGAGACTACTGGCGTACTTGATTCGTAAATCTGGTTCCGTCATGTTGCTGCAACACACAATCCGTAAGCGACTGCTGAACAGCGTCGAAACGGAAGACGCCTTAAAAAATCTAAAACGCATGCTGGTCACGTTAGATGCGGCAGGCTTCGTCAAACTGTCCCCTCCTCCGCCTCACCGCTTAGCCGATCAATCCCAAGCCCAGTCGGACGGTCTTGCTGATGCGTCCGCTGGTGTCGCCAAAGACGAAACAGAAGGCGACGCCGATGTTGTCTTTCGCAGCGTGGCGGCAGGAACAGCCGTCGACTTAGCCATTGATGATGTTCAAGCGGGTCGCACCGTCAAGACATCTGTGTGGGGAGGCGGAACAGAAGTACAGGACGAAGGCCTAGGAGAAATCAAAGAATTCTCATCGACCGATGAAGACTTCAGCGATTTTGGAACAGGAATCGACGACGAAGAATCCAACAGTGACGGCGCAACTGAACCAGCCACTGCCACAGATTCATTGACCGCAAACCAGGCCAATGATGCTACAGAACCTGCAGCCGAAACCCTTGAAGAACCAGAGCCAGAACCAGAGGAACCTGCTTCGGCAACAGCCGGCCTGTTTGGGCAACTCATTCAGGAAGCCCGTGAATCTGGTGGCACTGCGTCAACGACTTCGAAAGTCAAAAAGAAGGAAATCGAACGCTCGAAAAAACCGGCCGCAGAATATAGCCGACTGGATCACTATGAACCAGAAAATGCCATCGCCACAGATTCAATGGATCTGCTTTTTGCCTTCCGCAGTGTGAATTCCATTTACGCTCTTTTCTTGGCCGAACACTTTGGGCAAGCCAACTATGAAGAGCGACTTCAGTTGTTGGAAGGCGCTCTCGATATGCCTCGTTCCGTTGCAAGATTTGTGAAAGTCCCCTTCCCAGACAAGATGCCACCGGGACCTCTTTCAACAGAATTTGCAGACAGTGCTTTGTTGAAACGAGGCTTAGCGACTCAAGACGAACTGAACGGCTACTACGACGAAATCAACGAACGCAGGATTCCGCCGTTGATGCTGGCGGATAAAATTCACCTGATGTTTCGAGCCGATTTTCCGGGCATCCATGATGCTCGATGCACGCCCGTGTGGTGTGTCGGAGACCTGTTGAAATTTAACGGCGATTTCAACAAGTACGTGAAAACTCGAGATCTAGTGAAACAAGAAGGAATCATCTTCCGACATTGCTTAAGAATGATTTTGCTGTGTGGCGAGTACGCTCAAATTGAACCTCCTGGAATTCCAGCCGAAGAATGGCAGAACGACCTGTCTGAGCTAGCCGCACTGCTGACAGATTCCTGTCGAGCCGTCGATCCCGCCAGCACGGATGAAACGTTGAACCAACTGGAAAGCCGGTTGGACGAAGGCGAAAAATTGGTGGTGTAGGCTGACGCCGCAGAACCGACCAGCATCGAGCCGGGCAAGCAGCGCATCAGACAAGCAGCAGATCCGACCAGCATCGGGTCGGGCGAGTTTTCGAAGGCGGCAACTGCAGTTACTTTTCAGGTTTCGCAGATCAGCCGCGAGAAATTTGCTGGAGAGGACACGAGCCAAAAACTGCGACAGTCACTGTGTCGCGAAGGGCGTGTCGCAAAGGCCCAGTCGCACAAGCCGTGTCGCGAAGGCCCAGTCAGGAAGGCCCAGTCACGAAGGGCGGGCCACGAAGACTGCATGGCGAACAATGTGCGCCAAACTCGTGCGCCGAGCAATGTGCGCCAAACAATGCGCCGATGATCGAATGGCTCGGTTCAAACGCCCACGCTCAGATCAAGCTCTAGTCCGCGACAGTTTCATCGGCGGGGCCGGGGAAAATGGTCAGGTCTCGAGTCGTACGGCTCATCGATTCATCGTCATCAAATTCCAAGCCGATCGTGATTCTTGTGTCGCCTACTAACAAGACGTCTCCATCTTGCAAAATGCTTTGACTCACATCCACTTCATTCACAATCGTCAAATTTGTGGAATCCAAGTCTCGCACTTCCAAACTGCCAATGGGCAGCAGCCGAATTTCGCTATGCAGTCGACTCAGCAGGCCATCATTGATGGTGATGTCGGCTCGTTCGCTCCGCCCCAAAATCACGGGAAGATCTTGAGCAGAAATTTCGACATAGCCAATATCGAAGATATCGCTAATCAGTTTCACGCTGGAAATCATGGTGATATTTCTCTTCTGCGGAACAATTCGCCTAGAAAATGACCGGCTGCCAAAGAATTTACGGTGTCACGCGGCCAAGTGTACATGATCAAGGACCACACGTGCAAAACAAACGTCGTGACGTTCAAATTCTCCTGATCTGAAGTCAAAGACCGCGGTCCGACACTTCAGATAACGCCAACATAAAGTCCACTTGCCGCCAAAGATCAGCCGTCAATCATCTTTGTGGTTCCTTGTCGGTCGCCTGGTTCCACTGTCTTGACGCCGAAACCTTGAGGTTTGACAAATCTGGTCCCCATTTGATCCTAGCAGGCGATTCGGTGAGTCGCCGTTGACACGGGCACAGCCCACGACAATCCACGATAAACTGACACTGACCGATCGATCGCAGAGAAGGTTCTGAGGCTGATCATGGCGGACGCGAGCAGACTGCCCTGCTTCCTGTGATTTTCACGCGTGTTTGCTGCAAAAACCTGCTATGTTTCAGACAGATCCAAGCGGACAAAAATCGCTTCGGATCAGCCCTTCAACCCATTTTTCCCCTGAAATTCTGTTCGGATTCGTGGCACAAAATTCAGAGCAATCAACGGCGACCGACGGCAGTCGCTATCTTGTTGGAATCGACTTGGGCACCACCAACTGCGCGGTGTGCTACCTAGATGCTGAAGAATCGGATTCACAAATTCAGCACTTCCAAATTCCTCAACTGGTCGCCCCTGGGCAATTGGAAGCTCATGCCACTTTGCCGTCATTTCACTACGAACCCACCGCGGCCGAATCTTCGGCCGCACTCCTGAAGCTGCCGTGGCACGCGGATAACGATCAGCCCACGTTTGCCGTTGGAACCTATGCCCGAGAACACGGGCGGCAGGTCGCAGGCCGTATGGTCGAATCTGCAAAGTCCTGGCTCAGTCACAGTGGAGTCGACCGGAAAGCCGCCATGTTACCCTGGCATGGTTCTCCGGATGTCGAAGCACTGTCTCCCGTTCAAGCAAGTGCTCGGTATCTGCAACATATTAAAGACGCATGGAACCATCAGTTTCCAAAGCACGACCTTTCCAAGCAAGACGTGGTACTGACCATTCCCGCGTCGTTTGATGAAGTCGCTCGAGAACTCACGGTCAACGCGGCTCGTATGGCCGGACTTCCCAAAGTCATCTTGATCGAAGAACCTCAAGCCGCCTTTTATTCGTGGGTGAATGCCAACCGCACCAACTGGGAAGACCACGTCAAAGCCGGCCAAAAGATTTTGATCTGCGATATTGGTGGAGGCACTTCTGACTTTACCTTAATCAACGTCCGCCCCGCAGAAGATGATCGGCTGCAGTTTCATCGAGTCGCCGTTGGAGACCACCTGATTCTTGGTGGAGACAACTTGGATTTAGCATTAGCCCATTCGGTCGAAGCGAAACTGGCAGCCGCAGGAAAGATCAAATCTGACAAACTCGATCCTCGGCAATTTAGCGTCTTGGTCCCCACCTGCCGCCACGCCAAAGAAATTTTGCTGAACGACAATGCTCCTGATCGACACACAATTACGATCCCCGGAATGGGCTCAAAACTGATCGGAGGCAGCCTTCAGGTTGAAGTCACCAAAGAAGAAGTTCGGCAGTTGCTTGTTGAAGGGTTTTTGCCTTTTTCAAAACGAGAAGATCGCCCTGCGAAACGGCAATCAGGCTTTCAGGAATTCGGTCTTCCGTTCGCCGCCGACGCAGCCATCACAAAGTATCTGGCCGCATTCTTGAATGCTCACCGCAGTGCAACAGACGACTCATCAGCTGCCGAAGATCTTAGCTCAGTTGCTCCAGACATCATTCTGTTTAACGGCGGTTTCTTTGCGTCTGACGTATTGAAAGCTCGGCTGCTTCAAGTCATGTCTGGATGGTTCGGCAGCGACTGGAAGCCCAACGTGCTGGACAACGACCGCCTGGACCTGGCAGTGGCTCGTGGAGCCGCCTATTTTGGCATGGTGCGTCGAGGAACCGGAGTGCGAATCGTGGCCGGGTTAGCTCGAACGTACTACGTCGGAGTCGAAACAGAAAGCAGCGATTCCAACAACAACACGAGCTCGCAACAGCCATCCGCGCTGTGCCTGATCTCTGCCGGAACGGAGCCTGGAGAAACTTCGAAAATCGATCGCACGTTCGAAGTCAAAACGGGGCAACCGGTCGAATTCCCGATCTACGTTTCAAGCACTCGGCTAACCGATCAGCCGTCGACGTTGGTCGAATTCGATTCCGAAAAAATGTCTGCTCTTCCCGCCATTCGCACGGTTTTGCAAACCAAAGGAAAGCAGCAGACGACGATCGACGCCACTCTCACGGCGAAGCTTACCGAAATCGGAACGCTCGATGTGTGGTGTCAGCAGGTGAGCGAAACAGAAGGCGCCAGTGATCGCCGCTGGCAGCTGCAGTTTGATGTTCGTAGCGCAACAGAAACTGATCGAGAAGGTCATTTGGGAACCGCCGAGCAAAGTGGCATCGTCGATCAAGAATCCGTCGAAGCGGCTCGGACAGTCATTCAGAACGTCTACGAAAAAGGGGCCACTGAAAAACCGGCCGCATTGGCCAAGGCCATCGCGTCAGAACTGGGGCAGTCTCGTAAAGATTGGCCTCCCTCTTTATTAAGATCGATGTGGGCCATTTTGATCGACTTCGAATCTGGTCGCCGCCAATCTGCAACTCATGAAATGAGATGGCTCAATCTACTGGGCTTTTCCTTACGCCCTGGATTCGGAATGGCGGCCGATGATTGGCGAGTCGCCGAAAGCTGGCAACGGCTGCGCAACAAGCTCGCCTTTAGTTCCGCCGAATCTGTGACAGAATGGAGAATCCTGTGTCGCCGCATTGCCGGCGGATTAACGGCGGGTCAGCAAAACGAATTGGCGTCCCCCATTTTGGCTTTGATCCGCCAACAGCATAAACAGATGACGACGGGTCGAGGCAAAGCCGGAAAGTATGCCGGTTCTCATCACGAAGCGGCAGAAATTTGGCGCATGCTAGGATCGCTCGAACTGCTGGATCGCAGAACTCATGTTGAACTTGGCAACATGATTTTGGATTTTCTACCTCGTAAAAAATTCGAACCCATCGTGGACGCTCTGGTGTGGGCTTTGGGAAGAATGGCCAGCCGAGTTCCCGTGTATGGCCCTCTAAACAGCGTGCTGCCAGCTGCGGTCGTTGAACCATGGGTGGAACGTTTGATCGACATCGCCAACACAGAAATTCCTGTGACTCAGCTGGCGCTAATGCAGATGGCTCGAAAAACCAACGATCGGTTTCGAGATCTCTCAGACGATGTTCGCAGCAGTGTTGTGAAGGAATTGGAAATCACAAACGCAGCAGATCATTTGATTTCACTGGTTAAAGATTCCGGCCAATTAAAATCAGAAGAAGCGTCAGCTGTGTTCGGAGAAGCGTTGCCAGCTGGACTCAAAGTGAGATGACCGCGGTGTGAAATGACCGTGATGTGAAATGCCCGCGGTGTTGAGGCTCTGCCCCGGAAGAGGTGAGCGGCAGGACTCTCGCCACCGATCGTACTGATGCAGATGGTACCGACGCCGTTGGTCCTGCCGCCGTTGGTACCGACGCAGATCGTACTGACGCGAAGAAAACAACTGCCATCAGAATCATCGTCTTCGGTTCCGCCCGTCCCCACCCAAGCCGTCACCCACCCCAAAACACGGCTTTCCAAGAACACGGCGGCGTACAACACAGCCGCCCAAAGATTCAGCCCTTCAAGCTCATTCCCCCACTCGGCTTAACACCACCTGGTGAGCTCCAATGGTCTGATCCCCTTTCACCACATCGACGGACAGCTGAACCAAGCCCGCAGGAATTGAAATCACTGCTTTGTGGCCCCGTTGCTGCCCCGCAATCAGTGGCACTTCAAAAGCTGTGCCTGCCACCTGAACCACGGCGGATTTGGCATCAATGCTGTCCGGTCGCAAAATCACTTCGATGTGATAAGCAGAAGCCTCATCCGCCTGCAACAACCAAAACCCGTTTGATGAAGCGCCCCATGGTCGGCCGGTCGCGTGTCTCCAGTCTTGTCGAGTCAACACGGTTTCTGGTTCGTGCTGAGTTCCAATGATGATTCGAGGCGGAGCATAATTGTCAGGACGAGAACTGCTGACGTCCTTGAACCAAGCTTGGTAGTCGGCCTTTAAACGAGCCAACACTTGGGGACGCTGCTGAGCAAGATTATTTTGCTGAGTCGGATCGTCTTGCAGATTGTAAAGTTCTAGCTTGGGTGCCCCTGAAATGGTTTCTCGACCAAACCCACTTGGATGCACCAACTTCCACGGATCTTCGTGCAAAGCAAAGTGATTAAATTCTTGAGGCACGTTGCCACGATGAGTCTGAAAGATGACTTGTCGAGCGGGCAACTTGGCTGCTGCCTGGTCGGTCAATTCACCCGTCAAAAGAGGCAAAAAGCTACGGCCGTCGAACCGATGGTCGGCCGGCACCTTCACTTTGCAAGCATCAAGGATCGTAGGAGTAATATCGATATGAGCACAAAGCTGGTGAGACGTCGCATCAGCGACAACTTGAGCAGGCCAGTGAAACAACAACGGAGATCGAATGCCTCCGTCGTCGACATGAGACTTCATGCCTCGCATTTCACCAACGTATCTCATCGTATTCGGGCCATTGTCATTTAAATAAATCACAATGGTGTTGTCTTTGATTTTCAACCCTTCCAGTCGTTCGAAAAGTCGCCCCACGTTTTCATCGATGTTGGTGATCATGG
The DNA here is from genome assembly GCA_039974975.1 of Fuerstiella sp. Lineage (GTDB taxonomy): Bacteria > Planctomycetota > Planctomycetia > Planctomycetales > Planctomycetaceae > Fuerstiella. Next base: position 33,318 of record JBDWHY010000121.1, on the reverse strand, counting down.
CCGCGATGCGAGCCAATTTATCGGCTTCCGTTTTTTGACGTTTGGCATTTTGCTTGCCAATCATGATCTGAGACAGGTCTGTCTTTTTGTATTCCTCGTACAACTTTTCAGGCACATCATCAAAGGGGCCGTGAGGTGCATTGGTCGCGATATAGGTAAAGAACGGCTGCCCGGCCTGCTTGGATTCAGCGATCAAATTCATGGCGGCATCAAAATAGATGTCGGTGCAGTAGCCCTTCATTTCCACTTGCTTACCGTTGTGAAACAAAGTGGGATCGGTGTACTTACCTTCGGCTCCGACAGGATCAGATGGCTGCCCAATGCCTCCGCCACGATGAACCAAACTCTCTTGAAAACCTTGATCCATGGCTCGTAACGGATAGTTGTCTCCCATGTGCCATTTGCCAAAAATGCCCGTTCGATATCCGGCGTCTTTCAAAAATTCTGCCAACGTCACTTCTTCGGTATCCATCATGGCTCGACCAACATAAGTGTCGATGCAACGAGTCCGATAGTTGTACCGGCCGGTCACCAAACTGGCTCTTGTCGGAGCACAAACAGGGCTGACATAAAACTTGTCAAGAAATCCGCTTTCAGTCGACATCTTGTCTAAGTGCGGAGTGCGAATGACCTTGTTGCCCATAAACCCATAGTCTCCGACTCCTTGATCATCGCTCATGATCACAATGACATTCGGGCGGTCGTCGGCTACTGCTGCTGCTGCTGCTGCTGCTGCTGCTGCTGCTGCTGCTGCTGCTGCTGCTGCTGCTGCTGTCACGCTGACAAGTGTGACAGCCAGTCGCAATGCGATTTGGGAGATAGAATTCATCAGAAGGCTCATTCAATGCAGACAAGGATGGTGGGCGGCGATCGGCAGGCTGGCATGCCGATTCCAAAGTGATCGGCAACGTCACCAAAGTAACAAATCCAGAACCGAAAGTTCTAGCTGACCACGGTGAAAGCGCACAACCGTGGTGAAAGCGTCCCAAGGCCGCGCTGAAACTCGAAATGCAGGCCAGAATAATGCGATGGCCGAAATCGCCAAGACGTCGGCCAACTGCAAATCAACAGCCTCTCGCAACGGAACTGTGGGCAGGTCCCGCGACATCAGATCCAGCCCGCAAGGGCCGAGCAAACTGGGCCCGCCAAACTGGCCGCAGAGAACTGGGCCGCAGAGAACTGGGGCCGCTAAGAAACTGGGCCGCAGAAAATAGAACCGTAGAAAATCAGCCGCGGCGAATGACACCGCGGCGAATCAAGCGGCCTCAGCTCTTCTTCCAGGCGATAATGTCATCCAAGATTTGACTCAGACTCATTTCCGGTCGAGCACCAATGGTGTCAAACAAGCGATCGGTATTGGGAACTCGACGTTGCACATCTTCGAAGTCGTTGCCATATGCTTCAGAATAGGGAACGAAATCAATTTTGACGTCCGAGTTCACCTTCTGAATCACCGTTTCGGCCAGCTTCAAAATCGACACCGGTTCATGGCTGCCAATATTAAACACTCGACCTTCAGCGGCGTCGGTTTCCACCAACTTGTTCACGCAATTCACGACTTCAGAAACGTGACCAAAGCAACGCACCTGACTGCCGTCATCATACACGGTCACTGGGCCGCCTTTTAACGCGGCTTCGACAAACCGAGGAACCACCATGCCGTAGTTACCGACTTGCCGAGGACCCACGACGTTAAAGAATCGCCCCACGGTGACTCCGAGGCCATATTTTTTGAAGTACGCCAAAGCCAAAAATTCATCGATCGCCTTAGAACAACCGTAGGCCCATCTTGGCCGGCTGGTCGGTCCCAGATGCAGATCGTCGTCTTCCACCCAAGCGTCTCCGGGATGCTTGCCGTAAACTTCGCTGGTGGATGCCAAGAAGAATTTGCGAACGCTGCCCTGAGCCGCAAGGCGTAGCAAAGTTTCTGTGGGATAGATGTTGGTTTCGATGGTGCGAACAGGATCGTCCGCCACCAGCTTCACCCCTACAGCTGCGGCCATGTGATAAATGGTGTCGACGCCATGAACCAGTTCGGCCAACAGCACCGGATCGGTGATGGATCCGGTGTGGAACGTCAGCCGCTCGTGATCCATCACGTGATGCAAATTCGTGGCTCGACCAGTGCTTAGGTTGTCCAGCACACTCACTTCGTGTCCTTGGCTCAGCAACAATTCTGTGAGATGACTGCCAATAAAGCCAGCTCCACCAGTCACAAGGCACTTTGCCATCAATTTGCTTTCGTTTCTGTTGAAAATTCTTGGCCAGCCATCTGGCCACAGGATCTGCAAACGGGGTTTCCATCCCAAAGACGTTCACTTTCATGCAGTGAAACCCGCCTTTCGAACATCCAATCATGGAATAGACTCTGAAATACGCCAAATTCCATCGGAATCACCAAGTCAGAGTGCTGGCATTTCAGATAATCTTTTGACTTACTTACTTCAAGTCAGTGCGGACCGCTTAAACCACGCATTGTTCGCCGCAAGAAACTGGATTACACATCATGTCACCACGCCCCGTGATTGCTCTGACCTGCGGAGATATCGCGGGCATTGGCCCAGAAATCGTGGTCAAAGCCGTTGCCAACGCCAGTTTACGAGAATCCAACGATTGCGTCATTTTGGGTCACCCACAGGTGGTAGACCGAGCCATCAAGCTGTGGTGCCCTGAAGTCCAACTTCTGGTCATCGACGAACCGACTCAAAGAGCGACCCTCGAATCCAGCCTCCAGGAAGCTCGGCAAGCCGAAGCAACATCAGGCCATCCCACGGTCGTTTGCCTCTCCGACCCCGAAGGAAATGATGCGAAGGCCAACGTTTGTACGGTGCCATCGGGGCAGATCTCTGCTGCTTCCGGAAACGCGGCCTTCCGATACCTGATCACCGCAATCCGAATGACTCAGGCTCGCATCGTCGATGCCATCGCAACGGCTCCCTTAAATAAAGAAGCGTTGCACGCCGCCGGACATCACTTTCCCGGCCATACAGAAATTTTAGCCGATCGTTGCGGAGTCACCGAATTTGCAATGATGTTGCACCTTCCAGAATCCGCCATCAGCCCTTTACGAACTTTCATCAAGGGCTCGGCCGACGATTCGACGGCAGATCACCGCGACGGACTCAGCGTCGCTCATGTGACTTTGCACACGTCGATCAAAAGCGTTCCAAAGCTGCTGACATCGTCCGGAATTTTTCAAACAACCGAACTGATGCACGGCTTTCTGAAATCGATTGGCTGCGATCGAGCGGCCATTGGAATCGCGGCCTTGAATCCTCATGGTGGCGAAAACGGATTGTTTGGAACCGAAGAAGCCGACATCATTCAACCTGCCGCTGTTCGAGCTCAACGCAGCAGCATGAATGCCTTAGGCCCTCTGCCCATTGATACGTTGATCCGTCGAGCTGTCATCGGAGAATTCGACGGAGTCGTCGCGATGTACCACGACCAAGGCCACATTCCCGTAAAGCTTTTGGGCTTCGATTCGGCAATCAACATCACGTTAGGACTGCCCATCGTTCGCACCAGTCCAACTCATGGCACAGCCTTCGATAAAGCATGGAAGGATGCCGGCTTGGCAGACGCCGCCGGTATGATGGAAGCCATCCGCATGGCAGGCCAACTTGTGTCCGGCAAGTAGGCAGCAACCAGTAGGCCTCACCCAGCACACAGTAAGCAGCAACTGTGTTGTGGATCAATCAACGGCCCCTGCGCCTTCGCGCGTCTGGGCGCGAGTCTCGGCGCGAGTTTTCGCGATTTCTCGCGTCTGGGCGCGAGTTCCCTAGCACGTCCGTCGTTCTTGTCCACAACGCCCCCCGCAAAAGCTGTCACCTGAAGCGGTCACCTGCAGGCTCCCGCACGGTCATTCCCATTAGGCAAGGTTTGCGGGCTGAACCAATTCGGTCAGCTTCTTGCCGGTGCAGACCTGCCACGGCAAATTCTGCCGGTAATCACTCATTCAAAGTGATTGAGGTGTCGATAAGCCTTCTGGGTCAAATGTTTTCCACAGCACCTGCAAATGAAAACTCGCACGTTCGGCTTCGCCATCACGGTGAACCGAATCGCTCTGCAAAAGCATTCCAAGTTTTCACGTTGTTGCTGTGGCCCTGTGTTGTTTTGTTCTGTCGCTGAAATCGTTTTGGGCACACCACCCTTCTGCGATTCGCTGTACCAGTTGCGAAGCTCCGCAAGCGAAGAACTTAACCAAACCAACTTCCCACGCATTCAACCGTAACGGGCAATTCATGACGACCACCACTACCCGAGCCGCACGCGGATCACGAGTCCAGACTCCTCTGGAAACCTACCTTCGTGAAATCAACGAAACTGCTCTGCTGACCGCCGACGAAGAAAAGTCTCTGTCGCGATCCATCACTGCCGGAGACGCTGCGGCTCGAGATCGAATGGTGCGAGCCAACCTGCGATTGGTCGTCAATATTGCTCGAGGCTACACGGGCAAAGGTCTTCCCCTCCAAGACCTGATCGAAGAAGGAAACCTGGGGCTCCTTCGAGCCGTCGAAGGCTTCGACCCCGACATGAACACTCGGTTCAGTACCTATGCCAGCTACTGGATTAAGCAGTCGATCAAACGAGCACTCGTGAACACGGCGAAGACCATTCGAGTCCCCGCTTATATGGTGGAACTGCTATCAAAATGGCGTCGAGCTGCCGCAAAGCTCGCCGACGAATTAAAGTCGACTCCAACGCCAGAAGACATCGCCAAAGAACTGGGCATTCCCAACAAGAAGTTGAAGATCGTTAAAAAGGCCATCCAGCTTTATCATTCTGCACCTCAGTCTGAACAAGACGAAGCAGGCATGACTTTAGGAGACATCGTGCCCGACGACCGCACGTTGGCCCCCGAAGACGAATTGATCAATAGCGACAACCTGAAACACGTGCTCAGACTGCTGGGCGAAATGGAAGGTCGAGACGCCACAATTTTGCGAATGAGATTCGGACTGGACGACAGCGAACCAAGAACTCTGAAAGAAATCGGAGAAGCCCTGGGCCTGACTCGAGAACGAGTTCGCCAAATCGAAAGCGAAGCTCTGCGAAAACTAAATCGCAGCCTGAACGGCGAACACATCTAAGCCGTGTGAAATCGCGACAGCAGAAAAATCAAAAGAGCACGTTGAAGTCACCCCGACATCAACGTGCTCTTTTTTTTGGGGGGGGGCGGTGGGCAAGTTTTGGTCGATCAGCCTCCGCGGGTGAGCTACAGCGGGCGACCTTCAGCGGGCGAGCCTGGGCACAGACGACAAAAACAAAGATTCACAAAGCGCCTGATTCTGTAGGCCGCCGTGTGGCCCAAGTCTTTTGCATACCACCACAAGCACCACAAAAACCACTGAGGCCCCAGCCAAACCCACAACAATCTGCGGCCCTAACTGCCTCAACTCTGTTCCCCGCGTCCCACACCACCCTGAACCCACACCACCCTGAACCCCCAGGGCTGAATCCCGAAAGACGAATCTCGAAACCTAAAACCCACCACTCAAACATGAAACCCGAATGACGTCTGCATTTCGGCTCCTATAATCCGCTTCTTTCGTGGCCTGCTTGGATTCCCGAGCAGCCCAAATCGCCGGGTTTCAAGATTGCCGCCGTACAACATGCCAGACAACGATATCGTCATTAAGGGTGCTCGAGAACACAACCTTCGAAACGTCAGCGTCACGTTGCCTCGCAACAAGCTGATCGTGATGACCGGAGTCAGCGGCAGCGGAAAAAGCAGTCTCGCCTTCGACACCTTGTACGCCGAAGGTCAACGCCGCTATGTCGAATCGCTGTCGACATACGCTCGCCAATTTCTGGGCCAGCTGCCAAAACCCAACGTTGATTCTATCTCCGGACTCGCTCCGTCGATTTCCATTCAACAAAAATCAACCAGCCGAAATCCACGAAGCACGGTTGGCACCATCACGGAAATTTTTGACTACCTACGAGTCCTGTATGCTCGAGTCGGCCAAGGCTACTGCTACGTTTCCGGTCAACCCATTAAAGCTCAGTCGACCGATTCCATCATCGACAGCATTGCCGCACAATCAGAAGGCAGTCGCTATTCCATTTTGGCCCCCATCGTCCAAAACCAAAAGGGCGAATTCAAAGACCTATTCGTCGACCTTCTTAAACGCGGCTACTTACGAGCTCGAGTCGACGGAGACGTCGTTTCACTCAACGACGATCTGAAACTGCGCCGCCATCACAAACATAACATCGAAGTCGTCATCGATCGATTGGTCGCCGGCCCTTCTCACCGTAGCCGCTTAGCCGAAGCCGTCGAACAAGCATTAAAGCTCGCCGATGGACGATTAATCTGCTCGTTCGAAGAAGATTCCGGACTGCCCGATCGACTGTACAGCGCCGACTACGCCTGTGCCGAAAGTGGCATCAGCTACGAACCTCCGACACCTCAACTGTTCAGCTTCAACAGTCCCCTCGGAATGTGCCAAACCTGTAACGGGTTGGGCCTTAAGCATGGCTTCGCTGACGAAACCTTAATCGTCGCTCCCGAAAAATCGATCAAAAACGGAGCACTCTTGTTGCTGCCGTCCCTCACCAAAATCGGCCGCTGGCCTCGACATATTTTAACAGGAGCTGCAGAAGCGATCGAAAAGATCGTGGGCATGGAACCCGAAACTTTCATCAAAATGAAGTGGAACGATGTTCCAGACGAAGCCAAAAAACTGTGGCTGGGCGGCACCGGTGATCAACACATCACCTTCAACTGGAAAACTCGCGGAGGATCTCATAAGCACGGAGGACTATGGGAAGGTTGGTCGAAGCGCCTACTCGAACAGTATCGTGGCACAAAAAACCCCATGATGCGTCGAGCCATGGAAAAGCACTTGGAAGTCGTTAAGTGCCCCGACTGCAACGGCGAACGCTTAAACCGGCAAGCTCGCAACGTCCGTCTCACCAGTACCAGCAAGGCCTTTAAAAAACGAGGTCATCGCATGGAACTCAGCCTGCCCGAAGCGTGCGCCTTGAGCATCGAAGAAGCGGCCGAATTTTTCCAGTCACTGAAGCTAAACGACACTCAGCAAATGATCGCTGAAGAAGCGCTCAAAGAAATCACCGGACGACTCGGCTTTCTACTGCAATGCGGACTGCACTATCTGAATTTGGAACGTTCCGCCCCAACACTTTCAGGCGGTGAGTCTCAACGCATTCGCTTGGCGGGGCAAATCGGCTGCGGACTCGTCGGAGTCGTCTATATTCTGGACGAACCTTCAATCGGCCTGCATCCCCGAGACAACGTGATGCTGCTGGAAAGTTTGCAACACCTTCGAGATCAAGGGAACACGGTCGTCGTGGTCGAACACGACGAAGACACCATGCGAGCCGCAGATCATGTCGTTGACTTTGGCCCAGGACCTGGGATTCGAGGCGGCGAATTAGTTGTCGAAGGCAGCGTTGCTGATGTCCTAAAAAGCAAACGCAGTGTGACGGGGCAATACTTAAGCGGTCGAGTTGCCATTGAAGTCCCCAAAGAACGTCGTGGACACGAGGGACTGAAGAAAGCGGCCGCCAAAAAGACCATCAAAAAGAAAGTCGCAGCCAACGCGAAGGCAAAATTGGTTCCCGAAAAACGGCCCACTTCTGTCTGCGGAACCAAAGACTTCTTAACCATCAAAAACGCCAGACATAACAATCTGAAATCAGTCGACGTCCATTTCCCGTTGGCTCGATTTGTGTGTGTCACCGGAGTCAGCGGCAGCGGTAAAAGCAGCATCACCAACGACATTTTGTGGCAGGTGTTGAACCGAGATGTCAACGGAGGCAAAGGTGATCCGGGAGCTCACGATCGCATCAACGGTCTGAATAAAATCGACAAAGCGATCGATATTGATCAGTCTCCGATTGGAAGAACGCCTCGCAGCAATCCAGCCACCTACGTCAAAGTTTTTGACGAAATCCGCAAGCTGTTTACCGCGCTGCCTCAATCAAAAATTCGAGGATACAAGCCGGGGCGTTTTAGCTTTAACGTCGCCGGAGGACGTTGCGAAGCATGCGAAGGTCATGGAGCCAACAAGCTTGAAATGGATTTCCTGGCAGACATCTGGGTGCCGTGTGATGTGTGCGAAGGCCGCCGCTTCAGCCATGAAACCTTGGAAGTCAAATATAAAGATCACAGCATTGCCGAGATCCTGAAGATGGAGATTCGAGACGCCGTGAAGGTGTTCGAAAATGTCCCCAAAATCAATACTCTGCTGCAAACTTTGATCGACGTTGGCCTCGACTATATGCAGCTAGGCCAACCGTCTCCGACGCTTTCTGGAGGCGAAGCTCAACGAGTCAAACTTGCTCGTGAACTTGGCAAACGCAGCACGGGCAAAACCTTGTATTTGCTCGACGAACCCACCACGGGCCTACATTTTGCCGACGTCCACAAACTGTTAGATGTGTTGCACGGCTTTGTGGAACGGGGCAACAGTGTGGTGGTCGTCGAACACAATTTGGACGTCATCAAAACAGCCGACTGGGTGATCGACATGGGGCCCGAAGGTGGAGCGGGCGGAGGCCAATTGGTGATCGCAGGAACTCCTGAAGACGTCGCCAAATGCAAAGCGTCTCACACCGGTCGAGCTCTAAGGCCACTGCTTGGTTTAAAGGCATGGCCACCACTCAAAACCACGGCCATCCAATCGCTGGCTCGCAGCGGCGATCCCTTTGTGGATACTCAAACCATTCAAATTTCCGGAGCCTCGCAACACAACTTGCAGAGCATCGATCTGGAAATTCCTCGAGGCGAAATGAGCGTCTTTTGTGGCCCCAGTGGCAGTGGCAAAACGTCGCTGGCCATGGATACGCTGTACGCCGAAGGACAACGCAGATATGTCGAAAGCCTGTCCGCGTATGCTCGACAGTTTTTAGGACAAATGCCAAAACCTCGAGTCGACAGCATTCAAGGTTTGTCGCCCGCCATTGCCATCGAACAAAAAACGGTCGGAGCAACACCTCGTTCAACCGTCGGCACGGTGACTGAAATCTATGATTATCTTCGAGTCCTATTTGCTCGATTGGGAACCATTCACTGCCCCGAATGCAACAAACCCGCATCAAAGCAAACGACCGATGAAATCGTGGAATCGGTCTTGAACATCAACACTTCCAACATCTCAACCAACACGACAAAAAAGAAGCCCAAAGCCAAGTCCGCCCCTGCAGAAAAAACTCGAATCCTAATTTTGGCCCCCATCAGCGTGGATCGCCAAACGACCTACGAACTGGCTTTTGATCGACTGCAAAAAAGTGGATTTGCTCGAGTACGAATCGATGGCATTGGCTACGAATTAAGCGACCTGCCAGAAATTGATCATCGTCGAGATCACGAAATCGAAGTCGTGGTCGACCGCTGTATCGTGGATGCAAAGCAACGCGGCCGCATTGCAGATTCCGTGGAAGCGGCTTTGGACTTGGGCAAAGGCGTGCTTCGAATTGTCGTGGCCGACAAAACGGTCGACGAAGCCGACTGGGAAGACTTTGTCTTTAGCCTGCACCTTTCGTGTTTAGACTGTGGGCTTAGCTTCGATGCCCCTACGCCCCAACAATTTAGCTTCAACAGCCCCTTGGGATGGTGCTGGTCGTGCGAAGGATTGGGAACAGAATTCGGAGCCAACCAGGCTTTGCTGATCACCAGTCCCGAACGCTCGTTGATGGATGGCGCCATCGGCTCACTTCCGTCCCCTCAAACCAATGCGGCGTTCCGGCGAATGCTGGAAGCAATTGCTGAGGAATTCGAAATCCCCTTGGATCAACCATGGTACCTGCTGAATGCGTCTCAACAACGCATCATTTTGTACGGCAGCGAAGACCGCTGGGTCACCGTGCCAGCGGTCAAAGCAGCAGGAAAGAATCCGGCAGCCAGCGGACTCCGTTTTCGGTTTGCTGGCTTGTTTCCGACCATCGAAAAAGCGGCTCGCATGTCGTTTGCTCATCGCCGATCGTTGATGAATATGGGTGGAGAAAAAGACTGCAGCGTTTGCAGCGGATCTCGACTTCAAGACGTGGCATCTCACGTGCAATTAAAGCACACCACCATGCCTCAGTTTTGCAGCATGCCACTGGATAAAGCCGTCCAGTTTTTGCAGTCGCTTAAACTGAATCAAGCCGAAAAGCAGATCGCCGGAGACCTGCTCACAGAATCCATTCACCGTCTGAAATTCTTGGTCGACGTCGGCCTGAATTACTTGACGCTGAACCGAGGGATGCCCACTCTTTCTGGTGGCGAATCACAACGCATCCGCCTGGCCGGACAAGTAGGACGGTCGTTAACCGGAGTCCTCTATGTGCTGGACGAACCAACCATCGGCTTGCACCCCCGAGACAACAGCCGGCTGTTGGCGGCACTGCAACGACTTCGAGACTTAGGCAACACGGTATTGCTTGTCGAACACGATCGAGAAGTCATTGATTCGGCCGACCAGCTTTACGACTTCGGCCCCGGAGCCGGTCGTTTTGGAGGCACAATTGTGGCTCAAGGATCACCGACCCAAGTCAAAACCATGGGCCAGCAATCTCTAACGGCCGCTTACCTAAGCGACGAACAAGGCATCCCGGTCCCCGTTGATCGCCGCATGCTCGATGGTCAGCAACCCGCCGTCGCCAGTAAACGTATGGCGACTCAACAGAACGCGGCTCAAACAAAGGCCGCCAAGAAAAAGGCGGCCAAGAAAAAGACGGCGAAGAAGAAAGCAGACGACTTTCAAGCGGGCAATGCAGACGCTGCTGCCCAGGATCGCAATTGGCTCAGGCTGCTCGGAGCATCTCAGAACAACCTTCAGAACGTCGATTTGGAAATCCCATTGGCCACGTTCACGTGCATTACCGGAGTCAGCGGAAGTGGGAAAAGCTCATTGGTCATGACCACCTTGGCTCGAGCAGTGGCTCGTCGATTGAATCTTGTGACTCAGGCCCCAGGCTTGCACAAAGACCTGCAAGGCATCGAACACCTTTCCAAGATCGTCGTCGTCGATCAAAACCCCATCGGCAATACTCCAGCATCCAACCCCGCAACCTACACCGGAGTCTTCGATCACATTCGTACTTTGTTTACGTCGATGCCGGATTCACGAGTTCGAGGATTTGGGCCGGGACGATTTAGTTTTAATCGAGCCGGAGGACGCTGCGAAGATTGCGAAGGCATGGGCCAGCAAAAAATCGAAATGCACTTCCTTCCCGACGTCTGGGTGGAATGCACGACTTGTCGAGGCAAACGGTACAACGAAGAAACACTGTCCGTAAAATTTAACGACTACAGCATCGCGGATGTTCTAGAAATGCCCATCGAAAACGCTCTCAAGGTTTTCGAAAACGTACCCAAAATCCGCACCGCTTTGGCCACGCTGCAAGCCATTGGATTGGGCTACTTAACCTTAGGCCAATCGGCCCCCACGCTTTCCGGCGGAGAAGCTCAGCGGATCAAACTGGCGGCAGAACTGGCCAAACCCAATCAAGGCCGATCGCTGTATCTGTTGGATGAACCCACCACAGGACTCCACTTTGACGACATTGCCAAACTGCTTTCTGTATTGAACAGTCTTGTTGAACAAGGCAACACGGTGATCGTGATTGAACACAACTTGGACGTCATCAAAACGGCAGATTGGATCGTCGATTTAGGGCCAGAAGCGGGCGCTGGTGGAGGCCACGTCGTCGCAGCTGGTACTCCCGAAGACATTGCCGCACTGGCGTCTGCCGGGCGTAAAAAACAGACCAGTGAATTCAAATCATGGACAGCCGACATGCTGGCTCCTGTGATGCAGGAATCCAGCAGTGGCAGCATTGAAACCTTCGATGTCGCCGCTGTGTCTAAAAAACGAGCCAACGACGTGGCAGCCAACACGCTCGGACGATCGGCAAAACTGCCGTGGGAAACTGATGGCAAACGCTGGCACACTCAAGATTGCTTAAGTCATGACGGCAAGAAGTGTCGTTGGGACGGCAATGCTCTCGCATGGGTGGTCGAAACCTTGTGTGCCGACGATCGAATGGCCGACGCCAACTGGAACAGCCGGTCGACGGTTGAAGTGAAAGCATCAAATGGGTTGGGCTGGTTGTTGCATGCCAGAACAGGTCATGAATGGATGTTGGTGCTGTGTTTTCGAGTCAAAAAGAAGACGTTTGATCAAAAGGAATTGACCGCCAGTCTAAATCTCACACCCATCGATGACATCGAAGAAGTTCAGTACTACAGCCAGTCGGATCGAGTTTCCGTTCGCAACCTGAAAACTCCTTGGCAAGAAGTCACCATCAAGGTTTGGAAGAAGCAGGAAATTGAAACTCCGGAATTCAAAGCCTTCCTTCAAACAGCTCTGGAAACCTACTCGGCTCAGGCAACCAAAGAAAAAGCCAACCCCGATGACCTCACTCCTTGGAAGCAATTGGGCCGCAAGTGGCACTTAATGAAGAAAGGAGTCCCCAAGCGACCGGGCTGGAAATTTGAAGCGTTGGAAAAGCTGCTACCGTTGGTTGAAACGGCTGTCGGAGATCGACCAATCGACTACGGCAACCGCAGCAAGATTGTGTTTGGCAATCCCAAGAAAGACAAAGCCTACGTCGAAGTATGGACCAAACGAAAAGACCACACAGACGTCGTGATCTACGTTCCCCACGATTCAATCACCGTCGGAGCCATCGCGAAATTCGGAGCTGATCAGGCTGTTGTTCCAAGAGCCAACGACAAAGACGCCGTCAGTATTCGGTTTCAAACGGCAGCTGAAGTCGACCAAAAACTGGGCACGTGGTTAAAGGGGATTCTGAAGAAATTGAACTAAACGCACACGGTCACCATCAGACAGGCACCAACAAACTGCGAAAAGCAAACCGAAGCCTCACTCGCAGCCAACCACCGCCCCAAACAGCGGCCAACTTGCATCGCCATCATCAAAATCAAATCTGTTCCATCATGTTGTGGGAAAACTGATGATTGCTTCAGAACATTGATGGCAAGCTGAAACTGATTCGCCAAGATCCAGTGAATCTTGTCATCGCCCGTTCATCGTTTTAGACACGAAAGCATGCCTGCTCATGGACTTCCATTCCGCGAATCAAAAAGCGTGGAATCAGCTTGCCGATTCGGGCAGCCTGTTTGCCAAGGTCGCCACCGACGAAGAACTTCAGAACCCGCTTAAAGTCTTGGATGGCCGAGGCTGGTTGCCAGAATCCGTACAGGGGCTCAAAGTGCTGTGCTTGGCGTCTGGTGGAGGATGGCAGAGTATTCTATATGCGGCCGCGGGGGCAGATGTGACCGTCGTGGATATCAGCGAATCCATGCTCAAACTTGACCAACAAGAAGCCGAAAGAAGGTCTCTGCAAGTGACCACGATGCACGCATCGATGGACAACCTTCCCGACATCGCCAGCGAATCCTTTGACGTGGTGCACCAGCCAGTCAGCAGCTGCTATATCCCCGACCTTGTACCGATGTTCGGAGAAATTGCTCGAGTCCTCAAAGATGACGGCATCTATATCAGCCAGCACAAACAACCCACGAGTGCTCAGATTAGCCATCGCAACGAACAGCAGCAGTTTGTGATCGGAGTCGAATATTATCATCAAGGCCCGTTGCCTCGAACCATCGACACCGCCTATCGCGAATCTGGAGCCACCGAATATTTGCACCGCTGGGAAGATCTCGTCGGAGGATTGTGTCGCACCAATATGGTCTTGGAAGATCTTCGAGAACCCGTACGAGCCGATCTGAATGCTGCAACAAATCACTTTGGATATCGAGGACGATTTGTGCCTCCCTATGTCCGCCTCAAGGCCAGACGCAAGTGTCGCACGGATGCTGATCGAACGGAAAGTTCGGTCCTGTGGACTCCGTAGGTGCTTCATCCGATTGGCTACTGAAACACTCGCCACCCATTCATAAAACGAAGGCTAAGATTGAATTCCTCACAAACTGTGTCGTGGGACAACGGAACCGAACAGCAAACTTCTGTTTGGCAATCGGAAGGTGCTCACGCAGCTCCGAAGAACATCGTCTTTGCCGACGATTTCACAACCGCAGATTCCGCATACGTCGAAGCTTGCGCTGGCACCGGTTTGCTGTACCGCGGCGACTTTCAGAATGCCAAACAGCTACTCAGCGCATTGTCTCGTCGAGTCGATCGGAATCCATTGAAACGCGGAGTCACGTGGGTGGATACTTTCCACCGGCATCGAGCTCGACAGATCGGGCGAGCCAATATCACCAACAAGATTCTGGTCGAACTGGTCGATGGCAAGTGCAATTTAGGCCGAGCACCTGACATGCAAGACGCCGTTCAGCATGCGTTGGGAGACAAGACGGCTGGCAGTGTGATCGTTTCGCTTCGAGAACTGACGGGGATTCTTGGAGCCTTCGAATGGCGACGAAAGGGAGTCTTCATTCCGGCGTTGAACGCCAACATTCATGCCGACTACGGAGTGTATTCACCGATTCGTGGCGAGTACCTGAAGTTGATTGATCAGGCCGAAATCGGCAGCGTTTCTGTGGCTTGGGATATTGGCACGGGGACCGGAGTCATCGCCGCCTTATTCGCTTCGAAAGGGATTCCAAACGTTGTGGCCACAGATACCAGCGATCGAGCCATTCAGTGCGCGAAGAACAATATTCAACGCCTACAACTGCAGGATCGAATCACCGTCACGTCGACCAGTTTGTTCCCAGAAGGCAAGGCCGATTTAATCGTCTGCAATCCTCCGTGGCTGCCCGCAAAAGCGACGTCTTCAATTGAACATGCCGTCTACGATCCTAAAAGCCAAATGTTAAAAGGTTTTCTAAGCTCAGTCGCAACACACCTTAATCCCAACGGCGAAGCATGGCTGGTGATGTCTAACTTGGCAGAAATCATCGGCCTGCGTACCGAAACCGAACTGTCCGACTTGATCACTTCAGGCGGCTTGGTCGTCAAAGAAAAGCGAGACACAGCTCCGGTACACGCAAAGGCTCAAGACCGCTCTGACCCATTGTTCCATGTGCGTTCCAAGGAAGTCACGTCCATGTATCGACTGCAACGTCAGTAAAATGTTTCCAACTGCCCGCTGAAAAAAGTAGCCCGACGCGTGAGCGAGGGATCTCTAATCTGCAGAATCTTAAAGTTTCAAGGCGCTTTATCCACGGGCTGCCAACATCAGTGGCACGGAATCGTCCTCTCTGCAAAATCCAGCCAGCACTGATTGCTCAAACCTGATGAGACTTCGTCTAGAAATTTGAAAGCCGACAGCAGGCCTGTTTGCCGAGGACGCCTGCCGAACACTGCCGCAAATCACATAAACCCCGAGACATTGAAACCAAATCGCTCCGTGGCAACTGATTGCCGTGGCTGATACGGTGAATGGTCCGGCTGTATCCTCAAAGTCAGCAGCTGCGTAAAAAAATTGAAACACAGAGGACACAGAGCCTTGGTCCGAGCATTTCTTCTGCGTTCAATGCGTTTCAGCGTTCAATGCGTTTCGAAATCTTGCACGGTGGAGCCATTGTGAATGGCGGTTTCAAAGCATTGAACGTAGCGATCATTGCTGCCGCCGCTTGGCAAATCAAAGTCAGCAGCTGCGTAAAGAAATTGAAACACAGAGGCACAGAGGACACAGAGTCTTGGTCCGAGCATCTCTTCTGCGTTCAACGCGTTTCAGCGTTCATTGCGATTCAGGATCTTGCACGGTGAAGCCATGGTGAATGGCGATCGGGTTGTGGCGTCTATCCCGTTGACGGTTCTGTTTATTGCCCGTCCGTATTTTCAATCGGCACTGCGGCGATTTTTGTCGGCCTCTGTTCCTGTGCCTAGTTCGGGGCTCAGAGCATAGACTCGAAATTTCGTATAGATGTGGTGAGTTCCTACCATGCGAAAACCAAAAAAGCCTTCCCGATAAACCGGAAAGCGATTGAGATCGTAGGCCATCTCCTGCACTGTGGATTTGCCTTCACGGTCACGGCCCTCGACCTGAATTCGGTCGCCGCCCGCGATCTGGTAGATCAGCTTGCCATCTACGATGTATTGAATCACATCGTCATAGGCAACGAGCTGCACGGTCATCACTTTGTCTGGCGTGATCAAGTAGCCGGGGTTCTGATCTTTGTCGTTGAGCGCCAAATGTTCTGCTGGCTTGCCGCCTGTTTCTCGAGGATATCGCCGCATACGAGTGGTCAGATTGGCGATCGCCCCACCTCCACCTGTGCTTGCGTAATAGCCGTTAATTTTGTCGTAAGATGAAAATTTTCCGGTATAGCGAGTCGAATCAAAGAGACCCTCGTCGCCGTCTCCTGAATCGCCATCTGCGGAATCGGTGGCCATCCAGAATTGATTGATGTCGCGCGGCTGAACGCCTTTGATCGCTGGCTTTGGTGTCGGGCAAAGCACCTCATAAGTAATTGCCACACGAGTGGAAAGTTTTTGCTTGAACCAAGCCGTGCATCCGCGGCCCGGTAAGAGACAGTCAAGCGAGTTTTCTCGCACCACCACTTTAGCCGCCGCGAATCCTGATCGTTCCTGAATTTGAACCTCCCAGTTGTTCAGGTCTTCGAAGTCGTCTTCAGCCAACAACGCCCCAATCTTGAACAGCCCCACTCCGTGCCCCAGCACCACCGGCCTGTTCCGAGTGTCAGCCGAACTCACCCTGACCGGCAATCCATACGACATGAGAGTGCCCCATGAAATGTGTTGTCGATGTGCGCCTTCGGGTCGTTCCTTGTCGGCCACTTTCCGGCTATAGGGCATCTGCAAACCAATGCGGTTACGGTAGTGATGAACCACCCGTTCGTAGATGGGACGAAAGCGTCCTCGGCCCGTTCTAGAAATATTTGGAAAATCGTATCTGCCCTCCACACTGCGATAGCGGTCGTAAGGAACGTCTTCTCCAAGGTTGTATTTGGCAGTGTATTCAAATCCCAGTGCCAGACGATTGTCCGCGGCGCCGTACAGATCCACCGCTTGTTTCCAAGCCATCTCGCAAGCACACGCGAGGAAGCCCATGCCCATCTGCACGTGCGATTGATCTCGACCACTCTCTTGGCATTGCCCAAACTCGTTGAAGTATTTCTGAATGGCGCCGTTGCCTTCGCCGTGAAGGTAGTATTTCACCGCGCGGTCAAACATGGCGTGGTCATCAAGAAACACTCCCATGGCAAGCATGGTCTGGATCATCGAGGCATCCCAGTTGCCGTTGGCAGTCGGGTGGAAGTCCTCAATCACTGGATAAAAGACTTGCCGAAGCATTCGCTCGAATCGATCCTGATCTTCTTCAAGCCACTCATTGCTCGTGTGCCGGATAAGCTCTGCTGCATTACAAAACACCACGCCATCCATGCCGATCAGCAATTTCGCGTCGTGACCGGAAACGGACTTGAGCGTGCTGGCCCATGCGTTCAAAATTTCAATCGCCTTCATCGCGTGGGGCCGCTTATTCGTCAGGCTCCACTGCAACGCATGTGCGTAAGCCGCCGCCGCGTCGCTGGACATAGCCGAACTGCCGATGTTGGGGTTGTTCCTGACCCCACGTACCACATCAGCAATCGGTTTTGGAATGTAGCTTAGCGAAGCAGTTTTCTCTGATTGCAACTTCTCCCAAGCGGCACGCCACGGTTGCTCGCCGGAAGCAATTTTCTGTCGGATAAACTTCAGTTCGGCGCGACTGTGAAGCAGTCCGGGATGAACGAACGGCTTCTCTGCCTGCGTAGATTCAGATCTCTCGTCAGCAATTACCGATGTCCCAGAACCACCGAGGAAAAGAAGTAAAAGTAGGAATGACTTCATGGAGAGTGGTCCAAATTTTCTGCCGTCTTCATTCTCATAAGTGCCAGCACACGTGAGCCATGCTTCCAGACTGCTCGTTGCTGACCAATCCAGAAGGCCATCAACCAACGAGAGGCACATTTAAGATAGTAATTCAGAGAAGTTACCAGTGGCTCCGGCGAAACTGTCGGTTTGCATTCCCAGCTGTTGCAGCATCGTCACAAACACGCGAGTGAGCGGTTGATCCTCGTGATTGACCTTCTTTGTGTACGGCTCTGGACCGCCACGCCAAGCTCCACTGATCGGATTGTCCCCTGCATAATTCAGGTATCGACCGTGCTTGAATCCCATGTTCTGACCACCAGCAAGAACAAGCGGGTAATTGCGTGAAAGATGAAACGCACTCGATGCGGAACCGAACAGCAACAACGAGTTGTCAAGCATGGATCCTGTGCCCGCTGGTTCTGGAGTTTCTTTCAGCCGCGTCGCGAACCGCGTAAACTCTTCGTTGAGAAACCGACAGTATTTGCCCAAGTTCTTCCAGCCACCGGGATTTTTTGTTTCATGTGTTAACTTGTGTGCGAGATTGAAACCCACAGCGCGCGCGAGGCGATCGCTGACTCCGGCACCGTTTTCGCGGCCAATTTGATAAGTGGCCACGCGAGTTGAATCCGTCTTGAACGCCAGATAAATCATGTCGAACATGGTCTGTACGTATCGCCGCGGAGATTCTGGTGAGATATCCGCTTCGATTTTTTCTCGGTCAACACTTGGCAGTGGCCGGTTGACCCACTCTTTCGCCTTCTGAACACGAACCTCTGCTTCCCGCACAGAGTTCAAGTATTCGTCAAACCGAAGCTTATCACCAGACGACAGTATCCCACGAAGATCTCTAGCGTCTTCCAGCAATTCATCCAAGGCACTTTCGTTGTTGGCCAGCCGACGTGCCGCATTGGCGTCGCTCTTCACGAACAGCATATCGAAGATTCGCTTCGGGCTTTGCTCCGCCGGAATCGCTCGACCTGAGCGGTTGAAAGAAAGCGTTTGAGCGGCTCGAGGCGTTCCGATGCCACCATCTGTGGACATCACAAGCGAAGAAAATCGCGTTTGATCCCCGATGAATTCGGCGTAAACCTGATCAAGAGAAACTGAGTTTTGATATGGGCCGTCACGGCGAATTTTGGCTGCGGTCAAAAATTGGTCGGCGTTGCGATGGCCATGAACCTTGCGGGCAGCGGGGTGCGAAAATCCAGAAAGCACGGTGAGGTCGTTTCGCAACGGCTCAAAGACGTCGGTGCACTTGGTGAAAGTAAATTCCGTTCCACCACCGTGCGGAAACCACGACCAGTCTTGATAAACGGGGTCTTCCCTCAGTGGCATAGGAACCCCGTCCGGATAATAAATACACGCAAGACGCTTCGGATTGACCTGCCGGCCTGCATCCGCCGCCAACAGCGGCACCTGAGAACTCAACAGCGGAAGCGCGAGCGCAGCCCCGCTGCCTCGAAGAAACCTGCGACGATCAAGTTGATTAAAATCTAAAGCCATCTGTCATGATTCCTCAAAGAAAAAGAAGCGTCGGTGACAACCTCATGTCAATCGCCGATGGTTGTCGAGGCACGTCGTTATTTTGTCTGAAAAAGATCACTCATCACCAAGCACGTCACCATGGATTTCACGCCGTCTCCGTGGTCTCGCAACCGTCTAGTAATATCTGTGACTCCCGCACGGTCCCCAAAATCCAATTGCCGCCCCAAGGCAAATGACGCCATTTTTTCGACGGTTGCTCTCAGGAACTGTTCTTGGCGATGTTGCATGAGATATTTTTTGAGTCCCTTCATTCCGTCCAGACTGGCCTTGCTGGGAAGCACGCTCGCCGCGTCAACCACCTTTCCATCGATTTGATCGCGCCAACGCCCCATCGCATCGTAGTTTTCAAAAGCGATTCCCCACGGATCGATCTTCTGATGGCAGGCAAGGCACGCGGCATGATTGCGATGGTCTTCGACGCGTTCTTTTAAGGTCATTTTTGCGATCTCTGGATCAGAAAGATCGATTTCAGGAACGGCGGGCGGAGGCGGTGGTGGCGGATCGTTGAGCAAGTTCGTTAACAGCCAAACTCCGCGTTTGACTGGATGAGAATCTTCTCCGTCAGAATTCATCGTCAACAAACCAGCCAAGGTCAACAGTCCACCACGATCCTGACTGATCGGCAAAGAAACGCGACGGAAATTGTTCCCCCGCACGGCGGGAATTCCATAGTGTTTGGCAAGGCGTTCGTTAACAACAAGATAGTCTGAATCGATGAAATCCAGAACGCTCGAATTTTCTTGCAGCATGTCTGCAAACAGAGCGATGGGTTCCTGCTTCATCGATTCCAAAAGAGCGCCGTCGAGTCCATCGTCGCCTCGCGTAGGTCTCAAAAATTCCAAAGGCTGCATCTTCAGCCACTGCCCCACGAATTGCTTGGAAAACCGGTTTGCTCGTGGATCGGCCAACATTCGATCGACCTGCCGGCGTAGCACATCGCGATCCTTAAGACGATTTGTGGAAGCGAGTTCGAGCAACGTTTGATCGGGCAAGCTACACCAGAGAAACAGCGAAAGCCGCGTCGCCAATTCGTGTTGAGACAGGTGGTCGCGAACTTGAATTTGTCGTTCATCCTGTTTGCCAGGCAACACGTACAGGAACTTCGGGGACGACAGAATGGTTGCGAGGACTTCGACGATTGCTTCTTGGAAATCCGTGTTGATAGGCCGCAAACGTCGGAACAACTGCAGTTTGCGATTGATGTCGCGCGTTGTTGGAGTCTGCCGCCAGGCACGAGTCATGAAGTCAGTAATGATCTGTTGCGCGTAGGCTGTTTCGTCGTGCGAATTTTTGCTTTCAATCAACACGCTACGGTGTGTCTGTGGCGGCCACTCGTCGTAAACTGGAGCCGCAACTTCCACATAGTCGATGAAAATCGCGGGGCTTTCATTTTCCGCTCCGTCGCGTTCAACCGTACTGTTAGCAAACCGGATGTATTCCGAAGGATTCGGTTGATCGCCTAATTCAAATTCACCGCGATAGGTATTGCGGTGCTCGATCTCACTGAGTGGGACGTCCCATTGATAAATTTCCGGCTGTCCAAAGGGAGCCTGGATCTTAACATCTTGTTGGCTGAGGCGCTGACTAGCGCCTCCCTGATCGGTCGCTCGAAAGCCGAAGTGCAGCTGTAGACTTGGAATCAGCTGATCAACACCTTCGGCGCGAGAAGCTCGGATTCGAACTCGCATGGTTCCTTCGTCTGGCAACTTGTCGCCCAGTTCAACGATAAGACCGGCTCTGCCGCCCGGTTGCAGAACGGCGAAATGTGAACCAAGCTCAGGCATCACCTCGTACGCATCACTGTGCTTGAAGGCAAAACTGGCCTTGCGATAATTCCAGTCTACGTTGGCTCTGACTCCAGTTGAAAGATCCAGATAGTGCGACCTGTCGGCTCGCGCTTGAAACTGATTCGTCAGTCGCTCGATCTCGGCAGACAATTCGTCTGGCATGCCTTCGAGCTTCTTTTCGACCAAGCCAATGTCTCGGTCAAGCGCCCTTTTTTCTCGTTGAAAGGGGATCTTCATCGGAATCGCCCAGTGCACAGTCGGCGGTCGATCACCGCGAACGGTGACTCGACGCAATGCCTCTAGGGCAAGCTGGTGATAAGTTTCCAGTTGCTTCACCGACATGTGCAGCGAGTCGGCGTTGTTTTCGAAAGCAGCCTCCTCACTGGCTTCCATCGGAAGATCGCCGGCGAATGACCATGGCACACCCAGCAAATCTTGAATCGCGTAGTTGTATTCGTAACGGGTGAGCCGCCGAAACGAAGAGCGGTTGCCCCTGGACCTTCGAGATTTTTCTGCCGCCTGGATTTCAGTAGAAAGCCACTCCACAATCTGAATTCGTTCTGCATCTGTGAGTTCACTTGACTCGGGCGGCGGCATTTCGCCCTTGCTAAGAACAGAATACACCTCCAACCACCATTCCGTGTCTTCGCCACCAGCTAAGTCAGGATCAAGCTGATCCACTCGGAAGTTTCCTTCCACATCATCGCCACTGTGACAGTCGAAACACGCTTGCTTCAAAAGTGGCTTGATCCGTTTTTCGTAACGCTCTTGGCGATGACCAGATTGCGTTTCGACGAAACCGGAAGTTTGTTCATTGGTAACAACATCGCTTTCCCCGAGTTCCGCTTCCTTTGCATCTTGTACTTGCGCGTAAACTGAATTTGGCGCCAAAAGGCAACAGACAACCAGGCCAGCGGCACAGAGGCACCGGAATCCGAAAGAATATTTGGCAAAGCAATCAGCAGTGAATCGAGGCGGCAGCATTCGCATGTCTCAAATAAAATTTCCGAGCTTGATCCACGTCATTGGTACAGGTGCGCAACCCGTCAACGGTTCTTAAAGTTCTCTTGACGCTCTTGGGGACGTCGGCGAATCGCTTGAAGCTGGCGAGAGCCAATGACCGCGACTGTGCTTCGGTTTACAAAACAACTTGCGCAGCCAGACGTTATGAGCTTGAAAGGATTCAACGTCAAGAGAACTCTGCCGCCGTTTCTTCACAATCTTTCTCCACAACCTTTCTTCGCTCAGATCCATTTCATTTCCCTACCGCCCAAGCGGGTGCATTCCACTATGTGCATAGTCGGCAAGCCAATCACATTTGCCGCAAAGAACCGGAGCATTGGAACGCACAGGAGAACGCAGTGGACAGTTCAGTGGAGAACTCAAACACCGAAGGCCATCATTGGTGTCGCCATTTGATAGATCAAAGTCAGCAGCTGCGTAAAGAAACTGAAACACAGAGGCACAAAGGACACAGAGGTTTTGCCCGAGCAGCTCCTCTGCGTTCAATGCGTTTCAAAATCCTGCACGGTTGAGCCATTGTGAATGGCGGTTTCAATGCATTAAACGTAGCGATCATTGGTGCCGCCGCTTGGAAAATCAAAGCCAGCAACTGCGTATAGAAACAGAAACACAGAGGCACAGAGTTTGCGAGAAGTTCCAAGCCTTGTCGACGATCTCTTTGGGTATCTGGCATGTTGGTTTTAAGGCGATTTGTTGTTGTTCGTCCTGTTGTCGGCGGCGGCGACTGCACCAGGGGCAGCGTAAGCTGTATCGGGCGGGCTGGCGGGCGCGGTGGTAGAAGCGGGCGCGGTGGCGGCGTCAGGAGTGGAGGCGCCGGTGATTGGTGACGCGTCATCCGAAGTTAAGTGGATCACCGTGGCAGCGGGCGGTTTTGCAGGAAACCAGACTTGGAGTGCTTGCTGAGTCAATCCGGCAATAACCATCGCCCAAGCGAAACTCAAGAATGTTCCGATGATGACGTATTCGGTCGCGGCTCGCTGATGCCAGTTCTTGATATCGCCGAACCGGAGGATTGATTTTGCTGCAATAAGAAAACCGATGCCCTGAGGGTATCCGCTGAGCACAAATAACAGCACCAGACTTCGTTCAAGCCATCCGATGTAGCGGCCGCCACTGGGCAGGCCCCGAAGAATGTGCTCGATCTTGGCTTCGTCTTGTGCAGATAGCGACTCATCCGTTGTGGATGACGACGAGTCCACAGACAAAGAACTCGCATAGGCGGCAGCGGCGGTTTCTATTGCACTCGCTGCTTTCTCGATCGCGTTTGCCGTTGCGTCCGCATCATCACCAACAGCAGCAGTAGCAGCTACGACATCAGCCTCCTGTTTATCGTCTTCTCCATCCTCTTCCTCATCGTCTTCCCCATCATCAGCTTCATGCTCGTCATCATCACCGTTGGCTTCATCATCGTTGGCTTCATCATCGTCGTCGATCATCCCGTTGGTGATCTTGCCGACGAGAATCCCACCAACGGGCACGGCAAGGATGAACCCGGATACCAGCACCAATGCGCCCATGTAGCAACCGGAAGCGTCAAAGGCGGTTACGACTGAGAGATACTTTTTCCATAACCCATCCGCAAAGAGGCTCGGCCCGATCGCACCGACGACAACAATGAATGCGAAGTGGGCCAACTGGTCGATTGCGAACGGCCATGGCCCGTCATGGTTCGACATGACCTTGGGTAAGGCGAATACTTTGATCGCATCAAGGATCAAATGTGAAACCCCGATCACAGCCAGCATCTGCCAATTAAAATTGCCCAACAGCAGAACGGACATGACCAAAACGATAGCCACGTGAAGTAGCAGTCCCCACCAAGTGCTTCCTTTTGCTTTCACGAGCCAGTCTGGCTGGAAGACAAAGTCCGCCACTAGGTGAGCGGCAAGTAGAGTCGCCACGGTTTCAGCAAATGGCATTTCGTCCTCCAAAACAGGACGCAACCAAAAACGGTTGAATCTGGCAATTCAACCAAAAAAGGTTGAATTCCAAAATCGGCTTCACAAGGAGTTTGGCAATCATGACGGTGACCTTCCTTATTGTCCGGCAGGGTCAATGTTCTCCCAGTCAAAACCTTCAAACGACTTGATCGCCACTTCCAGAGCGTCCCACCTAGCGGCCTTCAGAGTCTTAGACACCGACTGGTGCGTCGTCTTAAGTCGTTTGCCGATTTCTTGCTGATTGAAGTCCTGCGGGTCAATCGCAAACGAAACGGCCTCGGCTTGTCGTCTCTTCCAGCCAATCAGAATTGCACCGCTAAGCTCTGCGATGGCCGATAGCCAACGACCAGATTCTTCCATGTTGTCGGGAAGGGAAATGGCCAGCTCAGAATCCGTTTTCATGCTGTCCAAGCCATGGCCAGATCGAACGAAGGCGTCTCCATCAGATCTGGAAATGCTCGTCCGCGATATTCGATCAACTGCACCAATCGCGATTGAAACACGAGTATCGCAACCCGTAGCGATCAGTTTTGAGCGCACATAAAGCGCAGCCCGAAAAGCAAACTTTGGCTGCGTCAACAAAGCTTGCCATTGATCGCCTCGAAAAATTTCAGGCTTGCCGCGAACAACTTTTTTCTTGGACCAGTCATCCAGCTTCGTGACCGAACTAAGCACGAGCTTCCTCGCCTCTTCCCGGCTTGTTGTGTCCAAGTCAGTAGAGTCGATCAAGTCGCCCGTCAGAACGGCGTACACGGATTGTCTTGCACCCTTACCCATTACGTAATCTCAGTTTCAACATTCTGGACTTCACGATTCGCTTCAAGTTAAACACATTGATCCGTCCTAACTGCCATTCAAACAAGCTGCCGTCAGATTGCCTTCAAACGCAGACTTCAAGATGCTCTGACGCAGCCTGTCTTCCCACTGCCCATCGTCATCTGGATCAATGAACGTGGCCGATTGCCAGATAAAGAGGCTTCGAGATTTGTGATGGCCCGCTTTTGTACGGGCCACAGTTTTCCAGCCTTCAGCGTCGGCATGTGCTGCAGTCGCGTACGAAGCTGACCCTTCGCCTTAAGGTCAAGCAGGCGTTTCAATTCCTCGGGCCGATGAAAGCTGAAAACTTCCCGGCTACGTGGTTGTGGTTCCAAGCGATTGGTGAAACGCGTCACCACGCCTGTGGATTCGTACGCGAATGGAAGAGGCAGCTGGTGGTGTGGGATGCCACTGGGCAACCCCTTCACATATTTGTCGTTTTGAGTTTCAACCCCGGTCAGAGGGAAGCCCTTCTTCTTGGCCTCGATAACTCCCGCAGCTTTGCCGTCCCAATACAGCAGATAGTCAGCAAAGCCACTGGTCAATTTGAATTCACGAACAGCCACACCAAGCCCGGCGAAGATGTTCATCTCTGCCTGACTTTGCACCAACCAACCAGCCTGTTGAAGCTGGCGGTCAATTTCCTGACGTGCTTTCTGTTCCGGAGTCATCCGAAGTGCGTGCCCCGTTCTTTCTCGAGTGAAGTCTTTGACGGACGAATTTGCCAAGCATAGAGTCAAGGGAATCAGGCATCAATCCAATGAATGAGTTGCAGATGCAATTGGCGCAACCAATTCGTGGGCTTCGCGAAAAGTCCGAACTCACATGAACAGAACTGACTGAACGTCTTGAAGAATCAGCGAAAATCAGCCAACGCCCTCCATATTGTGCTTGAATGGAATCTGGCAATCTTGCCGACTTCCTATCATCATCCGAGCCAATTGTCAGCGCTATGTGACACCCATGGCTCGTACCAATCGTACGGAGAGTACCAGCAATAAAGGCTGCTACCCCATGACGCTGCTTGAATACCTGTAACTGGTCGAATGGACGAGCCGGTAACTTCATTCAGAACAGCCGGCAGCAGATGAAATTACCTGCCGAAGCAGGTCTGATTGCCGTGAGTGCGTGCCGAACGGCAGCTCTGGTGACCTCAGCACCCTACCTTGAAACATAATCGCCACGAAGCAAGCGATTACCGTGGCCGATAGGGTGAATGACCCAGCTGTGTCCTCGAAGTAAGCAGCTGCGTAAAATTGAAACACAGAAACACAGACGTCAGCACCGTACCTTGAAACTAAATCGCCACAAAGCAAGCGATTGCCGTGGCCAAAAGTTTTTGAATGCCCCGGCTGTTTCTCAGAGACATCTGTCACACAGAGTGCCGGGGACGCGACGTGCTTCACGGTAAAACCGAAACTCTTGATGACGTTCGTTAGTCCAAAACTGAGTTTCGAAATTGGTTCACAAGTCGAAGGAACCGAATCAATCCGCATCAACTTGTCCCGGCAACCAGCTCGAACAGCTGTCTCCAAACGCAATGATGCGCAAGCATTGCGGCTGGCATGAGCAACGCAAAGTTCGCAGTTGAACCTTCAGTCGGCTGTGCTTTGCTAAGGATGCTTAGCAAGGCTCGCAGTAGTTGCCAGACGATCATCAACACAAGAACACCAATAACCGCCTGCCACCCAAGCCCTGCACCCAGCAGTAACCACGAAGGAAATCCATATGCGATCGCAGGCAACGACCTAAAGCGATTCCATATAAGAGCCACAGCGCCACAGCTCAATCCGGCAATAAGCCCCAGACAGCAAGTGGCAAGTGGGCTAAGCCAAGACGTAGAGCCAAGATACCCCTGCGACAAACCCGGCAACGTGTAGACGCTGAATCTTGAGAAGCCAACATTCTGGGCACCCGTCGAGGAACCCCAATTGACACTCGCGATGGACTGAACAATCGCTGGCGCCATCACCAAGAAGAAGACGCTGCATAAAGACTTGAGAGGCACACGGTTGCCGTCACGGCGAATCATTGCCCAAGAGAAAAGTGAGCAAAACAGAAAGAAGTGAAAAACATACAGGCCCACGAGATCCCATTTGGTGAAGAACAAAATCCAGAGTACTCCGTTGTACAAATTGGGGGTTCTCCCAGGCAGGTTCAAACCGCCTGAGATCAATTCAACAAAGTACAGAATCAAGAATGCGAAACCGACCACGAGTTCGACGGTTGGATATCGGGATGAAATTTCGATTGAGCAGTTTCGGCAACGCCCTTTCAATGCCAACCAACCAATCAACGGCAGGTTGTCTCGACCTTTGATTTTTTCGCGACAGCCGGGACAGTGCGACGGCTTCACAAGCACAGAAATACCCAGTGGAACTCGATAAATCACCACGTTCAAAAAGCTGCCCACACAGGTGCCCAGCGTAAAGAAAAACACGGCTGACAGCGCTTGAAAAAAACGAAACTCGATGCTCTTAACAAGCGACAATCGATCCATGACTTCCAACGGATTCTGTGGTTGCTTCGCGCTGCCAAATTGCCATTCCTGAATCAGCGGAACCACCAACGCGTTAATCACTATCAAACCGCCAATACCGTAGGCGAGAAGTTGAAGCCCATGCTTTAAGATGAAACGCTGAAGCGTCTGACGTCCCGTTTCAGTGAACAGGAAGTGTTGGCGGAAATTCACAAAATCTATCCACAAAATGACGCAAAGATAAACGTCCATGCTGCTATCAAAAATGGCGAAAGTCCTCTCTAGCGGACTCTTTACCGAAACACCATTCTGACAAGTACCGGCAAATTTGCCACCAGTGCCGCGGCCAGTCCGCACCCGCTCTCTGACCAGGCAAGTCGTATTCAGACGGCACAGCTCAACGATGCTGGGTGCAGTGGCTGATTCGCAACTGAAGATCATTTCAGATCTGATCGAGGATTGAACACCTCTGAGGGGACGAAGCCGCCTCTCACTGACGTGAATCCACGGCGAAACGCAGACTTGCATTCACGCCAAATCAGTCATTCGTGGGGGCAGAAGTCGCTGGAAAGACGACGCGTCTCCACAATCACCGACTGCCGCCAGAGCACGGATGGGATCTATCCAGTCCAGATAAAGTGAACTTAGACAGAGTTGGCTGGGATAGAGTTGGCTTGGATAGAGTTGGCTTGGATAGAACCAGCCTAGATAGATCACGGCATAGACGTGTCACAACGTGGACGTGTCACAGCCTGGCAGCCCGTTGAAAAACTTGGAGTGGTCACCCGACGCGTAAGCGAGGGATATACGCCCTCGAAGCCCAGACGTTCGGCACAGCCAAGATCCCTCGCTCACGCGTCGGGTGACTTCTTCCCACAGGCAGCGAGATTGCGATCAAGACGTTCAGTCCACACCGCGAAGACGTTCATTCACTCCAGTATGTGAATGTTATCTTTCAGCTTCAGACCATATCTTAGTAAACGTCTCAAATCATTAGGGCCACAACGCTCCCCAAGCTGTCCTTTAGCAACACCCTACTCCTACGATGTTGGTATTGCGTTTGAAGTTTCGAACGCCAATTCATCGAATTTTTCTATTTCCGAAGGGTATGACGAATGAATCGAAAGACACAAATCAAACGTGGCTTTACGTTGATCGAATTGCTAGTCGTGATTGCAATTATCGCAATTCTGGTCTCATTACTGTTGCCTGCCGTACAACAGGCTCGTGAAGCCGCCCGGCGAACGCAGTGTAAGAACAACATCAAGCAGCTCGGGTTGGCATTGCACAACTACCATGATGTGAATTTAACCTTCCCGCCCGGTTTTGTGACCACTCCAGCCGCAAATGAACCGAACGACAATCACTGGACGTGGAGCGCAATGATTCTGCCCTACGTCGAGCAAAGTGCCTTGTTCAACACACTGGCTGTTGGCACGCAAACTCCGTCGCAGGCTTTAGACAACAACCTCAACGATTTGCAAACACCACAGACAGCATTTCGCTGCCCATCAGCAACCGGGCCAGACATCAACACGGACGGCAACAGACTTCTTCGAGATACTAGCGAAACTAGTCGAGCTGTTGCACTGTCAAACTACATTGGAGTCAACAGTAGTGGCGAGCTTCGTCCGTTGGCAGCCAATGTTGATGGACTATTCTACAGAGACAGCAAAACCAGAATCAGAGACGTGACCGACGGTACCAGCAACACAATCTGTGTTGGGGAACGCGCATCTTTGCTGCAGGGATTTAATCTGAGAGCCGCGACAATGTTCATGCAAAACGGAGCTGGTGGAAACAACAGCAACGTGGGCGTTGTCTATGCGACTGGAAGTGGTAGACAGCCAATCAACAGTGTCATAGGCACTGCAGACAGAGGCTTTAGTAGCAACCACACCGGTGGAGCTCAGTTTTTGCTAACGGATGGGTCTGTTCGGTTCATCAGCGAAAACATCGACCATAGGCCAGCGACGACGATTGAACCCGATGTGAGCAGCACCTACGAACGCTTGCTGGCTATCGCCGACGGACAGGTGATTGGCGAGTTCTAGACACTGGTTCTCTAAGATCTGTCAACTCGTTGATAACTCATGTGGCATAGGCTGTTTACCAACAGCCTATGCCTTTTTTTTTATGCTGCTGAGACTTCAAGAGGTGAGATTCCAGATGTACTCCAAAGATTGCTCATTCGTACCTCTCAAAGTGAGGAAGAATACGGATGCATGGCACCAACCAGCACTCCCTCGAAGCCCAATCAGCACCCAATGAGTAAATCGCTTCGTAAAATAGAAACGCAGGGGCGCACAGTTTTCGTCCACGTTTCTTCTCTGCGATCTCTGCCCCCTCAGCGTTTTAAAATCCTGCACGGTGAAGGACTGAACAGTGACATTCAGGTTTCAAACTCCCTGCACTGAACATTGCAGCATGGTCTGTTTCTCGTTGTCCGATGACAGGGTTCCCTTTACGAAAAAAGCCAGCCCTTCGCACAGAGCTGGCTTCTGATTCGTTGGTTGTGTTGCTTTGGTGGCCGGCTGAGCACAAACGATCGACTTTGCTTTTTGTCGCCGCTTGAACGAGTGCTCTGGTTCGCGGCTTGGTGAGGCCGTCCGTTTATGCAGGTCGCAGTAGAACACAGATTTCCGTAATCAGGTCCACTTCTTCGGTCTCGTTGGGGTTATTGACGTAGATCTCGAACGGCGGCCGATTTGCGAATTCTCGGCCGCTGGTCGACAGCCATTCACCGTAGAGCCAACTGTACGAATCAGCGAGGCCGTTGTACGAACCGCGATGTGTCAGCACCACATACTCACCTTCAGCGATGGTCTGTGCTTCAACTTCGCCTTCCGGAGTGAAGCTGTCGTTCACGGTCACGCAGCAGTCGAGCCGAATTTTTTCTGGTGGAGTGACCTCTGGGTCATCGTGACAGATACTAAGGATTTTTGTTTCCGCAGTGAACACCCCTTGAGAGAACGCCCATCCCATCATCTTTTGAAACGTCTGGCCGGATTCTTGGTAGGGCCCGGTGTGCCTGAGAAATGCAACTCTCGTTGCAGGAAAATTGGCTGTCCGAACTTCTCGATCTTTGGTTTGAGATATCATGTCTTTGCCTCGTTCTTCTACGTTTAAAATGTGGCCGCTTCGAAACTCAGATGGGGACACCCCGAACTGACGTCGAAACGCTCTCGTGAATGCTTCATGCGAGCCGTATCCCGTGTCGAACGCCACGCTGGTTACCGAATCGGACGTGGCCTTGAGTGCAATGGCCGCTCTTTCAAGCCTGACCCTGCGGACGTACTCCGCCACTCCCTCGCCCACTGTCGCCCGAAAAATCCGGTGAAAGTGATATGGCGAAAGATGAGCGACTGCAGCAAGTTGATCCAAAGGCAGCTCGGCACACAGGTGCTCTTCGATGTGCAGCTGAACCCTCAGAATTCGGTGTCGGTTTGATTCAAATTTTTCATTTGTCATGCGACGATCTTAGACGGCACCAACAATCGCTGCTTGATCATTCTTGCTCACTTGAAAAACTCAGCTCAGCCAGCGTGGTGCAGAAGGCGGCTGACACGCGGAATTTTGTTCACGACGGCATCTTTTCCTTAACCATTCATTGTGGTTCGCCCTTTCATCAAGGATTCTCTGATGGCTGGATGCGCTGGGACTGCCTATTTTTTTTTGCGAACGAAGGAGCCATTGTGCTGGTGTTCAATCTCTTGGCTGGCGTTGCTTCTGACTGGGTGACCATCCCGCAACAGTCGTCTGCGATAAACATGACAGACAGCTGACTTTTCACCAGCTGGTATGCCAAGCCTTCGACGCTGGAAGCGTCGGAGAGCTTCACATTGCTCAACCGTCAACCGTCAACCGTCAACCGTCAACCAACGACACAACGTCACAACGTCACAACGTCACAACGTCAACCAACAACACACAAACCGTGGCAACAATTGAGGGTGGCATGCAAAGACCAATTTCCTTGATTCGCCAGTTCTGCTGCTCCGTTGTTCCAAGTGGATTCAAGAAGTAGAAATCACGATCAGGTGCTGGCAACAGCACAGCGAAATGGCAAGATGTGTGTGGGCGGTCGAGAATTGTCGGGCACCATTCCAATCGTTGATCCCGTTCACGTTTGATCAAAGCGGCTGACACTGGTATCACGTTCTCTTACGAGCCTGCTTCGAAAAGTTTCTTGCTTTCACAGAATGTGATCCATGATCCGTACGTTTGTGTTGTTACTGCTGGCAACTTATTGCTGTTCTGTTGAAGCCCAAGAGCGGCCCAACATTGTCTTTATCTTTGCAGATGACTGGGGTTGGGGAGACCTAAGCTGTCACGATCATCCCTATGTGAAGACTCCCAACATCGACCGGCTTGCCAAAGAAGGCACTGACTTCCATCGTTTTACGGTGGCCAGTGGAGTGTGTTCGCCGTCAAGAACGGCCGTGATGACAGGCCACTATCCCGCTCGATACAACATCGACGGGCATTTCGCTTGGGTCCCCAGCAATGCGAAACGCAATATGCCGGATTGGCTCAGCACCAAGGCTCCTTTTCTGCCTCGAATGCTGCAACAAAGCGGCTATGCGACAGCTCATTTTGGAAAATGGCATCTATCAAACAACATGATTCCAGATTCGCCAACGCCCGGACAATACGGCTACGACGAATACGGAGCCTTCAACTGCTCGGGCGAACAAATGCCGGTGCACGAAGATGCAAAACACGCGAACGCGTTCATCGAAAAATCTCATGCGGCTGGCAAACCCTTCTTCGTCAATCTTTGGCTGCATGAACCTCATACTCCTTTCCACACGGTTCCGAAGTACCGATGGAGATTTCGAGAACTGGAAGAAAAGGACAACATCTACGCCTCCGTTTTATCTCATGCTGACGACCGCATCGGTGAAGTGTTGGATACGTTGGATCGATTAAAATTGACCGAAAACACATTGGTTGTCTTCAGTTCCGACAACGGTCCAGCTCGAGCCTCGGCAAACACAGAATTGAAATTAACTCACGACACGGCAACCGGCGCAGGTTATGGAGGTGCGGCTTCAAAGGGTGTCACGGGCGGGCGCAAAGGGTACAAAGGAGCACTGTTTGAAGGCGGAATCGGAGTTCCCTTTATCGCTCGCTGGCCGGGCAAGATTAAGGCGGGAGCCATCGATCAAACGTCTCTGATGTCGGCCGTTGACTTACTGCCCACATTTTGCGAAATCGCGTCGGTCGAACTTCCCGATGGCTATACGGCTGACGGAATCAGCCAAGTGCAAACGCTGACTCAAACTGGTGCTCCAAAACAGGTGTCTCGACAAAAACCATTGTTCTGGAAAATGTCCGCTAGGTGGCCAAATCGAACAAAGCCGTATCACTGGGTCGCGTATGCCGTGGTTGATCAAAACTGGAAACTGTTGTCCAGCGAAAAAGGAGATCACCTCGAATTGTATGACCTGAATGACGGACCATACGAAGAGCAAGATGTGGCTCTGCAGAATTCAGACGTGGTGCAACGACTGCAGACAATGTTGGATGAATGGAAAATGACGTTGCCAAAGCAGCCATCAGGAGACGTGTTTTCAGCTGAACGTGAGAAATCCGGTTCAGGTGAGTAGCGGTCAGGACGAAACGCTCGGTACCACACATCTCAAAGTGACCCACATCTTCGACTGCCACGTAGCGACTGAGCTCAAGCTCATGAGTCCCGAAGGGACGGCATATTGTAGCCACGGGTGCCAACCCGTGGATCGGAAGATCAAAACATGCGCGTAGCCCCGAAGGGGCGACAGAGATTACCGCCGGATCGTTCCTGCCGTCCCAAAGGGAAAAACCAAGGGGACAACCACATCTATTAACAGCATGTTCGACAACCTCGGCGCGGACAATTTGAAACACAGAGGCACAGAGATCACAGAGGGCATGCGCGGACGGATCCTCTGTGTCCTCTGTGCCTCTGTGTTTTG
>JBDWHY010000120.1:0-2347 GCA_039974975.1 Fuerstiella sp. | reverse complement strand
ACAAGCGGCTCGCAAGCGATCTGGATAGTCGAAGCCCAATTGAAGACGCCGAATAACAAAGCCGTGAACCGGAGCACTCATTCACGCGGCAACTGAAATCAAAGCCTTTCGTTCGTGCCCGGTTACGGCAGGCGTTATGTGGCAAGTCGACGCGCGGGCACTGCTGTCGCGAGATTGATACATGCAAGTCAATGAAATGACACAGGAATCAAATCCAACGACATCGCAACCGTTGCGGACCGTTATGGCGGAGCATGTGACTCACGAGATCAGCATTTCGTCGCACATGGAAGCTGGATTAGTGCTCTGCTGTTGCTTGGTCGCATTCGTTGCGTTTGCCCGCAATCGACTACGGGGTTCGCTACTCGTTTCTACCGGCTTTCTGCTCGTGCTGATGAAGTATGCAATCGGATACTTCACCTACCCCAACTTTCAGATTCCAAACAGCCTCATTATGGCCAACATGGCTCTTGGTCCAGTCGGGCTGGCATTGGTCGCATTTGGCTTACAGCGGCAATACTCTGAATTTGATCAGCGTCATCGCACTGCACACGGCAATGCGGAGTAGTCGTCCCCAGCGTGCCCGTATAACAATAAAATGAAACGGAACGCGGATATCCGGCCAATTTTCAATCGTAAGTCTACTGGTCCGCGTCCGGTGATTTTGAACGTTATTTGGCAGCGACTTGGGCCTGTTTGCACTGCTCCATGGACAAATTACTGGAGTCACTGATGTCAAACGAAAAGGAAAGCCGGCACCATACTCGACCGATCTATCTCGCGGTCACGGTGCTCGTCCTCCTGACGGGCGCTGTGTGCAAATACGGCCCCATACTTGCTTTCTTCGGACCACTTGCATTCGATAGGACAATCAGTGTTTCGAACCAATCTCTGGAAGAAATTCCTCCACGGTTTCATCCGCATTTTTGCCCAAACGCAGCTCGCATCAGTGGCGATTATTCCAGTGTGACGCGACAATGCAGTTTTAGCTACACATGCACTCGGGCAGATTTTACAGCTTTGCTTAAACGCGAGCTGCTCCCCAACGAAGTGACATACGAGGATGGAACGATTCGAGCAGGGCGACAGTGGGGGCCGGGTGTTGTGTCCTACGAGTTTTTTCCTGACTCGAACCAAGCCACTGTTGCAGCGTCCGCTTTCTGAAACAGTGGCCAAATAACAAAGCCGTGAACCGGAGCACTCATTCACGCGGCACCTGAAATCAAAGTCTTCCGTTCGTGCCCGGTTACGGCAGGCGTTAGCTAGCAAAGACAGGCTGGGGCCCCATCGTAGATCCACACGACAATCAGAGCGGCCCACTTCACCGCTATTGCAAGCTTGCGATTCTGATTGGGAGCAGCATTGGGCTTTCGATTGCTTTCCCCAATCACCTGCTTTGCACACTAATCGTCACCATAGCATTCTCGCTTGATCCGTTTGTCGCTTCCTCATTCCGCCCTCTCCTCTGGGCGTTTATCGGTAGTGTAATTGCATACCTGGCAATGACCCTCGCGTGTTACATGCGGCAGTTTGCGTTTCCGTACCATATTCCGCACCTGCGACACCCGTTGATGATTGGGCACTTCTTACTGAGATCCGCTTCCGTTTTCGTTCCGTTGCTAGTTCTGATCAAGTTCTACCGCCTCGGCAGACGTCGCCTTGCTTTTTCAACGTTGTGTGTACTCTCTGTTGGCAGCCTTGGCTATTATTTCCACGGTCGCAGCACTAGTTGGCATCAAACCTTGTGGATGGAATATTCGGCGATAACATGGGGCTGTTGCATTGGTGCAGTCATCGCTGCATTGACCATTGGGTGCTACGACCTCATGCACTCATTGGGGTCACAACTGGGCAGCTAACAAAACAATGCACCGGAATTGTGGGCGGTGCCGAAATTTTCAACTGTAATTCGCTGGCCACATTCCGGTGATTGTAATCGTTAGCCAGCAATCAGAAAGTGGAAGCTCCCGTGAACGCAGGCAGTAAACGGAAGGCAATCGCGGCACTTGAACAGGAAATTCTCAACGCGTTTGCGGGCGTTGTTCTCGACGATGGTGTCGGGCTGACTGAGGGCTTGGAGATTGACGCGTATGCAAGTACGGAGGAACGAGGCGCAGCTCGTGCCAAGAAATCAGTAGGTACCACGCACATTATGTTTGCAATCCTTGGCCACTTCCCTAATCTTCATCTCGTCGAGATTGTGTTTCAGGAGATCAGCGATGCCTCGTGTTTTGAGAAACGAGCAGTTTTGTGCTGACGAAGTGGGTGTTGTGTTTGTGACTCAACGCTGCGTTCGACGGGCGTGGCTGGCCGGGAAAGATCCGGTTTCCGGCAAGGATTTTTCCAA
>JBDWHY010000119.1:0-4328 GCA_039974975.1 Fuerstiella sp. | reverse complement strand
TCAACACCTGATGCCGCATTCGGGTTGAATTTTTCGTCCGCATTGATTCTTGTTGTTGACCGAGTCTCTGAGCTGTACAATGGCCGCTCCTCAGTCAACGTATCAACAGGATGCGGATGACCATAAGTGGCGATTCACGCCCAATTTTCAAACCAAGGTCAACCGTCGCCACCCGGTTACGCTAAGCGTTATTTCGCTACTGGCTGGTCCTGATCTGGGTACGTGATCAAGTCTCCGCTCGGCGTTTTCGCTAAGCCTTTACCTTCGGTCGTCATCAAACCTTCATCCCAATATAAGACCGCTTGCTTCGACTCTTGCGGTCGATTTTTCGCAACGATCAAATCGCCGTCAGCATTGACCCAACAACGCTGACCGGCATCCCAACACTCGGGGCATAAGATTGTGTGCTTACCCTGGTTTCTAAACTGCGCCCCGAACGCCCAACCGGTACTCTGGCGGCACGACCCGCAATCTGAAGTCATCATCGCAAAATAACAATAAAATGCAGCCGAGTTGGCGTTCACCCGGCAAACTTCGTTGACGCCACATTGCGCCAACCGCCTGATTTTCAACGTTATGCCATCATGTCGTGCTTCAACAAATCCCTACTTTCCTTCGCCGTCATGGTGGGTTGCGGAACAGAAGCCGCAGATGACCCCACGCCAACTGGCGTGATTGAGTTGGCACCTGCAACGACTTCGGCACTGATCCAGTGTGAAGACAGCGAAGCTGAATTTGTTCTGCACGTAATCGTGAGCGCACTCCCCAATTGGGAAGGTCATCACTGGCGGTTTCCGTTGAAACGTCCGGGGCTTACAGAACACGGGTTGGGAGCCCGTGGCTACGTTTGCTCTATTGGCTCAGGTGGCTTCTATGGCTGGGTTGACCCCAAAGATGCGACGAATAAGGATATTGGATTGGACATCAAGCTGACGTATGATCATGACTCGCTTGACAGCAACAGTTTTGAAAGAGCATTTCGGATTCCCCGATCTGAAGAAGGAGAGCTAGAGTTCCATGGCAATTGGCTCGTTGAATGGAAGTGGGAATCCGTAGGCCAGCAGAATGGCATAACAAAGCCGTGAACCGGAGCACTCATTCACGCGGCAACTGAAATCAAAGTCTTCCGTTCGTGCCCGGTTACGGCAGGCGTTATGCCAACAAAGTCGCTATCTGAATGACACCAGAAGACACACGGCGGATTGAAGACTCTCTCGGTGTCACACTCCCTTCTGAATATCGACACCTCTTACTGAACCCGCCGGTTCAATACGATCGTGGCACGCCGTTCGGTGACTTATGGGATGACGCAGACGCGATCATTGAACGCAATCAAGAACTTAGGTCCAAACGCCGCAGTCTCGGCAAGGACTACGACGCGCTGCCCAACAGATATCTTTTCGTCGGCGATGATTCTGCCGGATGGCAACATCTGGTCGATTTGGACAGCGATAAGGCAATTGTCAACATTATGCAGTTCGAGGCAGTGGATTCGATTTCGCCTGCTCGTGACAATGACGAAAACGATCTATCAATTTCGGACTGGTTTCACGAAAGGCTGATCGAACTCCGCGACGGAGGTATTGACATATCATCCTCTGACCAACCCGGAAAGATCACACCGGGTGGTGTCGTCGGTGTGTTGCTCTTTTGTGTGATTATTGCCACGATCTTCGCGCTGGTTACGATTGGAATTGATTCGCTGAACGGCCGATAGTTGGCATAACAAAGCGGTGCACACGGAGCTGCGGGCCGGTGCTGAATTTGAATTCCATGTCGCTGGCCGCAGCCCGGTGACCTTTGACGTTATGCCGCAGGTTCCTATGTCTCCAACCGTTGTCGAACGCGAGCTCTTTCCCAATTGCTCCGTCTCCGCAACGCTCGACCGAATCGGCCAAGGGATGGAATGGCGAATGTTCCTCGACCGCGCATTGAACAACTCACAGATTACGTGGGCTATCGAAACGTCACACAGCTCAGCCATTATTGGGCACACGAGTGATTTCACTTCACTCGAAAAACACATTTCCACTTTCGCTGCGAAGTCCTACTCGATCAGCGGCCCCGTATCGGTTGATCGCCTGCCGTTCAAGACACCCGGCGAAGCCTCCGGCCGAGTCAAGAAGCAAAGTAGTTCTGCTGACCAATACGCGTTCATTACGATACAAGCAGAGCCACGCGCCGGCTCAAATACGGTTCAGCTTTCAATACCACACTCGGACAAGGTAGCTGTTGAATTGCATGATCCTGAGATGCCAGATGCAATCCTCGATGGCGTCTGTCTTGCCGCTCTTGCCAACAACTTCGCTAAGCCGTTGGTTGGATTCCACGTCACCGTTGTTGAAGCAAAATGGCATCCGGTTGACTCGTATTCAGGTGTCTTTAAACGGGCGACCTGCATGGCCATGTTCGATATACTGAGGCACGACGCCGTTGCTGGGTAAAGGCGGCATAACATCTGTATGTCCTCCGAAGTCAAGCAGTCCGTATCTTCTTCGCGGAAAAGTTTGAGCAGTTTTTTTGGTTCAGAGGTGTTCTCCGCGCCGGACTGCTTCGACTCCCTATTAACGTGCTGGTCGGATCATTGGGTTCGGGATTGACTTGGTTTCTTTACTGAAGTCCGTGCGCTGGCCTGTGATGACTCAGGGAGCCACCGCAGCGGCAATCCGGTTGCTTCAAACATCTGTCAACGCTCTGCCGCACGAAATCACAAATGTGCTCGGCGGTGTCTTCCGAGCCAAACGGCTCATTGTGGAAGACGGCTGTAGAAATCATTCCTGACGTCACTGCTCCATTCAAAAGGGGCGGCTCAACTCCGAGTTCGGAGAGTCCAGTTATTGCGTGGTTGGCAGGGGCGTGCAATCCGGTAAGGTCCAATGACTCGAGGCTCCGTTCTGTACGATGAATCTGTGTTGTGAAAATGGCGATGGCGCCGCCAATCAAAGCGCGTGAGTTCCATGTCGGTGGCAGACTGCGGTTTGGGCTGACGTGTGTCTCCCATTTGATTGATCGCAGTTGGAGTGCCTGACGTATGGCCCAGAAGCCGTGACTCAGTTATGCAAACAGCTGACGCCATCGCGTGTAAAAATGTCGATTCGTTTGTCCTGACTTATTCGTTGGGTGTGTCGGTGTTTTATTGCGACGACGATCTTGTAAAGACTTCCGGTTGGAATGCTGACTTTCGTTTCCACATCCAGTACACGGCTCGTCCGAGTTTGATCGCCAGAAGTGTGTTGGCTCGAGCTTTGTTGTGCTTCTTCTCGATCTGTTCCGCGAAAGCCTTCGCCTGCGGGCACTCGCGTTTCAGCAGCGTAATGGCTTCACTGAACGCCCATTTCAAATGGGGATTACCAATTTTCGATCCGGTGGGTTTGTAGTTCTTTCCTGCAGAAGAATTCGTCCCTTTGACTAGTCGACTGTAAGAAAGAAAATCGCCGACCGATGGAAAGCGGCGGATGTCGTGAATCTCGTACAGCAGGGTCATCGCAAGAATTCGACCGACTCCCGGAATGCTTTGCAATCGAAAGAAAGTGTCGGCATCGTCAACTTTTGCACTCCGCTCTAGGTAGAGATCCAGCTTCTTGATTTGTTCGTCGTAGAAGTCAATCAGCTCCACGTCGAGACTCACCATTTTCCGAAGGCTCGAACCGTCAAAACGATCTGCGATGCCGACTCGATTCGCTTTGTAGGCAATGGATTTCGGAAAGGCGGGAAGGTTCTGTTGGTGGTTCACCATCTGCACGTGAGTGATGGTCGCCGACCTGCGTTTCACGATGGTGCAGCGACGTCGCAGCAGGTCTCGTGTATCTCGCAGTTCCGCTGGGTAGACGTAAGCTGTTGGAAAGTTACCTCCTCGAAGCAGCATGGCGAGCTTCTCTGAATCGATGCGATCCGTTTTGGTTTTTCCTCCGTGAATTGCTTTCAGATACAACGCGTGTCCGAGCAGAAACGGGAGGTTCTGCGCGGTGCACAAATCAGCCAGCCAGTACCAGTTGAACGTCGATTCACAGCCAATGATGATGTCGTTATTTTCGAAGGGTTGAATCGCGCTGAGAAATCTCTCAGGCGTTTTGGTGTTGAAGTTTCGATGCAGTTTCTTGTCGCCCTTGTGGTCGACCAGGCACACGTGCATTGAGTTGGCGTGCAGATCAATTCCGCAGTAGAATTCGTGAGTCCGATTGTAAAATTTCATCGTCATGTTTTTCTCTGAGTGAGTGGTCCAAAGCCACGAACCTTCAAGGTTACGAATGCAGAAATGCGTTCGCTTTACAGTAAAAACTGTAATGGACTGGTTCACTCACTCGGAAAAGGACATGATGAGTATCAAA
>JBDWHY010000118.1:0-76858 GCA_039974975.1 Fuerstiella sp. | reverse complement strand
GTTGATCAAAGCTGATCAACGGGCGTTTTTGTTTTTCTAGCAAGCAATTTGATTGCTCGCCCAGCAACTGAAATTATTCGGCCGCTGGTTTTTCTTCTTCAGAAGATCCGACAGCGACAGTCTCTTCTTCGCCTGTCTTTTCGTCTTCCGGTACTTCTTCAAACGAACTATCAAATCTCAATTGCTTCTGATCACCCACCTCAGTGATCTCAACCTTGATGACGTTCTTCCCTTCGAAAGTGCCTCGCAGCAGCTCTTCGGCCAAAGGGTCTTCGATAAATCGTTCGACGCTACGTCGAAGTGGTCGAGCACCATAGTCCAAGCCGTCTCCTGCTTCACCCTTGTCGATGATAAAGCCACGAGCATCATCGGACAGAATCAGCTTCAAGCCCTTTTCGCCCAATCGCTTGTAGACCTTATTCAGTTCGATATCGACGATGCCCATCAGTTCATCTCGAGTCAACTTACGGAACACAACGACTTCATCAAGACGACCCAAGAATTCCGGTTT
This sequence comes from Fuerstiella sp., assembly GCA_039974975.1. Lineage (GTDB taxonomy): Bacteria > Planctomycetota > Planctomycetia > Planctomycetales > Planctomycetaceae > Fuerstiella. The sequence continues at coordinate 76,347 of JBDWHY010000118.1, read as the reverse complement.
GAATTCCTTCTGCAGTTCGTGCATCAGGTGAGTCTTCATTTCGTCATAAGACCGGTTGTCATCGGCGTCTCGTAATGTGTGCAGTCCCATGCTTCCGCCGTGAGCCATTTTACTGGCTCCCGCATTGGTCGTCATGATCAGCACAACATTCTTGAAGTCGACCGTACGACCGAAGCTGTCGGTTAGGTGGCCTTCTTCCATGATTTGCAGCAGCATATTGAAGACGTCGTGATGAGCTTTTTCAATTTCATCTAAAAGCACAACAGCGTAAGGCCGACGACGAATCTTCTCGGTCAACTGACCGCCTTCTTCGTATCCAACGTATCCCGGAGGAGCACCAACCAAACGGCTGACATTGTGCTTTTCCATGTACTCGGACATGTCCAATTGAATCAGTGAATCTTCCTCACCGAACATGAATTCTGCCAGCGTCTTGGCCAGCAACGTTTTACCAACCCCGGTTGGGCCGGAAAACAGGAAGACACCTGTTGGACGCTTCGGGTCTTTCAACCCGCTACGACTTCGACGGACAGCCTTGCAAACCTGAGTAATCGCTTCGTGCTGGCTGATGACTTTTTCGTGAAGTTCATCTTCCATTTGCAGCAAGCGAACCGTGTCTTCGCTGGAAAGTCGAGTCAAAGGGATGCCCGTCATTTTGGCAACCACTTCAGACACAACCTCTGCATCGACAACTCCGTCCGTTTGGCGAGATTGTTCGCGCCATTCTTCAGTCAGTGTGTCTTTCTTTTTGCGAAGCTTGTCAGCTTGATCTCGAAGCGACGCCGCTTTTTCAAACTGCTGTTCGGCGACTGCGTCTTCCTTCGCTTGATTCAAGCGTTGGATTTCGTCTTCGATTTCTTTTAGGTTCGGAGGACGGACCATGGATTTCAGACGAACGCGAGCACCCGCTTCGTCAATCACATCGATCGCTTTGTCTGGTAGGCAGCGAGCTGAAATATATCGATTCGACATTTCAACAGCAGCTTCCAACGCATCGTCGGTGATCTGCACTCGGTGATGTTCTTCGTAACGTTCTCGCAAACCCTTCAGGATTTCGACAGCCTGTTCTGGATTTGGAGGATTCACAGTCACGTTTTGGAACCGGCGTTCCAAGGCACTGTCTTTTTCAATGTACTTACGGTACTCGTCCAATGTCGTCGCACCAATGACCTGAAGTTCACCACGGCTTAGCGCGGGCTTCAGAACATTGCTCGCATCAATGGCACCTTCTGCTCCACCAGCACCGACAAGAGTGTGCAGTTCGTCGATGAACAGAATGGTATTTTTGGCTCGACGAACTTCGTTCATCACAGCCTTGATACGTTCTTCAAACTGACCTCGGTACTTCGTACCAGCCACCATCATGGCCAGGTCAAGGACAATGATTCTTCGTTCAGCCAGAAGGTCTGGAACCAGACCATCAACGACCATTTGAGCAAAGCCTTCAACGATCGCCGTCTTACCGACTCCAGCTTCACCCAACAGAACGGGATTGTTCTTTTGGCGTCGGCAAAGAATCTGAATGACTCGTTCAATTTCGGCTTCTCGACCAATCACAGGGTCAAGCTTCTTTTGCTTCGCCAGTTCCGTTAGGTCTCGACCAAAGCTGTCCAACGCGGGTGTCTTGCTTCGTGACCCACTGCGTTGTGAACTGCCGCCTTCGCGTTCAGGAGTCTGAGTTCCACCCCCTTCGGCAGATTCAATTCCGTGACCCAGCAGGTTCAAGACTTCGTCTCGGACATCGTCCAGCTTCATTCCCAAGTTCATCAGAACTTGAGCGGCAACACCTTCTTGCTCGCGAAGCAAACCCAACAACAGATGTTCGGTCCCAACATAGTTGTGGTTTAGATTGCGAGCTTCTTCCATCGCATATTCGATGACCTTTTTGGCTCGCGGAGTTTGCGGCAGCTTGCCCATCGTGACCATGTCTGGCCCCGTCTGAACAATCTTCTCGACTTCGATGCGGATTTTTCGAAGGTCCACGTCCAGATTTTTCAGAACGTTTGCGGCGACTCCAGAACCTTCCTTCACAAGCCCCAGAAGAATATGTTCTGTGCCGATGTATTCGTGGTTGAACCGCTGAGCTTCCTGATTAGCAAGCTGCATCACTTTTCGAGCTCGATCTGTGAAGCGTTCGTACATGTCTGACTTTTCCTGTTCTGAAAGTGGAACGGGGCGGCTTCTGCAACAGAAACCAAATAACCAACCTCAGTGTTGACTTCGACCGTTCTGAATTTATAGGTCACCCAATGCCGCTCTCACGGATTTGGACTTCGCTGACGAGATGTAATTGCGATTCCGCGACGAACCACAATCCGACAACACCACTTAACCCGAATCTTCATTCTGAAGACGTCGGGGAAACAGGTGTTGGTTTCCCTAACATCCCACCTTTTATTCCCTCACCAACATCCGGCCACTTTGACAGCCGACTGTCGCTGCCATCAATACTGCGAATGGCATGCCAGATTCTAGGAGGCCTTATCTTTCTCGACAAGACAGGCAGTCAGCACTTCCTGTGTGGAATCTGTGACTTCCTGAATCATCTGACCCGTTTTTGGCGATTTAGGGCCTTTCCAGTCACTTTCGATCGCATCACACCACGAATTTTAAAGCTGATTGCCCCAAAACTCTTCGAATCCCCGACGCGGTTCAGCCCAAAATCACAACATCAACCAACTGTTGTGCCGCGCAACATCGCCTCAACCTTAACCCGGTGGCGACGGATTCACTCAAATCGTCCCACGCACGAAGCCACGCCATCCGCGTTCAATGCGGGATGCTTAAGAATTCCGGCCGTATCCTTGCTTAGGTGCCAGCGATGTCCACAATGTTTCTAGGCTTGGTTTGAACCATGAGCTTTCACCCCGCGTGGTTGCCGTCTCTTCAACATCTCACCTTCTTTATCCGGCTTTGATCTTTGGACTCTTGTTCTCCTAACCTGACTGCTTCCTGTCAAAGAGTCTGCACTCACTTCGAAGCTTTATCCACAGGGCATGACTCGGACGATCTGGGACAGCTTATCTTTGTCCTGCTGGCCGAAGAATCTATCGGCGGAGCATGCCTGCATCGGTTGGGTCTCACGATGGACGTGATTGCGACCGGATCACTGGGCTCTCCCGCCGCTGATTCAGCCAAGAACTTCCTGAAAGACAACCTTGGCCGTGACGATCTCATCACCATCGATCAAGAAGATTCATCTGCATTGATCCGCACTCACCAATCGGCCGCTTTTGCTGGTCCAACTTGGTACATCGTGTTGCGAGACCGAGCATCCATCATCGCAAAGAAAAGTTCAGACGGACCTCCAATCAGCAGCGAACACTTAGTCATGGCAATGACAGAAGTCGAAGGTTTCGTCAAAAAAGTCCTTCAACAACATGGCATTCAACACCAAGACGTCCTGCAATCACTGGATCGAATCGAAAGCCCCGTCTGTGCCTTGGATGTCGACTTAACTTTAAACATTGACGAAGAAGCAGAGCCGCTTGTGAAATCTGAAACGGCCTGTCGCCAGCAAGCAGATTCCCCCTCCGTGACTAATCACGTGCCACAACAAAAGACGACGTCAAAGCCCCCAAGTGCGGAAGCTGAAGGCAGCCCCGAATATCATCGGCGAGTTCACGCGTTGCTTGATGCAAATTTGAATCGAGCACGCGAAGGACTTCGAGTCATCGAAGACTGTGCTCGATTCGTCCTGTGTTGCACAGAAACCACTTCAAGACTGAAAACAGTGCGACACAATCTCGTCGAAGCCGAACTGCAGCTACGAGCTCGGCATCCGCTGATTCAGCTGCGCGATGTGGAATCCGACGCAGGAACCTGTCTGACAACAACCAACGAGCAACGCCGATCAAACCTTCGAGACATCGTGACGGCGAATTGCCGACGTATGCAGGAAGCAATACGTAGCTTGGAAGAATTTGGGAAACTGGTCGATGGTCAATTTTCCGAAGCATGTAAACAGCTGCGATACCAGACCTATCAAACAGAACAAATGCTGGAACACAGGTTGGCACGTTCAGACACAGACATGAAAAGCACACCACCACATCCTTCACGAAGCCGAATACAGCGAGAAGCGTTGCTCAACGATTCCCAACTTTATGTTTTGATGACCGAAGAATTCTGCGCCCAACCATGGCAACAAACGGCGGAAGCTGTACTGACCGCCGGAGCAGACGTCATTCAGCTGCGCGAAAAAAAACTCGCACATCCAGAACTGCGACGTCGAGCAGCTTGGTTACGAGATCTTTGCCAAGAACATCAGGCACTTTTCATAATCAACGACAATGCCGAACTTGCCGTCGACATCAATGCCGACGGAGTGCACGTGGGACAAACCGACCTAGCCGTTGCTGATGTGCGAAAGATCATCCACCAAGATCAACTCCTGGGATTGTCGACTCACGATCCAATTCAGTTGCAAGAAGCCAATGGGTTGAACGTCGATTATGTCGGAGTCGGTCCCATGTTCTTAACCGACACGAAGTCTTTCGAAGAATATTCCGGCCCAGCTTACGCCACACAAGCTGCCAAAGAATCAACCGTGCCTTGGTTCGCGATCGGAGGTATTCAACAACACAACTTGGCTCAACTGATTGAAGTCGGAGTTCGTCGAATCGCTGTGTGTGGAGCCGTCCTTGCCGCAGACTCAGCCTCAGAAGCAACTCACCATCTCAAACGCCAACTGCTCTCAGCAAACACACGGAACTAATGCAGCTCGAACTCCAACAATCGTGTCAAGAACTCAAGTGGCAGGCTTCAAAGCTGACAGCTTCTGCCATCGATTTTATGTTTCCGTGGAGCTGTGTTTTTTGCAAAGCACAAGATGAATCGCTGGCCAGCTTTGGCCTGCATCGCCCTTGGTGTAGCGATTGCCACGCCCAATTGATTCCGCCAGATCAGCAACGCTGCGTTCGCTGCGCCGCAGTTGTAGGCAAGTACTCAAAGACAGACAGCAGATGCGTGCATTGCCGCGACAAGAAGATCATTTTTGATTCAGCAACCTGTGTGGGAATGTACGAAGGGCGGCTACGCAACGCCATCTTGGCATCGAAATGGTCATGGTCGTCGACGGCTCTGGATGCATTAACCACTCTACTTATCGAACAGCAAATTCAACACTGGCAGGAAATCGGTATCGAAGTGGTTGTGGCTGTTCCTCAGGGAACTCAGCGAAGACTGACGGCTCATTTTCACGCGGCAGAAATCATTGCCAACCGCATTGCCAAATCACTGCATGCGACCAGTCGGACGACGAAGCACAACCGGCCAACATTTTCGTTTGCCAAGCGACGCACCGACGAGCTTCGACGCATTCGCCAACCTCGACCACAAAAGCGAGTCGCGTTAAGTGACAGATTTCGCAATCAGCGTCATTCGATTGCCGTTAGAAACGAAGCAATCATAAGCGGGCGCAATGTTCTGATTGTCGACGACGTACTGACGACAGGAGCAACCTGCAGTGAAGCAGCCCGAGCTTTGAATGCAGCGGGAGCAAAATCATGCCATGTGGCAGTGCTTGGGCGAGTGCTTTCACCGGGCCCATAAGCCAACCTTTGTGGCACTTCATTGCTTCCAAGGCCGCCATCATAAAAACGGTGACCACAAAAGCACGACAATGTCAGTCGTTGTCTTCTGTACGAAGGTCGGCATCTGAACCCAGATTCTCGTCAACGTACTCACCGCCGACAAACTTTGGCTGTTCGTCCATCAGAGTCAGTTGAGTCGAAATGATCTGTTCTGACATGCGGAAGAATGCGTCAATCACATCGGGATCGAAGTGTGTGCCTCGTCCATCTTCCAAAATCTGAAAGCTCTTCTCACGACTAAACGGTTTTTTGTACGGACGAGCACTACTGAGTGCGTCAAAGACATCGGCAACCGCCACGATGCGGCCTTCCAATGGAATATCTTTGCCACTCAGACCAAGAGGGTAACCGCTTCCGTCGTACTTTTCGTGATGAGTTTGAGCGATTCGAGCGGCCAACATCAACAGTGGGGACGAGCGAACGTGAAGCAGGTTTTCACCGCGGCGAGTATGCGTTTTCAATACTTCCCATTCCTTTTCAGAAATGGGCTGAATGATTTGCTTACCCAACGCACAATGGCGTTGCATCAGTTCAAATTGTTCTGGATCAAGACGGCCTGGCTTAAACAAAATTGAGTCTGGAATTCCAATCTTGCCAACGTCATGCAACTGAGCCGCTTGCTCAAGCATCAACAACTGGTCTTCTGGATAGCCCATTCCCGCTGCAATGATGGCGGCGTACCGACCAACTCGCAAAACATGGTTGCCTGTATCGTCATCTCGATGCTCTGCGGCCCGAGCGAGACTTAAAATCAACTGTTGGCGAGTGGCTTCCAGTTGCCGAGTTCGACGTTCCACCTGGCGTTCCAACCGAGCCGCTTCGTTGGTCGCCATGTCAAAGTGCTGTTTCAAAATCACAGCATTTCGAACTCGAGGAATCAGTTCATCTGGTTCAACGGGCTTTGATAGGAAATCACTGGCTCCTAAGTCCAGAGCCTCACGACGGATCGCGGGATCAGTCGCAGCTGTCAACACCAGCACGGGAATGTGCTGCAGCGCCGGATCAAGACCTACAACTCGCATGATATCCAGCCCAGAAACTTCAGGCATGTTGATATCAAGCAGCAGAACATCTGGCTCTGAATCACGAATCAAACTGAGCGCTTCAGTCGACTTTTCACAGCAGATAAAATTCTTATAGCCATCACCTTTTAAGTGCTGACGAAACGTCATGATATTAAGTGGCTCATCATCCACGATCATGATGCGAGCATCTCGATTCGCCTGACGAACATTTTTAACGACTGGCTCGTGTTCCTCAGTTTCTACTTCTGCCGCAGCTTCTGCGACGTCATCCATGATCAACGAAATCGATTGAGAAACACAGGAGGTCGGAATGATTTCTTCAGAGTCATCATTGGATCGAAACAACGAAGACGGGTTGACCGGCGCGGCAGGCTTCGATTCGGCGACTGGTCGCTTGACTGAGGCAACATTTGAAACCTTCGCTTCAGCAACAAGTCGCTCAGGGGCTTCCGGTGCAGCGGCAGGCGCCTTGAACTGAACATCGGCTTGGCCGCTCTGCAAAGCACTTACCGAACTCGCGCCGACAGGAACCTGCTCTGGCTGTTTAGGCTCAGTGGCTGGCTGACGTTTCATCGCCTGCAAAGACGCTATGGTAGAGCGAATCTCATCCAAAACGCTGTGGTCGTCGAAATCAGAATTCAAAGCCATTGCTACATTCACCTACGACTCGGAGCATGTCAATTTTGACAGAGGGAATCGTTCGATACAGCCGCGTCTTGCCCATCAGGCAGACTCATACGGCAAGTTCATCCTCCGCAAAACACGGGCAAACTTGACGGCGACTATCTCGGAACTTATCTAGAACCTAGCCCCCCAGTGGTAGAACAACGCGAATTCCACTTCGGACGTTGGCTTTTTGCACCACATCCAACACAGCAGATCGCACTCAATCAGCACAATCATTACGGCTATCACAGAGACGCAGGGAAACACGCACACCGCGATTTCAGACCTAGGGGAATACGCAAACGGAATTCCCCATCCAGCGAATACTCAGAAACGACCAGTTGAGCTCAGGCGAATCCGGCGCAAACAAAAAACGCCGCCAACCTGAACGATTGACGACGTTTTGTGTTTTGTAATCTGGTGGCTCTGTCTTGACCGAGCCCCCTCTTTCGATCACCTGAAGACGTCATGCAGAAGGCTGCGTGACTTCAGGTCGCTCCCGATTGATACCGGCTGGTGATGCAATGCAGTTGGACCAGAGGAACTGGCACCACGAATTGCTTCACCCGAAAGCTGATGAACTAGTTTGCTTCAGCAGGGGCGATGTTGATGCGTCGACCATTTTGATCGAATTCAACTTTGCCATCGCACAAAGCGAACAGCGTGTAGTCGCGACCACAGCCAACATTGCGACCGGGGTGCCACTTGGTTCCGCACTGGCGAACCAAAATGTTGCCAGCGAGGACAGATTCTCCGCCGTATTTCTTGATGCCTCGGCGCTGAGCTTCAGAGTCGCGACCGTTGCGGCTGGACCCCTGTCCCTTCTTATGAGCCATGATTTTTCCTAAGCACGATGTTCAAAAGAGTTTGTGGTGATTTTGAAGTGGCTGCGAAGTTTGACGGTTTCGCCAATGATTTCAAGCCCTGATTTGCTGTGGAGTCCTGCGATTTCCGTCTTTCTCAGGGTGACGGGTTGTTTTTCGCCGCAGAAGCCTCGCTTGTGGTCGCATGTCGCAAAATTGGCTCCAACTGCGGCACTGCCAATTCGGCCTCCCGCCGCTGATACAGCCAATGAGGCCATTGAGTTTCTCCGTTGGACGTGTTTTCAAGCTGATTTCGCAGCTGACCCACGAAAGCAGGAGCCTCACGACCAGCAACGAATGTGGAAAGCACGCCTTCCATCGTCACTTCTAGGTTTCCATTCGGACGCAGACGAGCCTTATCAAGAAAACGGAATTCGGACTCTTCTTGTCGGAAGCGATCTCCCGGACGCCCAAAACGCTGTTCGATCACTTTTTGCTCGACAATTAAATCCGCAGTCGGTCGTTCAATACGGTATGCGTTACTGAAACCACTCATAAAGACAGTGAAGTAGTCTGTATCTGGGTCCACATCTCGCCAAACCGCAACCCCGTAAATGGCGTTTTCTAACGGATCGACCAGTGCGTCCGTGGAAGACACCGGCTCAGGAATTTCCTGAATGCCGGTGATACTATTCAGTAAAGTCAAACCAGCCGCTTTGGGGCCAAATTCACGTTCAAAAATGGCTTTTTGAATCTCAAGGTTCACTTCGTCGACATAGGTTTTGCCCGCCGCAACGTCATCGATTCGCAATGCAAAACGAGGCAAAATCAAAGGCTGAACCAAGTTTTCTTCGAAGTCGTTGCTGGGTTTCAGCTCTTCGTTTTCAAGTTTCAAACGCAAATCTTCACGTTTGCTGCCGGCAAGCTCCGTGTAGTCTCGAGGAATAATTCGATAAACGAAGTACCAAACCAGCTCGTCTTTGATTTGACGAGTCTTCGGGTCTGTCACGGGCATTAGGCGATGACGCATCGGCTTATATTGGACTTCAGCAACCCAAAGAGCCGGATAGCCAGGTCCCAAAATTGCCTCAGAATCTTGACGGGGCTTCTTCGGCCCCAACATTTCATCCACAGTCACGTCGATTGAAGAGGTGCGTTGAAAGCCATTCGTCAACGGAGCACGAATGAGCTGTGCAGACGCAGATGGCCCATGAAATGCAGTGAGTCCCAGCAAAACGCTGAACACGAGTCCACACATGGTGGCTTTTTTTCGCCACATATCAGGATCAAATGAAGTCTTCATGGGCTCCCCGCAAACTGACCAAACGCGACACACCGGTCGCCAGTATTGTGCCCATCGTCTCAGAATACCCCGCGGAATCAAGAAATTTCGGCCGCCGTCACGAAAGCAAAGTGCCTTCAATGCGTAAAACAACGGTCGCAACACGGACACGACACGAATCTGGCCTGAACCGGCAATAGCCGCCAGTCCGAACGCCCTCTGCACTTTCCCTCGTAAACCCATCACGTGGCCCAAAACTGAGATCTCGACATCCCCGAAGTGTTGACGACTGCTTGAACAGGCTCAAAACCGAACGCGAAACGCCTGATACCACTAGATATCGATCTGCTTCGCCTTTTCCTCGATCTCCTCGAGACTGAAGAACTTGCCTTCGCCGGAACCTGGGCAATAGTCACACGTTTTCTTCCAAGCCTCTTCACTGTCCAGATTGGAATTCCAAAAAGGCCACGTCCGACACTGAATCGGTCGCGAAGAGTACACTTTGCAATGGCGTTTTTCAGAATCGAAAAATGTGCAGTCGCCATTTTGATATTCCACCAGCGACGTGCGTCCGTGAATCAGCCGAGTATGAAACAGGCGGATTTCTCCCACAGGCTTATCCAGGTGATCCGCAATCTCTTGGATTTCGTCTTCATCAACCCACACCAACCCGGGTGCTCCTGTGCAGCAATTACCGCACTGCGAACACGTAAAATTCAGGCCATCTTTGTACCATGGTTCGGAAGACTGGCTGTCACTGCCTTGATCATCTGACATATCATCACATTCGTTGGTCGAATAAATTTTCGTAGTGCTGAACGGTAACGAAACCCGCCGCCAAATTCGCCGACCAGTTGCCACAAAAATTGACTTCGTGTCGCCGAAGTTTCCTGACGCACGTTTGTGCCTTTTGTCCCTGCCGCCCATGACACTTCAACCTTCACTTGCAGCCATCGTTTTATGTGGAGGTCGTTCGCGTCGAATGGGACAAGATAAGGCGTCGTTGCAGATTGGCGAAAAGACGTTTCTGGAACACACCTGCGAAACCGCGGCTCAACTGGCAACACCCATCATCGTCGTTGCGGCAGCACGGCAACTCGTTCCTGAATTCAACAACAACGTGATGGTCGTCCGAGATAACGTCGCCTACCCAGGACCACTGCCCGCTTTGCTGCAAGGCTTCGAAACTCTACTGAATCAAACACCACTGGCTGAATCACCGCTGGCTGAAACACCGCTCGGTGAATCACCGACCACCTTCGCAGCACCGACATCAGTTTGGGTGACCGGCTGCGATACCCCCTTTGTCACGCCTCAAATCATCGCCTCACTCTGGAAACAGCAACAGCGACAAACGGCCAACGTTGCAACGTTGACTCAAAGCGGTCGAGACAATCCGTTACTTGCCGTTTACGAAATCGACGCCCTGCGAAAACTGAAGCCCTTCCTACAGACGGGTCAGGTTCGAGCAACGGACTTTTTGACAAGCCTTAACGTCTTTCGGCAACCTGTTGAGGCAATTCCACGCGATCAGAACGCTCCTGCCGCCACCACAAATTTGAATACTCAGGACGACTTCAAACAGGCATTTGGATCCAATCAGGATTGCTAAACCGTGACCGACAGGTGAAGAAAAGTTGCCGACCTGAACAGACTGGCCGTCAAACAGTGCCCGCCTCTTCTTCGCGTGCTTCCCCATCACCGACCTGCCTCACAATGATGCGGCTGCCAGCAACTCGTACCACTTCAACAGGCTGACCGTGGTCGATGTAACTTCCGTCGCTCACCACATCGATATAGTGACCAGCAATTGTTGCCTTCCCTGTGGGACGCAGACTGCTTTCCGAAACCCCCGTATCACCAACCGCTACTCCTGCGACACCTGAAGAACTTCCCATCAGTTCGGGGTCCAACTTCAAAGCAGAAGGATCTGCTTCAGCGTAGCCCGGCGGAGTTAAAATCATGCGGTTTAGCAATGGGATCGATGGCAAAAATCGATTAATGACGGTCGCCACAACAATGACGGTCACGAGTGCTCCGGCTAAGGTACCAAGACTCTTCATCGACTGATTAAATTGCTCACCAGCAGACATCCCGTCAAAAGTATTGCTGGCCATCACCAACGCGGCCGTCATCAGCAGAATGCCGGAAATTCCGAATACACCAAATCCCGGCACAACAAAGATTTCCAGCCCCAATAACACGATGCCTAAAACAAACAGCACGGCTTCAAGCGAACCCGACGTGCCTCCTAGGTATCGAGCCCAAAAGAACAAAGCAAACAAGACAGCCGCACAGATTCCAAAGAACCCTGTCGGCAGATGTGCTTCAATATAGATGCAAAGAATGGCCAGAGTGATCAGGCCAAAGCCTGCAAATTGAGTATTCAAAACCCAAACCATGGTATCCACCCATGTGCGAGATGCTGGCTTTAAAGGATTTGATTCGGGGACTCCTAAACGAATACGCAGCTCATCAAAATTGGCTGCAGGTTGAGCGGCCAGCCCCAGCTCGAATGCTCGACGACCATTCACCGTCAGTAAAACGTCTTCACGAGATTCTGGCACAACCGCCCCTTGAATCCATTCTTCCGCTGACGCGTCGATTTCAAACTGACTCATGTAAGTCACTTTGCCGGTTTCCTTGTTGGTGACTTGATACACCTTCAAATCTTTATCAACCATCGCCTGCAACAAAGCCGTCGGACGGTTTTTACGTTCGGCAAGGTTTTGCAAAGTGATCAGAAAATCGCTGTACAGTTTTTCGGGCACACGTTCGAATGCTCCGCCTTCCGCCGTTTCTTGAATGACTCCGGCATCACCAATTTTGCCATCGGGAGCCAGTACAATGCGGTCGGTTCCAAACGCAACAACGGCGGCTCCACTGATAGCATGTTCTGGAATCCAAGCGACTGTCGTCACCTTGACGGGATCAAGGTCTGCAATAGCGTTGGCGATGTTCACGCTGGATGATAGATAGCCGCCAGGGGATGTGATTTCAAAGATCAGCATATTGGCCCCATCGCTGGTGGCTGTGCGAATTTGCCGAAGAATGAATTCTTCCGTCAAAGGTGTAATGGGTTCATCAAGAGCGATTCGAACGGCCTTCACCGGCTGATCAGTGACACCAGACTCTCGCATCGATTCAACGGGCAAGCCGTACAGCTTGGCAATATCCTGACGTCCATCGACCAGTTCTCCGACCAAGAAGCCAGAAGCCATGGCGTCTGTTGCGTAAAATAAGCCCGGAGCACCGACAGCCTTGATGGTTTCGGTATCAGAAATTGTCACCTTTCGCTGTCGATAAACTTTCAGTTCATCGGCTGTTAGAAATCGAGTTGTTTGGATGCCCGCAGATTCTTCTAAGCGAACTCGAAGTAGCTCGGAATTGGGATTCATCATCGCCAAAACCATGCCTCGAGACAGTCGGTTGTTTCGAGGGCGATCGACAATCTGAAGGATAAAATCTTGTTCTTCAGGAGGAACCGATTTCCCCAAACCAATGTCTCCTAAGGCGGCATCCGGATGCATCACGATGTCGTTGCAAATTAATGCCAGCATCGAATGGTAGCCCTTCACCGACTTAGGAACCCAAGCCACCAGGCGAACTTTAGAAATTTCGGCTGCCGTCAATCTTCGAGCCAAATCGCTGACTTGACCGAAGCGGCTTAACCCCGGAGGAATTTGCAACACCAACACGGCATCGCGATCTTCACGTTCGGCTCGTGCTTGCAAATCCAAGGCGATGTTACCAATGCTGGCCACCTGAGAATCACTGATCGGATTGGTCAGCGTCACAAATTGCCCCAGACGCTCGCCTTCATCTTCCTGCGGCATCGCAGCCCCAGGCGATGGCAAGCACAGAAGCAAAGCAGCACCGATCAGCAGAGCAAAACGAAAGTTTAAGCGGTGCGACTTCTGCATCTTTGATTTCCCGATCATATTTCACGACACACATAGTTCCCGGCTTTACAGCAGTTCGCTTTCCTTCAACCTGTTGTGAAAGAAGCGAATCCACTGGCCCCTCAACATCCTATTGTAGAAGCCGATCGAGGTTCACGACAATTCACCGGTCGTGATTCGTTTGCAACACGGAAATCCTGGACAGATCCGGTGTTTCTTGGCGGATCGACGGGATTTCGCTCAGATTCCCTGCTTGCAAACGAAATTCGGCAATCCAAAGCCCTGTTCCGTTCCGTTTGCAGACTCTTAGCAACCTACCGTTAGGGCACTCTCATCGCCACTTGCTCAGCAATTGAACATCGCTGCGACCTAAATTGCGCCTTGGAAAACAGAGCACAGCAACCAATCACGCAAACGTTTAAGGCTGAAGTTCAAGTTGTTCGTATTTCTGTTTGTACTTTTCATAAAGCCGAGTATGCCTGCTTGTGAGCTGCACGGAACGTCCTTTGATCCATGCCGACGTGACTGAAGTTTCTGTTTCCAATGGATCACCGGTGGTCACGATCAGCGTTGCGTGCTTGCCGGGTGTCAATGAGCCCACAATCGAATCCACTCCCAAAATCTGAGCCGGATAAAGCGTCACGCTTTTTAGCGCCTCGACTTGATCTAATCCATGAGCCGCAGCGAAACTGGCATGGTACGGCAGGTTTCGGCTATTCCATGTTTCTGCTCGCCCAGATCCAGAAATACAAAACGAGACTCCGGCAGCTTTTAATCGAGCGGGCAAGGTATAGGCCACATCGTAGGCTTCGTGGCGGCGAGCTGGACGTCGGTGAGTTGAATCGACAATCACGGGCACCGAATGCCGCTTCAGCAAGTCAACGCATTCCATGGCATCGTGTCCTCCAAAGATGATCAACTTAAGATCCTGCTCAACACAGAACGCAACTGCTGATTGAATCTCTTGAACCTCGTCCGCCTTAGCCATCACTGGAATTTTTCCAGCAAGCACGGGCAGCATCGATTCCAACCGAATATCAAACGCCTGCCGATTGGGTTCTGCGTGACGAGCCACCTGATAGGCTCGAGCTTCTTCGATAAATTTTGTGAGCTGTTCAAGTCCCGCGTTTTTTCCAGAACGCGATGCAGAGGGCCAATTCACGACCATCGCCACCTCAGGTTTCAAAGCCATTTCGAAGTTCGTCCATCCGTCCATCATCATCAAGCTGGCTCGACCGCTCAACAAACCACCAGAAGGCGAAGACACGGCCAACAAAACTCCGTTTGCTCGAGTCACTGGAACCACGGCACTATCTGGATTAAACGAATTCACCGCCATCACATTGGGATTCAACGTCCCCGCTTCTCGCCCATCACGAGATGACCTGACGGCCGGTATTTCAACCAGTCCAATCTGAGACATCGTTTCAATCATTCCCGGATAGACGTGTTGCCCTTTCAGATCGATGACATCAGCGTCAGTCTTTGGTCGCTTTTTACTGACCGCTTGAATGACTCCGTTTTCAAACAGCAAGAACCCCTTCTTAATCACCGGGCCACTCACTGGATGAATGACGCCGTTCATCAACAAGACCGGTTTCACCTGAGGCGGACCGGGAACTTCATCGGTGGCACGAGCTGTCGCAAGAAAACCCAACAGTAAAGCAAAACCGAAGACAATAGAAATTCGCAGCATGATTGATGGCTCTTTGAAATCAATCGAATCCTTGAGACCGACCGATAAGGGGATGAACTGGCAGGAAAGGGGCGAAATCGTGTGACTTGCGAACTCAAAAATTCCTGAAACAGCTATTCGTGAGAGTGTCCATGATCATCATGGTCATGATCGTGATGACAGAATTCATCATGCCGAGGCCACAGCGAAGACGGATCGTCATCCTTGTCCCCGACACCTCGCATTTTCACCCCAGACGTGAGGATCTTTTGCACCAGAGTGTTTCGCATGACGGCAACTTCTTTTCGAGCCGCATTGTCTTGATCGCGATCAAAATAGATGACTCCATCGATCCAAGTCTGCTCGCACTTCGAATAATTCGATAATGGGTCTCCTGACCAAACCGCCAAATCCGCCTGCTTGCCAACTTCAATCGAACCCACATACTGATCAATACGAAGCTGAATGGCTGGATTCAACGTAACAAATTTCAATGCCTCTTCTCGGGAAACGCCGCCGTACTTCACCGCCTTCGCGGCTTCTTGATTCAACCGAGTTGCCAGTTCTGCATCGTCAGAATTAAACGACACAATCACTCCCGCCTCATGCATCAAAGCTCCGCCGTAGGGAATCCCGTCGTACACTTCAAACTTGTACGCCCACCAGTCACTAAAGGCAGACCCCATGGCTCCGTGCTTCGCCATTGCATCGGCCACTTTATAGCCCTCTAAAATGTGCTGAAACGTGCCGATGGTAATTTTGTAGTCGTCGAGAACCTTCATCAACGACAATATTTCATCTTGGCGATAGCTGTGGCAGTGAATCCAACGACTGCCTTCAACGATTTCAGCTAATGCTTCCAGTTCCAAGTCGATTCGAGGTGGCAGGCCGTGAGGATTTCGACGATACCGTTCGTGGCGCCGGCGGTATTCAACAGCAGCTGTAAAGGAGTCTCGAAAAATCTGCTCGACGCCCATTCGAGTCTGCGGGTACCGAGTCGTATATTCGTCTCCCCAGTTACTTTGTTTGACGTTTTCACCTAAAGCAAATTTCACTCCTTGAGGTGCTTCTGCGAACTTCATTGCTTCGCCGTTTTGGCCCCAACGAAGTTTGATCACCTGATTCTGTCCACCGATGGGATTCGCCGATCCGTGTAACACGTTCGCGCAAGTGACTCCTCCTGCAAGCTGCCGATAAATCGTGATATCGTCGCAGTCAACAAAGTCTCCGATTCGTACTTCACAAGTCAATGCCTGAGTTGATTCGTTGACTCCTCCATCAGTCGCCATATGAGAATGACAATCGATTATCCCAGGACTCAGATGGCGACCTTTTAAGTCGACGACGAAAGCTGTTTCGGGGATCGCCAGTTCCTGACCAACGGCTACGATCTTTCCATCGTTCATCAAAACCGTAGCATTCTGTAAAATGCCAGCATCGCCACACGTCCAAACCGTCGCATTGGTTAACGCAGTTAATCCCTGAGACTTAGTCACAGGAGCCTTCTGCCCGAATGCCCCTAAAGGATAATTTACCGCAAAACTTGCAGGCTTTGCTTCAGCGCCGTCGCTGTCATTTGAATGACCCGACACATCTTCGTCCGAATCCACTTGGCCTTCGGCAACAGGAAAGACAGAACACGGCGACACTTCTCCCGATGGCCAAACAATTCGACCAAATCCAGCGGCGGCTTTCGGATCGTTTTTCACGCGTTCGCTAAAGACGATGGTGATTCGCGCGGACCCATCCAAACTCTTTTTCTTTGAACTCAGCTTGCTTGATTCAAAAACAGCAGTGGCTGAAAAGTCATTCAAACTGACTTGCTTCAATTTCATTTCAGGTGAATCAGAATCATCTTCTTTAGGCTCACCCGCTGCGATCTCATCATCGTCTTGATCGGCCAAGCGATGTTGATGATCGTGATGATCATCCTGGTGATGATCGCCATGATCATGGCTGCTGTGTTCTTCGATGGCGTGTTCATCATCGTCGCTTGTTTCATCATCCGGCTTCGAATCTTCTTTCGGAAGATCTTTCAAGGGATGAGCGCTCATGCGTCCCGATGCCGACTTACCGTCGCGATCAAGCTGCAAGTGCAGCTTTGCAGGCAACCCTTTCACCTTTCTTAATCGTAGTTCATAGCGACCTTCTAATAATCGACGAGGTTCCGGTTTGTGTTCAAATCGAGAACCATCAACCCACGTCGCGACGATTTTTGTCTTCTTGTCGAACAGGTCCCCATCGGTCACCACAAAACTAGCTCGTTTACCAACTTCAATCGTTCCAAGTTCAGAATCAATGTTGTAAAGATGGGCCGGAGTTTCAGTGAGAGCTCGAAGCGCGGCCGTCGAATCAAGTCCTCGATCAACGGCAAGTCGTAGTGCTTTCAGGAACTTATCCGATGATGTCAAACCTTCCATCGTAAAAGCAAACGTCATCCCCGCCTGAGCAACTCGAGCTGGATTTTCAGGAGCGATATCCCAGTGCATCAGTGACTCTAAAGTCACGTTGGCCGCCGCTTCAACCGTGCTAACATTGGGGGCCTTCTCAAAGTTCAGCGGAAGGATTACAGGACGGCGAGTCGCCGCAATATCCGGAAGCCGACGGTATTCGTGGCCACTTCCTCGAACAATCAGATTTAAACCGAACTCTTCAGCAAAACGAACGGCTCGTAGAAAATACAGTTCGTTGTAGGTTTCGACGAACGCTGGCTGCTGCCCATTGATCACCGGCTGCAAAGCCTCTAACGCGTCATTGTATTCGGGGCGTGGTAGCGACTGATTGGCATTCGCCGCCAACCACGCTTTTCCGTACCACTTTGCGTCATACATTGCTTGCCGAGCCAACGCGACGGCACCCATCGGCGAACCGGGATAGGTATCGCGTCCTCGAGACATCACTGTTAGTTGCATGTGCTGAGCGACGTTGGGATTGATTAAAGCGAGCCTAAATTCAGCTCCGCTTGTCGATACGACTGCACTCGTTCCCCGCACAATCTTTTCCGACGGAGCGATCAATCTGGCAACAACCCCTTGAGCTCGAACTGCAGCATTGTCATCTCGCTGCTGATACGCAGAAGACACGGACACCTGAGGCACGACATTGGGATTCCAATAGCCATTCGTCTGAACGGCAGAAGCGACTTCGGTTTTGATTTCAGCATAGGCATCAATGAAGCCCGGGTAGATTGTCTTCCCCGACAGATCGATGACTCGAGCCGATGCTGGTGCAGCCGCTTTGGCCTGCACCACTGCGATTCTGCCATTGCGAATGACAATCGTGGCGTCATCAATTTGGTTGCCTGCTCGAGTCACCACGGTGGCATGCTGTAGAGCCCAAACATTGGCAGGGTTGGATTTCAGCCCTTCCTCATGGCTTGAAGTCTGGTCAGCTGTCACCTCTGAAGCCGAGGAAATCCCGATGAAGATCGTCATCAAGAACAAAGCAAATCGATTCCAACGTGTTCGAGATTTTGGCATGGCGAAATTGTTCAATCGATCGTGGGGCGATAAAGGGCAGGGAAGACCCGGTATGACAGAACACAGCAGGAACCAACGGTTTGATCCTGACCTGCAACGTGGCAAGCCGGTGCTGGGACTGGTCACACTGAAGCTTGTTTGAAAGCTACAACCAGAACGTTTCGGACTTCGAATCGCTTCTTAAGAATATCCTCGTTCCAGAAAACGTCACTGCAGAAACACTCTGGTTCCGATTGGACAAACCTTGCCCGATCTAACCAACAGGCGGTTCTGCGAAACCAAATCAATTGGCCTTTCAAAGCTGCCGCACATCGTGTGTGCCCTCACGGAAATCAAATTGACTTGAGTCGTTTTTCGTGGAGGTACACTGCAGTGACCTCTCTTTCAGCGATTTGGCTTGCAGTGAAAATCTTTGCGGAAAACTCAGACTTCAAGAATTCGCCGATTGCGTGAATCACTGTAGGCCGTTGCAATACGTAGATCAGAACTTACCAAGCCAAAGCCAATCTGCGAGGACCATGGCTTCGTCAGGACAAATCGTCATGAATACGAAGGAACGTCATTCGGAATTCGAAGACTTGGCCGCTCGATTGCAAACTGCGGCATCAAGAACAAACGACGTCTTCGATCGCTGTCGCCGTTGGAAAACGCCACTGTTGTCTCAGTTGAAGAGACTCAACAGAAAGCTCTCGGCTCACGACGCACTGTTGTTTCAAGTTTC
This sequence comes from Fuerstiella sp., assembly GCA_039974975.1. GTDB lineage: Bacteria > Planctomycetota > Planctomycetia > Planctomycetales > Planctomycetaceae > Fuerstiella. The sequence continues at coordinate 57,200 of JBDWHY010000118.1, read as the reverse complement.
GACTCGAAGCGATTCCGATCAAATGGTTCGCCTGCTAGGAAGAATCACTCAACACCACCAGCCTGAAGGCAGTGTCACAAGCGAACACTTTCCATCACGCCTTTTGCCCGCTGAAATCCAAGAAGCTCTTGATTCGCTTTCTGTCGTTCAGGTTTCAACCGAAAATGGTTCCGGAGGACGGCTGCTTCAGCAAATGCAATCTGGAATTGCGAGCAACAAAGCCGTCATTGTTCCCATTCACCGCCATGATTCGAAGTTGATTGGCCTGTTCGTTTTGCTTTTCAGCCATGACCCATTCGTCGATCTGACGGCCGACCAACTGGCTCGTCTCACTGATCTGCTGCGTCTGAATGGATCGTTGCTGCTTAGCAACGTGCGCCGCAAGAAGAAACGATTGAAGCAGCAAAGAGAAATGAAACAGTGGAGACAAATTGCAAACTGTGCTTGCGATTTCGCTTTGCAAACCGATCATCAACTTCTAATTACAGACGTCATCCCGTTCGGCTCTGACTCATCCTGCCCACAAGTAAAAGGACTACGGCTCACGGATATCGTCGAGCGAACGTTCCATCGACGACTTAAGAAACAACTTGCGTTGGCGGCAAAAGACGGCATCGTAAGAACTGTTGAATTCCGACTCGGGCTAGGTGCAGAACAGTCCATCTGGTACCACGCCAGAATCGAACCTCGCATTGATGCTGCTGACAGCCAGTGCATGCTATTTTTGACAGACAATAATCAAGACAAACGTCTGCAATCAGAAATCAGCGTCTTAAATGAGCAGCTGGTGCGAGCATCTCGACTTAGCCTCTTGGGGCAAATGAGCACTGAATTTGCCCATCAAATCAATCAGCCTCTGCAGGCCATCATGGGCTTTGCCAACTTGGCGTTGAAACGCATTAGAAAGGGCTCGGATTCAAAAGAGCAGGCGTTTGAAGCGTTCCAGAAAATCGAAACGTCGGTTGCTCATTCGTCAAACATCATCGACAGTATTCGAGACTTCGCGCGTTATCGATTACTGAAGGTTCAAGAAGTCTCTCTGGCCTCACTGCTTGATGACGCCATTATGATGGTGACGGAACGAGCAAGCCGCTTGAACGGAGAATTCGTTGTTCACGCTTTGCCCGATGACTGCGTTATCATGGCAGACCGAACACAATCTACTCACGTCTTTATCAACTTGTTCGTGAACGCGTTAGAAGCCACATCAGACTTTGGCGTCGATCAGCCGTTGATCAATGTCTTTGTCGAGGACAACGATCATGCTGATCGAATTGTAGTTGCCGTCAAAGACAATGGCCCCGGATTGCCGGCCGAAAACCCTGATCAGGTCTTCGAAAAATTTCATACTCAAAAAGAAGATGGCCTAGGTCTCGGACTTGCGATTAGTCGAGACGTCTGCGAGACACAGCAGGGATCTTTAAAAGCGACTAACAACATGGACGAACCCGGCTGTACGTTCCACGTTACTTTTCGTACCCCCGTCGAAGGCAACGACGGCAGTAGCAGCAACGAAGTGGCCGATGATGCTGACACCGTCTAGCGACACAGCCTAATGACACCGTCTGATGACAAATTGAAATCAGCACTCATGCATTCGCTCGAACATGAAATCCGTGCTTCTTTCAGCCCCGCACCAAGAAGTCGCACCAGGAACTCGCACAAGGAACTCGCACCAAGCCGGGTGTCTTTAAGTTCTAAATACGACGGACGACTTACTGCGGAGCCACGCCCTTGGCTAATTCGTCATCCCATTCGTCAAGCAGTGGCCAGTCGATGGCACAGGTACCAAAGTCGGCCATGTGAAGGTACGTGTCCAGACGATCGATTGTCTTTTGCAGCAAAGCGTGGTCATTGCGAAACGCCGGACCGTGGCTCGGCAGCAGCCATTCGACTCCACTGGCCTGAATGCGTTTAAGTGAACTAATGAACGCAGGAATGTCCGATCCGTGGTGTGCATCGATCCCTCCAACACAACCATCACGAAAAATGTTGTCTCCGCTTAGCAGCAAATTGCCCATGCGAAACGACAATTGACCGACGGCGTGGCCCGGAGTATCCCAGACTTCAAGTTCAAGCTCTCCCAGAGTCAGCTTGTCCCCTTCGTTCACCGTTTTTGAGATCTCAAAATTCGGCATCATCAACGAAATCTGCTGAGCAGGAATTTCCGCAAACGAAGCGATGCGATCACCTTCTTCAAGAATTCGTTTCGTTTCTGGGTGACCAACCGTCACAGCCTGAGGCAGCATGTCGGACGCTTTTTTTAGACCTTGAACATGGTCTGCGTCGGCATGAGTCGCAATGAGATAACGACAATTCGCCAATGGAAAATCCATGTCGCGAATCAAGTCAATAATTTCTGCCACAGTGTCTTCGTAACCAATGTCGATCAGAGCCCAATCGTCACCAGAAAACACAAGATACACACAGCACCCAAATCGACGTCGAGCCTGAAAGTTCAGTTCGATCACATTGGGAAAGAGTTCACGACGAGCAAGCATGAGTATGAAGTCAGATAGAAGTAAAACACAAACAGGTGGACGACAAGAAGTCATCGACATCTTAGGAAGTTCGAAACGGACTCGAATCCCAAAATTTTTTCCTGCACAAGGTCTTGGGTCGGGATTGTAGGACAACGAATCGCATCAAACAACAACGGGCGGGCAATCAGATCCACCCTCTCACAGCTTTTCACAACGAAAATTCAATTCACACACCGCATCATTTTCGGCAGTGAAACTTGCCAAAAAACGAGTTGCGAATGGATCTCAATAAACCACTTGAACAGCATCTCAATGACCTCTGCTAGCAACCAGCTTGGAAATGATTCGAAGCGTTTTCCGTCGACAGGCAAAAATCACTTGGCCTGCTCAACATGACACTGCCGATACTGGAGGTGGCGATCAGTTCTGCAAAGGACGCATCGTCGAGTATTTCTATATACCCCGACGGAGGTCTCAAATTATTTGCGTAGATCCGGATCAATCTAAGAGTGCTCGCCTAGCGTGACTCGATCCGCATCTGACTCGCTGCGTCTCCACCGTCGCAGTCCAGAAATACTCTAACGGCCACGAGGTTTCCCCTCGTGGCCGTTTTTTTTTGCAAGCGAGAGCGACTCAGTCGTCAAATGCATTGCAACTTCAAAAGGCGCTCGTTGAATTCCCAATCGCCAAGCTGCAATAAGATTCTTCAGGCTCAGCCTTAAAATCTGGACGTCTTGCGATTCTGGCCACACCAGAATTCAAGATTGGAAATGCCGTCAGGAGTTCGATTCGCTTTCGCGCAGGTCGGCCGCTTTACGAAGAAATCTCTTCGACACCGCCATCACCAGTTTTTCACCGAGCCGAGGAAACATTTCTCGCAACACCATAGCTGGTCGCATGGGGGGCCAGTTGATGATCATTTCAGGAGCACTCTTGTGGATCGCCTGAACCACTTTGTCGGCCACTTTCGTTGCCGTCGTACCGCCCAAAGCCAGCGATGTTTTCTTACCCGTCGCTTGAACAATTCGATCGTAAATCCCACCGTCTTTGGTGAAGCCGGGGCAGATTGCCGTGCACTGAATTCCTCGTCCGCTGTATTCGGCTCGAAGACCTTGAGTAAACCCGATCAGGGCGGCTTTGGTGGCACCGTAAACACTTGCGTAGGCTGGTGTGTGCTTGCCAGCAGTCGAAGCCATGTTGATCACCACACCGGCGCCAGACTTCAGCATTTCTGGAATCACCAAGCGAGCCAACAAAATGGCTCCAGTCAGATTGATTTCAATGGTCTGCAGAATGTCTTCGATTTCAGACGATTCAAATGCCTGAAACAAATCAACTCCGGCGTTATTGATCAACACATCAATGCGACCGTAAGTTTCCAAAGCTTGTTCCACCAATCGACTCAAGTCGTTGGGATCAGAAACATCTGTCCGCACAACCAAGCACTCGCAACCATCAGCCCGAAGCTGTTCAGCAAGGAGGTTCAGCTTGTCTTCGGATCGCGCCGCGAGAACGAACTTCGGCCGATCTTTGGAAAGACGTCTGCAGATTTGCTCGCCAATGCCAGCAGAGGCACCAGTGACGATGACGATTTTGTTCGTCAGATTCATATGCACAAACTTGAAACAAACGTTGGGGAAGGTCGAGCAACCTGATGATGCAAACTACATCCAAAGCATGGCAAAAACCCACCCTCACGTCGAACTCAAACTGTTTTTTTCGGTATCCCGGCCAAATCTGGGCTCGAGGCATCAAGGCAATCGACGCAAAAAAGTGTCCTGAAGCCATGGAACGAGCCTTCACCGGGGGCCGTTTTCAGGCTGATGCAGATGGCGAATTGACACCGCAAAACAAGAAAACGTCACGTACGACGTGCGGCTGCTGGCAGCCGTTCTGCGAAGGACTCATCATCCACCGCCGTTTCCTACCTTAGAAGCGACGTTCAATTCCGAACGAAATTCCGTGAGCAAGATAGTCTGATTCACTCAAAGTCGCCGCTGGGCGATTTGCACCAGTTCCTCCAACAATAGCAGGAGCCAGTAAGTCAGCATTGACTGTTCCGTCGATCTGTTCACCAGCACGCAGCACATCTGTCCAGTACAGCAGGTTGTAGCCCACTGTCGCCGACCAACCCTCTGCAAACTCCCAATCCAACCCAACTTCTAGGCGAGGGACAATGGAAAAAACCGTGTCTTCGTAGTTGCCAATGTTGGTTGGCTGAGCCAGAAAACCATTCGTAAATTCTGCTCCGCCTGTGGCAGATCGAATCCGAGTGCTTCCAGATATGTCGCTTTCTTGTCGAGTCGCACCGATGCCGATGGCAAGCCCTAAATCGGCCTGCAAACGACCTCTGCGGCGTCGAGCTCTCAAACCAAATTCACCACCCAAGAAGCTGTTTTCTGTCTGGAAGGAATCGACCAGCAAGAATTCGTTTCCGGAAGCCACACTGGTTAGCTCTTCGCGAATTTCGATGGAATCATCAAGATGATAGAAGCGAGGCCCCATGGTTAAGTAAACGCGAGAATCTGGATCATGATTCACCCGTTCTCCAAACACTTCACCACAGTCATCAATGCTCTCTTCTTCAAGATAAATTTCGTGAAGGTATCGGGCCCCCGCTCCGTAAAAGCGAGTCTCAGCATTTACCGAAATGGTGCCGCTGGCAAGACCGGGGAAGGCAATCAGTTGAGCGTCTTGAATTCCACCAACCGGCTGACCTCCTGAAACATTGGTGAAAGGACGAGCAAGAATCCGAGACCCATCTGAGCGGCCAAAGAAGTTGTCTCCTTTGTTAAACAGCATCAGAAATTCGAGCTCAAATCCGCTGACTTCATCGACGTCATTCCAGTGACCAAGACGAGCTCGAAAACCGGCTTGAGGAAAACCGAACAGTTGATCGTCACCACCAAACACAACATCCGAATTTGCTCCAGCAACACCAGCGACATTCGGAGCTGTACCCACGGGACTTGTCGTCACCAAGGGCGGAGTAGACACATCGCGGGTCCACCAAATCAAAGCTTCCAAACTAATCCAGTCTGAGGACTGATTTCTGGAACAAGCATCACATCGATAACTTCCGTTGTGGTTTGGCTGAACATAATAGGGCACCACATGATCCTGATAAACAGGAGCATCCACATATTGCGGGACGGGTGAAGGCAGCACCGGTTGCCGTACGGGCTCGGGAGCAGGAGGAAGAACCACGGGGACTTCTTGAGGAATCGTATGTACGATGTTCGCAACGGGACGCAAATTGGAATCCCGAAACACGATCGGATTGGCTCCCGGCTTTTGATCGCCCTGCTGATGGTTGCGTATTCGCTGATCGGCAGTCAACGGTTTAGGTGCTCTTGCCTGCTGCTGAAACGCGGCCACTTGCCTGATTCCATGGGTGGCAGAAGAAGCTTTTTGGTCGCCGTAGCGCTCGTTGATGGCAATCTGCGAATCGCTGACAACGTCATGGCGCAGCACGTCGATCGGTCTGCGATCGTCTGCGGACGTGGATTTGCCCCACCCGCCAGAAGATGGGGACACGGTGGGTTCAAATTGGCCAAAGGTTGAATTCAAGGGCAAGCAGTTGCTCAACAACAGGATTGCTGAAGCAAGACTTAACTTTGAACTCACCACGGCACGAATCGCGCGGCAGAATTGCATTTTCACTAAACCAACCATGGTCGGCTGCTCCGGACAGATATTGTGAACTACGTGAGGCCCGACGCAGAACTGAACCGACGAAAATCGACGGTTCGTAGGGAACGAAAGCAGGGTGATAAAGCCTGTAGCACCAGACCGTCAATCACCGTTTCTCTTCTTTTTTGCGGCGATGCAGTTCCTGCCGAAGCAGAACAGCCAGATTTTCAAAGCGTTCCTCATCCAGGCGTACAAACCGACATTCTGCATCTGACAGCGGCAGAAATTTCCTGAGTTACGTTCTCTCAGATTGGACATTCCCCCACCACATTCGAAGGTCCCGCTGCACCATCAACAAAAAGTTGACCACGGCAAGCACCATCCTCTCAGCAGAACTTTGCGTGAATGCAAAAGGTTGCCACGACACATCGAAGACGCTTTTTTGGCTGTCCTAATTCGAATGCTGGCTGATTAACGTGGCCAAGATGTCGTCAACTTGCGTCGGACTGTCGAACTTCCCCTTCACATCGCGGCTCACACACACACGGACGCGTTTGACGCAGTCATCGAACCCTGTTTGAGACATCGAAGCGACGATGGGGCTGATTTGATTTAAGGGCGAATAGACTTGAATGGCGGGATCATAAATTTCGACCTTGAATTCCACTTCACGATGCACGGGTGGAGCATCAATCAAGACCTCGGAATCAATCAACTGCAGCCCAAAACGATGCCGAAATTCTGCGGCCAAACGATTACTGCAATGCACCAAATCGGGATACGGCATCTGTCTTAAGGCATGGTAAAGATCGGGGCGGTGATTCAAGCTGTATTCCCGCAGCCTCTTGTGAATCAATCGCTTGGGACCAAACAAACCTTCGCACAAGTTTTCGGCGATGGAATCCTTCGCCACGTTTCGCAAAGTGGCAATCATATCCGGTTCGTTTTGCTGGAACAGTTCGTCCAAATCCAGCTTGGTGTGCAGTTCGTAGAATGCTCGAGTAAACATCGTTGTGGCCGCTCGGACCGCATGGTGCCAGTAAACTTCACTGAACATGACATACCGAGCAAACACCATCATCTCGGCGGCCGTCTTGCCCTTTGTTGTCAAAGCTAAACCGTCTCCAGCTTCGTTCACAATCAGTGAGCCAATCAATCGGTTGCGGTCGAAGTTTCGCCCATAGGGGACTCCACAGTGCTGGCTGTCACGGTTCAGATAATCCATCTTGTCGATGTCGATGGGCCCGGAAAGAATCGACTGCCGAAGACTAAGCGCCGCCCCCTTGGGTTTCCCAACCAAAACTTGAATAATTTCGCTCGGTTCAATCTTCCATTGTTCTCGAAGCACTTCAGCCAATTCACTATCAGCCCCTAGGAACTGTTTTGCGAAATCTTCGTGTTCAGGCACGTTTGGAAGAGCCAAATCTTCGATGGGATGACAGAAAGGCCAATGTCCCACATCGTGCAGCAAGGCAGCCGCGATTAAAACTTCGGCGTCATGAGAATTGACAGTGGCGGCAAAACGAGGATCTAGTCCCAACTGACGCAAATAGCAAATCGCGTTGTTGTAGACTCCAAGAGCGTGTTCGAAGCGACTGTGGATGGCCCCCGGGTAGACTCGTGACGCCAATGCGAGTTGAGTAATCTGGCGCAAACGCTGAAATTCACTGGTATCAACGATCGCCCGAACGCGATCGGTGAGCGGAATATCCTGCTCCACGGGTACTCGAATCACTCCGATTGTTCGATCGTTGCCCGCGATTTCTGGAATTGAAGCGTAAGGATGCAGCATTTTCCTGAGTCGTATCAGTTGTCAGTGAGGAATAGTGATCACGTATGGGTTGGAAGAAGTCGATGGTGGCCTTCGTGGTCGGCGTTGAGTTCTCCAAGAACGCATTGCAGCTTATTTTCCGTTCAATTGGTTGCCAAGCATGGCGATTTGATACGGAAAGTTGGACATTCCATATTTTTCGTGGGGTTCGTTGATGCAGATCGTGGTTGCGACTTGAGTTTCAGTCGATCGACTGTCACGATTCCGCGTCGGCTTAATTTGACGGCTTCGCGTTTTGCAAATTTTCGAGTCTCTTGGGTCCTGTTTTGACCTAAGACTTGCTTGGTTTGGGCGAATCCGAATTGAGGCGAAAGCAGTTTTAGACGACAATTGTTGCAGAAGACAATCGTGGTCGAGTTCAGCTTTCCGAATCGACCACCGTCCTTATTCGGGTCGACAACTTTTCTTCAACTGTTAACGGTTGGCAAACGGCTGTCTAACCTGCCGTGTTCCGCACAAATCCGTCCGGTTCACAGATTCAATATTGGTATTCTCAAGAGAGTTTTTCGCAGCATGGCGAAAGAAGAAGCAATTCAGGTGGAAGGCAATGTGGTTGAAGCCCTTGCCAATACTCAGTTCCGTGTCGAGCTTGAAAACGGGCATACCGTGATGGCTCACGTCGCAGGAAAAATGCGCAAGCACTTCATTCGAATCGTTCCCGGAGACCGTGTCGTCGTTGAGGTTTCGCCTTACGACTTGAACCGTGGCCGGATCGTGTATCGAGAACGATAGTCTCCAGATGTCTAGGAACTGATGTCTGATTCCACTGCATCAACCGAAGCATCGTCCGACGACGCTGGCCCTTTGGTTCAGATTTTCACGGACGGAGCCTGCAAAGGTAACCCGGGACCGGGTGGTTGGGGCTGCATTCTGCGACACCCTGCCAGCGGGAAAGAAAAGGAATTCAGCGGAGGCGCGTCGAATACGACGAACAACCAAATGGAACTTCAGGCAGTGATCGAAGGCTTGAAGCGGTTAACAAAAACGTCTCGAGTGCAAGTCATCACCGACAGCACCTATGTCGCCAAGGGCTGCGAAACCTGGCGGCATGGCTGGAAGGCCAAAGGCTGGAAACGCAAGGACGGCAAACAACTGAAGCCAGTTGCAAACGTCGACTTCTGGATCAAACTTGACGAATTGCTCGAAAAACACGACGTAAGATTCACCGTCGTGAAAGGCCATTCTGGTCATCCCGAAAACGAACGCTGCGACGAATTAGCAGTAGCCGCAGCCGAAAGCATGAGATAATTCATGCTGACAACGCTGGTTTCGAACCCTGAAACAAGCGGCTCTCACTTTAACAGCTGAATCGTCACACACTGCTGGGATCACACGCTCTACGCCCAGATTGGCCTAGCGTTTACTTTTTGCATCCGTGACACAGGTGTCGTGATTCGGGATGGTGCATACCGCCAGAGCGGCAACAGACATGCAGTAACGACCTCAGTCGTCGCATTGCACGTGTCACATTGCACGTGTCGCCCACCTCTCGGCTTGAACTATGTATCTCCCCCCCCCAGATGATCAGCAAAACATCGCTACGGACTGCTGGAAAGCATTTCAATGAAGGGCAGCAGGCTGTCTTCCGCACCGCTCTCAAAATACTTGATGGCTTTCCCCAATGGGTTCACAGTGGCTTGCTCTTTGTTGTACGTCGTCGTCAAAGCGAAGGGCAGGCTGCCGGAATGAGCAATCACCCATTCGCCTCCGTTTTGCTTACGAATCAATTCGCCCCCCACGCTGCCTAACTTCATCACAGCAGACCAGTAAGCGATTTCGTCTTCTTCAGCCTTGGGAGGATTCAAAGCAGCTTCCATCGCTTCGATTCCTTCCAAGTCTAAGTTGATCGAAAATTCTTCCAATGTCACTCGACATAAATCAGCCAACACTTGATTCATGGTCTCTGTAAACGGCTGCGGTTCAGGCAGCGAAATGGGCTTCAACCCAGAACGCAGTGCCAAAGTTCCCGCTGCCGTGGAAACAATTTGCTTCAGAAAATGGGGTGGCTCTTCTTCGCACGTATAAATCACCAATGGTTCGGCTTCGCCTTCTTCTCCCAAACGTCTCGGATTCACAAGCCGGACCAACGCGAAGGCCGCTGACAATTCCGCAGTGCTGCTGATCTCTTCGGCCGTGCGACGGTCAGTTTGGACAAACTGAGGGCAACCGTCAGCATTCGGGCCCAAGGCAATATCAGTGCGATCAAGAGATGAATACACGGCAATCCTTCAGTGCGATAAAGTACAAGTGACAATCAAAAGATTGCACCGAAATGGCTTCACTTACGAACTCGTCACCAGCCAAAATCGCGACACCCCAATGCGGCTGCTGAGGGCAACTGATGAATTCGTTTTGCGTTTGTTTTGACAAATCATCAACATTCGAATCCTGCTGAATCTTGCGACGCCAGCACCTTAGGGGTTTTGCCCCAACTTTTCGACCGCGATCTCCGCCGATGCCAGCTCACACCCCACTGCCAGGCGATTCACGTAAACTCAGCACATCACGGAATCGTAGCTGACGCTGCCAGAATCAAGGGCTGCGATATTGCCTTGACGAACCGTATATGACTGACCGCGCACAAAAAAACGCAGTCTGAAAATCAGACCGCGTTTGAATTCTTGACTTGGCTTCATCAAAGCCTAGCGACGAAATTTTTTACGAGCATTTTCCGTCAAATGCACTTTACGAAGTCGGATGATGGCTGGAGTCACTTCAACCAGTTCATCCCATTCGATGTATTCCAACGCCGATTCCAACGTCATTTCTCGAGGTGGCTTCATCGTGATCGCATCGTCAGCTCCCGATGAACGCACGTTCGTAAGCTTCTTTTCTCGCACGGGATTCACAACCATGTCGTTGTCTCGGCTGTTTTCCCCAATGATCATGCCTTCGTAAACGTCTTCGCCGTGCTTGACGAACATGTCAGCTCGATCCTGAAGCTTCCACAACGCGTAGGCAACCGCTTTGCCACTGATCTGAGAAACCAAAACACCGTTGGACCGGGCGGGAACATCGCCTTCGACAGGGCGGTATTCTTCGAAGCGATGATGCATGATTGCTTCGCCTCGAGTCGCATTAAGCAGCCGAGTCTTCAGGCCAATCAGGCCTCGAGCGGGAATGCTGAATTCCACGTGAGTCATGCCGGTATCCGTGGCCGTCATTTCCTTGGCCTGACCTCGACGATACCCAACCAATTCCATGACAGGACCGACATCCGCTGTTGGAACGTCAACAACCAACAATTCGTACGGTTCGCACTTCTTGCCGTCGATTTCTTTGACAATCACTTCTGGTTTGCCGACGGAAAGTTCGAAGCCTTCGCGACGCATGGTTTCGATCAAAACCGCAAGATGCAAAATACCTCGACCAGAAACCTGAAAACTGTCCTTGTCGTCCGTTTCTTCGATTCTTAAAGCCACGTTTGATTGCAGCTCTCGAGCCAACCGTTCTCGCAGATTTCGGCTCGTGACGTACTTGCCGTCTTGGCCGGCCAACGGAGAACTATTGATCGTGAACTTCATCGACAAAGTCGGCTCGTCCACTTCGACTCGTTCCAGAGCCACAGGAGTATCTGGATCGGCAACCGTGTCTCCAATATTCGGGTCAGGCAGGCCGATCAAAGCCACAATATCGCCCGCGCTGGCCATTTCGGCGTCCGAACGACCCAAGTTGTCAAACAGCTGAACCTGATCCACCTTGGTTTTGTCGATGGACCCATCTTTTCGCATGATGGCAATTTGCTGGCCCGTTTTTACTTGGCCCGCAGCAATTCGCCCGGTCGCAATTCGCCCGACGTACTTGGAATACTCCAAAGAGGTGACCATCAGCTGCAATGGATCATCAGGGCGAACAGGAGGTCCTGGAATTTTTTCGATGACCATATCCAGCAGCGGACGAATGTCGCCGGATCGCTCGGTGGGATCGTGGACCGCGTAACCTTCTTTGGCACTGCTGAAGATGTACGGGAAGTCTAATGTTTCGTCGTCGGCACCCAATTCGACAAGCAGGTCGAAGGTTTTACCAAGCACTTCGTCGGGACGGCAATCTTGACGGTCGATCTTGTTGATCACAACCATCAGTTTCAATCCGTTTTGCAACGCTTTTTGCAGGACGAATCGAGTTTGAGGACGAGGCCCTTCGAAGGCGTCGACCAGCAGCACGGCTCCATCAGCCATCTTCAGAACTCGTTCGACTTCACCGCCGAAATCGGCATGGCCCGGCGTATCAATGATGTTCACTCGAACACCTTCGTACATCATGGCGATGTTTTTGGCCAAAATCGTGATACCACGTTCGCGTTCCAGATCATTGCTATCCAGAAGGCAATCTTGCATCTTCTGGTTTTCGCGGAACATTCCGCTTTGCTTGATCAGGCAGTCGACAAGCGAAGTCTTGCCATGGTCGACGTGAGCGATGATAGCGATATTGCGGATGTCGTTTCTGCGAACAACACCGTCGACGGTTTCGGTCACTGGGCTGGCGGTCGTCATTTTGAAGCAAATCAGAAAACAGAGCGAACCGACGCAAGCAAGGGCGGCGGCAAAAATGTCCGGCGAAACGAAAGTCCGTTTTGGGATAACAATCCGTTGTAAAACGTTGAATCGGCCGTAGTTCGACCGACTATCACGGGAGATCAAAAACGCTTCAGTTGCCGAAAAACCCGCTTGTGAACGGCCGAACGATGGCGATTCGCGGGGAGCGGAATCTTATCACTCTGTCGCCATTCGCCGTCATCCCGTTTTCGAATTCACGCGAAATTCCTCGTTCCCTGTCGGTTTTCCTCTCCATGAGACACCACCGGCTTGATCTGATCGCCACACCTGCAAAACTTCGTGCTTGCCCGCACAAAGGCCCTGTATCACCGGAATGGAACCCTAAAATGAAGCCCGAAGAAGTCCGAGAAGTGGCCAAACTGGCTCGCCTAGAACTCTCAGAAGACGAAATCAGTACCTACGCCGACCAACTCACCAAGGTGCTCGACTATGTCGCTTTACTAGACGAAGTTGACACCGAAGGAGTCGAACCCATGGTTCACGCCCTTGATCAAGGCAACGTATTTCGAACCGACGAAGTCCGCCCGTCTTTAAGCCGCGAAGATGCGCTCTTGAACGCTCCCAAGACCGACGGCAAGTATTTTCAGGTGCCTCAGGTGATCGATCAGTCTTAGCACCGTAACCGTCGCCCCGCAGCTCTCGCGCTGTAGCACTCACACCGCAGCCCTCGCGCTGTAGCACTCACACCGCAGCCAGAATTTCTGCAATCAGAATCCCGGCGAGGCTCTGTTCAACAAGAACGATGCCTTTCCAGCTTAAGCGACATTGAACGACCTCCCTTTTGCTCTGTTTTTTTTGCACCGTCTTCGCCTTCACGTATTTCGCTCACACTTCCAGCACAACAAATCATGCCCGCTTCTGAACTTCCCGGCCTGCCGACTCAGCAACTTCTGAATCAACTGTCCACTGGCCAATTAACCAGCGAACAGCTTGTCGCAGCCTGCTTTCAAAACATCGATGCCGACAATCCCACAATCAACGCGTTTGTGCATTTGAACCGCGATGCTGCGATTCAAAATGCCAAGCAAATCGACAGCCGACGAGCGGCGGGCGAAAATCTCGGAACGCTCCAAGGCTTGCCCGTTGGCATCAAAGACAACATGTGTGAAAAAGGCGTGCCCACCACCTGCGGTAGCCGCATGCTAAGCAACTTCAAACCGCCCTACGATTGCGACGTCGTCGAACGAATTCAAGAAGCCGATGGAATCATCATCGGCAAGCTTAATATGGATGAATTCGCGATGGGCTCATCCACCGAAACATCAGACAGCGGCATCACTCGCAATCCTCGCAACCCAGAACATACTCCCGGAGGATCTTCCGGAGGATCCGCGGCGGCCGTTGCAGCGGGCATGGTCCCCTTGGCACTGGGATCAGACACAGGAGGATCCATTCGACAGCCGGCCGCATTTTGCGGAGTGATCGGGATGAAGCCGACTTACGGTCGAGTATCTCGCTACGGACTACTGGCCTTCGCCAGTTCTCTGGATCAAATCGGCCCCATTGCCAATGATGTTTATGGAGCATCTTTATTGCTCTCCGTGATCGCAGGGCATGATGCACGAGACACCACCTGCATGGAACTGGATGTCCCCGATTACGTCGAAGCCATCAGCAGCAGTGTCGAAGGGCTGACCATCGGAGTTGTCGACGAACACTTTGCAGAAGGTCTTGATGACGAAGTCAAAGCCAACGTTCAAGCCGTCATTGAAAAACTGCAAGCAGCCGGAGCCGCCGTCAAACCTGTCACGATGCCACATGCCAAATACAGTGTCGCCACGTATTACTTAGTCGCTCCCAGCGAAGCGTCCAGTAACTTGGCTCGGTATGACGGAATCCACTATGGCCATCGGACGGAAAACTACGATCCGAAAGTCGACAAACTGATCGACGTTTATCGACGCAGTCGAGGCGAAGGATTCGATTCCGAAGTCAAACGCCGCATCATGCTCGGCACCTATGCGTTGTCCGAAGGCTATTCCGATCAATACTACGTGAAAGCATTGAAGGTTCGCCGACGGATTCGAGAAGACTACGACGTGGCCTTCAAAGATGTGGACGTAATCATCAGCCCTGTGGCTCCCACAACCGCATTTCGTCTCGGCGAAAAACTCGACGATCCCTTGGCCATGTACCTCGATGACATCTACACCATCAGCGCGAATCTGGCCGGAGTACCCGGCATCAGTGTGCCATGTGGAGAAGACAAAAATGGCCTGCCCATCGGCATTCAATTGCAGGCCAGCACTTTCGAAGAAGCAAAACTACTGCAGGTGGCTCGCATGATCGAACAACTTTGATCATTGTCTACAGCGGTCGCGAATGTCATAAAAGACTTTTGCGAATCAATCGCGGTCACCACCGTACCCTGAACTGGACTCGTCAAAAGTTCAGTTTGGCACACCCCGCCCCATCCATCGACTTTACTGACGAAAGTTCCCACCATGAATCGCCTTCACACATTCGTCGCCCTGACTCTGATTTTCACTTGCAGTCTCGCGACAGCTCAAGATCGCAAAAAGGCGTTCTTGAATTCCAAAGACGCGGGAAATGACTTCGAAATTCAGGGCGAATATTCTGGGATGGTGGGTGATTCCGTCAAAGTGGGCATTCAAGTGATTGCTCGAGGCAACGGAAAGTTTGATTCTGTGGGCTACATCGGAGGCCTGCCCGGCGACGGATGGAACCCCGAGGAAAACGACAAGATTCCCGGCACCGGAATGATGAAGGACGGAGTCTGCGTTTTAAAGCCAAACCCATCCGACGATGGCAACGCGACAGGCTACGGCGAAATCAAGGACGGAGTCTTCAACCTGTACGACGCGAACAATCAGCGTGTTGCCGAATTGGCAAAAGTGGTTCGTGAAAGCTCAACTCTAAAAGCCAAGCCCCCTGAAGGAGCTGTTGTTTTGTTCGATGGCAGCGACGTTGAGCAATGGAAGAATGGACGACTATCAGATGACAAATTGCTGATGGAAGGCTGCACCAGTAAGCAAAATTTTGGCAGCTATCAATTGCATTTAGAATTCCAACTATCGTTTATGCCGTGGGCAACAGGGCAGGGGCGAGCCAACAGTGGTTGCTACAACCAAGGTCGTTACGAAGTTCAAGTATTAGATTCGTTTGGACTGACGGGCGAAGACAACGAATGTGGAGGCCTCTATAAAATCGCGAAGCCGAAGGTCAACATGTGCTTTCCTCCATTGTCATGGCAAACTTATGACATTGAATTCGAAGCAGCTAAATTTGACGACAGCGGTCAGAAAAAAGCCGACGCATGGATTACCGTTCGACATAACGACGTCGTGATTCACGAAAAGCAAACCTTGCCCAATCGCACCACAGCGTCACCGTTGAAAGAGAGCTCCGCAGCGGGCCCCATATTTCTGCAAAACCACGGCAACCCGATTCGCTTCCGAAACATCTGGGTGAAACCAACTGATTCCAAGTAGCAAGCCGTCACTGGCACAAACCATCACTGCACGAACCATCGCTGGGGCAAACTGCAGTCAAACACACTGCAGTTGGCCTCTTTCAGCCCCATCCTTTTGCAGCGTTGCGTTGCGTGATTTCATCGGGCGTACAGCACCCGTCGATCGTACAAAAGCGGACATTGCGTACGGCAAATTCCGCCTCTGTTTTTTCACGTCCTGCAACGGCAATTTCCCCTATTTCTCGTGACTTTTTGTTGAGCACGAAACTTTCTGAATTCTACTTCAAAGCGTTCTTTACGATTGTCGAATTCAGCTGCAGACTACAACAACTGGCGAACCGCTAGTTGAAATCGTTCTGCAAGAGAAAGAAGGAGAAATCGTGATGTTGCCAGATGAAGCAGAATACGTGTGTGAAAACTGTGGCGAAGAAATCGTCGTTCCCATTGACCCCAGCGAAGGGCACGAAGCGGAGTACGTAGAAGACTGTCCAGTCTGCTGTGCTCCGAATGTCATCCATATTCACCTTGAACGTGACGGCGAGCCGATTGTGGATGCTCACGGCGAGTAACCACAGCGAACTCTGAAACAAAATTCAGGCAGCACAAAACCGACCGCACTGACGATCAGAAACTTTACGGTTGAGCTTTTCGAGACAGACTGATTCTTTTTCGCTGTTCGTCGACTTCCATCACCGTCACTTTGACGATGTCTCCGCACTTCACTTCTTTCGCTGGGTCTTCCACGAAGTGATCTGCAAGCTGAGAAATATGGATCAAGCCGTCTTGGTGAACTCCGATATCAACGAAGGCTCCAAAATGAGTCACGTTCGTGATGACTCCTTCCAGCTTCATGCCTTCCTGCAAATCGCTCATTTCATGGACCGATTCGCTGAAGGTCACCGCCTTGAATTCGGCTCGAGGATCTCGGCCCGGACTGGCCAGTTCATCCAAGATATCCTTTAACGTAAATTGCCCCACGTCTTCGGAAAACTGACTTCGATCAATGGCAGCAACCGCCTGCTGATTGCCAACCAGTTCTTCCGTCGGCTGATTGATCGCCTTCGCAATGCGATTAACAACGTCGTAACTTTCCGGATGGACACCGCTGTTATCTAACGCCTGCTTACCGTCTCGAATTCGCAAAAAACCGGCCGCCTGTTGAAACGCCTTGGGCCCCAGCTTGGCGACTTTGAGCAGCTGTTGTCGAGTTCCAAATTCTCCGTTGGTGTCTCGATGCTTCACAATGTTGTTTGCGATCGTTGGCCCAATTCCAGCGACGTAAGAGAGCAACGCGGGGCTGGCCATATTCACGTCAACTCCCACTGAATTCACGCACGATGCGACTTCTCGATCCAACGCCTTTTGCAAGGCCGTTTGATCAACGTCGTGTTGATACTGCCCCACTCCGATGGCTCTTGGATCGATTTTCACCAGTTCCGAAAGTGGGTCTTGAAGGCGATGAGCAATGCTGATGGCTCCCCGAACAGTCAGATCCAAGTCAGGGTACTCTTTGCCGGCGAGTTCGCTGGCAGAATAGACGGATGCTCCGGCTTCGCTCACAATCACCTTGGTAATCTGCAGATCATGGGCCTTCAAAAGCTTGGTGATGAACGCGTCTGTTTCTCGAGAAGCCGTTCCGTTGCCGATCGCAATCAATCCACAGCCATGCTTTTTCAACAAAGCCAAGACCGTCTTTTCTGCTCCAGAAACATCGTTCTTTGGAGGCACCGGATAGATCGTAGAATTTTCCAAGAACCGTCCTGTGCCATCAACGACGGCGATCTTGCAACCGGTGCGAAAACCAGGATCAATCCCCATGGTGACCTGAGGTCCCGCTGGAGCTGCCAATAGAAGTTCTCGGATGTTCGACGCGAAAACAGAAATAGCTTCCTCGTCGGCCTTCTGCTTCAGCTGCTGCATCATCGCCGATTCCGACGCGGGCATCAGGAGCCGTTTGTAACAGTCTTTCACAGTGGCCTTCAGTGCATCGGCGAACGCGAAGTTTGGATTATCAATCAGTCGTTGTTCTAGCTTGGGTAGAACATACTCTTCTTCGACCTCAACAGAAATTTTCAACACGCCTTCCGCTTCGCCTCGCTTCATCGCAAGAAACCGATGAGAGGGGATCCGAGAAACAGGTTCGTTGTGATCAATCCACTGTTCAAACTTTTCGGCTTCGTTCTTCTTGCCTCGTTTCAGCTTGCAAGACACTTTGCCTCGGACCGCTCGCTCGTTCATCCACTGCCGCAACGACGGTTGCTCGGCCCACGCTTCGGCAACGATGTCGCATGCTCCGGCTAACGCATCTTGGCCCGAGGCCACTCCTTTTTCGGAACTCACAAACTGTTGCAATATCTTTTCAACGCTGTCCTGAGAGCGACGTTGAGCCAGAAGTAGATCGGCCAACGGCTGCAAGCCTTTCTCTCGAGCAGCTGTTGCTCGAGTCTTCCTCTTCGGTTTGTATGGCAAATACAGATCTTCCAGCTGCTGCTTATCGTGACAATCAACGATCTGCTTCTTCAAAGCATCCGTAAGTTGGCCCTGGCTTTCGATCGTTTTCAGAATGGTCTTTTTGCGATCTGCCAGTTCTTTGGCGACAACTAAAGCATCTTCGATCACGCGCAGGTGCTGTTCGTCCAGGCCCTTCGTCGCTTCTTTGCGATAGCGAGCGATAAAGGGCAAAGTATTTCCTTCTTCCAACAGGTCAATGGCCGACTGAACCTCAGATGCCGTGATTTTTGCTTCGGATGTTGATAGCTGTGTTGCTAGCCGAGCAGCAAGATCAGAAAGGTTTAACAGATTAAGTTCGGGCATGAGTGCAGAAAATTTCAAAGTTGGGGGATTCAAAGTTTGGCGAATCAAATTTTGGAAGACAAAAATGTGGCCCGCAAACGACGGTGATCAGTCAGAAAAGTAATCAGTCAGAAAGAAGTGAGAGAGAAGAGGCGGCGTTGCATGGTCTAAGGGCAAGGCGGAGGTGAAACAAGCAGAGCCGGCCGGCCGGCCAGTCCCAAGGGTGGTTTTGGCCTAAACCAATCATCAGCATTGCCTAAAGCGGCCTCAACACGCAGTGCGATTGTATTGGCAGTTCCAACACATTTCGAATTCGTATTCCACCTCCTCTGCACAATTAGGACAGCTCCACATGGCCTGAACTTTTGCTTGAGCTGAATCGTCAGCAGCCGCTCTGGCAACACCGGCGGCCTCCCATTCAGAAACGACTCTTCGAGCTTCTTCAAAATCCTCTGACGAAACCATCACTCTGGGAGCCGTCGACCAGCCCAACGGAAGTTCGCCTCCACCGGCAGCCAGAATGGCGCCATCCATGCTTGAAGCAATCTGATTTTGCTCCAACATTGCAACGACTAATCCTCCCTGCAAAGGATTTTTAGCTCGATACACTTCTTTAAGTTCACTCATAGCAACCTCCTTTGTCAAAACATGACGACAGAACCACTTGCGAAGCCTCGATCGCGACATGCTCTTCCCATCGGTCTGCATTATAGCCGCCTCAGCAATATTCTGTATGCCATTCAACAGACGGCCCTACTTCGCGTGTTCAGAATATGTCTGGCCCTGTTTGAACTGGAAATGAAACCTTGCAGCGGTATGCTCATTCTTTGTGCCGAATGACAGACGTTTGCAGGCACCGCAACGGACGAGGCGAGGATTGCCCAGATACTTCGCCTGCTCGAATCACCGTCACTCAACGTGGGCTATTACCGCAAGTAAAACACCTATGCACCCGGATCAAATTGGCCCCTATCGAATTACTCGGAAGATTGGTTCCGGAGGCATGGGCAACGTGTATCACGGAGTCCACGAAGACACTCAGCAAGAAGTGGCCGTTAAAGTGCTGCCCGCATCAATGACTCGAGAAAGTGGATTCGTCCGCCGATTCTCTCGAGAAATCGAAGCCATGCGACAGCTCAACAATCCCCACATCGTGCAACTCTTTGAAGACGGACAATCAGACGACGGCAGCTACTTCTATTCAATGGAATTTGTTGACGGGGAAACGCTCACATCTCTGATTTCCCGAAAGCGAAAACTGCCGTGGGATGAAGTGATCGATTTGTCATCTCAAATCGCTACCGCGCTGAAGGCTGCTCATGATGCAGGAATTGTGCATCGTGACTTAAAGCCCTCGAACTTGATGATTGGAACATCCGGAAATCTAAAACTGATGGATTTCGGAGTCGCAGATATCTTCGCCGGAACGCGATTGACTCGACCGGGCGGAGTCGTCGGAACCGCAGAATACATGTCCCCCGAACAAGCTCGCGGAAAACGAGCGACCAAGAAAAGCGATCTGTATTCTCTCGGAGCCGTTATGTACGCAATGCTGGCTGGTCGCCCGCCGTTTTCTGGCAAGCAAGCCAGCGAAATTATGCACAAGCACCAAGTCGCCCAGTTCGACCGTCCCAGCCATTATGCCCCGGCAACGCCAAGGTTATTGGAAGAACTGGTCTGCCAACTGCTTGAAAAGAAACCAGACGATCGCTTCCCTGATGCTCTAGTCGTACAACGCCAGCTAAGCAACATCAAAGGACGCGTTCAGTTCGAAAAACGAACAGACGAACAGACCCGAGTCATTAACGACGAACAAACATCTGGAGGTCAAACGATCCCCGGAACCGAAGTCGATGAACGTGGACCAGCGACTCTTGTTCGAGACGTCATGCGACAGCAAATTTCGGATTCTCAACGAAAATCGCCGATCGCCGCCTTCTTCGACAACACCTACGTGCTCATCACAATGCTGGCGGCAATGATCTTTCTGGGATTCTATTTGTCTCAACGCACCGAAAAATCGCCGGAAGAAAAACTGGTGGAAGCCAAACAGCTACTCGAAGGCAAACCGGGAATTGCTTGGGTTCGTGCTCGAAATGAACTGCTGCAACCTCTGATCGATTCCGATCAAATGGCTGAACAACGCTTGGAAATCCGAGAACTGATTCAACGTGTCGAAGACTTTGAATTCTGTCGAAGTCTGAAGGTCAAAGGAACGGGCGGAGCCGCTCAGTCTGAAACTCATCGGCTGCTTCAACGAGCTTTTCAAACTCATTCAAGTGGCGACGCATCTCAGGCCACGATTCAACTGAAAGCAATCGCAGAACTGCTGAAGGGAAATCTTCAGCAGTCCTACCTGAACACCTTCGTGCAACAAACGCTGGAAAGCTGGAACAACGTGGCCGTCGATGAAGATCGACAAAACTATTTTCGAGCCGTGTTCAACGAGATCAAAGAGCAAATGGCCAACGGACAAAACGACGTCGCCAAATTGCGACTTGATGCTTTGATCACTCTTTATCAAAACGACCTATCTGTCGAACAACAACTGGTCGAAGCCAAGCAGTTGCAACAAGAATTCATCAAGCCGCCTGCCAAGTAGCAACCAAAAACATCTATCGGGCGACTCGAACCAACTTGATGATGCGTCCTGATGTGTTCCAGTCTTGCACATACAAGTTGCCATCTTTGTCCCAGAAGGAACCATGAGTTCCACTGAAGATTCCTTCAACCCAATTCTTCTGAGCCACACCAAAACTGCGGCCCACTTTGGGATCTGGGTTGTGTCCCAGCACAGCAATAATTTTGTTCGTTCCATCCAGTATCGCAAGCCGCCCCTGTAAGTCGGGTACCGAAACAAAGTTTCCTTGAATCGCAACAGATGTTGGCATTCCCAAACCAGTGATCACCTCCTGAATGAAGTTGCCATCCAAGTCATAGTGCACCAAGCGTCCTTTAGGTTTGTGATTTCGATCGCAAATCAGCAGACGGTTAGGAGTCACTCGTGTATCCAACGTCATTCCATGGGCCGTATTGAATTCTTTCATCCCATTTCCCTTTTTGCCGAAGTGCGAAAGATACTTCCCGTCAGCATCAAAGCGAAAAATGGTGTTGCTGCCATACCCATCGGACAAATAGATATCTCCGTTACCCGCCACGGTGATTGCCGTTGGACTGATCTTCTTCAATCCCAAACCGCACTTTTCCGGGTACGTCAGCTTCAAAACAATGTCACCCGTTTCGGCACTGATTTTAAGCCCTTCCGCGTTTTTGTTTCGGGCGGCATACAGATACTCGGTGCCATCTTCGTCTCGAATTTCGATGTCGTGAATGTTCGAATAATCGTCGCCCAAGAATCGATTGACGATCTTTCCATCTGCATTGAAAACGAAAATTCCGAGACTCGAAGTGGTGTAAATCAGCCCTGCCTTATCGACCACAACTCCGCCATGAGTTGACCCAATCTGTGACAAGCCTTCGTTGGACAATCCCCAATTGGGAACCGTATCAAACGTCATGTCGCCGGCCCCCATTCGCACTCCCACTTCTTGTGCGTAAGTCGCCCCCAGTGACAGGACAGAGATCATGAATAATAGAATGGTGGTTGCAGGTCTTTTCACTTGACGGCCCTTGTTGGTGATTCATGCGAAATACAATCACGTTCACACTAGCGACTCGGCCGCCTGTTTCGAACTCAACGCCTTGTGATTTCTAGATTCATGTCAACCGTTCTTGTTGTCACAACATGGATCGTTATGCGATACTGATTGAGGCCATCCTACCGAGCTCACTTCCTCTCTTGCTCAGGAACTCTCCCTCCATGCTTTGCCATCAACTGCCGAAACGCTCTTTCGCAATCATCTTCCTGAGTCTCATCGTTTGCGGGACGAACCTTGCAGATGAATCCACTATAGCCAAAAACACAACAACCCAAGGCACAGCTTCAAACGATGACGATGCCACGCTGAAAGCGCAGGAAGAATTCTTTCATGCAAAGGTTCTGCCGTTGCTTCAGGCTCGATGCTTTGAATGTCATGACCGAGCCAAGGATCAAGCACCGACGAAAGAACTAGGCGGAGGCCTGTTGCTTTCCAGCCGCAAGGCCATGCTGGTTGGCGGAGACACGGGCCCGGCAATCGTTCCCGGCGATCCAAATGACAGCCTGCTGATTCAAGCTGTTCGTTACGACGGCTATGAAATGCCACCTCGGTCAAAAATGCCGACCGCTGAAATCCAGATTCTGGAAAGGTGGATCACTGAAGGAGCTTACTTTCCCAAGAACCTAGATTCTGCACCAGAATTCAAAGTCAGCGAATTCCCATTGGACCAAAGAGCAGAAGACCACTGGGCTTGGCACTTTCAGCCAGAATCCATTGCCGTCCCGACATCCACTGACAACTGGTCCACGACAAACATTGATCGCTTTGTCCACAAGTCTCTGGCTGAACAAGGCCTCAGCCCAGCAGCCGACGCAGACCGAGCCACTTTGATTCGACGGCTCAGCTTCGACATCACCGGACTGCCACCAACCATTGCCGAAATCAACGCGTTCACTCAGGATCCTCGGCCCGTCCAAGAAGCCATCGAAGACGTTGCAAATCGACTCTTGTCTTCGTCTGCGTTCGGTGAGCACTGGGGACGACACTGGCTGGACTTAGTGCGCTATGCCGACACGCTCGGACACGAATTCGACTACCCGCTGCACGACGCATGGAAGTACCGAGACTACGTGATTCGAGCCATCAATGAAGATGTGCCCTACGACCAATTTGTGAAGGAACATCTGGCCGGTGACGTCCTGGCAAATCCGCGAACAAACCCCAAGCAACGATACAACGAATCCATCATCGGGACAGGGTTTTGGTTTCTGCACGAAAACAAACATGGCCCTGTGGATGTTCGAGCTGAAGAAGCGGCAATCATCGACAATCAAATCGACGTTTTCTCGAAGACATTCTTGGGCATGACGTTGGCCTGCGCTCGTTGCCACGATCATAAATTCGATGCCATCAGCACGGCCGATTACTACGCCATGGCGGGATATCTGCAAAGCAGTCGGCGTCAAGCGGCTTGGCTTGATCCCGACCAGAAAATCAAACAACAGCTCTCAGAATTGGCCAAAATCAAATCACAGGCCATCCGTCAACTCGACCAAATTGCAACTGTCAAAGCAACGACAAACCTCACGGCAACCTACTTAGCTGCAGCCGTCCAAGCGTTGAATTCCAGTGCTTCTTCACCCGTCCAGTTGATTCAAGAAGATCGGCAGGTCAAACACACAAAGAACGCCGATGTCGTCTTTACGAACTTCGAAGAAGCGTCATTCGACGATCTTGAATCAGGAGGCTGGACTGCCACAGGCGACGCCTTCTCCAAGGGCTCGATCGCAGGTGCTGGAGGCCCATCTCAACAGCTCAAGGGACTCCAAGGGCAACGTTCCGCCAATACGTTTCTCGGCACCGATCACGTCACCGGCACATTGACTTCCCCTTCCTTCGAAATCAAAAACCCAGCGATTAGCTTTCTGGTCGCTGGCGGAACTCTGGCAGAAAACGTCGGTATTCATCTCCTGATTGATGGCGAAATCATCATGTCAGCGGCCGGAACAAGAGGCGATTCGTTGCAGCGACGCACCTGGTTGGTCGAAGACTTCATTGGCAAGACGGCTCAATTGCAAATCAGCGACCAATCAAAAGGTGGCTGGGGACACATTGTCGTGGATGATATCCGCTTTGATCATTCAGCTGCCGATCTACCTCTGGTTCGAAACCTCGAGCAACTGGCGATGCACTTTCACCTCGACCAAAAGTTGCTGCGAAAATGGGTTCGACAACTTCATGCGGCCGACTTCAAGAACGCGCCAAACTTACTTCGACCGGCCATCACATTCGCCCAAAGCTGCGTTAAGCACTCTCTGGATGTATCCATCAAGAAACTTAACGAAGCCAAGCTGCAAGATTCAACATGGGAACAGCAATTGACTGAGCTGGCGACTGTCGTTGCTGATTTTTCTGACGGCTTGCCTTCAGGTTGGAGAACCTCAGGCCAATCGTTTTCGCCGGAAAGCAGCGCCCCAGGAACACTCTGGCGAAGGGGGAACCCCATTTTTGAAGACGGCTGCCTTTCATCGGCAAGCCTAAGTGTGAATCAACGCGGCAGCTTATTTAGCCCGACGTTTACTCTTGATGGAGATCAAGTGCTGGTCCACATTGCTGGCAAGACAGCGGGGCTAAGACTTGTGATCGACGGCTACATCATGCATGAATTCACACCGTTGCTGTTTAGCGGTACCAAGGTTGATGTGAATACTGATGGAGAATTTCGATGGGTCGCATTGGCCGGTGACACCAGTCGTTATCAGGGACACAAGGCACACCTTGAAATCCGAGATGACAACAACGGCTGGTTCGCAATTCGTCAGATTGTGATGCCCAAACCGGGTAAGGCGAACGCAGTCAAACAGCTGCTTAAGAAGCAACCAAACTTCTCAACTGCAAGCACCAAGGCACGCTCACCTTTCCTTAACACCTCGGAACAAAACTTGGTCAGTGTGATCGAATCCCTGATTCCAAAGTCCAACTTCGCACCAAGAATTCAGCAGTCTTGGTTGAAGGAAAAGAGACTGCTTTCCACGGAAGATGATCTGCAGGTCGCCCAAGCATTTGCCAGTTGGAAGCAGCAAGCTTCAAAACTTCCGGCCCCATTGAAGGTCATGGCAATGATGGATGGATCACCGGAAAACGAACGGATCTTTATCCGCGGAAATCACAAAAGCCTGGGCGATGAAGTGCCTCGACATATCCTGACGGCACTCAGACGAAATGCAGCGACATCCCAAGATCGAAAGGAAATTGGATCCAAAGATGATTTCATGGCCGGAAGCGGCCGCCTGCAGTTGGCAATGCAAGTTGTCGACCGAAAAAACCCGTTAACTTCACGAGTCGCTGTGAATCGAATCTGGCATCACCTGTTCGGTCGCGGACTTGTTTCAACGACCGACAACTTTGGTGTCATGGGAACCGAACCCAGCCATCCAGAACTGTTAGATTACTTGGCCGTCAAGTTCATGGATGAAGACTGGTCAACAAAATCGATGATCAAGCAAATGGTGCGATCTCGCACCTATCGCCAGCGGTCTCAATCATCTGACAAGACAGAGCAAGCAGATCCAACGAACCGCTACTTGCATCGCGCCAACATCCGACGCTTGCCAGCTGAAGCAATCCGAGACAGCATGCTGTCGGTGGCCGGAGAACTCAAGAATCAGCAGTTCGGATCGCCCGTCCCCATTCACCTGTCTGCCTTCATGCAGGGCCGCGGACGTCCGGGGACGAATGGACCACTTGATGGACAAGGCAGACGATCCATTTACCTAAAGATCAACCGCAACTTTCTATCTCCAATGATGACAGCGTTTGATTCTCCAACCCCATTTACCACCATTGGACGCCGAAACATCTCCAATGTTCCGGCTCAAGCGTTGATTCTCTTGAACAACGAATTCGTCACAGAAATGTCGAAGCGATGGGCAGCAAAACTCATGGCCGAACAAACCACGACAACTCAAAAATTGACGAAAGCATGGCAGCAGCTTTATGGGTTCGAACCCACCGCAGCCGAACTGTCTTCGCTGCTGCAATACGCCAGCAATCAGACAGTTGCCGCTGAAAACGAAACGGAAGTCATCACGGACTTACTTCACGTATTGTTCAATGGAAAACAGTTCCTGTATCTGCGCTAGAAGACACGAACTTCCTGATGCGATTCAGTCACCTTTTCAGAAGCGTTTGGTAACATGCAAGAACCCAGCATCGACGTTCAAGTGACTAAACTCACTTTCATGTCTCTCGCAATCGCCTTACCACTTCTGCTGGCCGAACCAGTCGATGCCGCCACAAAGAAAGTAACGTGGCATGGATATCAGCATGCTGTTGAAATCACGAATGAGGACTGCCGAATCGTTTTAGGGCCCGAAGTCGGAGGGCGAATTCTGGAATACTCGATCAACGGAAAGAACGTCCTGTACGTCAGTGACCAAGAGAAAGCTTGGCGGCCCGGCATGAAGCCTGCTTCGTCGGCTGGGCGATTCGACATTGGCCCTGAACTCGTGATTCCTCGTCGAGACACTTTATGGAATGGCAAATGGAAGGCCGAAATCGTTAGCCCACTCGCAGTCAGAATGACCAGCCAACCCGATCAAGCGACGGGCGTTCAACTGGAACGTCTCTTCCTGCTTGCAGAATCAGGATCATACCTGCAGTGTACTCAAACAATCCGCAGCGTGAGTCAGCAAACGCGTCAATGGTGCCATTGGTCTCGTACGTTCGCTGTTGGAAAAGGGATTGTCATCATTCCGCTAAACGCCGCAGACCAGATTCCTCAAAGCAGGTTTCCAAGCCAATATGTCATGTATCAATCCCGAGGACTCATCAACGTACAGCCCGAGGATAAGGCCATCCGGAAAGTCGGCAACAACATCGAAGTTCACCCGACTCCGGCAAATCCTAAGCTTGGCTTCGACAGCTATGCGGGCATCATTGCGTACCAAGCTCCCAACGACCTGTTGTTCGTCAAACGTTTTACCACCTATCCAGACCGAGTCTACAACGAGGCGGCTGGTTTAACGATTTCAGTTTGGTACCCCGATCGAGACATGGTTGAACTGGAACCGATCGGCCCTCGAGAAATCATCCGCCCTGGCGAATCCGCATCCTTCACGGAACACTGGTACTTGCAAACCATGGCCTACCCAACCGACGGTAAAACGGTCGACCACACCAAGCTGCAATCCGTCTTGGATCGATTGACAAACTAGAACATTCTTGTCGTCAAACAGGTCAATCTGCCGTTCGTTCGCTGAAGTAGGTTTCACATCACGCGCCTCGAACCAGCCCTTGAATTCCGGCCGCCGTGCTGCTTCCGAACTGATCAAGATCGATCCCCATAAATTGTGCGTAGTCCACGAACAAGTTGGCCAAAGCCGTATTGTTCTTTGAATCGTGTTGCAAATATCCGCAGTGCTGAAAATCGGCTCCAGCAACAATGACGGGAGCATTATGCCAGTCATGAGCACTCGCATTGCCCAAATTCGAACCGAATAGAATGGCCGTGTGATCAAGTAAAGTCGCATCGCCTTCTGACACGCTCTTGAGGCGATCAAGGAAGTCGGAAAACGCTGAAAATTCGGCTTCTTCAATCAGCTTCAGTTCATCAATTTTAGCAGGGTCTTTGCCGTGGTGAGACAAGCCATGCCAATCACTGCTGACTCCAGGCACCACTGGCACCGCATTCATACCGCTTAACTGATACGTGATGGTTCGAGTTGAATCGGTTTGCAACGCCAGCACAATAAGATCATACAGAAGCTTCTGCTTTGCGATCGCATCGTTTCGATCTGAAACGTCTTTCGGTTCGCTGGCCGTCACCTTCGGTTTTGGTTGAGTGACCCAACCTTCTGATTGCTGCAATCGAAACTCAAGATTGCGAACGGCCGTTAGATACTCATCCACTTTTTCACGATCCGCTTTTCCCAATTGCCGATCCAATTCAACCGCTCGACCTTTCACCGTATCCAGAATACTACGACCTCGACGAAGCCCACCCAGTTCCGCTTGAATCTGCTTGTCGCTTCCCTGTAAGAACAATGCCTGAAACAGCTTGGATGGCGAAGTCACTCCGGGAATTTCAATGCCGTTGCTTGTCCAAGACATACTTCGTCCGCTGGTGGACAACGCAAGATAAGGAAACCGAGTTTGAATCCCGATTTGCTGAGCCATGCATTGGTCCAGTGAAATCGTATTTCGAAATCCTGCCAGCCCAGGTCGTTGAGCCGATGTTAACCAAGTCAGCTCGGATGCATGGCCGTTGTTCCCCTGCTGCTCGGGATGGCTTAGCCCAGAAATCACAGTGAAGTCATCGCGGTGTCGATCCAGCAACTGTAAGTAGGCTGGCGCTGTGTAATCTTTCCCCGGTGCGTCCGGAAACAAAAACGGAGTATGAAAACCTAAGGTCGCACACATCGCAACAAATCGTTTTGGAGCCTTCACATCCGAGGCCACACCTCGAGAACCTGTTGCCTTTCCTTTGCCTGCCAGAACCGATTGCCCGATCGACGGCCCCATGGCTTCCAGCAGCGGCAGGGCAATTGCGGCAGCTGCCGTCCCCTGAATCAATTGGCGACGATTCAGCGATATTTTAGGAATCAGCATGGTTCAAATGGTTTCGAAGTGAGGGATGGGCTGGCCGAACACGCTTACTTACTTCTGAAAATTTCGCTGCTAACAACAAGCAGCATCATATCACCGAGACGATGTTGATTCTGTTTCGATTTTATCATGAGCCTGTCAATTTCATCGCGGTCAGAAAACCCCATCTCGCGACCGGACGCAAACACCAACAGTTTTGTCAAAATGGTGCGAGCAATGCGATCATCGTTTGCCGCAAGAATCTGTCGAAACTGTCGGTAGTCTCGAAATATTTTTCCGTTTGCAAAGTGACCGGATGAATCCACTTGCTGGCCCATTCGGTAACGCACCTTTCGCCCCCGAGCCAATTCCGTCACCTTTTCTCCGGCTCCCAAACTACGAAACCGATCTCGCCAACCACCAATGGGATTAAAGCTTTCTAAGGCGAATCCGGGAGGGTCGATCAGCTGATGGCAGCTGCGGCAACTATCGACATCTCGGTGTTTATCCAATAGCTCACGTAACGTAGATGCTCCACGAATGTCAGGTTCGACGCCCGGAATTCCGGGAGGGGGTGGCTGTGGTGTTTCACCTAAAATTCGTTCCAACACCCAGACTCCACGGACCACAGGAGAAGTATTTGTCCCGTTTGCTGAAACCTTCAGCACGCTCGCCATTGATAGAATTCCGCCGCGAACACTGTCTTCAGGAAGATCTACTTTTTTGACGTCTGGGTGAATCACCGCTGGAAGGTCATAGTGCATCGCCAAACGACAATTTAACATGGCATAGTCACTGGCGACGATTTCCACGGCAGGACGGTTTTCCAGAAGCAAATGGCGTAGATACTGTCGCGTCTCTGCGACCATCGAATCCTTCAGGAACTGGTCGTATTCAGGATACAAACTGCGATCTGGACTTGTGAACTCGATGTCTCGCAGGTTTAACCACGCGTCAGAAAAGTCTTCAACGAACCGGTCAAAATGATCTTCATTCATTAACCGATCAGCGTGTTGCAGCAACCGCTGTGAATCACGCGTTAACTGCCCCGAGTCGGCCGCGCGGCGAAGCTTCTGATCGGCACGGGTACGATTTAAAAAATATGACAACCGGCTAGCAAGTTGATGATCTGACAAAGAGCCTTCAGCTTCTTGAAGAAACAGAAAGTCGGGTGAACAGAAAATGGCGGCAACCGCCGTGCGATAGGCCGCTTCAGCATCAGCCCCTGCCGCCCCTTCAGACCGAAACAGATCGACGTAGCGATCAACTTGGCTGGATGACACTGGTTTTCGAAAAGCGGCCGAAGCGATGCGAGCCAACGCAGAGCGTATTTCTGAAGCCGACTGGCTTAAATTCAGTTCGAACTTTGGCACATACCAAGACTTTTGCTTTGCCGTGGGATTCGACGGCTGGACCTCATTGCGTTGAATACCGTCGAACAACAAACGGTGCCCGACAGAAGGAAACTGATCCACCAGAGGACCTTCCATTTCGACATTCAAGATCGCCAAGCCTGGGCCGGGATAGTTGTCGATGCCGTCGTTCTTAATCAAATTGTTGGTATCGAATAAATTCCAAGGTTCAATTGCCAACATGTACCGATGATCCATCCAAGCCACGATTTCAACCGAAGTCGGCTTGCCGGGAGGCATGTTGTGATACGAAAAAATGGGCTTTTCAGCTCCTCGAGCAAACGTAGTGGCTCCGAGCGAAAACGTGATGGGATTCTTGGACTGATGAGCATATCCCGTTACTTTGATTCGATAATAGCCCGCCTGCTGAGCGGAAGCCGTTCGCAGCATTCCTGACGGATAACCAATGGATCGATAGAACGCCACAGCTCCGTCATCCAACAGCTTCCAAGCCTTGCCTAAATGAGTCTTGGCTTCACGAGTTTCTTGGTAGCTGGTGTTGATGACGGTCGGCATGCGAGGTTCAACCGTTCGAGCAATGGCCGTATCCAGAACAAGGTCAATCGCGTCTAAATAGGTTTGCAATTGAATCATCGACACATTCAAACTTGAACCCACGTTGTCGAATTCGTGAGAGCGACCGTCTGCGGGCAACAAAGATTCCAGATCCAAGTTGGTGCCAAACAGATCATTCAACGTATTTTGGTACTCACGCCGATTCAGCCGTCGTAAGACGGTCGCCGCGCGAAACTGATCAGCATTTCGAAGCGCGGGCTGCAACGAATTCAAGAACTGCAACCTGTCGCTGCCAGAAGGCTGATCGGCATCCTCCGGAGGCATCTTCTGGTCGTCAACAAGATCGAACACACGCTCCCACTTTTTGAACGTGACCAGACCATTTAAATCGCCTCCCAGTTTCTCAATTGCAAATCCCCCTTCGCTGGATCCGTCCGCATGACAGTCGGCGCAGTGTTGCTGAAGAAAAGCCTGAGCGGCGGACAAATCATCATCGCTCGCGGATACGATCGCCACAGGAAACAAGGCGAACGCAACTACCAGCAAAGCAGTCGTCCCAGCGATTGAAGCGAATCGATTCATGTCGATCTCCCTGAACGTGCGGACCTGACAACCAGACAAATCTTTCCAGACCGCGATCTGTTTTGCAACACGGCTAGACAGCAACAGCACCCAGCGAACAGTCACGCCGGGGCCGACCATTTGCCTGCGAACACTTTCAGTCTGAACTGTTCGGTGATTGATTCAGTTGCCGCTTAATATAATCCAACGCTGCGGTTAGCTGAGTGTCGTTAAATGGTTTCGGCGGCGTTGTCTCTTCATTTGCTTCTGATTTCGTTGTGGGCATGGCTGAAGATTCATCCGGCGATTTGGTGGAAAGTGCAATCCCCTCTGCCTGAGAATCCGTTTTGGATGCCTCTTCCGCAGCTTCCTGAAAAGCTTCGATCGAATCTCGGCGCTTCACGACGTCTCGGCGAGATCGATCGGCAGACCACGCTGTCCACTGTTTGCGTGAGTATGGAATTTCGAAATCTTCATCGGGCAAAACACCCCAGGTATCGTCCGGGCCCATTTCCTTAAAGCGGTGAATGTTGACTCCGCTTGGACGGTGATAACTTGCTGTCGTCAACTTCAAAATGCTTCGCCCTTCATCGATCCGAATCACATTTTGCACACTGCCTTTTCCCCAAGTGCGTTCTCCAACAACAACAGCTCGTTCGTTGTCTTGAAGACACGCGCTTAAAACTTCGCTTGCAGACGCGCTGTATCCATTCACAAGGACAGCAATAGGAAAATCGGGCAGGGTGTTTCGACTGCGGGCATCCCAAGATTTTTCGGGAACGTTGCGTCCTCGAACGCTCACAATCTTGCCCGACTTTAGAAACAAGTCTGCCATCTCGATCGCGCCATCCAACAGTCCACCGGGATTGAATCTCAGATCCAAAACCAAGCCATCCATTTTCAGACTCACCAACGTTCTCAACACGTCTTCCAGTTCTTCAGCCGACCGTCGGCTAAAACTAGAGAGTCGGACGTAGGCAATTTTCGGTTCTTCACTGACCCAGTAATTCCATGTGTCGTCATCGTTGTATTCGTATCCACGAATCGTCTTGACCGTGATTAGCTCTCTAGTCAGTGAAACAGAAATAGGCGCCTTTTGGCCGGGTCTGATCACTTGAAGCTTGATCGTTTGGCCAATCGGCCCCTGCATCTCACGCATCGCTTGGTTGATCGACAGCCCCTTGGTTTCTGCTTCACCAATACGAGTAATTATGTCGCCCGGTAGAATGCCGGCTTTGTAAGCAGGAGTCCCCGGAACAGGACTCACAACATATAGGTCTCCGTTGCGTGTGTTGACCTGGATTCCGATACCTCCAAATTCCTGAGTCAGCATCCGATCGAATCGTGCACGTGCTTTCGGAGGAACAAAACTGCTGTATTGATCAAGTTCCGAAACCATGCCTTCAATGGCAGCTTCAACAAGTTTTCGCCGATCAATGTCTCGAACATAGTTGGTTTCAATCTGCTGAAAGGCGTCAACGAACAACGTCATCAGTTCATAGTCACTTAACGGCTTCACGGGCGTCTCAGCAGCTTTTTCATCTGCTGCCGTCTTCTGAGAATCCTGTTGACCATTGGCCACTGAAAGAGGCAAAAGACAACTGAAAAGAACCAAGAGGCTGGTGAGTTGGCGAAGACGCATAGTCATGAATTTCCTGTTTCGATCGAGAACCATCGTGGAACCACAGATTACGCCAAACCCTAGGGAAACGTCGAGTGCCAGATTGGAAAACTTCGCCGCCCATGCGTCTCTGTAAAAATGCGACAGCTTCCCGTCTCTTCGCCATCCATCGCTCCACTGAAAGTTCAAGAACCCAATGAACAAGGAATCATTGGGGAAAGCTTGACGCCAATCATGTCGTCAGATTTCACAGAACTACCAGGATCCACCGGAACGGGGTTGACCTGAAGCCGATTCCGTGTAGCCTTCGGCACATGACTCACCAGTTACTCACTGTCGGCCTCCTACTACTTCTTTGCTGAAGTTCGCCTCGGGTACGTATACTGGTTTCCAGTCAAGAAATTTCCCTGAGGTGTCTGCCTCGGGGTTTTTTTATGCCCGGGCGCAGTTGTGAGCTCGGAAGAGTGAAACATTTCAGGGACACACATCGCTGCGAATTGTGATTCGCCCAAACCGGAGTTTCCTAGCCATGTCTTCAGATCAGATCATCATTTTCGACACCACCTTGCGTGACGGCGAGCAGTCTCCTGGCTGCAGTATGAACACACGAGAAAAGCTGGACGTTGCCAACGCTCTTGTTCAGCTTGGTGTCGACGTGATGGAAGCCGGATTTCCAATCGCTTCTCCGGGAGACTTCGAAGCCGTCAAACTGATTTCAGAACGCTTCGGAGATCAAATCACGGTCTGCGCTTTAGCCCGCAGTCGTGATGAAGACATTGCCAAAGCAAAGGCAGCTTTAGCCGACGCTGAAAGACGACGGATCCACGTCTTCTTGGCCACCAGCGCGATCCATCGCGAACACAAGCTGAAGATGGACAAAAATCAGATCATCGAACGAGCCGTCTCGTCAGTAAAAGACGCCAAAGAATTCACCGACGACGTGGAATTCAGTCCCGAAGATGCTGCTCGAACAGAGCTCGATTTTCTGTGCGAAGTGGTGGAAAAAACGATCGCCGCCGGAGCCACCACTGTCAACATTCCTGACACCGTTGGCTATGCAACTCCGAACCACTACTTCAAAGTGATCAGCACGTTGAAGAAACAGGTTCCAAACATTGACCAAGCCATTATTAGTACTCATTGCCACAACGATCTGGGCCTTGCCGTTGCGAATAGCTTGTCGGCTGTAGAAGCCGGAGCACGTCAGATTGAATGCACGATCAACGGATTGGGCGAACGAGCGGGCAATGCTGCTTTGGAAGAAGTCGTGATGGCTCTTCGAACTCGAGAAGATTACTACAAAGTAAAAACCAACATCCGCACAGAGCGACTGTTTCCAACCAGTCAACTGGTGTCATCGATCACGGGGATGAAGGTTCAGAGAAACAAGGCAATCGTCGGACAAAACGCATTCGCCCACGAAGCGGGAATTCACCAGCACGGAATGCTGCAAGAACGCACAACTTACGAAATCATGAGACCTGCCGATGTGGGATACACAGGACAAAACTTAGTTCTGGGCAAACACAGCGGACGGCACGCTTTCAAAGACCGAGTCACTGAATTGGGATTCAGTCTGAACGACGAAGACTTGCAGACTGCCTTCGAAGCATTTATTTCACTGGCCGATAAGAAAAAAGAAGTCTACGATTCAGACATTATCGCACTGATCGAAAGCCGTGCCGACGATGCAACCGCCAGATGGAAACTGATCAGTTTTCACACATCTGCAGGTTCAAATTCCATTCCCACAGCAACTCTGGAATTGCAGTGCGACGGAAAAGAAGTGACCTGCGATGCGGCCATCGGAGACGGCCCGATTGATGCTGTTTTTCGAGCTCTCGAGCGAGTGATGGAATTGGAAGCACGCTTGGAAGACTTTCACGTCAACAGCGTGTCTGAAGGAAAAGACGCGATGGGTGAAGTTCGAGTCACCTTGCACGTGCTCGGAAGACACTACCACGGCAAAGGCGTCAGCACAGACGTCATTGAAGCAGCCGCCGTTTCCTATCTGCAGGCGTTAAATAAAGCCGACGCAGATCAGCAGTCGGGAGCCAAAGGCCCGCAAAAGGTTTCGGCCCAAAGCCCATAACCATTCAAACAAGCAAAGTGCACAACCGCACGACTGCTGAAATTTGCCATCGTGTTGTTGATTTCTGTGAGCCCTTTGGGTTTCACAGAAATCAACTCTGATGACGAACTCGTGAACCGCAACACCAACTGAAAGCTTGCGGATGCCACGATGCGTGCCATCAAATGCTCTGACCACCTTGCCAACATCACCCTCGACTTGCGCCCGCACAAGGTTCATCCACCCCGATCAAAAACGGCCTTCCGGTCGCAATCTTGCGGTCTCCATCTTACGGTCTCCAAAGACAGCGCCGGAGGTCAGTTTTTAGAACAAGGAAAGCGGCAGACTCATCGAAATCTGCTCAGGCCGCACTGGCACAGCCATCCGTCACTGGGCAATTTCATTTCCCGAGGGACAGATTTCATGAGAATGAACGCCTCGACACATCGAATGATGCACGGAATGCTTGAGAGGGCAGTGATCTGGGCTTACGATTTGCGCTGTCCGCTGTTTGAAATCTGGTGCCGGTTACTGAATGATTTCCGATCGAGATTGCAACCGCCTGTCTGACGTTCCCTTCGAAGATCGCCACACAAGCCAGCAGAAAAAATTCAAGACAATTGATTCAAAGAGTAGATTGTTATGGCAGTGAAGGTACGTCGAGAAGATTTGAAGCCGGGCGAAGTGCTCTGCCAGCATTGCACGGGTAAATGCTGTCGGTACTTTGCTTTACCAATTGAAACGCCTGAAGGTTGGGAAGATTTCGACCACCTGCGGTGGTACATGATGCATGGGAAAGTCTGCGTGTTTGTCGAAGAAGACAGCTGGTACATCATGGTTTTTGCAGACTGCCAACACTTGCTGCCGAACAACTTTTGCGGAGCATACGACACGCGGCCAAAAATCTGTCGCACGTATACCACCGATGAATGTGAATACGACAACGACGCGGGCCACGAAAAACTATTCGAAACTCCTGAACAAGTCTGGGAGTACGCTCACGCGGTTCTGCCGCCGAAGCCTCGACGAACTGCGTCCGACCCAATTAGCCTGCCAGTGATTGCAGGCTAATGAAGATCGCATTGATCACCGCTGGCGGAGCTGGAATGTTTTGCGGGTCTTGCATGCAAGACAACACAATGGTTCGAGCTCTGCGGATGGCAGGACACGATGCCGTACTGGTGCCGACGTACACTCCGATTCGAGTCGACGAAGACAACGCCAGCTCGAAGCAGGTCTTCCTCGGAGGAATCAACGTCTATCTTGATTCCACCCTTCCCGGATTTCGCTACCTGCCAAGGTGGTCCAAATCTTGGCTCGACCGTCCATCAGTGATCCGCACTCTCTCAAAGTTTGGCACATCGACTGATGCGTCTGGACTCGGTGCTCTCACAATGGACATGGTCAAAGGTTCGGCCGGGCCGCAACGATCAGAATACAAACGATTTGCCGACTTTCTGTGCGATGAACTTCAACCAGATGTCATCGTATTTAGCAACGCATTGCTGTCCGGAGTCCTCGACCAGTTGCGCCCTCGTTTTTCAGGGCGCATCGAATGTTTGCTGCAGGGCGACGACATTTTCCTAGAAGGACTGAAGCCCAAATGGAAACCTCGAGTACTGCAACAGCTATGCGACAATTGTCGACACTTCGATGGTTTCCTTGCTCACAGTGACTACTACCGTCGCTTCATGTCGAACTATCTGGAAATTGATCGCCAACGAATCCGCCAAATTCCGCTCGCCATCGACGTTGAAGGAGCTATTCCTGCGATCAATCCGGACGCCCGATCAAATGCCGCCAGCGATGAACCCCACAATCGAATTCGAATTGGCTACTTCGCTCGAATCTGCCCCGAAAAGGGAGCACAGCAATTTCTAGACGCCGCCCTAGAAGTACTGAAGACTCAAACCAATGTCGAATTTGTGATCGCCGGCTTCCTACCCAAACAACACGAACGATGGTTTAGCCAGCAATATCAGAAGGCGATCGGCTTGTATCCAGACGGCATATTCTGGCTCGGGAGCCCGCCTGATCGAGAATCTAAGTTCCGCATGATCAGCAGCTTCGACCATCTGTGTGTGCCTACAGAATACCGCGAACCAAAAGGTCTGTATGTGCTAGAAGCTGCGTTGACCGGCGTCCCTAGCATGGTGCCAGATCACGGAGCATTCCCCGAGGTCATTGAGCGACTGAATTTTGGAACTCTATTCGACCACACAAATCAGCAAGCCTTGGTGAACTGTATCCACCAAGCCATCGCTGCGGGATCTCAAGACAAACAAACGGCTCAGGCAATCGCAAAGCAAACCATCTTGCAACACCACGGCATGGAAGCTGCCGGAAAATGGGTTGGTGATTTGCTAAGCCAAAAATAGAACTCGGCCCAATGCACAAAGCCGAAAACAACCTCACGACTTCCCAGACGAGGCTTCTCGTGACTTCACATTGGGGCCAATAAAAAGCAATCTGCAAGTTCCATCGCAACCGCCAAGATCCAAGCCTATCGTAGTGACAGACTTGCTAAGCTTGACGATTGCAATGCACAACGTATGCAAAACTGACGAGCAACTACGCGAGCAACTACGCGAGCAACTAGGCGAACAGAGCGGGAATCACGTTACCTTCGCGAACGATCATGACAGGCCGACCGGTGGTCGTGTTGTATTCTTTTTCGTGATTGATTCCCAAAGCATGGTAAAACGATGCAGCGACGTCGTCTGGACTAAAGCCTTCGTGCTTCGGCAAAGTTCCCTTTTCGTCGCTTTCGCCGACAACTTGTCCGCCCTTGATGCCACCACCGGCCATCAACATGAACATGTTTCGAGGATAGTGATCTCGACCAATTCGCTCGGTGTTAATTTTCGGCGTGCGCCCAAATTCACCCGTTACGTAGACAACCGTGCTTTCAAGAAGTCCTCTCGCTTCCAAGCCCGCAAATAAAGCCGACAACGCTTCATCAAAAGGAGGCAGTTGCTTGTTGGCAAGACTGTTCCAGTTGTCACGATGAGTATCCCAACCGCCGTTGGTGACCGTGATAAACCGAACTCCAGATTCCACAAGACGCAACGCTAAAAGACAGCTGGCTCCGAGACCCGACTTGCCAAACTTTGCTGCAAACTCAGGACTCTCTTTGCCAATATCGAAAGCGTCACGAGACTTCTTGCTGGTGATCATTGAATGAGCCTGCTGCCCAAATTGCCCCAAGCCGTCCAGCAGTTGATTCTCCGATTCAAACTCGCCAAACGTGCGGTCAAGACTCGTCAAAAGACGATTACGTTTTTCGACATCTTCGATGGTCAGACCATTGCCTAACGCCATTCCGCGAACCCGAAACGGACTTCCGATCACAGGAGTGGCACTGGTGCTCATCGGTGCATATCGCACTCCCAGATAGCCCGGCCGCTGTTGACTTTTAGGGATCGCGACAAATTTGGGAAGTTCAGGATCGCCCCACAGCTCTTTGCTAACCACAGAACCGAAACCAGGGAATTCTAATGACGGTAATGGTCGGTTGCCCGTGTTGACGTATTCGGTGCCCAGCTGATGCGCCGCGACGCTATGCGACACTCCTCGAAGAATACAAAACTTGTCCATCACCTGAGCCAACTTGGGCAGGTGTTCGGAAATTTGAATGCCCGGGACGTTGGTCGAAATCGGACTGAACTCGCCCCGATATTCATCCGACGCATTTGGCTTAAGATCAAAGGTGTCCATGTGCGATGGGCCACCATTCAAATTGATGAAGATGGCAGACTTTGCTTTTGCCTTGCTGTTAATCTGATCAGCATTGGCCATCTGAAGATAATTGGCCAAGGTCAAACCGGCTCCGCCTGCAGCGCCAGCTCGCAAAAAGTCTCGCCGACCGACTCCGTCACATGTTCGAGAAAATGCCATGAGTTGCTCCTTAAGGATCCGTGAAGGTTGGTTCAAGTTGAAGCCTGCCGCACTTTGCCGCAAGACGCCGAGTGATTTTGAAGACAGATGAGGGCTCGGCAAAATGCCCAAACCCATTCCCGTGTTTGCTTTCAACCCGAAGGCTGAAAGTCGAATCCCTAGTGATTCACAATAAATTCTTTGGTATTCAGCAGGGCCCACATCACAGACTGAAGACCTTCCATAGGCGATTCCGCTTCTGTCATAAATGACATCGCTGTCGTCAGCTCGCTGTCAGTTGGTTTCCGACTTAAAGTCCGAAGATACGCGTCATGGATCAGTTGCGTTACCGCTTCTGAATTCAACGAGCGATTCGGATCAACTGCTTTGCCAGAAGCCCCATCTGGAAGATCTTTGCCAACCGCCTTTCGGTATCGCTGTTTGAGCGATGCGAGCTGGTTTTCCAACTTGCCAATGGCTCGAGTCCCCCCTTTGGCTTTCCTTAGCTTTCGAAGCTGTTCTTGTTTCAGCCGCACTTGCTTACGGTAGGTGGCTTCAAGCTGTTTCATTCGAGCAGCTTGAGCGCCTGATCTGGAATTACTGGAACTGGCCTTAAATGCCAAGTCGTGCTCTTTGGCGACTTCCGAAAGCCATCCGTCTGAACTGTTTAGCATGTTCAAAACTTGCCCGTCGTTGCGAAGAAAGATCGTTTGCAACAAGCTGGGTTCTTCAGAACGATCGCAGTCGCAGTTACTTTCTCGAAGACTTCGGCCAAAGATCGTTAAAGCGTACTGCCCCGGATGATTGCCTCGACGTCGAGCGCCCGATCCTGGAATCGAAACGGCTCGGTCTTCCAAGCTTGTCACAAACGACGAATAGGCATCGTCGTTACTCACTGCCTGAGTGACCATGTCCCATGCGATCTCAGCAGGAATTCGTCGCGGAACTGCTCGACTAAAGTTGCGTTCGTCGAGACGGTTTGTGGCATTGGGCACCCAACTGCGTTGGTAGGTATCACTGTTCAGAATTTCACGATGCAACCACTTCATGTCGAAGCCCTGAGCTATGAATTCATGAGACAGATAGTCCAGCAGTTCTGCGTTTCGTGGAGGATTGGCCAGATTCATATCATCCGGTGGATTGACAATGCCCGCATGAAAATAATTCGCCCAAACTCGATTCACGAATGCTCGTGCAAACAATCGATTTTCAGGAGACCGTAACCAAGCCATCAATGGTTCTCGAACATCGTTGTATTCCGTCAGGTCCATAGGTTCGTGGCCCAACAGCGTGCCCGTCATTGAAGTGCGACTGTTGCCTTTGCGAACCTTTCGCTTCTTCCCCTTGCGGACTTGCGTGACCATTTTTGCCGGAGGGTTGGCATAAACTTCACCAAACGGAATCACTTTTCCAGCGCGAACCATTTTGCCAAGTTCGTTCCGCAGCTGATTGCCCTTCAGTGCTTTGTCAGTGTCTAAACTCGCCAACAGATTTTGGTATTCCTTGCGATTTTCAGGAGCAGCATTTTGCGAACGTCCTTCGACCCCGGAAAAGAATCCCTGAAACCCGTTGAAGTCGGCTTGAGTCCATTGGTCAAACGGATGCTTGTGGCATTGAGCACACTGAATGCGTACTCCAAGGAACGTATAGGCAAACCCAATGACTCGATCTTCCTTCGAGCGAAAGTTCGCGCGAGACCAATAATGAGGCATCATACTACGATCACCAAATGAAGCATCCGACCCTTTGTGGTACAGCTTGCTTATGTTCTCACAGTATTCTTCGTAGCTTTCATCGGGCTCACGACTTTTTGCCATGACGATCCCTTCAACGATGTCGTCATACGGCATGTTCTGTTCGACGCGCTGATAGATCCATTCGTACCACTGTTGTGATGCAGCCGCACGAACGGGCGTCACGTTGTTCAGCTGATCGTCGCTGTTACCGGTGTAATCACACAGTCGAGTTGTCCACCAACCCACATATCCGGGTCGTTCTAACAGTTCGTCAATCTTTCGTGCCCGCTTGTCTGAACGAACATCTTTTGTGAACGAGGCGATTTCAGCAGGAGTCGGAAGAACGCCAGTGACATCCAAGCTGGTACGACGCAAAAATTCTTCGTCTGTACAAAGCTCAGACGGAACGATGCCCAGCTTGCGAAGCTTGTTGACGATGAGTTTGTCAACCTGACCCTTTGCAGCGATTTGAGGATACTTGTCACCGAATTGATCGCTCACTGGACGAATCACAGAAACGGGAACCACGGCGTTGTCGTAAAAGACGACAATATGAGTGTCGCCAGATGCCCCAGGAGTGATCTCACCATCAGATGTGATGTCGGCGATTTGATCATCGTTGGTCTGAAACCGACACAAACTTGTGACGTCTTCAGACGTGCCATCCGACCAAATTGCGGTCGCCTGCAATTGCACTTTGTCGTCGTCAGATGCAAAAACGACTTCCGACGGAGCTATCTTAAGTTCTGCCAAGCGAGCAGGCGCTTCGCCAATTGAAGGTGCTTCTTTGCGGACCCATTCTGTCAACAAATGATGCTGCCAAGATCCGGGGGTGATTCTTTTACCGCCTTCGTGAGGAACTTCCATCAGCGGCTTTTCCAGCAGATAGCTGGTGGCAGAAGTATCCGTCAGATCAATGCGATCTGTGAGCTCTGTGTGATCGCCTTTGAAGTCGTATCCAAACAAAGACAAGCGAAAACCACCTCGCCCCTGAAACGACCCATGACAAGCTCGGCCATTGCAACCTAACTTGCCAAGCAGTGGCATCACGTGCTTTTGAAAATCTGGAGTTTCACCAGACGTTGAATTCGCAAATCGTTCTGACACAGATGCGATCATTTTTGACTTTGCAGCCGGATCGGCATCCGCTGCAATTGCAAAACTGAATGTCGTCGATGCGGCAAAGGCAACTGCAAGTAGCCTCGTTAAACAGGGTCTCATTCAATACTCCTCAAAACGATTTCAAGTTTGCTTGCTGAACACAATTTTCATTCAGCAGTCGAACTCAAATTCCTATGATCTTCGTGTATCCAACGATTGATCGTCGTGTTCGCGT
The DNA here is from genome assembly GCA_039974975.1 of Fuerstiella sp. Lineage (GTDB taxonomy): Bacteria > Planctomycetota > Planctomycetia > Planctomycetales > Planctomycetaceae > Fuerstiella. The sequence goes on along the minus strand of JBDWHY010000118.1, from coordinate 15,158 downwards.
GTGTCTCATTTGGGGGCTTCGCCCTTGGCCGACTTTGAAGCCGCTGCTTGAGACTTCTTCGAACCTGACTTTTTATCATCAGGCTTCGAACCGTCTTTGGTCGTCTTTTTTCGTGGCGGCGTCTTGCTGTTGTCAGGTCTGAGCCGTCGAGTCAGCTTGTTCCATTCTCGATCAATATCTTCTGCAGACTGCGGCGTCGATTGTTGCAACTGTTCATCAATCGCTTCTAGCCGAGCCTGCAAACGTTGCCGTTCGACTTCCATTCGCTGGCGACGAAGCCCCTGCCGCTTGGTCAACAGGCGACGCAGTATCACTTCGACGCGATCTGAGCCGCTTACCGTCCAACGCGCCAACTGGATCCGGATTTCCGAATCAACCTTCCAGAGTTCTAATTCCGATTGAAACCGTTGAGGTTGGCGTTCTTCAAACTTCGTCAACCGAACAGCATCGGCACTCAACTCTCGGATGGCCTTGTCATAAGCTTCTGGGCTTTTATTGCGCAATCTCTTCACCAAAGACGCCATCGCGGGCTGATGCTGCTGAGCAAATTCAATGGCCTTCTTTTCTGTTTCTTTCGAAAGCCGATCACCCCGCACGTCCTGCTTCTTTCGATTCCCTTGGCCAACAACAGTCTTGGCCGCCCTAGACGCCAACGCGTCTTCTCCAACAACACTGGTTGTGATCGCCCCAGAATCGGATGACGCAGAATCGGACGACGCAGAATCAGACGACGCAGAATCAGAGGGTACGATGCCAGACTGATCCGCGACGCTGCCTGGCATAAACAACAGAAGAGTCAGGCTCGAAAGAATAAACGACTTAAACAGTTGGCGAGTCAAATTGCTGTTTCCAAAAGGATGGCTGCTGTCATGAGTGTGCTGATTTAGCGACACAACGAAGTGAATCAAATGCTGTCTGAATTCTTAATCGGTGGCAACGATCTGAAAGAGGAATCTTCTGAAGCATCAAGATCTTCCGCTTCTAAAAGCACGGCGGTCAACATCCAATCTGGCACTGACAAATCGGAAGCAATCTGAATGTCAGCATCTTCGTCAACGACTTCTTCTGATGGAATGTTCAGCCACGCCAACAGAACTTCAGTATCTGCTTCAATGCCGTCGGTCGCTGCCAACGAAAGCTGTTCACGGTTGTCAGGTGTTCTGTCTGCAGGTTTAGTGTTTGTCGCTTCGGTGTAGGCCGGTTTGGTGTCGACGGAATCTTGCGAACTGAAGACCGCGATCGCGAGACAAGCGACAAGACCAGCAGCGATTGCACCTGCCTTAAATCTCCATGACATTTCTGAACCGTTGATAACACTTGGCGCCGACGCTTGGTCTGCCACGAATTGTCCATCCATCGCATCTGAATTTGCGAGACAGGCAAGTTGCCGAGTTGTTTCAATCAAGGCCAACTGCAGGTCCTCTCGGTCCGCCAGCTGATCTTCAAAAAGTCGAGCTTCTTCAACTGAGAGTTCATCTGACAAATACAAAAACGCGGCCCAATTCGGGTCGTCGATCAATGCCGTTGCCAAGTGATGTGATTTGTCGTTCATCTGTTTTCGTCCGCTGCTGAGTTTCCTGACGCTGAATGACCAGCATCAGGGTTCAGTTCTCGAATTTCCTGCATCTCTCGCAAGCTGTTCAAAGCTCGCCTCATCCAAGTTAAAATCGTTCCAAGAGGGCGATTCATCTCAATGGCAATGTCGGCGAACTTTTGCCCATTTCTCATTCGCCTTTCGATCACTTCTCGCTGATTCTTAGGTAACCGCATCACCGCAGAATCGATGCTTTCCTGCCTTTCAGCGGAAATAATCCCATCCAGACTAGCACCGCCGCCCGCCGTACTGGACTGGCCGAACTGCTGCTTCCAATCTTCAATTTTTGCTTTTGCCAACGACTGCGATCGTTTAAACGCCCGAGCCTCATTCAGCGCGATCTTGAACAACCAACCTCGCAATGTCTCGGCATTCACATCTGCACTCGCCTCAATCGCCTTCACCACCGTTCGCTGAAAAGCATCCTCAACTTCGTGAGTGTCACGCAGAATACCGAACAAAAACGCACGTATTTCAGGCTCTAAATCAACACAACGATCTTTCACCAGATCAGAATTGTCAGGCTTGTTTCGCAAGCAATCAGGCTCCGACACAGTTCTAGGCACAGATAACGATGGTTTAGTCTTCCCGATTATTTCACAGGATTCATAAAAAATCAAAAAAACGGACGTTCAATCACGAAACCGGTGCCGTTCGATTCATCTGGGGGCAAAGAATCAAAATTCGACGTAAATCATTGGCACAAAATGCTTTCCAAAATTCTCCTTCATCAGCGAAGACTGAGATTCAGAGTGACCTCACGTCCGAATCTCGCGTCTTAACCAGCCCCGTCGCACGGATGCCTTTCCCCAAAACGTTCATCGTTTGACGTTTTCAGTCAGGGATTGCAAGCTGTATCCCACCAAACAACTCTTCCTCGCTAACGCTCGAGTGAACGCATGAAGCAAACCATTCGCTTACAAATGCCACCTTGTTTCGTCTTGGTGAGGTTCTTGCTGCCGGTTTGGATTGTTGCGATGGGCGACAACGCGTGGGCACAGCAGCCAGTTGAACCGTTGCTGCAAAAGTATTGCCTTGGCTGCCATAACCGGCAGGATGCAGAAGTCGGCTTATCTCTGCAAACCTTCGACGCCATTAAGAAGGGCAGCGCGAACGGACCGGTTTTAGATCGAGCCAACCCAAAAGACGGCCTGCTTTATCAGGTTCTGCAAACAGACGTCGACAACACGATGCCTCCACAAGACGAACTGCAGCCAACAACCGCCGAACGACAAGTTCTGAAACAGTGGGTGCTGTCGGGAGCAGCCATCCAAGCCATGGCCGCCGGTATTCCAGACGTCCCTCAACTGTCTCCCTTCAGCAAACGCAAGTCTGAATCATTTGCCAGCGTTGCCATTTCCCCCACAGAACTGGCGATCGGCGGTAGTCGGCAAATTTCCATTCACGATGTCGCGACAGGAAGACAACTTCGAAAGTTCGACATCCCCCAAGGCAATGTCACAGGCTTAACTTGGGCAGCCAGCTCCAAACAACTGCTCGCCGCCGTCGGCCTTCCCGGCATTGACGGGACGGCGTTGCTGCTATCGGCCAACGACGGAAAAATTCAACGCAGCTTCAAAGGGCATACTGATGCTTTGTACTGTGCCGCAATCAACCAAAACGAAAACCGAATCGCCACGGCTGGCTACGACCGCCGTATTGTGATTCACGACGTCCGCACCGGCAACGTTCTCAGAACGCTAAAGGGACATCACGGAAGCATTTTCCAGTTATCGTTTGATGGTTCAGGAACAATTCTGTGCAGCGCTAGTACAGATGGAACAGTCAAGGTCTGGAATGTCATGACTGGCGAACGCCTCGACACGCTTAGCCAAGCCCAAGGCGAACAATACTGCGTGCAAATCAGCTCCACCTTGAATCGCATCTTTGCAGCGGGAGCAGACAATCGAATTCGAGCTTGGAATCTCGTTGCGAAAGATCAACCCACCATTAACCCGCTGCTGTCATCTTTGTTTGCTCATGAACAAACGATTCACAAAATGCGGCTATCGCCAGATGAAACAAAACTGGCAACTGCGGCCGAAGATGGCACGGTTCGAATTTGGACAACAAATCCGTTGCAACAACTGCAGACTCTACCACGACAAGAATCCATGGTGACTTCGCTGGCGTTTTCAACCAACCAAAACCTGACAGTCACAACGTTGAATGGTCCGCCTCAAGCTTTCAAACTTAGACATCCGGCCACTGAAAAGACGAGTACAAATCAGGCCAGTCAATCCGCGAACGCCAATCCATCTGCGAAGATGCCACAGCCGATGGTTTCACCGCACCTCAACAAAGACGCGTCCACTGTTGCTGTGCCAATCGCAATCACAGAATCCAATTCTCCCAATCATTCTGCTGCAACAGCTGAACAAGTTGCGTTACCTGCCACGGTATCCGGCCACATTTATGAGGCAACGGGAGGCCCCGACCGCGACTGCTACATGTTTGAAGCGATCGCAGGGCAAGCTCTGGTGCTTGAAGTGAACGCAGCCAGAAAGAAGTCACCTCTGGATTCCAAGATCGAAATCCTGACAGAATCTGGCCAGCCTCTCCTGAGAACTCGGTTGCAGGCTGTCCGAGATTCTTGGTTTACGTTTCGAGGAAAAGACGGTCACCAATCAGGAGATTTCCGTCTGTTCAACTGGCGCGAAATGGAATTGAATCAATACCTGTATGCAGACGGTGAAGTCACAAAGCTGCACCATTACCCTCGAGGTCCCGATTCGGGATTCAATGTCTATCCGGGCTTTGGAAAACGCCACACGTACTTCGGCACCACTGGCACATCACATGCACTGCTTGCCCCAGCATTCATCGTGCAACCTCATCCACCTGAATCAGAAATCGTGTCCAACGGCTTGCCCACGTTTCCTGTCTACTACGAAAACGACGACGATGGACTGCGAGAATTTGGAGCCGACAGTCGTCTGTTCTTCGAAGTACGAAACAGTGGACGCTATGTCGTTCGTATCAGTGATGCTCGAGAATTTAGCGGCGAAGATTTTCACTATGATCTCACTCTTCGAGAAACTCGGCCGTCGTTTTCTGTCAGTCACAATGGCTCCAAGTTTTCTGTGTCGAAAGACTCCGGCAAAGAAATCGAATTCAAGGCAAAGCGAATCGATGGTTATGACGGACCGATTACGATTTACGCAGAAGAAATTCCAGCTGGATATATCTGCTCAACTCCGATCACCATTCAACGAGAACAGTATCGAGCATACGCGACGATTTTCGCGACGAACGACGCTGTGGAAATCACAGATGAACAACGAAGGGCGATTCGTTTTTTCGCCAAAGCCGGACAAGACAATCTCGCACTTGACGACCGTGCTACCGACGACCGTGCTACCGACAATGACGCTACCGACGATGACGCTACCGGCGATCCAGCAAACCGTGAACGCCCCCATCTGCACGCCCATCAACAGCCGATTGAAATTTCAGGCTTCACCGAATTCAAGCTGCTGAAAGATCCTAAACTGAAGGTCGCCATTCATCCCTCAAAGCCAGAACCGCCCTCGGACCACACAGCTCATGCAGCCAAACCCATTGTCCTGTCGATTCAACCAGGGCAAACGATCAACGCATTCCTGACACTCAGTCGCCTGAGTCACAACGGCATCGTTTCGTTTGGCAAAGAGGATGCCGGTCGAAATTTGCCTTACGGAGTCTTCGTTGACAACATCGGATTAAACGGACTGCTACTGCTTGAAGGTCAAAGCCAACGAGAATTTTATATCACCGCATCACCGGTCGCCGAACCAGGAACCTACACGTTTCATCTCAAAAGCAACGTCAACGGAGTCACCAGCTATCCGGCAACATTGGTCGTTGAACCTCGTGAATCTCAACTGCCGAACGGCAACTAAATTTCACCACACAAAAGTGGGCCTTTATGAATGGGGCGTTTCACCCAACAGATGCAAACGCAGTAAATTCAAAGCCGTTCTGGATGCTCGATGCCGGAAGATTGCCAAATTTCCCGCCATACTGACATCTCGTTCCACCTCAACACCTGCGGCAACAAAAATCACTTGGCCTAACTTTGAAGCCACTCCTTGTTCATCCACATGATTTTGCGAGGGTGAGGAAATCAAAACATAGTCCACAGTTCCTGACTGCAATAATGCTTCAGCTTGTTCCACACAAAAATCTCGCCAACTCGTGTGAGACGACGAATGAGCGGCTAGCAAAGCGGCTTCTGAAGCAAACAAAATGCTGCTCGAGAGACGATCTTGAGTCGCTTCAGATTCGCTCATCCACTGACTCAAAATGCCTCCCGTGGTGGCTCCTTCAATCAATGCAATTCGTTGATTCTTGTCGGCTAGCTGTTCAGTCACCACTTCGTGTAGCTGAGCGTCTGCTTCTCCAAAAATACTGGAGCCCAAGCATTCGTAAACTTGATCACGAATCGCCTTCGTCATCACATCACATTCTTCGGCGCTGCCCGCTCGAGCTGTAATCGAAAGCGAAATCACGGCCTCGCTTGCGGTGATCCCCACTTCGGGATTACGACCTCGAGCGGTGAGACCTTTAAGCCGTCTTTCGACTGCTGATTCCCCCATCCCAAAACTACGAATTAAAGAGCGTTTCACAAAGACGTCGCTGAAAGGCAGCTGCGGCCGCACTTCGTCGCGAAACATCAATTTCATTTCAGCCGGTACTCCGGGCATCACAGCGATCGTGCAAGCCGGGTCGGACAAATGCATCAAGATACCAGGAGCCGTTCCATGAGCATTAGAAATCATGGACGCTTTTTCGGGGCGCAGAGCTTGCACTTTGTTTCGTTCGGGCATTTCGCGATGACGACTTCGAAACAGTTTTTCGATGTGCTGCAATGCGTCGTCGTCTTGAACCAACGGTTGCTGAAACGCTTCCGCCAGTGTGTCTCGAGTAATATCATCGAGTGTCGGCCCGAGCCCTCCCGTCACCAAGACGATTCGACTGCGAGTCGCGGCGTCTTGAAAAATCTTTACCATCGCAGCCTGATCGTCGGCGACAGTGGTATGGCGTTGCACGATCCATCCGCAGGCTTCCAATTCCTGACTTAACCAAACACTGTTGGTGTCGGTGCGAGCTCCACAAGTCAGCTCCGATCCGATCGCTATAATTTCAGCCTTCACGCCGTTGTACTTTCTGTCAGTGCCAGTGGAATGGTTGAGACCTGCTCACCTCGATGATCAAGCACATCGTCGTAAAGAGTCAACATATTTGACGTCATTCGATCGAGCGTAAAGTTGTCTTCAACAAGGTTCTTACCAGCGATCGCCATTTTGCGAGCCATTTTGGGATCTTGCAAAAGCAACAGCATCTTTTCGGCCAATGATCGACTGTCTGAAGGAGGAACAACCATGCCACTTTCCCCATCCTTTAGAATTCTTAAGACACCTCCGACACCCGACGCAATCACGGCTCGCCCCAATGCCATTGCTTCAAGCAGGAAGATTCCAAAGCCCTGTTGCAACGACGGAAGACAAAAAATATCGATCGCAGAAAGGTAGGTCGACATGGCTGCACCATCGTCAACGAACGTGACATGGTCATCCAGATTCAAAGATGTCGAAAGCCGCCGAAGGTTGCGTTCTTCTGGACCTGACCCTGTGATCACAATGCGGATCGGTTGCCCCGCTTCGATGACTCGATGGCACGATCTTAAGAAAAACGAACCACCCTTCATGACCTCCAAAGGCCCCACCATTCCAACAACAGGAACTCGATCTTCGTTTAAGATGGCAGAAGGATTCTCGGAAAGATCAAACGGCACTCCGGGAAAAATCACTCGTTGTTCCAAGTGGTCTAAAGACTTCGGCAACGCCATTTTGACGCTCTCGCTGACTCCAACAATGGCACTCACGTGTTCAATCCGACTGGCGGCCGCAAGCTGGGCGGCTTCCAGTTGATCGGTCACGCTCACTACGATCGGGCAACCCAAGTGACCTTTCAGCCACGCCGCCTGCTGCAGCATTCGCGGACCGATACAGTGAATGACCGACGGCGAAGAACCTTGCAACTGGTTCACCACTGTACGGCTCACGATGCGATTCCAAAGCGGCAATGAATAGCCTGGAAGCTCGTGAATCGGAAGGCACTTTGTGAGTTCTGTGTCCGTGATTTTTCGACGAGTACACAACAAAACAACTTCGATATTTCGTTCCAACAGACCTTTTGCCAAACGTAGGGCCAGCACCGACGCCCCTCGAAACGCAAGTTCCTCCGTCATCATCAAAACTCGTTTGACGTCTTCTGCCATGCCACCGTGCTCCGTTGCCAACCGTAAAATTCTAAATGGCCCGCTGCTAAACCAAGCTGTCTTCAGAATGAATTCTGATCTGTCTTTGTCGTTTCTATTTTGGCCGCGTTTACACTCGAGTTGACTCGTCGGCAACCGGCGATTTCGTGGACGGCGAATCCGTTTTTCCCTGCACCGTATCGCACAGCAAATCAACAACTTGAGCAATCGTGTAATGCGACGTGTCGATAAGCTGAGCGTCTTCTGCTGGTTTCAAAGGAGCGTGAATTCTGGTTTCGTCTCGGTCATCACGTTGGCTCAACTGACTCTTCACTGTCGACAAAGTCAGTTTCGACCCTTTGCCCACTAACTCTTTATGGCGGCGACGAGCTCGCACGTCTAAGTTAGCAGTTAAGAAGAACTTGTGTTGCGCCAAGGGAAACACAACGCTGCCCTGATCTCGACCTTCAGTCACCAAACTTCCAGATTCTCCGACACTGCGTTGAAGTTCAACCAGACGTTCGCGAACCGCGGAATGAGCGGCCACCACAGACGAAATAGCGGTAACATCTGAACGACGGATATCAGCGGTGGCATCTTGCCCATTCAGCAGCAGCTGGTCTTCGTTAAACTGAATCTGAACCGACGTCGCCAGCGCGGTCACAGCCGCTTCATCATCTTCTGAGACATTGTGATTCAAAACAGCCAATGCGATGGCTCGATACATTGCTCCGGTATCCAAAAATCGGACGCCCAAGCGAATCGCCAATTGTCGGGCCACTGTGCTTTTTCCGGAACCAGCCGGACCATCGATCGTGACAATCATGTGTGAAGTCATGTTTGGTTAAAGTCGTTAAAAAAACGAAAGGGTGCGGCGAGAGGCTGCCGCTACACCATACCGACAAAAATTTTAAAAGGTGATTTCAATCAGTCTGAGCTGAAAGCGAGACAACGGAACCATGAATTCATCCGCATCTGTCCCCAGTTCTTCAAGAACGCCGCCTTCAGCCAGCCTTCGAACAGCTGATTTCGCTTTCTTAGCGAGACGAACTTTGCAATTGGCTGGCCGACCTTCCGTTTCCTGAAGTAACAAACGAACCTTGCCATCAACCGTGACTTCGGACCGAGCGACAACCACATTCTTTGCTGAAAGCCCAAGCAGCCACCCTGCCACAGCCGTTTGGGGAATCATTCCCGAAGTGTCATGCTGCAGCACCGGTTGCAAAAAGCTGGTTGCAAAATGTTGAGCTCGTCCGTCTTCCAACATCAGCCGAAATCGAAACACGGTTGTTGGTTCGCCTTCGACTCGCAGCAAGCTATCAAGCATGCGAAACCCGGCCAGCCGATGAAATGGAAGACCGTGAGTTAGAATTTGAACACAGTGTTCGTCGTCTTGAACTTTGATGTAATGAGGCGCTTCGAACCGTTCCATTTTCGTTTTCGACGGCCACCCTAATTGACTGCGAGTCACCTTTGCGGATTCGTTGTCCCACGCAAATCGACACGCAAAATAGGACATCCATGGATTGCCTTCTAAAGCTTGGCTGTCATCATCAATCGTGATTTCAATGTCGATGATTGGCCGAGATCTTTCGACGGAAATCTTCTGCCGGTAACCGATTAGCTTATTCTTTGTTCCCGGCTGCCGAATCAGACCTTCCGTTTCGATAGAACCCAGCCACGGGCCTGAAGACAGCAGGGTCGCGCCGACACAGCGAGCTGAAATATAGCTGTCTGCTTCCGACTGATTTCGTGAATAGGTTGCCGACGATGTGTCTCGGCGAAGAGCCATTTGCTGGCTTATTCGGTTCGTTCGCTGTCCATGAAAATAGACTCCAGCAATGCCTCCCGTTTTTTCGCTCAGGTGCACTTCGAAGAACTTGTTTCGAAGCAACCATGGTTCGGCAAGAGGCTTGCCTTTGGCTGTTTGAGGCACCAATGAGGAACGTCCGTTGGCTTCTGTCAGCCACACAAATCCACCGGGTGGAACTTTTACGTTGAGGAACGTCGCCTTCTTTTGCTGCCACGCTTCCAAGATGGATTCGCTGCTTTCAGGTAGCTTCCAGTTCGATGGCCAGTCCACCGTCGCTTCAATCGCCGATGAAGACGGATTCACGATCAGGCGACCTTGGGCATCGGCTGATGCATGAGGTAACTGGGTCGAATAAGCGGCCATCAGGTTCGATTGGCAAGAGTCAATTTCTAGGCCGATTACCGTCAATCGATGGGCCTGTTCGGCGACTGTATCTTCTGCATTTTTCAGGGAAAGCCGTCTGGCTTCCTCGCCGTCCAGACAGCGTTCTAGCCTCTGAACTTCAGCCCGCAAACCGTCGGTATCCGCCGCCAAAATAATGGATTGGCACAGCGCAAACGAAATTGCATCCAACTTGGTACGAAGCTTAAGCAGACCTGCCGGAGAAGAAAGGGGAGCTTCAGTTTTAAGCACCGATGCTTGGATCAACGCTGGGCTGAGATATTCTCCGGGCTGAAACGACTTCGGCTGATCATGCGTTTGGATTTCGTTTCGATATTCGTCCCACGTTACGAATTGTCCGAACACGGGTGCATATTCAGCCGTTCTCTTCAGATCATCCAACCAAGGTGAATTCAAGACGGGCAGCCGAGCTAACACTCCGATCGCCGTTGTGTCTTCTTGCATGCTTTCGCTGTAGCGGTCCGCAAACTTTTGGAACGCTGCGGCTCCATCAATCGCCATTGGCAATCTGGACGTTGCAAACAAAGTGGTTCCGTCAAGACCTCGCCATTCCAGCTGGCCATCTTCTTGATCAGGATAAAGCCCATCATCTAAAGCGACATGGATTGCCGATTGAAACCCAAAGAGTCCAAGGGCACTGGGAAGATGGGCCATGAGACCAAAGCGTTTTCGAGCCCAGTTCAAAGGCAAGTTGGGGGCGAGTTCTTTGAGACTTTGAACGCCTGCTGAAACATCCGACACAAAGCCACTCATGCTGCCCAATGATGTTCTTAGTTCATGCGAATGTCCGCTTAAAATGCTGATTCGCTTTTCTTCAATCGCGTCCAGAATGCTGGTTTGCAGGGGGGCCGATGCAGACGCGAGCTGCTGCAGATGTTCGGCACTGGTAAGCACGGACAGTTTTGAATCACCATCCAACGCGGCGAGCAAGTCTGCAGCAGTCGATTGATCTGAAGGCAAGCACAGATCAATCAAGTAGCATTCCACTGGGTAGAATTGTTCTCGACAATCCAACAGGCATTCAAAGGCCGCTTTCAGATGTTTTTTGCATTCGTCGACTTGGCCCGCCACAGCTGCGTCAGCGGCATCAAAAATTGCTTCTTCTAGCTTGTTCTGTTCTGGGTCGACAAAGAAATGCATGCGGCGGCTCATCAAGCGAACCTGCAGCCACGCCGTTCCAAAGGCCAAGAAGTCGGCTTGAAGCTGTTCATCGATGACGGGCAAAGCAGAACTGTAACGCTGTTGCAAAAGCGTCAACCATTGTTGACGATCTTCGCAGCCATGGAAGATGTCAGATTCTGTTTCCAGCAGTTCCAATTTCCAATCGCAGCCCAGCCAGCTTTCGCTGCATTCTGGAATCAAAATCAGATGTTTGCCGGTTGGCAATTCGGTCGCTTCGGCTTGATACACGTCGGGCAGGGCGGCTGACTGTTTTAGTAGCCAGGGGTGCCAGGCAACGGCGAATGCGTTGAGCAGCGACGAAGCTTCCGCCTCATCCAAATCGGTGGGCAAATCTTCGATCGAATAGCCGGGAATCAATATCCGGATATCTTGGAACTCGGCCGAGTCAGTCATTTGTGTACAGAAAACGAAGGAAGAAGGAAAACTAAGGGGCGGTTGTTGCGCTCGAAAGGATCTTGCCGGCGGGCGATCCGTGCTGCGAATTCTAACTGCCGATTTAGATTTTCCGACTTCTCGGGAACAAAGACCTGAAAAACAGCGTCAAAGCTGCACTGCTTTTGCACATTGTCACAGATCGGCTGGAATAAAGGCTGAATTCCGTTCCGTCTAAGCACCATTTTGGTGGTTACGACAATGACCCAAGTTGGGGGAACCGTGAAAGTTGCATAAATTGGCGTTTTCGTTGACGATACCGCCGTCAAGCAGGTAGGTTGACAGCAAAACCAACTGGAAATCGTGGACTCGTTCTGCGTTCGGGATCGAGATTTTGATCCGAAATTTCCATTTGGAACCAGAATACAGATTAATTGGAACGATGACGTCGAACCAAAACCGGTTCAACGTTCTTCTGTGAAGGAATCAGATATGGCAGATACACGCAGCGCATGGGGCATTGATATCGGTCAAGCGGGTCTAAAGGCCATTAAGCTGCGTCTCGGGGACGAAGGCGAAAAGATTCGAGCAGTCGCGTTCGACTATATTCCTCATCCCAAAATTCTGAGCCAACCGGATGCGATTCCGGAAGAACTGATTCGGCAGTCTGTCGAAACGTTTGTGGGACGTAACAAAGTCAAGAACGATCTGATTTCGATCAGCGTTTCTGGACACACGTCGATGGCTAAGTTCATCAAGTTGCCTCCTGTTGAACCCAGCAAAGTCGCGGAAATTGTTCGTTACGAAGCCAAACAGCAAATCCCGTTCGATTTAGATGACGTCGTTTGGGACTATCAAACGATTGGTGGCGGAGTTGAAGAAAGCGGCTTTATGCTCGAGGCCGAAGTGGGCCTGTTTGCGATGAAGCGAGATCTGGTTTACGCAGCAATGCGGCCATTCGTCGAACAGAAACTGGAAGTCGAATTGGTTCAGGTGGCTCCTTTAGCTCTGTATAACTATCTGTCTTACGACGTATTGGGTTTCCGAAGCATTGATGGCGGAGACCCACCAGATGCCGACGACCATTACATCGTGCTGGACATGGGTGCCGACAACACCACTTTGATGGTGTCCAACGGTCGCAACATGTGGATCCGCAATGTGCCTTACGGCGGCAACCATTTTACTCGAGCACTCACTCGTGAAATGAAGCTAACGTTCGCCAAGGCCGAGCACCTGAAATGCAACGCAACCAAGGCTCCCGACCCCAAGGCTGTGTTCCAAGCCATGCGTCCGGTCTTCAATGACGTTGTGACCGAAATTCAACGCTCAATCGGTTACTTTGGAAGCGTGAATCGGTCGGCAAAAATCAAGAAGGTGATCGGAGTCGGCAATGGCTTCAAGATGGCCGGACTGCAGAAGTTCTTGCAGCAGAACTTACAGTACGAAGTCCAAAAGCTTGAAGATTTCCAAGGCATTTCTGGCGAAGGCGTGCTGAGCGATCCTTTGCTTGTCGACAACGCAATGACGTTTGCTGTGCCTTACGGTTTGGCTTTGCAAACGTTAAAGCAAACTCGAATCAAGACGACTTTGCTTCCACCGGAAATCGTGGTCGAACGAACAATTCGTCACAAGAAGCCTTGGGCTGTGGGAATGGCGGCAGGCTTGTTATTGACCGTTGGAATTTCCACCTTCCTGAGCGCCAATGTGCTGCGTTCTGTCGATGAGGGTCGTTGGGGCAATGCTCACAAAGCAGTGGCTCAGTTAAATTCAACGATGTCCAGTAACCAAACAGCTTACGATGGAGCCAAAGCGAATCACGACGCCAACATTAAGGCCATTGAAGAGCTGACTGCCCCGTTGCAGAAAAAGGTACTTTGGCTTGAACTGATGAAGGCCATCAACGACTGTCTTCCACGAGTTGTCGGAGATGAACAAGACATCACTGACATCACCTTGAAGAAGCAATTGCACATCGAACAGTTTAGTCACATGCGAGTGGCCGATGTGAAAGAATGGCACACAGCTTTGGTGGAAGGTGGCAAGGCAGAAGATTTTCTGGGCAACGACGCTGAAGTGGCTCCAGAAGGCGAAGGCTACATTGTCACCGTCAGTGGCTACCACAACTTTAATCATCAGAGCAAAGACAAAGGTCCTGCTTGGTATAAGAAAATCAGCTTCAACTTCGTCAACGACACTCTTGTCGAAAACATGCGACAGTGGCGGCTGGACAACGGAGATGGATCAAACACTCCGATTGGACAAATGGGAATCAGTCATCCCGTATTGGTTTGGCACGAAGATGTACCGTGGGTCTATGACCCCAATAGCCGACAAGGCGATGCGAACGGCATGGGCATGGGCATGGGTGGCGGCGAAGGAGAGTACGGCGGAGGAAATTATGGTGGAGGAAATTACGGTGGAGGCATGGGCGGACCCGGCATGGGAGGCCCTGGGTTAGGCGGACCCGGCTTGGGGGCTGGCGGCTTAGGTGGCGGAGCCTACGGCGGAGGTGAAGGAGCTTATGGCGGAGGCGAAGGAGCCTATGGCGGTGGCGGAATGGGCATCGGAGGCCGAAAACCGAAACTCGATCCACTCGATGAATTTAGCGTTGAAAAAGAGGAAGCACGTGAGATCACGAGAACTCGGTTTGTAGTGCAGTTTGCCTTCGTACCAGTCAATGAAGTCGATCGAACAGACAGCCCCGAAGAATCGACTGAGGAATCAAACGAGTAACTCGTCGAGACGGCTGATGCCTGTTCGGTGCCAGCGATGTTCATCTTTCCCTGCCAGATCAAATTAAGCGTTTCGGCAAGCTGCCGATTCTTTGAATACAACGAGGTTTACCATGGAAAAGCTTCAACCTGTCATTCGTCAAATCTTCTGGGTCCTGTTTGGACTTGGCCTGATTCTGATTTTGTGGGGCTGGTATGCAGCAAATAGTTCTCTATCTGCGAGCATCGAAAAGGAAAAAACGAAAGTTGAAACCACGAAAACGGGGGCGAAGAAAAACGTCATCGGCACGCCGAGTCCTGACTGGACTGACAAAGCGGCAAAACTAAACGATAAACACTCTGATGCGTTCGACGAATCGGCGGACAAGCTTTGGAAACAGCAGCTGGCTGCTCGAGTTTACCCAGACTTGATTGGCGCTGAAATCAATCAGCTTCGCTTCCGCAGTAAGATCAAAGACAAGTCTGTACGAGGAATTTTTCGCACACTTTATAACGGATACTTTCTAGAGCAACTGGCCGTGATTCAGCCGTTCAAGCCAGAAACGGGCCAAGGCCTCGTTGATGTCGCCAACGCACAGATCACTCGAGAAAATCCAACGAAGTGGAAGACCCGCCTTCCGACATCTCAAGAAATCTGGAACGCACAGGAAGACATTTGGCTTGTCCGATCATTGCTTGATGCGATCGCTGAAACCAACGGAGCTGCCGATCGAATTGACAAGGCTCCCATCCGATCACTGCTTCAATTGCAATTGCGTGGTGGAGACCCCGAAACAAAAGCAGGAGAATCTGCTGCTGGAGGCGGAGAAGGAGGCATGG
>JBDWHY010000117.1:0-22436 GCA_039974975.1 Fuerstiella sp. | reverse complement strand
ATGTTCACACTGTCATCGGCTTCGACAGTGATGGTCGCGTTGTTGTTGGTTTGTACGATTCCGTTGTTGGTAACGTCGCCCGTGGCGGTGACATTGTCGTTGTCGGAATCGTTGGCGTTCAGAGAAATGTTTCCGCCAATGCCGGTTCCGGCTGCTCGTGCATCGATCGCAGCAACGGTGATGTCTCCGTCGACGGTGTCTACGTTCACGTTTCCACCGGCCCCGTTTGAGACACTACCTCGAGTGTCAATGTCGCCGGCTAAGTTGACGTTTCTTCCGGCGTCAATGTTGACGATTCCTCCCGCTTCGCTGGCCGTGTCGCCTGTGGTTGTGATGTCTCCAGCGGCCGTGCTGGTGACGTCTCGGACTGCGTTTGCGGTGAATGATCCTCCGTCTGTGGTGACTGCTGCCTGGATCAATGCATCTCGACCTGCAAGGAAGTCGACGATTCCTCCATTGCTGTCGATGGCTCCAGTGTTGCGAATGTCGCGATCGGCATCGACGTTTACATCACCGCCACCGGTAGTCACAGTTCCTTGTAGCAGAGCATCGTTATCCGAATTGACGACAATTGCCGCAGCCGTGTTGTTTGTTGTGGTTAGGTTTCGAGCGGTGATGTTTCCGCTGTTGTCTTCGTTACCTAGGCCGTTGTCATCATCGTTGGTGAGCGTGATGGTTCCCGATCCGGCATTGATGATGGTTCCGCCAGCCATGGTGATGGCTTCGGTGCTGCCATCGGTTGTGTTTGTATCCGTGGCGATGTCAGCGTTTGCTGTGACCATGACGGCTCCGGTGCCACCAGCAGTCACGTTTGCATTGATGTTCACACTGTCATCGGCTTCGACAGTGATGGTCGCGTTGTTGTTGGTTTGTACGATTCCATTGTTGGTAACGTCGCCCGTGGCGGTGACATTGTCGTTGTCGGAATCGTTGGCGTTCAGAGAAATGTTTCCGCCAATGCCGGTTCCGGCTGCTCGTGCATCAATCGCAGCAACGGTGATATCTCCGTCGACGGTGTCTACGTTTACGTTTCCACCGGCCCCGTTTGACGCATTACCTCGAGTGTCAATGTCTCCGGCTAAGTTGATGTTTCTTCCGGCGTCAATGTCGACGATTCCTCCCGCTTCGTTGGCCGTGTTGCCGGTGGTCGTGATGTCTCCATTCGCAGCCGACGAGATGTCACGTCCGGCGTCGATGTCCACGTTTGCTCCGCGTGTGATGACGGCTTGATTGATGTCGATATCTCGTACGGCATCAATGTCGACCTTGGTGGCTCCGATTTCCGTCGACGTGTTCAGAGTCCCGTTGGTAATGACGTCTCCATCGTCGGCAGACGCGTCGCCGTCTTGCGCATTCAGCGTGATGCTTCCGCCTTCGCCCATGGTGTTCGGATCGTTTGTTGTTCCACCAATGGCGCTGATGTTGGCTGTTGTGATGTTTCCGTCTGCGGCGTTGATCATCACGTCGCCCGCATCGCTGTCGAGAATGCTGGCCGCGTTATTGAATCCATCGGTTGTAATGTCGCCCAGCAAAGTCACACTGGTTGCGGCATCCATGGTGACGTCGCCGCTGTCTTCGTCGATTTCATCCCCAGTGGTGTTGATGTCACCTGTCGCGTTGCTACTAATGGCTCCATTGGCAGCATCAATATCAACATTGCCACCTTCAGATGTAATCGCCCCTTCGATGCTCACGTCGTCAACTGCGTCGATATCAACGAGCCCACCGGCCGTTGCAATACCGCCCGCACCGACGGTCACATTTCCGGCAGCTGTGTTCGTAAGTGTGACGTTGTTTGCGACTCCGCCAGCCGACACACTGTTTGCATTCAGGTTTGCTCCAGCGTTTGTGATTGCGATCGCCCCATCAGTCGTGGCTGCATTGGTGACGTTTAGAATCTGATTTCCCGTTTGGTCGAACTGGATACTTCCCGTTCCCGTCGTCACAGAAGCGGCGGTGACAGTTCCGGTGGCGAGACTATCAATGTCAATGTTGCCATTTGTCGAGTCTGCAGATACGGATGCCGCGGTGATTTCCAGAATGCCACCTGCACCAATTCCGGTTGCCGCATTCAGGTCGATGGTTGCTGCAACAATTTCAGCGGTAGCATCTGCTCCGTTTCCAACAATTGCTCCACCGCCAACGGCCAAATTTGTGCTGAAGTTGGCCGTGCCTGGTCCAACGTTGACGGTTCCTCCAGTAAACAAAATGTCGCCAGTCAGGTTCGCATCTGGAGTCGGCACTGCAGACGAATCGGCCCGAACAGTCAGTGTGTCACCGGCATTTGTGTTGGCAAATGAAACAACTCCGCTCGCAAAATTCACATCGTCGTCGGCTCGAAGAGTGATTGCCTTGGCGACACCTGCGAGACCAGTGTGCGTGATGGATGCGTTGATTGTTAAATCGTCAACATCCGTATTTGCTCCACCGTCTCCGGTCGCTTCAAGGATGAAGTCGGCCCCTGATAATATGGCCGCATTAATCGTCAAAGGGCTGCCGGCTGCTAGTGCGCCGCCTCCCGATCCAAAGCTGGACGCTCCATCGATGACCAAGGCACCCGTGTTGCTGATATTTGTTGAGTTGGTTGTGTTGTCAAATTGCAAATTGTCGGCGGCCGTTTGAATGGCCGAACTTGCTCCAATACCCGTTGCAGCAGAAAGGCTTAAAGATTCTGCGGTAATGGTTCCGCCGGATTGGGCAATCGCTCCTGATTCGTTGTCGTTGCTATCGGCATTCAGGTCGACAGAGCCTCCATTTGAAGTGATGTTCTCGTTGACGGTCAGATTGCGACTGGCATCGATATCGACGTTTGTGGCTCCGGTTTCACTTGAGGTCTCGATGGTGCCGGCGATGATGACATCTCCGTCGTCGCCTGATGCGTCTGCATCGTTGGCGCTGATCGTGATCAATCCACCTTCGCCAGTGGTGGCAGGATCGGCCGTTATGCCACCCTCCGCACGGATTGAGGCTGTGGTGATATTGCCATCGTCGGAATTCAGAGTGATGTTTCCGCCGTTGCTTTCTGCTGAGTCAACATCGTTGTTCAGGCCACTGGTGTCGATGTTTCCCATAAAGGTGATGTCACCGACAGCCGTCACTGATACGTCGCCCGAAGCTTCTCCGAATTCATTGCTGGTGGTTCCTAAGAATCCCGCGTTGCTTAGAAAAGATCCTCCAATCGTCGCCTGAAAGTCGCCTCCAAAAGTTTCGAGAGACGTATCCAAGCGGACGTCGAGATCAACATTGAGCGAATCGTTGATCACAATATCAACGCCAGTGGCGGCACGAGAGCCGTCGAAAATCGACTTCGCGATTCGTAGCTGAGTGCCATTGATTTCAACACCATCTGTCAAATCAGCGGGATCACCGGGTTCGCCTAGAACCGAATCCCAAGTATTTGCATCCAGTTCGAAGATATATGCGTCGACATTCGCCCCATCGATGGAAACATCGCCTTCGAAAATATTCAGACCGTCGGCTGCAACGTCGCCAGCATCGAAGTCGCTGAGAGTCAGTTCTGTTGCCGTCAGAGCTAAGCTTGCGTTTAGGACTCGTCTATCTTCAAGCTTCATCAGACGCATCTGATGCTGACGCTTCTTGTGCTGTGGCATCTGTTCTCGGGTAAGAATCGACCGGATTCGACTGAAAAAAGATGAGCTATTCATGCGAGCACCCGCTTGGCATTTTCAAAAAATGCGATGTGTTGACCCAGACTGACACGCTGACGATTACTTTAGGCCATCGGCATAACTGGCGTCCTTTATCGACAGACAATCAGTTATGATGAACGTCTTGTCCGGTTCCGTCAGGCGAAATGTCAAACTTTAACGATTATCGTAAGAGAGTAGTTTTGGTGAGACAGCCTGACTGGAAGCAATGAATCGTCTGAATGCTGAAGAATCCAGCTTTCTGTGATCGAATCCAAAGACCCACTGTGTCGAACAGACCACAGGTGGGTCAGGAAAAGCCACCGCGTTACGCAAACATTTATGCTCGGGAACGGATTCATGGGTCGGCTAACAACAGCTCTTGGTTACATGTCTGTCGCTGGTTTGATTTGCCTTCAGCCAGCAAATGGCTCTGAAACAGGTTCGTATCCCACGAATTCGCAACCGCAGACAGTCATGACTGGCCCGGTCAACACGTCAGAGAAAGTTCTTCACGCTGTTTCCAATCAGTGTCCATCTGTGGTCGCCGCGAAGCCAACCTTGATCAACTCGCCAAGTGCGACAGCGAAAGCCTCCAGCGGCATTCAGCAGGTCTCAACAGTCCAAGTGGGTTCAGATTCTGGTGCTGCGAACCCTGCCGTCTTTGCGTCTCATCCGATTCGTCGAGTCAAATATTCTGAACCAAACAGTGACTTCGCAACTTTGTCTGTGAATCGCAACTACGCAAATCTCAGCTCATCGTCTTGTGAAAAATTGGCTCAGGCGACGCCGTTGATCATTGATACAACGGCCTCTGCTCCAGCACCTGTTGAAGTTGCCGAAACTGTGAGTGGTCCAACTTACTTGGAAGAGCTGAATCAGCTGGCACCAGATTTCGCTGAAGCTGGTGCTGAGACCGTCATCGATAGCTATGTCTCTGAACTGAATTCATTGTTGCACGGACCATCACCTTGGATTTTAGCTCGTGGTGAGATGCTTGACCTTCGTCCTGAAGAACCAGAACCGGTTGGCACCAGTGACACCTACATCAACGAGCTACAAAGTTTAGTGACACAATCTGGAGCCACTTCATTTGCGTCGACTCGAAGAAATGCCAGACAGCGAACACTGCTTACGGCAGCTGAATTTCAGCGGCAACGACCAGTCACGGCTCCGCCAACAACCTACGTGATTCCTCAACAGGGACAGGGGTTTTGTGAATCGCCCGGATCGAAAACAGTGAACGGGTTGTTCGCTCCTTTAAGCGTCGTTGGCGTTTCGGGCAACAGCACGGCTCCACCTGAAGTTCCTCAGGAAGTCGAGCAAATGGAATTGGACCTGCCCAAGAACTTGGCTTGCAGCTATTTGGAATCTGGAGTGCCCGGCTACTACCTGACTCGCGGATACGGAACTCGTAAAGCGCCTCGCAACACGCACAAGTTCCACAACAATCCTTTGTACTTTGAAGATCCTAATCTGGAACGATGTGGGCAATCCAATGGATGCCTCACAACCTTCACGTCTGCCATTCAGTTCGCGACGATGGCCGCCCTTTTGCCATATCAAACGGCAGCCGATCATCCTCGCGACTGTGTCGCCGCGTTGCCAGACTGCCCCACGTGTCAGTCGTTTGGTCCGGACGCATACTTTCCTGAATGGTCATGGAAAGCAGCTGCCGTCCAAGGAGCCGCCGTCACAGGTTTGATCTTTATCATCCCGTAACGCACACTCTTTCAATTCTAAATATCAAAAGCGAATGTATGCCGCAGCAGTCGCCAAGTCCGCTGGCTTAGAGATCGTGGCTGGCACACGATCGACACCTGACCGGTGCTGTACAATGGTGGCAAACCAGTCACTTGGTCGGAATCAATCCGAACATACACAGCAAACACGGTTGTCAACGGCGCACCTTCTGAACCAACTGCCAAAAAACCTTTGGCACTCAATTCTTGAGGAACCTTTGTTTCCGCAGTCTTTGTCAACCGAGTGACTTGCCCAGAAATCACATCGCCAGGTGACGAATCGAACGTGACTTCGGCAACCGCCCCTTGGCTGACGAATTCGATATCTCGTTCAGCAACGTAACACAGCACTCGTAAATCTTGATCTTCACCAATCCACGCAACAATCGTTTGTTCGTCTAACCACGTGTTGACGTTCTTTTTGTCCAGTGGAGTGCCCGTCCAGAACTGCTGCTGCTGCTGAAATTTTTGTCCCACGGGCTGAATGCGACTGCGTGGGGGACGAATGACTCCGTCTCTTGGACTTCGAAGCAATAGCCGAGCAGCCTTGGTGTCGACGGTCGCCAGACGATCTTGCGCGTTGATCACCGCCTTTTTCGCTGAAGGCAGAGCCGCCGAGCCAGCCACAAACTGCCGGTTACTGGTGAGCTGGTAAACTCGAGATTCCGCCACAGCGACTTCACCCTGAAGTCTTGTTTGAGTCGAATCGATTTCGTGGTTTCTCAGAGTGGCAACCAATTCCCCCGTCTCAACCAAGCTGCCATACGCTGCATTTGTTTGCACATGCCCCGCAGTTTGAACGTAAATGGGGGCGCTTACACCCGGAGACAAAGTGCTGGCAGCATTGATCGAAAAAGGCAGTGGAAACAGAACAGCAATCAGCAGCAGAAAGCCAGTTCCGATCACACCACCCATTGCTCGTAAATTCGGGCCCGTTGAGTTTCGCATGACCATCCATCTTTGCTTAACAAACCGTGTGAATGGGAAAAACAAGCCCGCAAACGCTGAAGCCGCCAACACGTAGCTAATGGCTTCAAGGCGGAATGGGCGACACGCCGCGTTGATAAAAAACAAGATCGAGACAAGCACGATCAAACGATAGACGAAAGAGGCGACACCCCAAATGGGCATCGCAATCCTTCTTAACCCGGAATCGCGATGATCATGATCAGCCGGGACGCCCAAAATCAATCTGTCCAAAAATGAAATTGCATCGCTGCGAGATTGAGGACCAAGATTTGGGATCCGCAACAGGTCGCTCAGCACATAATAGCCATCGTATTTCAACAATGGGTTGCCGTTTACTAGGAGGGTGTTGAATGAACACAACAACATGATATTCAAAAAGAAGGAGTGGAGAGCCCCTGGGACGCTGACCATCCAAAGCAGCCCGCAAACGGCAGCAAGGATCAGTTCTACCACAATCCCGGCTCCGGCCACTTGAATCCGACGAGAGCTATTTTGTTGCAACCACGAATCCGAAACATCGCAGTACAGCAAAGGCAGAAAACCGATGAAAATCACGCCTAATTCGTGACATTCGCCCCCGTAGTGGTAGCAAGTCAAAGCGTGGCCAAGTTCATGAAGTACTTTGATTGCCGCCACAGAGCAGCTGATGATGATCAGGTTTCCGGGAGTAAACAGTTCAGCCAGAGTTGGAATTTCGGACATGAGCTGAGACCAGCGGGACAGCACCAGCATCGCGACGGTGGCGATGAAGATCATCGTCGCCCATTGCACAAAATGATGAAACACCCAGCCAAGCAGCCTGTTAAGTGGTCGCAGAATCGGGGTTGGATCGATGCCTCGAAAGCGATGACTGATCAACGAAAAGAGTTTTGTGACTTTGGCAGAATGGACTTCGGCATCATGCTTGCGAGCTAAAACTTCTCCGTAGCCAACGCTGGTTGGGATCAGCAGACCCGACTTCGCACTGCTGGCAAGAAACATCATCAAGTTTTGATCAGAAAATTCGACACCAGGAAACTGCTGGATCAACTCGTCCTTGATGCTTGGCAATGTCGAGTTCCCATCAAGCAGCCGAAGGAACGCGTATTCTTCCGCTTCGATACTGAAGTAACTCAGCCGCAATGGGTCTTTGATAATCCAGTTTTGGCGTGCCGCACTTCCGGCAGAAATAACGAGGTCACTGCGCATTTGCCAAGGCAGCTTTGACGCTCGCTGCTCACGATTTGAGCCATCATCAAGTTTGTCAGACGTGAGCATTGTCGAGCCGTACAGAGTGGTCAGGAATTGTCATCCTTCCGGAGGAGTCTCGTTGGTGGCGATTTGTCTGGTTTAGCATAATTGAACTTTCAGCGAAACAGCCCATCAAAAGCGAACTTGCCATCACCGTGGGCAGGCGTTCTTCGTCGTCGTTTAGGTCAGCTTCGCCAAAGAAGGTCGGCAGAACAATTTCGGATGACACTGTGGCGGCTCACTCGCCGTCTTCCAATTCGGCCCCTGGCTGCTCCAGTTTCAGCATCGCCTCCAAACACTCTGCGAACTGCTGATCTGGCTCACTGATTGTTGCGAGCGTGGCTGTTCGCTGCAACGTTTGAAAACTGGCTGCCAGTTGACTCACGGTGATGGCCTCCAAGCCATGAGCCATCCGGGGAAGAAGCGAGCAGTTTCGAGCGTTCTACTGAATCTTACAAGTTCAGTGTTAGATTCTGTTTGCTGCCGGAGAACTAAGAGTAGCTCGCGTTTCGTGACGCGTTTTTCAGAGCAGGCTTCAGAATCTGAAGAAGGGCCCACAAGATGATCCGGTTTGGCAGTAAATATTTTAAAATTGAAAATGTCACGGAACTTGTGGCAGACAACGGTGAATTTGGTTTGGAATTTCGTCGCCTTTGCAAGAAGAAAGTTCAGGAAGACCTGTTCCTGTTCCTGCGAGATATTGAGAGGCGAAGACCTCCGCAAGAGATCTACATGGAATTCCTTATTCCGACGATGCCTCGGAATAACGGGAACAACTTTCATTCCTACGATGCAACAACACATTTTCCGTTTGGACACCGTCCTAAGATGCACCTTGTGGCAGTACCGAACCGAGTTCGTGTGAATCTTGGTCGAGGCATCAATATCAGTGACAGGGCACGAAATCCGCTGATTGCCCTCGCCAATGCCAACAGATGGTCAGAAGCATTGTGGCGGCCTGCACTAGATATTGCCGCCGCGGAGGTCAGCCAGTTACTGCACAATAACAACACAGTCAATGAGTATTACGCGTCAAACGATTTTCTTAAGTTGTTTGATCGGCTTGTGATGACCAGCGTCCAACAACAACATGCCAGCACATTTGCACTGACAGAAGGTTTGCCCTCTGCAGTCAAAAACGACAGGAGACTGCTCCAGTTTTTGCGTTATGCGAAAGCATCGATCTTCTTCGGTCATGACGACATTGATTGCACCACACGCAAGCAGATGTTTCGCCGCGCAGCGGATGAAATGTTGAATGGACTGAAGGCCGATCATGGGATAACCAACACTTTTGACAGCCTGAAAACGGGTGCGTGGGCAGCATGAAATTCAGCCGCCCACGACTCAGCCGCCCACGACTCGGGCGCTTCTATGTTTTCAGTGGATCAAGAGAGCCATTTCCTGAAGTGACTCTCTTGTAAATCGGATGACGCCAGTATCCGTATGCCCGTATTCCTTGCCGAAAGAGATCGCCGTGCCAGACAGAAGTTACCTTGATGTGAATGTGTATGTAGCAAGCAAGCGTCTTGATGCCCCGCTCGGCTTCAAAAAGGCGCTGAAAAAACCGCTTCCGCCGTTGCCGCCGAAGCCGCCAAGCTTGGCTCCGAAGAAGCCCGTTTGGCCGCCGCCAAAGAAGGCGGTCAAGAAATCGGTCGATACGTCGACGGTAGCGTACCGAGGACTGTTCCACTCCTATCTGCAGAACTATCAGGAGGTGCTGTCTGACCGCGTCTACCGAAGCGCTGCACCGTGTTACGAGCTTGATGGACACGACGCGGTTCAGTTTGTGCGTCCTGAAACAATCGCGTATCTCAAGGCTCACCGTTTCCGGAACATTGTCAGTTTGAACGAACGGCCCGTTCATCCCGAATCACGAAAGCAGCTGACCAAGGCTGGAATACTCCACAAACATCTGCCTGTCCGTGACTTTAAGCCGCTGTCGATGAAGCAGATGGAATTAGGTATTGCGATTACGAATAGTGGAAAAACGCTGATCCACTGTGGTTATGGCCAAGGGAGGACGGGGACGATGGTTGGTGCGTGGTATGTGCACTACACACACACGCGAAATTCGAACTATCTTGCAGAGTATTCCGTCGGCGATCTGATGAATCTGATGGATTGCGTAGGAGTCGAAAAGCCTCAGCAGCACGTGGCGGTCGCCAACTACTACAAGAAGATCAATCCCGGTTGGAAGCCGGAAGACTGGGACGAAGTGTTGCACTTTCAAAAGCAGACCTCGGCGGCCGCCGCGGCTGCAGCGGCAAAGGCCAAATTTGGCCCGAAGAAAAGCATGTCGCAACTCTTGGCTGGTTCGGGAGGCTCGCTGGCCTCTGGTGCTTCGTTTATCCCACCTAGCCCGAGCGGTGGGAGCAACGGCTGACCTGCCCCGGTGGATTGATACCACTGTTGAGACAAGACATTGGAACCAGGCTCTTCGTTTTGTTCCGAACCGAATGAGACTGTCTTAGCATTCTTGCGCGTGGTGTTGTTGCGCGTGGCAGATCTTCAGGCGGTGGCGAGGAATTGTTATGTTTTCTCTCGCGCTAAGACAGAGGATTGTTTTGAATGCCTTTTCCTGGTGATGATTTTAAAATCCTTCCCGGCTGTCTTGTCAAGCAAATGTCAGAGTGGGGCGGGGGATGGGCTCACACCTGCCACATCGGCGGTCTTCACGCAGCATCGATTTTCACCGTGTGGTGCATGCATTCGCGACTCAGCCAAAGTTACCGTTGGCCAGCCTGCTTTCCGCCGAACGGAGCGAACAGATCTTCGTGAAGCACAACGGTCTGTTCAGAATCCACGGCGTCCATCATCCCGCCTTGGTGTGTTGTGGTAAGTGCTTGAGCGGGTGCTGAGTGGCGGTAAAGCAGCGTCTTGTCGGTCGGCAGACTCTGCGAATTCCCTCACGCTGTCTCACGCTGGCGATGGGCTGGAAGAAAGTGGTTCAGCCAATTGAACTGTGAATCACGCTGACACGCCAAGCAGTCACGCGATCTCGCCGGATCAGTCACCCAAGCAAATCTGGCTTTGGCTCAGTAGATGCGATCCGCCACCACTGAGCTCATGGCGGATCGAATGCTCGAAGCCTCCGTATTTGCAAGAGATGGTGTCTGGAATTTTTCGCAGCATGTGGGTCCAGCCACTTGCCGATCGGTTTGAGTTCCACACGCAATTTTCCAAATCAAAGATCGGGCACTGATTGGCATTCCTTATTCTTCATCCTTGTCAGGAACCGGAATACGGAGTCTTGGCCCGCTACACTCCGCATTCCGGCGATGCTGTTGCATCAAATCGCGGCAATCAAGTGGCATCTCAAGTCATAAACATGGTCAACAGGGCCAACATGCTTCGGTCAGAAAACCTTGGATTTGCTTTACTCATTAGCAAAATCATCTGGCGTGTTCTCGGGATGTCCAGCTTTCCGAAGCAGATCACGGGCGATGTGCCATGGGCAAAACTGTCTTTTGAACCTTTCCAAACCGTCATTCTGACACTGCACTCCGTGGTGAACTTGCCATGACCTTTGCTTCCTGATGATGGTTTCCATCGCAGGTTGTGAAAACTTACACTGAGATCTCAAGATCATTGACATTTGCATCAATCAGCGAAAATGGAACTCAGGAAAATCGTGTTTGAACATCCCATTGACGTCGTCATGATTGTTGATTGCAGAAATCTGGTACCATTCACCATTCTTAGCTCCAGATGATTGTGTTTTTTTTGTGCAAGATTCTGAGTTGAATTGATTGCGTCACGAATTGGATCTACCTCAACGCTAACCCAAGCATCGGGGACTCAAATCAAGTTATGTCCAGACGCAAGGCTTCAGCAGAATCCATCACCAGCTTGACGCTGTTGTGCGCTCTTAAGGATGACAGCCAGCAGCATCAGGCGTGGATTCGCTTCGTCCGCCGATACGGACCTCGGATTGAAGGCTGGTGCTGCCGATGGGGGTTGCAAGATGCTGATGCTCGGGACGTGACTCAGAACGTGCTGCTGCAACTGGCAAAGCAAATGCGAACCTTCGAGTACGATGATCGCGGTCGATTTCGCAGCTGGTTAAAGACGATCACTTGGCGCGCGTGGGCAGACTATTGGGGGACACGCAATCGCAACGCTGCATTGCCCGGAAGTCTTGAGCTTCTCGAAAAACTGAATACGCTTGAGGCCAAAGATGACCTGCTGTTGCACCTAGAAGACGAAGCCAATCGAGAAATTTTGGAAGTTGCACTGCAGCGTGTTCGTGGGCGAGTGAAGGAAAGAACATTCGAAGCGTTTCGATTGATGGCCTTTGACGGCTTGAGTGGAGCTGAGGCGGGGGAAAAATTGGGAATGCCTGTCGGGTCTGTCTTCGTGGCAAAAGCACGGGTCGACAAGATGCTGAGCGAAGAGGCCGCTTTGTTGGATTGTGATCCTTAAGAAGATTCAAATTCAGTGTTAGTTCAGTGGCTGATTTTCGCAATCACCTGTGTCCACCAACCAGACGGAAAAAACTATGGCCATCCCGCCCGAAGGATGTCTCACGGATTCAGGCATTCGCACATTTTTGGAATCACCCTCGCAACAAGCTGATTTCGAAGACCACGTCAACGAATGCCGCCGATGCCAACAACGGATTCAGGAGCTGTCTGAAAGTTCTGCCGACGGGTGGAAAAAATTCATGCCGGACGATCATTCCATTTCGTTCGAGCAGACGCTTGCTGACAACGTGCTGCTATGCCCACCTGCACAAGATGTATGGCAACAAGGCTGCGACCGGATAGGCCGCTTCGAAGACTGTCGGCCCATTGGGAAAGGCGCAATGGGAGTCGTCTATGTCGCAACCGACCCAAAACTGGGACGGAATGTTGCGATTAAGCTGCTTACTGAAGAGCGTGTTTCAGATGCCGTTTGGATGGAACGGTTTGGGCGTGAAGCGCGACTAGCGGGTTCTCTGAATCACCCCAACGTGCTGACAATTTATGAAATTGGTGAGTCTGAAGGTCGACCGTACATCGCCAGTGAGCTCGTTCAGGGCGTGACTCTTCAAGAACGGTTGCTCGCGTTTCGATTACAGCTTTCCGAAGTTCTGGACTATGCCGCACAGTTGGCAGATGGGCTCGCGGCGGCTCATGCGGCGGGAATTGTGCACCGTGATTTGAAGCCAGATAATGTCATGATCCGTGATGACGGTTTGATCAAAATTCTGGACTTTGGTCTCGCAAGATTTTCAGGTCAATTGAATCTGGAAGAGGCTTCAGTTTCTCGCGATGGAATGATTGTGGGAACGGTCAGCTTCATGTCTCCTGAGCAGGCACGAGGCCAAGAACTGGATGTCAGCAGCGACCTGTTTAGTTTTGGTTCTCTGTTGTTTTTAATGTTAAGCGGCCAGCGACCTTTTGTTGGAGAGACACCCAGTGATGTGATGGCCGCAATCCTGACTCGAGCTCCGCAAAGTATGGGCGAATTCAATACCGATGTCCCCCCGTGGCTAGTTCAACTTGTTGCTCGATGCCTGAGCAAAGATCCCGCTCTGAGACCAACCAGTGCAGAAGTTGTCGCTGATTTGGCTCAACATTGGCCGGCCCCGCCGGTCTTAAAAACAGAACAAAAAGCAACGGCACCTGAAGTCGACAGACGTGCGTTTGACGAAGCCCCCATCGAATTGACAGACGTGCGTTACGCGCGAAGCGGCGATGTGAACATCGCATGGCAAACGGTAGGTGATGGCCCCATCGATATGGTGTTCGTGATGGGCTGGGTATCTCACCTAGAGTGGTTTTGGAAGGACGCAAACTTCGCCGCTTTTTTGCGACGACTTGCTTCGTTTTCTCGAGTGATCTTGTTTGACAAGCGAGGCACTGGTTTGTCAGACCGAGTTCCCGTGGACGAACTGCCGACCCTGGAAAAACGGATGGATGATGTTCGTGCTGTGATGGCCGCCGCAAAATCAGAACATGCTGTGCTGTGTGGGATATCCGAAGGAGGCCCGTTATGTGCATTATTTGCAGCAACCTATCCTCAGAAGACAATCGCGCTCACGATGATGGGATCTTACGCACGCAGAATGTGGGCGAAAGATTATCCTTGGGGGCCAACAGAAGCACAGCGCGAACTCTTTTTTGAAGAGATCGCGAATGACTGGGGCGGTCCTCTCGGGATTGAAGACCGTGCTCCGAGCAAGGCAAATGATCCTGAATTTCGCAAGTGGTGGGCGAGCTACTTGCGAATGGGAGCCAGTCCGGGGGCGGCCGTCGCGTTGACTCGAATGAACGCGCAGATCGACGTGCGGCCCATTTTGCCAACGATCCAAGTCCCGACGCTGGTGCTGCACCGAACAGGAGATCGATGTTTGCGCGTTGCAGAAGGACGCCATGTGGCTGAGCTGATTCCGGGGGCCAAATTCGTCGAACTCCCGGGAGACGATCATCTTCCGTTCGTCGGCGATTCTGAGGCAATACTGGATCATCTCGAAAGGTTCCTGACAGGAATGAAGCAATCGCCTGCAGTGGATCAGGTTCTGGCGACAGTCTTGTATCTGCGTATCGAAGCAGACTCAGCAGCCGCGTTTGATCAATTCCAACAACTGCTACATCACAAGTGCGAGCTGTTTCGCGGCGACCATCTGACGATTGTCGATGGAGCTGCCAAGGTCATGTTTGATGGCCCCGCGCGAGCCGTCCGGGCGGCCCATGCAATTGTTGGGCTTGCTAATCGACTTTCCATTGGCGTCAGTTGTGCGCTGGATACTGGAATTTGCGATGTTGGCCAAGAAACCCTGGGAGGGACGGCGGTTGAACTGGCACTTCAAATTTCGCAGTCAGCAGAAGTCGCTGAAGTCTTGGTGACCAACACGGTTCGAAATCTTGTATCAGGTTCGGGACTGCTGTTTATTCCCAAATTTACGCTGTCCGATCCGGACATTGAAGTATTCAGCCTTGTGGAATCAAGTTGACAGCATTCAAACAGTGCTGCTGCCTATTTCGAACACGAACACGAACACGAACACAGAAGCATTGCACCTTGATCCGAAGCCAATGGCCGTTCCGGAAGCCGTCCGGTCTGATGAACCGAACTCCGGTGTCTTCGTGTGAGACTCTGCTGTCATCAGGTCGTGCTGTCATCAGGTCGGGCCATCCATGTTGTGCGTGGATCGAATTTGCCAATCTTGCCTGCTTCTTCTCATCAGTCGTGCCGGTTGGCAGCCGAAGGACATTTGTTTGCCGTGGGTATGTGCGGAACACTGACGCGGGTGGCATGAGCTCCGAGACATGGAAACAAAATCTCCACATGGCAACCGATTGCCGCTCGAGCAAACGGGGGAATACGAAGCTGTCAATTTTTGCTCTTTGAGTTTGCGTCGGCAATGGCACTGCGTGCCGCAATTTTTGCCGCCTCGAACTCGAAACTTTCACCTGTTTTTAGGATGGTATTTGCTGTGATCGCGATGTCTGCGTCGAATTCGTTTGGGTTTGATGATCTGGCTTGGTCGCTTTTCAGGAGGTCTAGGGCATTGACTAGCATGGCGATCGCTTCTGCAGTTTTCCCTTGCCGAAGCAGCACCCGGCCTTCGCAGAATCGCAGCCATCCGTCGTGTCGTTTCAGCCAATCGTCTTTTGGGAACTTTTCTCGTGCGGACTCCGCTTCGCTACGCAATTCTTGTAGCAATTGATCTGCGGTGGCTGTGTCATTTCTTTGAAGTGCCAATGAACGTGCTTCTTTCATGCTGCAGAGATAACCAATTCGACCGGACCGATAAGTGTTAAATGACAGTCTGACGGCTCGGCCGACTGTGATCGCTTCAGTCAGAAGATCGGCCGCTTCGTTTCGGTCGTCGGCGATGACGTAAATCGCGGCCAGCTGTCTCAGGCCCGCCATCAGACTGACAGCGGCGGCTCGCGGCGACCGCTTGCGCGAATACTCACCGCGACGGATTTCCACACCCTCTTCGACCAACTGCTGTGCGACCGCCGGCTCTTCGGTTCTTAGGACACTGGCCACGTTGCACAAAGAGTTGGCTAGGTTGCTTCGATAGCCGCCATGGTGCGGCGCGTCCTGAACAACTTTCCGCCGCAAGCTCAGACTTCGAAACAAGGCCGCTCGGTGGCCGCTCGTGTCTCCGCGTCGGCGCAGCGTGTTGCCCCATATCGAAAGAGCGGCCGCCAGCGTGTTGTGCATTTCCACGTCGTTCGGAAATTCGGCGATCAGTTGTTCGCCGAATTTGACACCTTTCTCCGCTGCCTGCTCCGCGTCGTCGGGACAGGATTGAGCAGCAAGCGTACTCGCTAAGTAAGGGTAGACGACCGCAAGATGGTGTCGGCATTCGGCGTGGTCAGGAACGTCAACGAGAACCGATTCCAGCACATCGATTGCCTGTCGATAGGAATCTTCTGCGTAGCCGATTTCTGTGTACTCTTTCTGCACTGTTGCGAGTCGCTGCAGGACACGCGCTGTCATAATGCGAACTTCAGGGTCCGGACTACGATCTTCCCATAATGCTCGACCAAAGTCGGCCGCCTGTTGAAGAGCTTTTAAACCACGTGACTCCATGCCTGGTTGGCGAGTGAGATCAGCTCCTAGGATAACGAGCTCCCGCAGCGAGCTTTGAGCTTTAACGAATCGATCGGCGGCGGCCGTTAGATTGCGTTCCGCGATCGCGCGTTCGGCTTCTGTTTCCGCCGACTTTTCTTCAGCGAGTGCCGTGGCGGCAATTGCCTTATCTCGTTCGCGTCGGAAGTTTGCGGCGTTGGATTCCGCGAGTTCTCGTTGACTGATTGCTTCCTGCCATTGCCATGACAGCAGCACGAAGCCGATGGCGATCACCATGCCCAATGTGACGATCAATCCTGCGGTCAATGGATGCCGAAGACACCAACGTCCCCCGCGTTCAATCGCTCCGGCGGGGCTGGCAAGAATGGATTCGCCCTGAAGAAATCGGTCAAGCTCCTCCGCCACAATTTGGGCCGACGCATATCGCCTCGCCGGTTCTTTTCGCAAACACTTTAAACAAATCGTCTGAAGGTCCCGCGGGATGTTTGAGGCGAGGGCTCGCGGCGGCACGGGGTCTTTCGTGCGTAGCAGTTCCAGCGTTTCCATGATGCTGGCGGCTTTGAACGGAGGCTCGCCCACGAGCAATTCGTAGAGAATTGCTCCCAGTGAATAGATGTCGACAGCCGGACTTGATGCTCCTGAAAGACCGTCGGCCTGCTCAGGAGCCATATACGAGGGTGTCCCGACGATGAGTCCGGAAAGTGTCTGTTGTGCTTCAT
Organism: Fuerstiella sp.; assembly: GCA_039974975.1. Taxonomy (GTDB): domain Bacteria; phylum Planctomycetota; class Planctomycetia; order Planctomycetales; family Planctomycetaceae; genus Fuerstiella. The sequence continues at coordinate 5,594 of JBDWHY010000117.1, read as the reverse complement.
CGTTGAGTCGTTTGGCGAGGCCGAAGTCACTGATCTGAGGATGCCCATTCGCCCCCAGCAAAATGTTTGATGGTTTTAGGTCTCGATGAATGATCTGACGGTCGTGAGCAAACTGCAGAGCGTGACAAAGGTGTTTGAGAAGTTCTGCCGCGTCGCGAGAGGGCAAGGGGCGATCTTTAATTTGATCGGCAAGTGTACCGCCTTCGATCAGTTCGAATACTAAGAACGGGTGCCCTTCAAACTCGCCGGAATCAAAAATTTGCACGAGGTTGGGATGATGCAGATGAGCGGCAGCACGAGCTTCGCCCAGAAAACGTCGACGATGTTCCGGATTGGATTGGCCGGCTCCGTGAATCATCTTTAACGCAACATGGCGATGAAGATGTAAATCTGCCGCTCGGTAGACAACGCCCATTCCGCCGCGGCCAAGTTCTTCGATGAGGCGATAGCCCGGGATCGCTGGGAAGTTTTCGTTGCCAGCTTCCACTGAAAGGTCATTCGCCCATGTTGTCCCCCATTCTGGAAAACAATCTGATCGTTCAGCAATGGTCACTTCAGGACGATAGTGAAGTTCCAGCTTCACCAATTCTTGCAACAACGCTCTCTTGATTCCGTCGTCTGCTTTCGACAGAAAGTCTTCCAGCGTTGGCGACTGATTCTGCTGCAACGCTCGTTCGTAAGAATTGCAAATGTCGTCAATCTGCTGCAGTTGGTTGGTGGAAAAATCTGAGGGCGTTGACTTCTGCATTGCGAATTTCCCTAAGCCAGAATGCCCGTCGCTTGTGCGAGATACCGTTCGGAATTTCCAAAAGATGCGTGCACCAATTTAATTAAGAATCTAAGCACCTGGTGACGGCCTAGATACAGCGTCATGCTCTGCCCATAGCGATCTGATCAGTTTTAAACGACGTTCGACGGTTGCCAATGCTTTGCCAATCTTTTTGGCGATTTCGGACGATGTAAATCCTTGCATCTTCAATGATGCAATTTGTTTCAGCTCATCATCCGAGAGCTGGTTGAACAGGTTTTCAATTTCGTCTTTCACTTCTGCCGCGAATTCAGGTGAGGGTTCTTTGCCTAGTGCCAATTCAAGGCCCCGTGCACCAGACTGTCGTTCCGCTGGAGTAAGTAAGACAGATTCTGCCACAGTCTTACCGCCACCACGTTTCTGACGAAACTCGTCACGAATGGCATGGTTCGATTTTCGGATTGTGATCGCCACCAACAGTTTCCATAGGCTGTCGCGATCTGACAGGTCGGTAAATTGTTCGGCGTGCATCCCCTTACACAAACTCTGGAACGCGCTCAGAGCAATGTCTTCTCCGTCCGCAGGAAGTCGGGCGACCCTTTTTAGCCGTTGCTCGGCAATCACAGCCAGGTTTTGGAAGTATCGATTCCACAAGTGCTGTGCGGCCGAATCATCGCCCTCCTTAAGATCGACGATCCATTCAGTCACGCTGTCATCGTCGGACATTCTTGTGAGCCTTCAAGCGAGATACCGTGTTTGACGAATAGCGAACGATTAGATGGCTAAAGTCGCTTTCTTTGAACCTCAGAGGTAAGCAAAAAAAGAACTTCTTTCGAAATTGAGGGGCAATACCGTGGTGTGAGATGATCAGGTTTATGGCCAAAACGCTGCCGGCTTTCGGGTGAACGAAGCCCTTTAAGCAAATCGCCATCGCCAATCTGTATTTCCCATACGTTCTGAATTTCGTCAAATTTCGTGAGGGGCTAGGCCGCCAAGTGGGCATTGGGAAATAGAACGGGCCGCGAACCAAATGTGGCCGACGGCAACAAAATGAAACAGCTTCTGGCAGCAGTCATCGCAAGTCAGCCAGCAACCACGTCGCCTTCAAACATTGAAGCTGGCAGGCCGTTCGGGCTCAAACTCAAACGCTACGACTCGACAGCCCAGTTGTGCAACTCAATTCACTTCAGACGCTCCACCTACTGCTCCGGTGGAGCTACGCGTTGTTGATGTGGGGATCGCGACAAGATGGCTGAGATGGTTCAATTCGTGAACAGTTCAGGGTGAAATGAGAAAGTGGTTATGGCATTTTCGTCAATGCGATTCAAAGGCAATTCCCGTCTCCAACAGGCTGCCAGCAATCAGCCTGTCATGAAATTCGGTGAAAGCAATGATGCAGTCGCCATTGTCCAGCTCGCACTGATTGATGCGGGATTCCCGATGCCGATTTCAGTACAGAAGACTGGCCTCCCGGACGGCATTTTCAGAGGCGAAACCAAGCGTGTGACAAAGCAGTTTCAGCGAATGAATCCGGGACCGATCTCTGATGATGGCATTGTTGGGCAGCAAACGATGGCCAAGCTCGATGCGATGTTCAAATCGAGCGGACCGCCAGCGCCATTACATATCACGTTTCCCGCCCTCACCATCAATTTGTCACCCGATCCAGTGAGACGCAGGCAGGAGATCGTCGACTATCTTGTTGGTCAAGGCGTCACACCTCCAAGAGCCCGAGAGTTGTCCATGATTATCGCGACTTTGAACGTTGGCCGGTCCGGGCTTGCGTTAGCCGGACTCGTCAAATCCAGTCTTGCTCTGGGCACTGCAGCCTTCGCATCTGCAATAGCCGGTGTGTTCTTGTTTTGGGGCGGAGTCCTGATCTCCCTTACCAATGTCATGGAAACGGCGTATCGAATCGCAGCGAACATCGGATTTCTCTACGGCATGTCAGCTTGGACCTTTGACCGTGGAAAACCCCACTTCTCTAAAAGCCTACTCAGGAACATCGCGCGGGAAGGGAGATCAGGAGAGTTTCCAAAGTTCCTTAATCACTGGACAAGAGGTGTGAACAAGGCCTTCGAAGTCGCCCCGCAAGGAAGATTTCATGTGAGATCTGGGGAAGCTGGACCTCTTCCAATCGACGCCTACAAAGTGCTGCTTCGAGACTATGGTGGTAACAAGTCTGGGCGATTCTGCCTTCGATATGCCACGCAAGTTGCCAATGCAATCAGCAGCCACCATGAACGGGCAACATTCATGTCTGCAGTCGACGGCGGATGCATGTACCCCTACTAGCCCGCCGCTACTCGTCGGCCTCTCCATCGATACGAAATCGTCGTGCGATGGCCCACCTTGCACCAATCGATTGTCCCGCACACAGAGAAACAAAGACGTCGAACCAGTCCGGCGGTTGTCTTAGCAGCTCGTTGGAAAAGCCCGGATGTGGTCACCCGACGCGTCAGCGAGAGATGCATCGCTCGCCGAAACCCTGAGGTTCTGAAGTTCTGTACATTTGATATCCGTTGCTCATGCGTCCGGTTCCCTTTTTCAACGGCCAGTTAGGGGACAATGGTTTGTGTGAGTGCCGAACACTGACGCGTGTGGCATGAGTCCCAATACATTGAAACAAATTCTCCACCTAGCAACCGATTGCCGTGGCTCAAATCTTGGTTTCCCCCGGCTGTTACCAGTGACGACCCGTGCGTCGACTTCTGCCAGTACTTGACGTCGATTGATAGGAGCCATGTGTGTCCCTTGATGCTGACAATTGGCCGTGAAGTAGGTAGGATCTTTGCATTGGATGTCAACGCAACATGGCTGGCCCCGGCTAGTTCTTCACTGCCGTCGGTGATCGAAGTTTTTGCCCGTGACAGAATCATCACCACACAAAAAACCTCGCCTCACGCAGCGGTTGATGCAATTTGCCTCTGAGCGTCTCTGATTTACATCTCCTCGAAAATTAGCCTGCGAATTTCGGACTTTTCAAGCCTAACAATCGGCTCTGCGAGCACTCGTCCCACCAGACCATCCGCAGCAGAATTCAGGGGAGCTCTGAGATCATAAGTCATGGGGAAGATATCTGAAACCTGTCGCGAGAACGCAGTAGCGAGTTGCTGGGGGCCGAAATCATCTACATCGAAATCATGATAACGGGACAACGGCAACCACACTTCACCGTTCCAGATCGTGCAAGTCAAGAGATGGTCATTTACACTTGGTCCTCCATAGCTCACATTCTGAAAAATCGAACAGTGTGACGTGCCGTCTTGAAACCGCAGCTCACTGCCAATAATCAGACTACCTAGATCTGGATAGGACTTCGCTGACAAGGGTTCGATTTGGAACTCGCTCGTGCCATCATCAGCGAATTTCCACACCGGAAATTGATGCAAGTCAGCCACAGTCATGTCTTCGAAATCTTTTAACACGCTCTACACCTCACAACTCTGGCGGCATCTATCTCAGGCGGGGCCATGCAAGATATCCGCCACGGCAATCGGTTGCCACTTGGAGATTTCGTTTCAATGTCTCGGGGCTTATGTCACCTGCGTCAGTGCTCCCCACCCGCACCCGCCCACGGCAAACTGGTCTGCTTCGGCTGCTGCCTTCACCTGCTGCCTTCACCTGCTGCCTTCACCTGCTGCCGCCTTTCAAACGTCTTGACGTCTTCCAGCTAGGTCTCAGCAGTTGTTCCCAGCTGATCTAGCAGTAAGGTAGGCCGGATCCAGGAGCGAAGCGACGCCGCTCCGGCACTCGGGCTCCATCTGCATGTTGACAAAATGCCGGAACTGCGCTTCGCTTGGTCCGGCCTACGAGTTGGGTGGAAGCAGGCGGGGCCGACCAAGATATCCGCCACGGCAATCGGTTGCCACGTGGCGGTTTTGTCTTAATGTCTCGGGGCTCATGTCACCTGCGTCAGTGTTCCGCACCCGCGGCCACGGCAAACTGGTCTGCTTCGGCTGCTGCCTTCACCTGCTGCCGCCTTTCAAACGTCTTGACGTCTTCCAGCTAGGTCTCAGCAGTTGTTCCCAGCTGATCTAGCAGTAAGGTAGGCCGGATCCAGGAGCGAAGCGACGCCGCTCCGGCACTCGGGCTCCGTTTGCATATTGCCAAAATGCCGGAACTGCGCTTCGCTTGGTCCGGCCTACGAGTTCGGGGGAAGCAGCCGGGGCCGACCAAGATATCCGCCACGACAATCGGTTGCCACGTGGAGATTTCGTTTCAATGTCTCGGGGCTCATGTTACCTGCGTCAGTGTTCCGCACCCTCAGCCGCCCACGGCAAGCAGATCTGCTTCTGCTGCTGCCTTCACCTGGTGCCGCCTTTCAGACTTCTTGACGTCTTCCAGCTAGGTCTCAGCCGTTGTTCCCAGCTGATCCCTCAGTAAGGTAGGCCGGATCCAGGAGCGAAGCGACGCCGCTCCGGCACTCGGGCTCGGTTTGCATATTGACAAAATGCCGGAACTGCGCTTCGCTTGGTCCGGCCTACGAGTTCGGGGGAAGCAGCCGGGGCCGACCAAGATATCAGTCACGGCAAACTGGTCTCGCCCGCTTTCGTGAATGAAGTTGCCGTCCCGTCCATTCCACCAGCTGCAGGTAGTCAAGCAACGTCATGGGGGCTAATGAACGGTACCACGCGCGTTCCGCCGCCTTTTGGCATCATTGGGTTCAAGCCGAATCCGCGGTGGATGATTTCGTCCACTGCGTTTTTTTTACATGCACTACCGCTTCGATTCATTCCAGAGAATGCGGTCTGGCACGTCTTTCGCATTGGCTTCAAACAGGTCGAGATCACCGTCGAGGTCAAAGTCGGCAGCGGCCAGCCCCAGTGTCGGTCCAGGACCTGGC
>JBDWHY010000116.1:0-1474 GCA_039974975.1 Fuerstiella sp. | reverse complement strand
AAGTCCCGGAATGAATCCAGCTGAATAGACAGCAAATAGGGGACGTCCATCACGGAAGGCAATTTACTAAAATCTTTGCGAATCCGCTTTTTCTCAGTGTAGGAGTAAGTCATCTGCATTCCCCAGCTTTAGACCTGATACCTGGTATCAAGAAGCAACCATTGTTCTGCTTCGGGGCCGAATTGCTCGGCATATCGCGCCGTCTTGAACAAGACTCTGGCTGTAGGTTAAAGATCCGACATCGACCTGTAATTGCTCACCAGACTCTATAGCATATACAACAAACAGAAAAAGGCCGGTGGCACAAGGCCACCAGCCTATCCATGCTTAATGCACGGTTTCGATCAACAGCCGACTCTTACTTGAGCCCAACAGAAGCGCCTGCTTCCTCAAGCTTCTTCTTGGCTTCTTCAGCGTCGTCTTTGCTAGCAGCTTCCTTGATAACGGAAGGTGCGCTGTCGACCATTTCCTTAGCTTCTTTCAGACCCAGGCCGGTCAGTTCACGAACGGCCTTGATTACGTTGACTTTCTTCTCACCAGGACCGGTAAGAACAACGTCAAATTCGGTCTGCTCTTCAGCAGCGGCAGCTTCGCCACCAGCAGCCGCAGGTGCAGCAGCTACGGCTGCAGCGGCAGATACACCGAACTTCTCTTCCATTGCTTCAACAAGCGCAACTACGTCCATTACGCTCATTTCTGCGATTGCGTTCAAAATGTCTTCGTTAGACAGAGCCATGACTTTCTCCCAAAAATATAAAAAATGGTGTTCAACAGAATCAAGCAGCTTCTTGCTTCTGGTCGCGAACTGCCGCTACAGCACGAGTCACTTTCGAAGGAACTTCGTTCAGTGTCCGTGCCAGCTTGGTGATCGGTGCCTGTGTAACCGCGGCCAGCATCGTCAACGCTTCGTGACGTGTTGGCAGCTTGGCAAGGCGATCAATCTGGTCTGCACCCATCAGCTCTCCGCCGACGGCCAGTCCCTTGATCTCAAACGCCTCTTTCTCCTTGGCAAAATCCTTGAGCAGACGTGCTGCTGCGCCGGGATCTTCCATAGAGAATGCCAGAATGGTCGGGCCTACTAGAGCCTCATCGATGCACTCGAACTCAGTACCACGAATCGCGATCTTTGCTAGGTTGTTACGAACAACCTTCAGACGCACGTTTTCGGCACGAGCCTTGGCACGAAGAGCCGTCATGTCACCGGAAGTGACACCACGGTAGTCAGCCATTACCACAGACAGAGCACCACCGGCAGTCTCGTTGACTTCAGCGACGATCGCTTTCTTGTCTTCGAGTCTAATTGCCACTGGATTTCTCCTCGATTTCGCCGGGGTTATCCCGGCAAACCCATCATTGCCCTTTAGACAAAGGGCGCCTTACGGTGTTTGGGTTCAGAGAGAACGTCTTCACACCGTCTGCGTAGGCGTTGCTTTAACCCGTGCGGCTCTTGTTGCCAAGAGCCTCGGGGGCCTAC
>JBDWHY010000115.1:0-7009 GCA_039974975.1 Fuerstiella sp. | reverse complement strand
GTCGAACCCATTGAGCAACAGATTCATAGCCTTCAAACTTACACAGCATTGCTGCAACAACGACGGCCAGCATGGCCGCAAGTGGATGACGCCGTCCCTTGCGCCCGCGAGGATCGGGAACCCGTTGCAAATATTGCAACAACCCGGCGGGCAAGATTTTCAAAACACTCCTCCATGAAACAACTTACAGCGATTTTTACGAGCGAAATCCTGTGATCGCCCAGACCGCCATACCTATTGCAACATCTATACCTTAAAAAAATGAGTCGCCGCGACTTCGAACCCGAAACGCTGAAGTTGCAACTGCAGGGCTCGGAGAACCAATGGTTCGTCGTCAAGGAGGAGGATTTGCAGTGAAGAGTCAGGCACTGGAAGTGGAACCCTATGTCTCAAATAGTGAGATCCGCATTTGAACTAAGCCGAAGCCTGACGGTCAAGGAGTTCGCCGGTCTGTGGAGCGTAAAATGGCAAAATATTCGAATGCTGGCAGCAATTCACTTCGAGTACCCCTGTTCAGTTTAGTGCAAATTAAGGACGATCGGCCGATAGGGATTTTCGATCGCTGATTCGCACCACATCGGGAGCAGCGGGCTCCCTCTCGTTGACAAGAGATCGCAGGCGGGGCATAACTAAGTTCAACATTCAGCCATGAGAATCACGTGCATCTCCAGACCGCAATCCGTCACCCCACGAGTTCCTTAGGTCTGGGGCGATCACGAAGCTCATCGCGATTGGTTTGTCGGGCAGGCGAGCACCCACTGCCGATGTTTGCGTGCTGATTTTGGTCACCCCACCATTGCGAAGGAGATTTAGCATGGGAAACGACAACTCGAACTCGACCGTTCCGACCAAGAACGTTGGAAGCAATCCACCGTTCGAGTCCGGCTCCATCCCTTATGCGATTGGGCAGGCGAGTGTGGTTCGGATCCCGGTTCCCGGCAGTGAAGGGCTGGCAATTGAATTCAAGCCACGCGGCTGGACACCGCCAGGTGGCACCACATCGACGCTGTTCATTCAGGACCCAACGGGAAGGCGACATCTGCGTCTTGACTACGGTTACAACGTGAAGACCAAGACGATCAACTACCATTGGAATCAGAAGGGAACCCACGGGAACTTCGGTATCAAGGACCACCAGCCCGCTGGTCGCGGCAGCAAGATCGCCCACAAGTCCGCAAAGTACTTTCGATGGGGCGGTCGTGTCCTCGTTGTCGCCGGCGCGGCTGTCGACATCTACTCGATAGCACATGCAAGCAGACCACTCCGGCGAGCAACGGAGGTTGCATCGGCATGGGCACTGGCGTGGGCTGGGTGCAAAGTTGTTGGTGCCGGCGGTGCCGCACTCGGGTCGGCCGTGCCTGGCCCGGGGACAGCGGCGGGTGGCGTTGCCGGGTGTGTTATCGGTGGCGTTGGGGGATACTTTGGCGGCGAAGCCCTTGGTGGCGAAGTGTTTGACTGGGCCGAAGGCACTATCTTTACTCCACTTCCCGAAGTGAAGGCCGAGCGATGACGGCTGGGAACGTCTTTGCTTGCTTTAACCCGTCTCAGACGCTCTGGCAACTCGGTCATCTTCACTGCGTTACGAACACCTTCATTCTTGGCTGGAATGTTCAGAACTCCGATGAGGATGGCGGAGTGCCTCGCTCCATCGCAGAAGTGATCGCTCACTCGCTCACTGACAACTATCGAGTGACGTTTCCATGCACGAGTGTCGACAGGGCGGCAGTAGAAGGCGACTGCATACCAAATTCTGCAGACTGGGCACGTCGACTAGACGCTGTTTCGATTAGTCGAAGCGGCAGGAAGTGTCCTGATTCAGCCGTACTCCTTTCCACACGCAATTGGGAGACGTTAATTCGCGCGTTCGACGATGGTGGCTTTCCCTGGTGGTTGCAGGGGCAGATCCTCATGCTTACCGATCAGGACAATGGTGATCAGCTTGGCATCAGCAATTCGGACATAGCACTATTGAGCTGCGATGACTGGTGCCGCAAAGCACAATCAGTTCGGAGTCTCAGCGGTGTAGTCCGCCCCGGTGTAGATGGATCTCTTGCTGGAATCTGGACATCAGACGAGATCGGCCAGAAACGACTGTTACGGTCACTCGAAGTCGTGTGTCGGCACGAAGGTTTAGGTTGGGATATTCTTGACGAAGGGGCCTTTGAGAAACGGCTCTAAGATTCCGATCATGTTTGGTGCAAATTGCACTAACTGCGTCGTAACCGGGAGTAATTCGGGGCAATCTTGCTTGAGAACGTGCTCATTGCGACAAGCCAGATGAACAGCAAATACATTGATTCAATTGGAAATCTGCGAACGTCCTTCTAGATATCATCCGCCATGATGACGTCGCCGTTTCACCAGCCCATCCCGTACGTTCCAGCCATTCAAAATTGAAATTGCACTTAGCTGTTGCACCAAGTCTGTCCAGTAATTGAAATCAACTGCGACAGCTGAATTGCATTGAGTCAGGCTTATTCACTCCACTTTCGTGGCTGAGGTCGGTTCGTCATGAACGCCCAAAGAAAATCCCGTACGCAGTCGGGAAACCATCATTTCACGCCGTCAATCTGACGGCACGGGTAGGCCCGACATATCTCCACGTCGGCACGGCGCAAGACGAGTGTTCTGCGGCGTACCTTCCATTGGCTCGGTCGCTGGAGACGTCTTGAGTGGAAGAGGGATTCGACTTGATTGCCCTTGTGTTCATGCCGGAGCACGTTCATTTGCAGGTTGCGCCACACAATTGCGATTCGAAGGTGAGCCGACTACTGGCTCGAACCAAACAACCTCGAACAAGATTAAGGAACTGCTGATTGACGCTGGTTCGTCATGGTGGAACAGTTGGCTGTTCGAGAACGCCCAAGCAAATACTGTTTTCAATTTTGGCAGGAAGCCCCGAGATTTGACCGGAACATTTTTTCGCCACAATCCATCGATCAATTATATCCACGAGAACCCGGTGAAATGAGGACTGTGCAAACGAGCTGTGGACTGGAACTGGTCGAGTCCGTTTCCACGGAGATGGAACTGTTGACGACAATCTGGCGAAGCTGACTCGGGCAGATCCGAGTTGGTTTGATCGTTCCGGGATTCAAACCGAGCATGCCTGATGAGGGCACCGGCTCTGCCAGTGCCTGCGAAGGTGTGCCACCGACTCCGCCAGGCGGGCCCCGCCTGGCGGAAACGTTGGACCTTCACTCTTCGTCGTCAGTGCCACCCCGCCCGCCTCCCGGAACCTCAGTTCCCGGTCACAAAGTTGAAGTCAGCACTGAGCGCCGCAGTCTTTTCCCAGATTGTGCCATCCTTAAAGTACAAGGAACCACTACCGTCAACCGAAATCACGGAGTCAAGAAGAACCTCGTCACGTGCGGATTTAGTTTCAATCTGCAACTTATTCTGTTCACCAATCCGCCATTTTCCTTGATACTTTGAGGCTTCAGGAATCATTGACATACGCCCGAGGAGTTTGCCGACGCCAGCGTCTCCCGCGAAGAACTGTCCATTCGGGTGAAGCGCTACCACAGTCATCCCCATAGATGAAGCATACCTTCTGCTCCTGCCTACGAACCCAGCGCCCCGTTCGCCCGGAATGAAGTAGACGCCGGCAAGTTCCACAGATTTTACTTCGGCGTCCAATTGCATATCCAGCTTGGGAGTAGAGAGAATCTCGGTTGAAACATCAGGTGGGACGTTCTCCTTTACGGTTGCCGCGAGTTCACGTGCCGCATCTTTACCGTCCACGGATTTAGAGTCATAGATCCCAATTAGCACGGATTTTTGAAGATGCTCACTGCTTGACCCTAATACTGTCCAACACTCAAGTTCGATCTGTCCGTGATCCCAAGATGCGGGCACCACTAGTAATAAAGCGAATTCTTTCTCTCCTTCGAGGGTCACCTGACTGTATGGCCTCAGTTTGTAGTACAGTACGCTGCCGCGCCTTTTCGTCCCGGACGCAATCACGACTTGCTTCGGCGGTAGAAACGCTAGTTCGATCGAAGACTCCTTGTGACGGCCCGTTGACGTCGAGCTTTCAGTGTTGTTCGCACCTGAAAGGCCAACTCCACCACTGACCAAATCGTAGGGCAACCGATATCGCAAATTGGCTTCGCCTTCGAAAGAAACATACACGGATTTCATCGTCTGCGAATTTGCTCCACCCTTTGACGTCTTAGCTATTGGAGCCGCAAACTCCGACCCCAATTGTGTCCTTGGAAGATGATCTGCTAGCTCAACGTTATCCGGTAGGTAGAGGCGATACTCAATCTGCTTGACTTGATCTGTGATCTTAGGAAAGTTCGCCGAAATTCGCAGGGTTGCTTCCATCACTCGCTGATTCGGATTGGCCGTCCTGAATTTGTCTGGCGAGACATCCCTGCAAGCTACGGTGAGTCTTGTATCGAAGTCGACGTCCGACGACTGACTCGGTTGAATGGAAACTCCAAGGGACATTACCAGAGCTAAAAAGTATCGTCCAAAATTGAGCATTTTCGCTTCCCCCCAAAATTGTTGCATCGTGTATTCTCGTTTAGTAACGAATCGCACTGTGAATGGATCAACAAGAGTCATATTTTGTTGCGAAGTTTTGTGCAACTTGGAACGGCGCTCATTTTGACCGTGCAATTTGGGATTGATAGCGCGGGACTCACGACTTTGAAAAAGGGGAAAGGGGCGGCAGCAGCTCATTTTCATATTGGACCAATGAAACGCTCGCAACCTGCGTGCGGAGCACTAGAGTCAATTCTCCTCGTAACGCAGTGTCATGTCGCATTCCGACTCTGGTTGCGAGCAACCAGAGCTGCCCGTATGGACGGACTTCTTCCGCTTTCTTCAAGGGTGGAGCCCCGGACATTGGAAGGCTCATCGCTACAGCAAATGGCTTGCAACCGAAATTCTGAACTCCTTATGACTCTCTCAGGTGCCGAACTTACGGAACTCGCCAATCTTCCGATCGACGCCGCCATTGCGGCTGGTGAGATGATCGCTGGCTCCCGGCCAAAGCAGATCGTACACAAGTCCAGCGGCGGCAGCCTCGCGTTGCAGGTAGTTACCGAAGTCGACCGGCGCAGCGATGCCATCGTCCTCGAGACGCTCAACCCCGCATTCAATCGCTGGGAACTTGGCCTGCTCACCGAGGAACAACCCGACGACGGGGGCGGATTCAGAGCCGACTACTTCTTGTGCATCGACCCGATCGATGACACGCTGCCTTTTTTCGACGGCACGCCTAGATACACGGTGCCGATCGCACTGGTTCGCCGCGACTGCACTCCCACGATTGGCGTTGTTTACCACCCGATCGGAGAGACGATGATTCATGCAATCGCCGGCGCTGGGGCTTTCCGAAACGGGCGTTCATTGACCGTTTCACAGAAGCCGGACCAGCCGTCGTGCAGCGAGCCCGTGCTCTCGTTGTTCGCTGACAGAAGTTTTGTTTCCAGTGAGCACCACGACCAGATGATCTCTGCTCTGGAGGAGATTGCGCGAGACATGGGGCTGGCAGGTCTGAGCGTCGATGCGAGTGCTGGAGCGGTGATGAATGCGTGCAAACTGCTCGCGAATTCTCCGGCGTGTTATGTGAAATTGCCGAAGCAAAATGGGGGGAAGCTTGTGTGACTACGCGGCGACGGCGTGCATCTTCAGCGAAGCTGGTGCGATTGCCACCGACATCTATGACCAACGTTTCAACCTCAATGGCGCCCACTCCACGCTCATGTATCATCGCGGGATCCTCTTCGCCACGGACGAGACGCTCCCGCAGCGAATACGACCTCTATTTCGCTCAAATCAGTAATCTTTGTCCGACGAACTGAGTATGGGCTTCGCCTTATTTGAAATCGGTGCCCTCAACATCTTGATGTGTCGGACCCAGGCCTCGATTGTCGCGAACTTGAGAACCGGCGGCTGACGATGAGCAGGATCCATGCAACACACCCAGACCGGTTCGAATCAGTCGAGAAACAGACCCAATCTGTCATCAGATTGATGCTTACAACGGTGTTTTACAGGTCACGCTTCGTGGCCACGGTGGGCGCATCCTGAGTCACTTGGGTGAATGTCCTTCCCGATCCACAGGTGTGCAGCAAATAGCAGTGAAAGCGTGCAACGTCGCTTTGTGATCGCCGAATCTGAAATCACTTAAACAGCTTCGAAAGACTCACAGACTCGGAGGCAATTCCGCCATGAAAAAGTTCAACTGGTGTCCACGTCCCTCCACTTAGCATCAGGCCGCAAACCACAGGGTTTGCGGCCTTTTTCGTTGACACCCTCGCAGCCCACGTCACGCTTTCCTCTTGATTCGTCCCCCTAACGCAGACGAACAGAGAATCGCCGGTGCCCCACACCTTCCGTCACCAAGTGCGAGACGACAGAATGACTGCTGCAGCAGATTGTGGTGTTTGAACGTCAAAATTCGAGCTGAGCGCAGCGGCGAACTCAAGCAGAGCCCAGCTGCGAAGAGTACCTGATGGGCCACGCATATCACTCGGCCAGACCCGAGCTGGCTTGATGGTTCTCGGATTCAAACCAAGCATCGCCAACAAAGCAAGGTAGGCCGGATCCAGGAGCGAAGCGACGCCGCTCCGGCAATCGGCCTCCGTTTGCATATTGTCAAAATGCCGGAACTGCGCTTCGCTTGGTCCGGCCTACGAGTTGGGGGGAAGCAGCCGGGGCCGACCAAGATATCAGTCACGGCAAACTGGTCTCGCCCGCTTTCGTGAATGAAGTTTCCGTCCCGTCCATTCCACCAGCTGCAGGTAGTCAAGCAACGTCATGGGGGCCTATGAACGGTACCACGCGCGTTCCGCCGCCTTTTGGCGTCATTGGGTTCAAGCCGAATCCGCGGTGGATGATTTCGTCCACTGCGTTTTTTTACATGCACTACCGCTTCGATTCATTCCAGAGAATGCGGTCTGGCACGTCTTTCGCATTGGCTTCAAACAGGTCGAGATCACCGTCGAGGTCAAAGTCGGCAGCGGCCAGCCCCAGTGTCGGTCCAGGACCTGGC
>JBDWHY010000114.1:0-17140 GCA_039974975.1 Fuerstiella sp. | reverse complement strand
CAATTCTACCGAGAACGACGATCAACCTCCAGGGGGTTTTCAGCTGTCCGAGTCGCTCTCAATCTGCCGACAAAGCACGGCCGCCCGCAGGTAGATTCGCTCCCATTCCCGCAGCACTCGACGCTCTTTTTTCGAGATGTTGCCGCCCGCGTTACCGCCGCTGCCCTGAAGTAGCGTTTTCTCAAGGGTTTTCAGCGTTTCTTCGAGTCCTCTCGGGGGAGCTTATGGTCGGCTATTCGAACCGGAGTAATCAGACTGTCCAACGTCATTGGATATTCTTGATGATTCTGGGTTGGCTGGCGACCTTTGAATGCGTTTTCGCGGTGTTTGATTTTCCAGTCTCAGAACTGTTACCCGTTGGCATTGCAGATCACGGTTCGGTAACGATGAATGTTTTTGGGTCGGCTCCTTCTACGACTTGGCTTGCGTGGTACACGTGCCGGCTATCTTTTGAGTATCCACGACTAAGGATTTGAAAGTTCTCAACGTCGTCGCTTAAAAGGATGGACTTCCAGTAGATGTGATTCGCATCGCGACTGAATTTCTGTCGCCAATCCAACACTTGAAACGAAGACGGATCGGCGTGCGACAGCCAAATTTCGTGAAAATACACTTGATGTTGGTCGCTCCCGTATTTGCCGCGCGATCCGCTGACTGTTGAAAACGTTTGCGGATCGGCACCGTCCACTTCCCGGCGTACGACTTTCCAGTTGACGTTGTCGAACGTGCGATAGTGGACTTTTCCGTCACTAATTTCGTAGCCGTCAGATGCTCTCGATATCGTGAACCAGACGCCTACGGCGATCAACAGTGCGAAGGCGCAAGCGGCGGCGGCTAACATCATGAGACAATTCCGCTTCATGGTTGCTCTCCTTGGGAATGGCTGGCGTTCGCCAAGAGACTCGCGATAGCCTCGTGGTCGTATGATTGCGCCCAGTCGATGGGACGTTTTCCGTCTTCATCGACGATCGTGGGATCGGCGTTGTGATCAAGCAACAGCCTGACCATTTCAAGATGGCCTTTCTCAGCAGCAAAAGAGAGGGCCGTTCGATTTGTCTTCCCCCACGACGATCGATGAACGGTGTCGACGTTTGCTCCGACAGCGATCAACGTGTCAGCGTAGTCGCCCATGTTTCGTTGTGCGGCGATCATGAGCGCGGTGTAGTTGTACATGTGGTTCGGGTCGCCACCTAGTGAAAGGGCATAGTCGAACGCCTCACGTGAATCAACACTGACCGCAGTGTTGAGCACGCGACCGAGATATTCCGGAGTGCGGCCTTCGGCGTCGAACAGCATATCGATAATCTCTCGGTTTCCTGTCGCGATCATGTTACTCCCCCATACTGTCATGTCTGGACGATCCGGTTCAGCGCGATTCATGAAGAAGCGAATCATTGCAATGTCTTGTTGTTGGACTGCGTACTTGAACGGCTCGCAGTTGTCGAGCTCCTCAAGGGGCTGATGTAGTTTCTCGCCATCGGCTACGAGTTGCTCTAGCTTCGCGACGTCACCGGACTTTAGAGCTGCAACGACAATGGCTCGCTGGTCAGCCATTGTCTTACGCTGATAATCGCTGTGGTCGACCGAGAGAATGGCACCAGCCAACAGTACGATTGCTGCAACGGGCCATGTGAGTTTTGACACCGGTTCGAGGCTTCCCTTACTTCCAAGCCAGAACAGCGCCACGAATCCGACGAACCAAAGGAGGCCAATGCAAACAAAACCGCCCAACCGAAACGCATTGTACGCAGCGAGCTGTTCGCCTCCGGTTGGGACGACGTAGTCGTTTTCTCCGATCGCGATCTGCTGTACAAATCGCGCCGCCAGAATAGCGGCCAGTGTCCACCAAAGGCGTCGATCAAGCGGCAAGCATTGGAAATGACGCAGAACGACCACGGGAATTCCAGTGCTCAACAGAACCAAAAAGCCCATGAATGCTCCGGTGAGTATGACGATGAGGTAGATCATTTATCGGTTCCAGTCGGCTACATGGTGGTCTCAATTGGCACATCCGAAATGACGGATGTTTTGGCCACAGCTTTCTGAGAATGATTTTCTTTTGGGAAATGTTGGCCAATATCAACCGGCTTTCTGATTGGCGGGTAGCGGAAACGAAAACTCAGAATCGCCCCCCCCCGGATGAACCAAGCCATGAAATCTTGTATCGCTGCTCTAGCCATTCTTGCTATCACCATTTCGATCGGCGATCTCGCCATGGCTCAGTCGGAGACCGTCGCGACGGCTGCGAAGAAGGCGTTTGATCAAGGTGAGATTGAACGAACTGGTGGAAACCACACGGGGGCTGTGACGCTATTGAAAACTGCGGTGCGGATTGCCCCGGACAATGCTCTGTACCACCACCGATTGGCCAAGGCGTGTCTGGATGCGAAGAAGTTCGACGCGATGTGGATTCATTATCGTAGAGCCGCGTTTTTGGAATACGCGAACGAAGAGTACGCACGTGATTTCATGAACGTGTGGATGTATCACGATCGACAAGGAGCATTGAACTGTGGTGTTTCGTCGGCGGAGGTTTTGAAGAAGCTTGGCGAACCGGACAAACGCGTTGAATCCGATCGAATGAAGCGATGGGTGTATGGTTTTGTCGCAGTTGATTTCGGACAGGAGAAAATATTCAGCGTACTCGATTTACGCGGCTACACGGCCGAGGCGGCGGCAGAGCCGGAGCAGGTGAAGGTTCAAACGGACCCGAAATACTGGCAAGTCAGCCACCATGCGATCAGCCGCCGCGACGACAACTTGGAACTGACGCCACACGGCGAGAAGGTTCAAAACTGGAAAGAGCTGTTTTCAAAACAACGTTTCCCGTTGATGTCTCGAACGTCCGCGACGGTCAGGGGAATGGCAGATTCGATGCGAGCGTCACTCGAAAAGTCCGCTGGGTTCGCATCGTTTGATGTGTTGTCCGAATCGCCTGAAACCATTGTCTACCATTGGCGAACGAAACACGCAGCAGGCAGGCCTCCTCAGCACGAAATCGCGAAAATCATCAAGGGCGAAAAGGACTTCTATCGAGTCGCCTATGTGAAGAAGACAGAAGAGTTGACACAGGACGAATTTGAAAAGTGGTCGAAAGTGATCGGCGAGGCCACGCTGATCCCGCGAACAGTGAACTCCAACGTCAATGTATCAACTGCCGAATCGAATAAGCCAAACGCGAGGTTGGCCTCATGGGAACTTGGAAAAAACTTGGCTTTCGCAGCACTACTGCGAGGTCGCCATGGTCCGGACGAAATTGTGAAGCAAACGCTTCTTCGCGTTTCAGGCAACTCACAAATCCTTGGTGTTACCGTTCCTGCTCCCGGTCCGCTGACCGACGATGTGAGCGCTGACACGGCTTCAGCGATTCAGTTTTTGTTGAATACCGCTGGCAAGCCAATATACAACTCACTTCAGGAAAAGCATGGAGACGCATCGTCCGCGCTGTTTGAACTCGGAACAAAATCGACCCTGCTGTCGATGTTGTATCAGCCGGGCGATTCGACCAGCGAATCGTTTGCATCAGCAATTGAGCGGGCTGCGTTGAAGGCACAGGTTGATCCAACGATCTGGAAGTCGCTTGTCACGTTGGTATCTGGTAAGGCGCCGGTCACCGAAGTGCGCGCTGAAATCAAACGGTTTCAAAAACAGATGTCGTCGCTGTGAGAGTCGGCGTGTGTACAAAGGCAGCAATCGAATCTCACTTGAAGCAAAAACCAGCCGTGCCGGTTACGAATCCAAACCACTCATTCACTGGATTGCAGATGAAGACACGAATCCTTGTTGGGGCATTGATCATACTGACACAGCAATTGGCAGGAGTTGACGATTGCTCGGCGGGTCCGGACGACCCGATGCCGAACAACCTTGTTGTCAAGATTGAAGGCATCCCAAAAATCCCAGTTCATGTGTCCGTTGATTACTTCAACTTTTCGGACGGCGGATCGAGCAATCTGGGATTTGGTGCGAAGGTGTACTACCTCGGCGATGACGGAACGGTCGAACTGAATGACGTCTCCGATGAGTACGATGGAATCCGAATTCAGGTGCGCAACCCAACTCAGCGGAAGCTCGCGATTGTCGTGTACGACGACAAGAAAGAGATCGCTAGGAAAGCATCCGCAACGCGCGGCGAGACGGTGACTGCCGACATTGGCCGATGCATGAAACCAACGACAACTGCTGACCTGACTGATTTTTCATTGGAGGCGGAAGACTTGCCCCGCGTCGAAACTGTGCTCAAGTTCCTCAAAACAAAAGAGAATACTCAGCTCAATCACCACAGGGATTCGCCTGCTGGAGTGGCCAAAGGGATTGTACAATACGTGACCGATACCCATGGCAAAGTTAGGCAGAGCGAGCGCGCCAACTGGCTTCGAGTGGAACACAACGGCGGGAAGAACCGAGAGTTGTTGGGAGTGCTCGACTTCGACAAGGGTTCTCTGGTTGTCGGAACCAGAATCCAAGCAAACGGAACGGAACTGCTAAGAGTTCAGTTGGCTGGTTCAGTCCTAAAAGCCTATCAGTCAAAGTCCGTGAGATCGGCTTTGGAACAGCGGGCCGTCGAGTTGAGCAAAAGTGTCTTTGACGAAGCAGCAAACTACCCGCTCAGTGGTGACGACGACGCCGAATTCAACGCAGGGCTCCGACAGGATTTTGGCACGAGTTGCAAAGCTGCGTCGGTTCACAACAGTAGGTGGGTCAAATCGAATAAAGGTGCCCCGATTGAATTCCACGTCGAATCGAAAATCCAAACAGAGTCGGCAACGTACTACCTAGTTCACGTGTTCGAGCTCGATCCTCACCGGTTGTCATCCTTCGTATTCCTGTCTAAACGAAGATGTTCGACCAACACGATGCTCCAGTAGATTGAGATTCCCCGTTCTCGCAATCGCAATCGCAATCGGATACTTTGCAATGGACGATGATCGAATAAAACTCTTCGATTCGCTTGATTCCGTACAACGACGGATCATCCAGTTGGCGATGCAAGGCGTGAGCACCGAGGCGATCGCGGACACTGTCAAGCGATCGCCGCGAACCGTTCGCCGCGAAATTCGGCGTTTCGAGGATCAACTTGAACGGAGACGTATTGAAAGTGTGTGACTGTTGGAAATCGCTCGATGGCGGCCTTGATTGGTGATCCGAACATAATCACAATCGAAGGCATGACTAAGATTGCCTTGAATCATCGATGCGGCCTGTGATGACAAATGCCGCCGACGAATATGTGAAGCTATGCGAGGATAGTTCGCGATTACCAGATGTTTTCGATTTTCTCTCGAAGATTGAAGGCCTCGCTGCGCGCGAAAAACTGGATGTTCTTCTGGTCGATCAATTTCACCGCTGGCAACAGCAGCAGGCGATCCCCGTCGAACACTACGTGAAGCGGCTCCCGGAACTCGAAGAAATTCACGTCGTCTCACTGCTAGTGGAAGAATATGGACAGCTTGAAGAACGTGGGATCGCGCCGGATGCGCCCGAGTTTGTCAAGCGTTATCACGATGTTGGCACCGAAGCATTCGCATTGCTCTGCGAAGAGTTGGACATCGATCAGTCGTCTGGCGGTTCAGGGTCTTCTCCCGCGAACGGCGGCGCGGTTTCCGTACGCAGGTTTGGTCGGTACGAAGTGGTTTGCACGATCGGCAAAGGTGCGTTTGGCGAGGTTTTTCTGGGCAAAGACCCGTCGCTAGATCGATCCGTCGCAATCAAGGTGCCGACTAGGCAACGCATCGAAATGGGTGGCGGCGCAGAAGCACTGCTCAACGAGGCACGGCTCCTCGCGAAGATCGACCACCCCAATATCGTGCCTGTTTACGACCACGGACAGACTGAACAGGGTGACTGCTTCATTGTTTCCAAGTATGTCAAAGGCAAAGAACTTCGATCAGAACTACGGAAATCGATTGCTCACCTCGACGCGGCGAGGATTTCTGCCGCACTTGCTCGTGCCCTGCACGCGGCGCATCGAGCAGGCGTGATCCATCGTGACCTAAAGCCCGCCAATGTTGTCTTGGACGGGCATGGTCAGCCACATCTGCTGGATTTTGGACTTGCGATGCGCGGTCACAACAATGGTTCAGAAGGCGCGTTTATCGGGACGCCCGCCTACATGAGCCCGGAACAGGCGCGATGCGAAAGCCATCTCGTCGACGGTCGAACAGACATCTATTCTCTGGGAGTCGTTCTCTATGAAATGTTGGCGGGGCGTCGTCCGTTTCAAGGTCGATCGACTGACGAACACCTGCAACACACCGAGTCCGCCGAAGTTCAACCGCCGCGGCAATTCGTCGACTCGATTCCGCGTGATCTCGAGCGAATTTGCTTGAAAGCGTTGTCGCACAAAATTGCGGACCGATTCCCAACAGCAGGCGACTTCGCCGAAGAGATTGAGCGTTGGATCGAAACGACATCGACGGAGGCAGCGCGGGCAAGCCATGGGCATGATCAAAAGGGTTCAGCGATCCGAACTGATTCGTCGCTGCGATGGCAAGGCTACGGACAACTTCCAGAAGGGCCGTCGATTGCCGTGTTGCCTTTCAAAGTTCTTGGTGGCCATTCAGCGGAAAAGGGACTGGCGGATGGATTGAGCGAAGAGATCATCACGCAGCTTGCGAAGTTCAAAGACCTCTTCATCCTCGGCCGCCATGCAACGGTCGAATACGATGCAGAGAGAGTCAACGTCAAGGAAGCAGGTCAGAAGCTCGGCGTTCACTATCTGCTAACTGGCAGCGTGCGGCGAGCAGCAGATCAACTGCGAGTCACGGCTCAATTGATCGACACTGAAACGTCGGCACACATCTGGGCAAAGAGCTTTCGCAGCAATCTGAGTACACAAGACGTGTTCGATATCGAGGACACGATTGCCGAAAACGTCGCTGTGTGTCTGGGGCTTCATGATGGAGTCATCGCTCGCAGTCGAATGTCCTCACGAAAAAACCTTTCTGCAGGTATTGATGCCTATGACAGCGTGACGGGGTACTACGAAAACTGGCGTGCACCAAAGCCAAAGATATTGTACGACACGGTGCGTCAGAATTTAGAAGCGACGGTCGCTCGCGAGCCGAAATACTTTGCGGCGTGGGCTGCGCTGTCGTTTGTCTACCTCGACGCGTTCGTTTGGGATTTTGCCGTTGAAGAATCGCATGACGAAATGCTTACGCTGGCCGGGGAAGCCGCGCGGCGAGCGACCGATGGGGCACCGCAGGATGCACGCTCACTGCATGCCATGTTTCGTTATGAATTTCACAGTGGACACATCGAGTCGTTCATGGATGTGCTCGAACTTGCGATCGAGGCGAATCCGAACGAAGCGAATATGCTTGCCGACGCAGCCATGTGTCTGGCGTGCCTTGGTGACTGGGACCGTGCACGAACACTGATCCGCAAAGCGATTGCACTCAATCCCAACCCGCCGGTCTGGTATCACGTAACAGAGTGTTGGCACGCGATGGTGCTTGGAGACTTTGAAACCGCACTTAATCAGGCTAATCGCATGAATTCGGTTGGGGTCTACTGGGCACCGGCTCTACGGGCCTGTGCGTACGGTCATCTCGACAGGATTGAAGAGGCACAGCAGGAGCTGATGGTGCTGGCCGAATTGCAGCCGGACTTCGTCGATCGGTTTGCCAGAGAAATGCAGGCTTGGAACGTCAACATCGAGTTGCAACAAGCAACGCTCGGTGGATTCGCGAAAGCTGGATTGCTTCCGGGATAGAAGCAACACGTTCGATCATCGATTTTGTTGGGAGCGTGGCCAACTATTTGATTTCGCCGAAAGAGAACACCCGTTGTTTTTCGGTTCTGCCGAGCTGGTACGTTGTAAACACGCGACCAATTTTTGCGTCGACCTTGACTACGGTGACCGGCTTCATGCTTCCGAACAACGCTGCGTCAGCGGCATCTCCAGCCGATAACTTCGGCCGAAGGGGCATCGCTTTGACAAGAGCGCGATCGTAGATTTTCAGTTTGCCTGCAAATTCGCGAAGCATGACTTTCTTGTTGTCCATTGCAACGAGCTGGCCGAATCGCTCCTGTCGCGGCGTCTTCACCGTGACGGTCGTTCCGATCTGCATTGGCTTATCCAATACATAGAACGAATCGGGTTTCAGTGTGTCTTCTTTGGTTCCGACTCCCGATGGATTGTCGTAAGCGACGTCCAGATACCGAACCGTTGGCTCTTCTGGCGAGCCGCCGACCACAATGCAGCGCTGCATGCCAGAACCCGACTGCCACCAGCTCAGCAGGATGTCGCCCCTCTTTGCCTTCTGCCCTTTCGGAATCGCAATCATCATCGCGTTGGGAAGTGAAAATTCTTTGCCTGCAAGATTCCGTACCTTCGATTCATGTTCACCACGAACGACCATCACGGCGGCATAGTAGATGAATGTCGACGTACTGAATCCACTCTTGACGTCCGCGTCGTAGAACTGCCGGGACGGGCAGAGCACATACTCGCCAACCTCGGCGGGCGACTGAGACGTTGGCAACGTTGGGATAGAATTCTGCGCGTTTGCATGCGTCGAAACCAAGATTCCGGCACAGAGCGTAGCCACGATTCTGAGCATATTAGTTACTGCCATTCGAGTCTTCTCCGGATTTCAAGCGATGAACTTGAATCCGAACTTCTCCTGAATTTGGTCAAACAAACTCCGGAAAATGAATCCCACCATTTTCTCTGGCCAACTTTTCGTCCACATCGGATGCCCCAATATCCATCACTCAAACTGGAACCCCCCCATGAACATCACACGCTACATCGGCATGTTGGCGATTGCTTTTACGTTTTGCGGATGCACCCCCGCGTCAGAGCCCAATACGAAGCCCAAAGCAAACCCAACCACCGAGAAAGACAAATCTGACATGACTCAAGTTATCGAAATCGGTGGCAGCAAAGTGGCTGAGATCACCAAGGACGGAGAAATCTGGATCGGCGGCGATCGAGCTGGAACGATCACACTGGACGGAGAAATTTGGGTTGGTGGAGAAAAAGAGGGCGACTTGACCACCGGTGGCGAAGTCTGGAAAGCCGGTGAAAAGGTCGGTGATATCACCGACAAAGGCGAAGTGTGGCATGACGGAAATGAAATCGGCACTGTTGAAAAAGACGGCACGATATGGAATGGCAGCTCGCGTGCCGGAACGTATAAGGGCGGCGATCCAAGGCATGCGGCAGTCATTGTTTTCTACGGGTTCTTCGAGACTAGCGAATAGGATCAGTCATGACTGCACTTGGCAAACCGCTGAAGACCTACCAGCCAAACATGAAGACCTTCTACATCTTGATGGGTGTGGCGGTGATTTGCTGCTTCATTGGAGTGATTTGCGTTTGGTCTGGCATTAATCGTTTCCACGCGCCGCCCGGCATTCTGGATGAAATGAGCTTGGGCGGAGCGAGTCGAAAAAACAGCCTGACGAATCGCATCGTCATCGCCACGATTAACGTGATTATGTCCATTGGGTGCGTTGCGGCGGCAATGTTCCAGAAGTCAGTACGGCTCGAAATTCACGAGAAGGGATTGGTGTCACGACGAGGCAGACTGCGCGAATCAATCAGATGGAACGCCATCCAGAGTGTGCAAGAACACAAGTTTGACTCAGTCACGCACGGTCCCGACGTGCGTCGCCGATCTATCCGCTATTTCGTCACAATCCACACCGATGACGGTAATGAAATCCTGCTTCGCGGAATCGAAGACGTCCGGGACGCTGGGGTGCAGATCGCCCAGCATTGCGAACTGGAACTTCAGCGAGTCACCGTTTAGCGGCAAGACTTCAATCAAGATTTGACGGTTCTCTCCAATCACAGATATTCGTGGCCAAATCAGACTGCGAATCCCATCAACCGGTAGTCCTAAAACTCACACGCCAGCAATGGAAAGAACGAGCCATGAACCCTATGAACGTCAGTAACGACTCCATCAATACGAACGACACCGCTGCCAACGACGCCGCCAAAGAAGCGACTGAAGATGCCGTCAAACAGGCACGGGAAGTTTCATCACAGGTCGTGACTGCCGTATCGGGATTGGATCGTCTGCGATTGATATACTTGACTGCGATGGCGGTCGTCGTCGTTAGCACGTTAGTTT
Source organism: Fuerstiella sp. (assembly GCA_039974975.1). Lineage (GTDB taxonomy): Bacteria > Planctomycetota > Planctomycetia > Planctomycetales > Planctomycetaceae > Fuerstiella. Next base: position 7,049 of record JBDWHY010000114.1, on the reverse strand, counting down.
TCAATATGGCTTCGTTCTCAGTCGGACTCGACGGGCCCGTCTCAGAAACGGTCGCAGATGCGCAGCGTGTCGCTCAGGCAAAACTAAACTCGTGGTCCTACTCGGCATTCACTTCGTCAATGTGGGGCAAACTGATGTGGCTCTCAGCAGTCGCAGGTGTCGGCGTGCTCATCTACGAAGCCGTCGCAAAGGCTTCGGCCGGATGGATTCCACTGGCACAAATTGGATGTGCCGCTCTATCGGCAGTCCTGCTGTTGCTGGTGTTTGTCACTGGCTTTCCCGACCTGTCGGCATACTCCGATGCGAAGACGTCAGCAACCCTACTTGGCTATTGGCTGCCGCTCGCAGCATCCATAACGGCCACCGTCTGTGCCGTAAAACGACTCGCTTAGGTTCAACGAACTTCAACCAGCGATGCTCGGATGCGTTATCTCATTGTTCTATCGTTTGTCACTGCACTATGTATCGGCTGCGGTCGCGAAAGAACGATCGACCAGTGCGTTCTCGAGAAACCGCCGAATGAATTGCTCTACGAACAACACCCCAAAACCACGTCCTCTCAGAAATAGCCGTTTCAAAATCCCATGTTTAACCCCTTTCGCAAATCAAGCCGTCATCGTCGCGAATCCGCGATTGGGACTGCCATTCTGGGAGGTTTGATGGTGCTCGCTGCCATTCCCACACTTTTCTTCAATGAGGGCCGAGCCGTCAAAACAGCACGATCACTCGCGGAAGGAGCAAATGCCGTCGTGTCTGTCGACGCCGAGGCCCTCAACCAACTGAACGACGCGAAATTGGTTCATCTGTCGGGGCTTGCATCGACCAGCGAGACGCTAAGGGATGATCGTTTCGGTGTCACTGTGAACGCAATTCGATTGGTCCGAAAAGTCGAAATGTTTCAGTGGCAAGAGCTTGAAGAAACGGTAACGCGGCGCGTGGATGGCAAGTCGAAAACAGAAACAGAGTACGCCTATGACAAAGTCTGGGACGGCAAACACCATTCGTCGAATTCGTTCCGTGAGCCTAACGGCCACCAAAATCCTGCTGCCCTGCGTTTTCACTCAAAAGAGATCGAAGCGGAACAGGTGTCTGTCGGACAATTTCAATTGCCCCGCGAGTTGGCCACCCAGCTCACTGACGCCGAACCGATGGACGTTGACCTTTCCGCTGTGCCGAATGAGATCGCTCACGGCATTCGAGCAGACGGAGGTACGGAGACGAGCGCGGCTGGATTCTATTGGTCCGACAATCCAGAAATGGCAGAGCCGCAAGTCGGCGATGTTCGTATTCGCTTTTGGGTAGTTCGTCCAACCACGGTAAGCGTTATTGCACAACAGTCCGGTGACTCACTCCAACCCTTCAGGACGCATAACGATCGCGAGATCAGCATGATTCGCGCTGGCGACATCACCGCAGAAATGATGTTCGCCGACGCTCAATCTCAGAGCACAGCGATCACGTGGGCACTTCGATTTGCCGGGGCGATCGGGTTGATCGTCGGGATCGGTTTCGTCGTTCGACCGCTGACTGCGATCACCGAACGTATTCCAGTCGTCGGCAATCTGGTCGGACTAGGTGCGGCGTTCATCGCGATCGTACTTGGTGGAGCCGTTGCGATTCTGACGATTAGTTTCGCATGGCTTCTCTACCGACCACTTATTGCGATTCCAATGATCGCGGTGGGCGTTGGAATACTGGTACTGCTTACAAGACTGTCAAAACGGCAACCAATTGAACACGAGCCTCAGGGAAGCCTTGAAAGTGTCTGACTCTAATTTCTGGCGGATCATCGCAGTCGCTTTCGTTGTGGGGATATGCTATCTAGGCAGCGTTAACGACTCCGAAAAGTCGGTGGGGGTGCCGGTCATCGGCACGCAGGCTTTTGCAAACGATCCAGTCGCGGGGGATCGAGACGCCGAATATGTTTTCACTGCCAGCCAGTCAGGACGGGCGGAAAATCTTCATGTGGCAACGTGTTGGATCGAACAAACCAAAGTTCGTCGGAGAAGCCGACGCGGTTCTGCGTCAGTAAGAAACGCACTGCGGGACAACTCCATCATCCTTGCAAGCGAGTCTCCAAATCCGATCGAATCTGTAGCAGCGTGCGACGAACCGTACGACCGGATCGTTGGACCTCGGCAGAAATCTCTGTTTCACTCATGTCCTGCAGCGACAATTCCAAGATGCGTCGTTGCGTTGCGTCGAGTCCTTGCATCACGGCTTCGAGTTCTTCGACGATTGCGGCGGCGTCTTCAGGAGACGGCTCATCCGCAACCACTTCCGGTCGAACACGAAACTCACTCTTCCCGCCAACGCTGGTCTCGGCACTGATCCCCCGCTTTTTGGCCGTGTGAAATTCAACCTGCCCCCGGACTTTATTCATGGTGATTGCTGCCAACAACTTCCACAAATCGCCGGTTTCACCCAACGTGAATTGCCCATCGCCCGCTTTGCGAAAAAAACTGCGATAAGCCGACATGACGACATCTTCTGGCTCCACGCGGCGTTTCATTTGGCCGGACAATCGTGTTCGCGCCAGTCCGACAAGTCGATTGACATAGCGATTGAACATGATTTCTGCTGCCTGCTCATCGCCTGCCTGCCACTGCTTCATCAGCTCGACGGATTCATCATCTTTCATATTTGCCTCCCAACTTTTTAGAATTGCTATGACCAAAGCTGCCGTTGTCTCGGATGTACCATCATAGCCGCATTCATCACGAAAACAGACAGGAACACCAGATGACAGTTCTCAAAACAACGGTGACTTTCCCGGTCGCGTTGGCAGTTGCCGTATTTCTGTCGACCAGCATCGCCTACGCACAGAATTCGCCGGTCATGGAGTTTTCTTCGGTACTGACAAGCCTCGATGTCCACCATCACGATGGACGTCTGCAGCTCGAAGACGACAATGCCGCGCTATCAACGGTTTTCCTGCCGGCCGGATCACAGTTTGATGTGGTAATCTCGCAAGCCGGGTCGAAGCAACCTCTACATATTCAACCGATGTCTGTCTCGCGATCAATTTCCGTCTTCAATCGAGTCGAAGCACGTGGACGCGTCAAGGAGTTCAAGTTCACCACGCAGGGAGATTACATCGCGACGTATCGCGTAAACGGAACTCCAATCACGGTTGTTCCGTTTTCGATCGAGTTTCAAAAGAACGATGATGAATTTGATCCGAAGACGCATGTGTATGCCAACGGGCCGTGGAGTCAGTTTGCGTACTTGTTTGCTTCGGTCAACGGAGGTCCAGACGCGAACCCGCAAATCTGTTTCTGGGTTCGCAAGAAATCGTTTCTGCCCAATCCGAACGCCGATCACTACACGGTTGAACTTCGCAAAGCAGGTGACGTCGTCGCTGTTAGCGAGGGCGGTTCGTCAAATTCAAAGAAATGGCAGTTCATGCGTCTTCGCCTGAAACATCCAGAAAGCAAGGGCGGGCAAGCACTCAAGCTGAAGGAAGTTGTTGACGGTCAATACGACGTGCTCATCAAACGCAATAACAGCACCTATGCCGCGTTCCGTTTTCGCGTCAAGGGCGGCAAGCCGATGTGGCATCCCCGGCAGGCGAGCGATTTCAAGCCGCGAACACAGTACATCGTTCCTCGCTTCCCCGGCATCCTCGGTACGCATGGTGACGCCTCAGCCGGGAACATGTTTTGGATGGAACGACTTTCCGATGCAGACGCGGCGACAGTTGCGTCAAGCACACCATCGGCCAAAACTGTCTCGAAAGAAGACCGGGCACGTTGGGAATGGTTGCCTCGCAGCATCGACCCCAATCGTCCGTTCAAGCTAGCCGTCACGGAGATAGAAACTCGCAATGACACGGGCATCGCGGCGGGTGAGGACCTGATCGTTTTTGGCACCGGTTTTCCCACCGGCGTCAATTATATGAAAGTCGGTGACACCGAGCCGCGTGAGATTCCGGGCGGAGGGACATACAACTCAAAAGTCTTTGGTGTGTGCGGCTCCAAGATCGTGCTCGTCAAGAAAACGCAACTTGTCATTTTCGACACGAAGACAAACAAGCTGACGGCGATTCCTGAAACTGATGTCTCGCTCTACAACGTCGGCCAACAGTTGCTGGCTACCAACGGCTTCCTGATCGGGACGGCTAATCGAGCGACAGCAGTCACCGATCGAACGATCATCAAAGTGCTCGACGTCAGCGGCGATGTGCCGAAGATCATTCCGATCAAGAATGCAGATTATCTGGACTCGGAAGTTACCAGCGTTTCAGTGGATGCAAAACGCGGAACGCTGGCCATCAGTGTCCGTCAAAAGAAACTGATCGCGGCGGCTAAAATTGCACCTCTAGCCAACCAGTATGTGTTCGACTTGCGTGAATATCGCGGCGTTGGGCCACAACAGATTTTTATCGAAGGCGATTGGGTCACCTATGCAGACGAGGATTGGAAAGTGCGTTTACTGGACCTCGAAAAGGGAACGCCCAAGGCGATTACTGATCAGGCGTTTCCACGATCAGGAAATGGATTCTTCGTTCGCAACGGACGGTTGGCTGTTGCGACCACCGCCGAAAAAGTCGGCTCGCGATATCGATTTGCAATTGGCGATCTGGCTGAGTCCCCGACGATCATTGCCGGAACCGGGACATCGATCGAAGGCACGAGTGGCGGGCTTGGGATGGGAGGCTCCGCTGCTCTTGCAACCGACAAGACCGTGTTCATCGCGGGTACGCCCGGTGACAGTATCGGCGTCGGTGAGCATCTACAAGTATTCGACGGCCATCAATGGATTGCGATTCTCGGAGCCGACGGCAAGGCGATTGCCGCAAGTGAAGTCACTACCAGCGTAGGTCTTCTCGCGTTCAAATCACTCAACTCATCTGGAAAAACCGTGATCGGCTATGCGACTTACGGACAGCGGGTGAACTACGAATCGACTTCCCCTGCTGCCGCGACCACCAACATGGCCACCAAGAAAACCAAAAGCGGTCCATTGAAGCCGATCAAGTTTGAAACCGAGAACATCTACAACACCAAAGACGAAATGGACGAAGCGGTTCTCGCAGCGATGCTGGAAAACGAAGCCACAATGCTAACGGCGTTTTCGCAAGCATTTGGCGAAGAAGCCGCAAAGAAGCGCGTCGTCGAGCAAGTTGTCACCGCTTTCAAAGCCCAAAAACAGGAGCGTTTGATCGACGAGTATAAGCGACGTTCCAAGTGCGTCGCGGAGAAGGACAAGCCGAAGGCCATGGCCACCGCAACTTCATCCGACGCCGATACCCGTTCGGTCGAAGCAGCTCTTTTCGGCCAATGGCGCCTCCAGCGATTCGTAGCCAGCGGCCAAGAACTGCCAGACGAAATGATCGAAGCAGTTCGGCTCACGTTTGCCAAAGGAAAGTATGTCATGGTGATGGGCGGCGACATCGAAACCGGAACGTACGCCATCAACACAAGCGTTCTGCCCCACCAGATCAAGATTTCCATCGGTGTTGGAAAGAACGCCGGGCAAGTGCGGCATGGAGTATTCAAATTCCTAAAAGGCAACCAACTCCTCGCCGCCTATGCAACGAACGATACTGACCAACCCACTCATTTCACTTCAACCGAAAGCAACAAACAGCTTCTCGCCGGGTACAAACGCGTCGACTAGCAGTGTTGGGCTTGCGTGAAATAAGTGGGATTAAGGTCAAGATGACAGACGACGAAACGTTTTGACGGTTTCCGATCGTTTTCAGATCAAGGAAAGTCGCGTCACTGACCTGAGCAAGACTACGCCGTCTTCATTCGATTGAGAACCTGAGTGACACGTGCCCGGCTGACTCCAAGATGGCGGGCCAAGGCAAGTCAGTTGGTTGACGTTAGTCATCCGTTCTTCCTCCATGATCAAATTGTAAACACAGAGGCACAGAGATCACAGAGGAAGTGCGCAGACGGAAACTCTGTGTCCTTTGTGCCTCTGTGTTTTTCTTTCCAGCACTGCGTTTGGCACTCACTTTCGGCAACTTAAACCCCCGGTGCCTTCATGTTCTTGCGGATTGCTTTTTGGAGCTTTGCTGATTCGGTGAGTTGATCAGCGAGTTCGCTCGTTCGCGTGGCCATCTGCCGCATCAATCATTGCTTCAGTCAGCTGGTTGACGTTAGTCATCCATGCTTCCTCCATGATCGAATTGTAAACACAGAGGCACAGAGATCACAGAGGAGGTGCGCAGACGAAACTCTGTGTCCTCTGTGCCTCTGTGCCTCTGTGTTTTTCTTTCCAGCACTGCGTTTGGCACTCGCTTTCGGCAACTTAAACCCCCGGTGCCTTCATGTTCTTGCGGATTGCTTTTTGGAGCTTTGCTGATTCGGCGAGTTGATAGGAAACTTCAGAGGTGGATCTAGTGGTGATGCCAATGCACACCTTGCAATAGCATGGGGACCTCAGCTCGGCAAGCGGAGCCGCCTCATCCACTTTCATCTCAACCTCAGAAAGCTAGCGTGAAGGCCGAGGCGACAGCGAAGGCGAATGACGCGGATAACCTCGATCCCGACAGGCGAAGGTCGGTAGAAAACCACATACCAGCCGACCGAAAGGGACCGAACGTCGGCACCAAGCTCCGGCCGGAGTTCACCAAGTTCAGGCTGGTGGGCGTATGACTGACAACGCGTGTTGATCCGCTCCAGTATTTCATTCGCCGCAACAGAATTGTCCGATGCGATGAAACTCCAAATCTAAACGAGATCGCTTTCTGCCTCGGTGGAGATCTCAACCAAGGGATTCATGTCGTGGGCTTTCCGGCTGCTAACGCTGCCTGACCACGTCTCTTGATGGCTTCAATATCCAAAGGTTTTTTCTGGCCCACGTCCAGCTGGTCAATTCCCACCTGAAGGTCTGCCCGTAAAGCATCCAGCTTGGCTTCTGGCTGTTGCAGTAAACTCAGAGCTTCCGTCACGGCCTCTTCTTCGGAACGAAAGCGACCGCTTGCGACACTTCGCGAAACGAACGATTGAAGTTCTTCAGGGATTGTGACGGCCATCGCGGTGGGCTCCAAAAGTTGCGTAACAGTCCAATTCTACCGAGAACGACGATCAACCTCC
>JBDWHY010000113.1:0-137859 GCA_039974975.1 Fuerstiella sp. | reverse complement strand
CTCAACTCGAATTTCAGCGATTCAAACACCACAATCCGCTGACAGCAGTGAAATTGTGCCGCCCTCCGGGCTGTTTTTGTCGCGACAGCTAACCGGCGGTTGACACCGCCGGCTATTCTTGTGTCGCCCTCCGGGCTGGTGCTGGCTGGTGCTGGCTGGTGCTGGCGGTGCTGGCGGTGCTGGCTTGTGCTGGCTTGGCTGGCGGAGTCGTTGAGTTGATCAGCCATGCTTGGTTTGAATCCGAGAACGCTCAAGCCAACTTTGATCTGGTCGAGTTCGCTTCGGCTGATTGTCGTCAGCAGTTTTTCTCGGTACAAACGAATACTTGGCCATTTCTGGCTCATGCAAGATACGTGGTACACGCTGAAAAGCTTTCGCCCTGTCTGGGTCAAGCTTCACATGCTTGCCTTCAGACCAAACGTACCAACACTTCACCTTCTTCATGTAGAACGGTTTTCTCATTGGATTCCCTCCAGTTTGGTGGCGTCTTTGGTGGAATCGTTCGCGTTGTGTTTGAGAAAACCAAGGTGTTTATAAGTCGGGACGACAAGATTTGAACTTGCGACCTCTGCACCCCCAGTGCTTCAGACATCTCGAAAATCACTGAAAACCAAGGGTCTGCGATCCTCTAAAGCGTCCTTTCGTGGCACCAGACGCTGTCGTTTCGTGCCGGAAACGTGCCAAGTCCTTCCGAGCTTGCGGTTGGACACTTGGCCGCACTAGGACGAATCCAACAGAAAAGAGTCTGCTGCCTGTCAAGATGCAGACCAGACGGGACTCTTTTCTTGTCTAGTGTCTAATTTCAGAATCCGATGCCGCACCAACGTCGTGGTCGTTGAAAGTGTCAACACTTCGGTGTTCTACCCTTGTCCGATCTCGGCATCTAACTTCTTGGGTTTGGTCTGCGGTTCCTACGGCTTTCATCCCGCCGAACTGCTGACGCCATTGATGAAACGTCGCTTCACAAATAGCCGGGGTGCGCAACTTCACCGATCGACTTTCCGCTTGCCCGCATTGAATCTGCCCCCCGGAAGCTTCCGATCAATCCCCTCCGGCGTATGACGTTTACGTTTCTTCGGCATCCGAATCTCGGGAAAATAATGTCGTCAGTCGACCCTCAAACGCTGGCCCCTTTCAAGGAGAGCACGCGAATGGGAACGATGAGGAGTCCATTGAAATGTTCATTGCTGCCTTGACCGAATCTAGCCTCTATTCGCGTCGATAAACGACAATTCACGCCACACAATGATCGACTCTGCACCAACTACCAGCAAGCCCATCAGGGCTGGAAACGAATACCCCCCAGAGGCGTACAGCCATCCCCCGACACCTAAAGGGAAGACGGTGGATGCGAGAAAGAACGTAAGCTTAGAGCCCCAATCGGGATACAGCGCGATCCACGGCACAACGTCGGGAACACCCTGCAATACTAAGTTGTGTCGAAGCCGCTGAAGATGCAACAGGAAATACAAATTGACGGCGCACATCATCCATAAACCGAAACGATTAATGAATATTGCAGGGAAGCTGATCCCGAATACAGACAATTCCTGATCTGTGAAGTCGACATACAACTCCAGCTTTCTTTCGACATCATCCAATGGGAGGTTGATATCCTCCCTCGTCACTTCCCACAGGTTCGGAAACGACTTCTCGAAGCTCTTTCTTGAGAACACTGCAGCATGCCAGCGCCGTGGGAGCTTCTTAATCAGAACGGAACTTAGATCAACGGGAGCAGTCTCAAATAAAAACTCTGATTCGAAGTATGGGGGCTTGATACCTTTTTCGGAACCTGAAGCTCCGCCCACCAGCAACAGTCGTTCGGGGTTTGCTGCACTAAATGAGAAGTAGCACCTCGAAACTCTATGGAGATTCGCAAACTGCGTCGTGAGCGCCGCAACGCTTCCGTCGGGGCTACAAACGATCTTTGAAAATCGCAAAGGTGATTTTCGTGTCGCGACGATATCCAGGTCCTCACTGACTCGGTGCACGTTCCCATCAACTCCACATGTGATCAGGCCGCCAAAGCTGCCAGCGGTGGCTACCCCTGAGACGGCTCCTGAGTGAATTGTTGATGCATTGACCTGTCTTACCTCCCTTGTCCCTTGGGCGACAACCCAGCTCCGCACTTCACCATTTAAATGACCGGTATAAAAACGTGACTCCGATGCCCCGAAACAAATCGACACAACCCGTTCTTGTGCGACTGAAGAAATATCTATACTCGCGACCTCCTCAGCTGTTGCATAGCTGAAAACGGAAAGCCGAGATTCTATCGGACGAAGAAACCCACTCGAAACTGTGCTTGCGACGACCAAACGGTGTCCTTCGCTGTCCATAGCGAAAGCCTCTATCCCATTTGAGTTCCCAAACCCCAAACTCTGGGACGTCGACAGACCATCAATAGAGAAGAAGCCCATGTTCACTCGGTAGTCGGCAATTCGCTCTACGGAATTCTCTCGCTGAATGAGTAATTCCGAACATTGTGGAGTGAACGAGATCCTCTTTATCGGAAATCGCAGTTGAGAATAGTCGGAAACGTCAAGTTGCCCCCGTACTTTGCCATGGGAGTCAATGAAACGAATTCCTTTCTCGTGCAAGACGGCATATGAGCTATCGTTTCTGTTGTATGAAAATGCGGATGGGGCGATCCCTGAAATTTGAAGTGCAGTTGGATTATACAGTCCAAATATATCAATAGGGACTATCTCCGCACCCGAATCGCGTTCAACGAGCACCGCAACTTGCTGATTTTCATCAAGGAAAGTTAGGTCTCGGGAAATTCCTCGGGTTCTGAGTCTTCTCGGAGCGATTTCAGATTCAAGTTCGGTATCAACCACTGCGAAGGCTACCCGAGACTCTATACCCTTCAGCTGCTTACGTCGCAGCCCCTGATCCGGATCGACGTCAACCAGAAACGTCTTACTGGGTTTTCGGGGAATCGCAATATCGAAGGGCAATACGTGACTGTCCCAGACACGTTGTAGGTCATGTAGAGTATGGACTTGGGCAACTACTTCCGAATCACCAAACAGGTTTGCAGGCTCGAATCTTGAACGCAAGATAGAGAAGATACACTTCAATGCGTGGGGAGCAACCACAGATCGGTCGTAGTTAATACGATATGTCTTGGATTGGTCTTTTGTTTCAGCCAGCAAGAAGCTGGAGGGTTGACGCTTGCTTGCATCTATGGAGGCAATCGCACTTGCGACCTCCTCTTGTGTCCAAGAAGCGGCAAGCTGCCGAAGGTCCTTCAGTTCCTCCAGCGCGAGTCTGACAGCACTTTCTTGAACTAGCATACTGAACGCCAGTAGTGCCGTGCACAGTACGAGTAGCGTTGTATGAATTTTTCGGGTGTGTTCAGCCAACTCCGTTGGGGCACCCGTGCTTTGCGGCGCATGGCCTCTTGCTACAGTAGCAGTGCGTTCTCTGAGCAGCTCTGCTGGGGGCAGCTCGGTTTCGCGGCTTTGTCGGGTTCGCAAGCTGGATTGCAATTCTTTTTCGGGTCCATTTGGGTTTCCACCACTTCCCGGCTTGTCCCTTGCTGCTTTCTGCAGATTCCGATTCCTGTTCTTCCGACGTTTAGTCATGGCATTACTTGGTCGCGAAAATGAATTATTCAGTGTTGCCGGTTAAGTTTTTACACCATCGCTTCAGTAACTTCATCTTTTTGCGGAGGAGAGTTTTCCAAAGTGCTGTGTTGCAGTTGGGACGGGCGACATGTTTCAGGATGAACAGTTCGAATCTCAACGATCACAGCAGATTTCGAGGGGACCTTTACTACGGCCAGCCGTATGATTTTCACATTCAGGTTAATCTACGGCAGTCTTTGTTCCACCACCGTGCAGGGTGACTCGAGGTCGGCAGTGCACCTTCATTGCATCTTGCGAGAACGAATCGTCGGTCGCTTTCGCAGACCAGACATAGGCCTCGCCTTGCTTCAACAGGGCCATCTTCTCCGGTGTCAATGCATGCAGCGACGCGTTGGCTTTCTGGATGTACTTGATCCATGCTGGGGAGTTGAAGCGATGAAGGATAATCTGCGTTGACAATTCGATCAAAGCCAGGGGGACGGAAGGTGGGTCTTGGCTGGCGACCATGACGCTTGTTCCTTTGTGTCGCATCTCGCGAACAACCTCAACAAGGCCCGACACGAGATCCGTGCTGTCAATGTATTTGTGAGCTTCGTCAAAGACGACCAGCTTATTGAACTTTTGGCCGTCATGCTTTGCATCTCCGAACAGTTGCAAAAGGACGACAAATAAGCCAAGAGCTTCATCCTTTTCGATAAACTCGTCACGCAAATCCACGATGACGAGCCGACCCGGTCGAATCAACCCACTTAGAGTCGCTTCGTCCTCGATATATTGCGCCGCCATGTCCAGACGCATACGAGCCAAATCCTTTAACGTATCCGACATTGACGATTGGTCGATGCCGCCGCGTAGGCCTTCGAGCGACATATCATTTCGGAGCCCTCGCATGATTGACTTCAATTGCCGCATGTACAGTTGGTTTCCAACAGCTCCCATTAGGAATTGCCAGTGCCCAACCCGCAACTCGGTAGATGAAAAGCAGAGCGGACGAACTTCGAGCGACTGATACTCCTCTATACGCTCGTCAAGTTTGTCCTTTGGAACGAGCAGAAGCACATCTTCGATTGCCTTGGGACAAGCGCCGTATCGCTTTTCAAGTGCCTCGATTGCCCATTCCTCTGAATTCGGATGGTGCATCGAAGTAAACTCTGGCCGATAGTCCTGCGTCGGGCTGTAATGAAAGATCACCGTCGCGAGTGGACTTGGTAGTTGATTGATACTCTTGATGGGCATCGTTGCCATTTCGGCGATCGTTCCAAGCGTATAGCTCTTGCCTCCGCCCTGAACACCAAACAAGCTAATCGTGTGCGTTTGGTTCAAATCTAACGCAATCTTTCGACCGGCAAACTCACCGACAATTCCATACTGCGGTGAACCGTCGTTGCTGCCCAGTAATACGTCGTACTCTGGTCCGGTCGGCTCAGCCGTTATGTCCTTGGGGGCTTCATTTCCCAGGCGAGGTTCCTTGATCTTCTGAACGCCAGTGCCGGGCGATACCGTGTACTCGGATTCAATTGAAGCAGACGCGGACTCAATCTGCTCGGGAACCTCCGGCGTCGATGGCTCGCTGACTGGCTCTGGGATCTGCGCGGAGTCGTCCGCCAATGGCTCTATTGGTTTCGGCGGTTCAATTTTCGGTAAGGGTTCAATCTCAGGTTCCGAAATGAAGCTGCGTGATGTCAACGAATCCCACGACACAGACCGATCTCTGTCTTGCACAAAGAATAGGGCGTCCTTGAGCCTTGGGACCGACGCCTCGGAGTCGCCGGATTCAGCGCCCGAGCCATCGCGGGGAGTCGGCGTAGGGCTGTCATCTCCGACACCAGCCTCCCCGGTTCCTGTGTCATCCGTTGCGTCTTGCTGTTCTGGCACAGCCTCATCGACAAGCGTTCGGATGATGTCGACGCCGATACGATGAAACTCGACGCCGTTGTCTACTTCCGGCGATTCAGTACCGTCTTTCTCGAAGTCGAAGACCAAAGCGCTACGGGTGAATTGAACGTCATATCCATCTTCGAGCGTCCGTACAAAGAACCTGGCTTCGTCTGCCACGTCTTCGCGAAGGAGTCCAAAACGGGCCGAACGATCAATGTAAAACTCCAGCAGCTTCGCTAACTCGGCAGTTTTGAATGGCCGATCAATTCGATCAGGCGAATGCAGACGAGGGTCGAAGTGTAAGCGAATGACCTTCTCGCTGGTCTCCAGCTGCTCGACAATGTTGTCTTTCAACTGCGCAAATTGCGCCAAATTGCCCGCAGTCGAGTAACACTTTACTTCGATCAGATTGCAAGTGATTATTCGCTTCGCGGCGTTTAGATCGAACAACGCCAAGTCGGTTCTCTTGAGACTGACTTCTTCCTGAAGGTCCACGGCTGCCTTACGCGGTTCGCGGTACAAGTCGATGTGGGCGTCCAGTGGAACGACAACCTGGTTGGTAAAGATGCCTTGGCGATCGAGATACATTCGCGAAAGTGCCAGTCCCAACGCTTCAGCGCGCTGCGTCGGCGAGGCAATTAGCTTCAGCGCTAGTCGCCCTGACAGGCAACGCAAACTATCCAGAATTGCTGCTGAACGACCACCATCGTGTGGCAATGAATACCGTCCCAGTACCGACCGCATCATCGCCTCAACTTCGACCAACGAACGAGACGTAACCAGAATTTGATGGCCAAGGCCGTTTTCAAGTGACGGCGTATGCTCGATAAGGTAGTCGGGGCGTGTTCCCTGATCGTTGTGGTCGAAGTATTCAATCCCGATATTTCGATCCACCGTGAAGACCCAGTCGCTTACCTCATGGACCTGATGAATCAGAGCGCGGTCGTCGTTATCCAGCGCGAGCGTCACTTGTGGTCGATTTGAGACTCCAGCCTGCCCAGTCGCGACCGTGGCGGTGGCAGCCGAAAAAACGGTCGGCAGTGACGACAGCATATCGCTGATTGCTTCCGCACCTGTTAACGGCGCGGCAAGGCCATGGCGCGGCTGACGTGTCCATGCGACCGTCTCGCCATCATCGGTGTAATCGAGCACGAAGTCTTGAAGTAGCCCAAACACGGGAGCCCCTGCTTCCTCGGGCTTGTAGCGTCCTGCTGAAACAGCCTCCGCAGGAAAGACATCAAACAGCAGACTGATGTGCGATGGATACGCATCACTTTCGGATCGGAATTCCTTGGTCGGCCGAATCGCGACTCGCAACTTCGGGTTCAGATGATCTCTGCCCAAGGCGGAGAATGCGTCTGCTCGCTGTGCGGTCGTGCTGCCTTCTGGATTCAGCAGTTCCAATAGACTCTCACCGACACCCGGCTCATTGGCATCCGGCACAAACAAGCGGATGTCGTACGTTATTTTCTGGAGCGAATCGACACCTTGCAGCTCCAGCAACATATCGGCGAGAACGCGAGAACGACCCGGGTTGAACGCGTTGATCGTCAAAGTACGAACGTAAGGATGCTGAACAAGGTATCGCTGAACTCGGCCGGCGAGGTATTTTCCGGTAACGGTCATACCACCGATGTCAGGTTCGGGAAGGCCCAACGCCGAACAAACATTCCCAATCAGGCCGCGTGCGTCGCGTTCAAGATTCGGAGCGTACAAAGTCCACAAGGCGTGGATGTTATCAACGGCCGTGAACACACTCCCATGCCCAACTGACAGATAGGGCGGTTGGTTGGCTGGTAGCAAGCGATTGAGCAAAACGTCACGAGCCGGTGAGACGAAATCTCGTCGGCACTCCTCAGCAGCCGCCACCCATGCATCGCCAAGAGCCGCCCAACCTGCAAGCCACAGACAGCGCATGGGATGCAACGGACCGATCAGAGCCGCACGCTGCCGTTGACCCCGATAGTTTGTCAATCCGATGTGCAGTACATCAAGATTCAGCAAGCCTTCGATAGCTTCTCGGATACGATGCTGTTCGGTTCCGCTATGTGTCTCAGCGCGTCGCAGCAGATTTTGCAACAGCCGTTGAAACTCAATCGCGTATTCCAAGACCAAATCGCGGATCGCAACGAAATCGGCTGCCTGTGAAATCAGGTTTCGATCACCCTGACGGATTGCATCGAATAAAGCCTTTCTGGATGCCACAAACGCATCCATCGAAGCCGATTCAATTTGCGGGATTGGATCACTGACGGGATCTTGCGCAACGCCCCGATTGATCGGCAATCGCCAGGTCGCCAATTGTTCCGGTTCCGCCAGGATTCGTTGTTCGATTGTCTGCAAACATGTACTAACGGGAATGTTGACCGCGCCCTCGCTGCCAAACTTTGCCTCAATCATCGACTGCGAGCCCCGAGACTTGTCCGACCATTGCACGGACGCCGCCGAAATCTGCTTGGCGTCGCGATCGTCCAGAATGGCCGAGAATTGAAGATCTCGCTGGGCATGCATCAGACTGGGATGACGAGGAACGGCACGCTGAACTGGTTCAACCTCCACTTCACCTTCCGGCACGACATAAAATAGGTCACCTTCGTTGGGCGCCTGCGTTTGTTCCGAACTGGAGTCATCCATCCACGGCAAGGCTTGCCCCTTGCGATCAAGTAGCGTTAGCCGCTCTCCATCGTCTGTGAAAGCTTGAACTCGGACAAAATGCCAGCCTTCCTCCCAGTCCATCCCGGTCAGCTTGTTGAAGCTAACGGTCTTTTTCCCGGAGTTGGTCTTCCACGCACTGACCGTTTTGACAACTCCAGTCGGCCCGTTGTTGACCGAAATTATCTGAAGCTGGAACTTGGCGAGTCCTTCAACCTTGGAAGGGATAGGCTCGACTGCGAACGAAACGCTGAACTTCTTCAGCCCGTTCTTTCCGAGTGGCAACACAAGTTCGCCGGTCAGGCCCTCAAGGCTCGCGACGGCACTCCCTTCTTCGCCGACACGTGGCAACTTTGTCTCTGTGATCTCAACGAATACTTCATCTGGCGCATCCGTCTCGTCCTCGAATTCCCACTTGTCGAAAGAGAAGCGGTAATTCGAACGGTCGCGAACGATCTGACGTGTCCATCGCTGTGGATTCTCCAATCCGGTCTCAGCCAGAAAGTTTGCCAGATCAGCGCGGAAAGCACGCTTCTCCAACCCTAGGTCCATCGTGCGGAGACGATCCGACTTGTCGGAATTGGTTAGTCGCGCCATGCAACTCAGATTGTTTCCGATCCGGTGAGGAGCCTTAGTTGGTTCGGCCAACAACTTGAAATCGGGAATCAATCCAAGTTCATACAATGCAGCACCAACCACGTCCGTGTCACAGTCATTTACCTTGATTGTCAGCAGGAATTTTGTGATCGCTATCGGGGACGCCCAGCTCCAGTCGCTCTGTGCAACCCGTTGCAAAACACTCTGTACACCACTGCGAAGACTAACGGGAATGCCTTCCAGCAACGTAGCGTTGATTTCGGAGTAGACATCGCCAATGCGAACGTCTTCAAAAGTCGCGACACCAAACGAGTCCTCGGATGATGTTCTCAACTCATTTGGCACGAACACCAAGAGCGGTGGTCGCAGAGTTCCGTCGGCTTCCGGGTTTCGCAATTCGATTAACTTGGTGCTGGTGACATACAGATCGTCACCTGCCGCGTGCGAGTCATCTGCCAGTACGTAAATGAGCGAATCAGGAGCCTCACCTCTCAGACGCGCGCAAAGTCGTTTCATCAATTCCGCATCAAGATCAGAGACACGCATGCAGTGTCCCGGACCTCGCTGATTTAGCATCTGACGGAATCTACCGCTCAGTTGCTTTTCAATCTCGGCGGCCAAGTCCGAATGATGGACTTCCTTTAGTCCCTGACTCATGCCCCGTCTCCCTCAGCCACAGCAGCTGTCTCATATTTCGCAATCGAGTACCGAGGCTTAACGGTCTGAGTGACGTATGCATCGGAAAGGTCGCGATAGAATCCGACTTCTCTCAGTCGAGTTTTGAATGCCGCAACATTTTCGCGGAGCGCCTCTCGATCCGTGATACTTGCCTCACCGAAGCCGTCATTTGGAGGAAGGCGATCAACGTAGATGCCGTATCGTTCACGCAGGAAATTCAACACTTCTTCGATTCGCATTTCGGTGGTGTGAAATCCGTGATCACCTTCAGGTCGCAGAACCGCGATCTGCAACAGCACTTCCAGAAGTCGGCTATCCAGCACGATCCGGCGTTTCGATTTGCTGACGCGTGGTTGAGCGAGAAGCGCTCCCCGATCATTCTTCATCATCAAGGAATCGAGCGAGGTCACAATATTGCGGCGATGTCCCGGAGCCTGCAAACCGACGATAATCTCGATATACGTCTCGAAGTCCGATAACCCCATGTCGACGACTGCTTCGATTTCCGGTGCGATGTCATCCTTGGCATTGCCGCCGCTCGTTTCCAGCACACCGGCAAGTCGGCTTCCAAAGAAAGCTTCGCGCTCGTTCTTGTGAGTGGGTTCAAGTAGCTGCAACAGATCGCCCATTGCAAAGCCGCCATCGGGCCGAATCAACTTGCCCTTCTTGACGAGATACTCCGCAAACTCGTCCAGCTTCTTGACCGTGTAATTTGCTTTGACGAAGCCGGTGATCCGCCCGTAATGCAGTTCAGCACTTCGTTCGGCGAGCTCGGCCATGTGGCTCCCCGGTGAGTTGGCGAGGTCGGCCAACATAAACACGCGATAAGGACACCCGCCGTGCGGATCACCCAGCACGCGAGGTTGCATTGGGCAATTCCCCGTCGAACACGTTGGATCTGCCGAACGTCGCTTCACAAGCAAAGGCAGCAGTTTGAACAATCGCAGATGGTACAACGCCATGTGGAAAGACAGCAGGATCTTCAGGTACTCAACCATGACGCTGCGTGGAATGTACTTCTGATAGACGAGCAGACGGATAACGTCATCAGCCATCAGATCAGCCGATCCGACGCAAACGGGTTTCTGGCTGTCGCGTTCCTTGGATGTATCGGCAGTGTCTTGTTTGACCTGATCGCACAAAGCCATCAGCGCCTGGGTCTCTACGTCGATTTGCGTACTATTGTCGAACTTGTCCGTGTTCAGATCGTGACCGGGAAAGAAGAACCTTTTCAGCTGGTCGATTGCGTTCTGGCCGCCTGACCGTGCGTGATAGAGCGTTTCGTAGATATGTTGAGCAGCACCATAGTCGCGACACTTCTTGGCATTGCGAAACCGGTAGGTGTAACCGTGCAACGGCCTCGGAGCGGCAATCGCCTGAGTGGACTTTCCGCGATTCACGATGTCCATCAAGTGCGTTTCCAACCATTGCTCCAGCACTTTCGGATACTGATCAAAACCGCCGAACAGTTCTGGATGTTCGAGGAACTCGTTCGTGAAATCCGCGATCGTGACATCGATTGTGCGGCGAATACGGCTTGGCAATCCGCTATGCCGAATGCGAGCCAACAGCGCTGTCAGCACGCGATCCATCTCGACCTGTTTGAACTCCAGATAGCTGGTCTTCGTCAGTCGGAAGTCCTTGTCCTTTTTTGATAGCGACATGCTTAAACCTCCGCCCCCACGTGTTCGAGATTCAAGCGTCCCGATTCCTCTCGCTCGACACGGAAGAAGTCATGTCCCGTGGTCGTCAACAACACTTCCTGATACGGGGCCGAACTCAACAGATTCTTGAAGATCGCCAGACTCAGGTAGTAACCCTGCAATTCTTCAACCGTTGGTCGATAACCATGATTCAACCGATACAACATCTCGAAGACATCGAGATTCACGTCCAGCTCAGCGATTGAGCCGGCCTCGCCGTCAAACCGCAGGGTCAAGCCGGTCGGCATGTGTTCAACAAATCTCGCACGGCTGGCAGAGTCTTCCACATGCAAATGAAACTTGTCTGCGGGAAACAGCCGGTAACTTCGCATCGCTCCATTGGGCACTTCGCGAACCTGCAAGACCAGCTTGTCCTGCATCTGCTCGGGATTCGTCAGCCCTTCACCTAAATTGATGGCACGGATCAACGATGGCAAAACCTCAGTTGGCTCGACGTCACCTCGAACCACTTCCAGCATCTTGCCGGCCGAGTGATAAGGCAGCATTTGCCGCCACGATTCATCCAGCCTTTCAAAGAAATGACGCCGTTTGGCCATCGCCACGTAAGACTGATGCGCGCCGAAGCGGTCGTCACTAGCGTGCCCTGAATGATTCCACGGCAAATCATTGAACAGCCGTGTCAGAATCTCAGTGTCATACCCGCCCCGCAACTCGAACCCCAATAAACCCTTCAATTGATCAGGCGACTGAAAATCGAGTGCTCGATCCAGTCGGGGGTCAGTCGCTTTGCCAATGTCGATCTCAGCCAAAAGCGAAAGCAGGCGATCTGCTGATCCCGATTCGCCTCCCATCCAACTATTGAAGTAGAACGAATTGGCAATTTCCTTGGGATTGTCCGTTGCGTAGAGGTCATGAATCTCGTCGCACGTGCGTGTCCCTGCGACGGTATATGCAAGCGCAGAACCCAAGTCTCGCAACGTGACATGCAGCCTGCCCCGGAGGTCATTCAGAGTGTAAAGCGTCTTGAGGCGTTCGGTGACCAATGGCCCCGCTGTCTCATCCTGAATGGTCTTAACGTTGTGCAGCACATAGCACTTGTCCTTCAGGTCGCAGCCCTCGCACCGCTTCCAGAACTTTTTGTGCGTCATTCGTTTCAGCAAGCGTTCCAGAATAGACGGTTGCCCGTCCTCGCTGGCGGCAACCACGCTTCGCAGGTTTAGATTGACCATTGCCACGCCATCGTCTGGCACACCCGTTTCCAAGCCGCGTCGCACGAGTTGCAATAGATGCGGGTAGTCCTCGGAATTGCTTTCCAAAAAATCAACGAGACGCCCCTCGTTGATCGCGATCATGCGAGTCTCATCGCTGGGCCACCCGGACGCATCCTCACCTTGGAATGCTCCAAGAAACTCCGTCAGAACTTCTTCATTCGCAACGTCGCCTTCATCCTGACTTCCGTCATAGTTGCTGCGGAACTTCCGTCCGTTCAATTCAAACGTCGCACCATTACCACGTGGTGCCGGTGTGATGACCGCACCGTCGTCCTTGGCCCGCTTCTCCAATTTTTGCAGGAACGCCGTTTTTCCATCACCTGCGTTACCGGTGATTATGACCAATCGAAACTCACCATCCAGCGACGCTGGGATCAATTCACGGTCTAGCGCTGTCTCGACATAGATTTCGCCATCCAACGTCAGGCCGCGAGTTCCTTTGTTGTTTCTTCCTTGGCTGTAAAGTGTCAGCAGAACATCGACGAATGGGTTTGTATTTGGCTTGGCTGTGCCGCCCAGAGTCACGGGCACGTTCCATGTAATGGTGCCTTCCGTTTCTTCCGGTGGCTTCATTCTTAACGTGCTGATGGACTGCATCGCAGTTAGCATCGTGTCTGCGGAATCGAATCGTTCGATCCGATCGGGATGGATTGCTTTCAGCAGAAAATCAACCACGGGTTGTGGCAGGTCGCCGCATGTCGCTTGCGCGTGCGAACGGGGATCTTGAGCCATCGTTCCACGAGGCGGCGTGGGAGAATTCCACGGGTACTTACCGGTGATTGCTTGGTACAGCGTGACGCCAAACGCATACAGATCGCGGTCCAGCAGATCGGCATGCGTTGGCTCGGCGCCTAATTCGTAGTCTGGCGGAATGTACTTCCGCGTACCGCCATGCTGTTCCGTCTCCTGCTCGACATCGACAGACACGTTGAAGTCGATGATCTTCACGCCCTGATCTGTCCACAGCAAGTTTCTGGGCTTAATATCACAGTGGTAGACATTATTCTTGTGCAGGTGAGCTAATCCTTCCGCGACCTGCTGGCCCATCTCCCATGCGTCCGACCGATTTAAGGCATGACTTTCGATCAGGTCGCCGACGTCCAAGCCATCAACGAAATCAAACACGATGTAGGGAACATCGGCTCGCAGGAAACCGGGAAGCCGAACGGTGACCACCCGCTCGTGAGGTGGCAGATTCTCAAGGGTCTGAACCTCCTGAGTTACCTTCTCGATGGAGGAGTAGCGTCCGGGCAGAATGATCTTCACGACACGCGAGATGTCTCCGAACGTGTCGATCACTTTGTAGACGACGCCAAAGCCGCCCGAGCCCAGTTTCTCCTGCACGACGTAGTTGCGTGTCAGCTGGTAACCGGCGGGTAAGTTTTTGAAGTCCGGTTCGGAGTCCTCGGCATCGTCCCCGCCCGTCGCTGGATCATCCGTGGATGGAGGCTCGCCATCATTGGAGTCACTTGGCGGCGCGAGAATCTTCTCAAGCTGGGCCAGCGTTTCTTTCGCACTCGGACGCTTGTCCTTGTCGTAGGCGCACATCGCCTGCAACCATTCATCAAACCCGGCGGGCAGGTCCGGCTGATGTTTGGATGGCACGACCGAGAAGACGCAACTCTGATCCAGCATTTCACTGGCGTTGCCATACGGTCGCTCGCCGGCGAACAACTCGTACAAGACGATGCCGACAGAAAAGACATCGGATGCAGCGCTGGCGTTGCTGGGGTGTCCGCCCGCATCGGTCTGGCACTCCAGTGCCTGATAGTCCGTTTCAAGATCGTCGATGATTTCGGAGGCGATGGTCGCCGTTCGATCCGTTCCTCCTCGGGCGTAGTCGAAATTGATCAGCCGAGACTGCCCGTCGACGCCAAATAGAATCGTGCCAGGGCAGATATTCCGATGAATGACGTCGTGTACGTGAGCGTGAGCGAGACCGCTTAACAGATCGCGGGCCACGCGAATTTTCTGGTCGAATGTCAGGGCGAGATCAGCGCGTTCGATATGTAGCTTCAACGCTTGGCCGCTCATGTCCTCGACAACCAGCACATAGCGATCTTCATCCTCCGTCGGAAAGAAATCGCGAGCCGCTTGTACGGACGGGTGCGTCGGCAAACAACTCAGCGCTTTATATGCGTTCGAGATACGTCGCAATTCTGCCTTCTGCTCGTCGGCAGCGGCGTAGGGATCGACCGAATATACACGCAGCAACACACGCCCCGCACTTTTGCCTGCAAATGCGTTGTAGGCGCGAAATTCGTTGAACTTATCCGTGCCGCCCAGCTTTTCGCTGACAAGCCAGTTTCCATATTGAGCCGGACCGGAAATCGCTTTCGCACTTCCTTGGATCGCCTTTCGTGCGGCCCCCGTGTACTTCTTGATGTTCTTCAGAAATCGGTCAGGGATTCGACTGGAGTCCTGAAAGAAACGAACGCTCTTAGCCAGCGTGGTCGTATGCGGTGCGTCACGTCCCGTTGTATCTGAAAGATGTGCATCGGGAGCGGTCAGGACTACGGCTGCGTCGCAGTAGACTTTGCGAAGATCCCGATCGGCATGATTGCTGTCTGCAATCAGCCCGCTCAGCACCTTGGCGTGGCCACGAACTTTTGGGAGCGGTGAGCTGAAAGGTTGTCGCCGTTCGGGATACCACTTGCCACCGTAAACGTCGATGTTTCCTCGCGTTCCTTTGACGTCGACGAGATAGATCGCGTGTGGAGCGATGATTGCCAGATCGACCTCGAACAGTTCATCACCGCGACGAATCTCAAAGTTGTGCAAAATCGCATAGCTGTCAGGCAAGTGATCGCGCAGGTGAGCTATCGCCTTACGTTCAGAGTCGTTGACCGGTTGTCCGATTGCGATCACCTTAGCCACTAGGACGCCTCCTCAATAACGCGCTCCACCAAATGCACTGCTTCCTGCTCATTGAGCCTTGCGTCTTCTATTCTTAAGTGTGCTGCCAGGACCTTATTGCCAATTCGGTCTCGGATCTGTTTCTTGGCCCATGGGACAGTTAGCTGGTGCATCTGTGGATCCCATACTCTGGGGATGCTGTTGCCAGACGCCTGACGCTTCAACAGGATCTCGCCATGCCCTGTCTTGAGAAACGCGTACAGGTAGGCTCCGTCTTGCGGTGTTCGAGGAACAACGCGATAGATGTCGTCAGCACAAAACGTCCCATCCAGCCATCCGCTGACAAGTAACGGCTTGCCAAACAATCCATAGACTTGCCCTGCTGCCTGAAAGACGAGCCAACCGTTTTTAAGGATGAATTCCTCAAAGCTCGGCGTGCGAGTACTCACGTATCTTGGGTCGTCAGCGTAATAGCGATACGCATTGTTTCCGCTCACAAACTGCCGTCCAAATTTTGGGTCTGTGACCCAAAGCCTCTTAAACATCGGCGGCTTGAACATTCTCTCCGTAACGGATTTAAGGAGTCGAACCTCAGCCGTCGTCTGCGACACAGCTTGCATTGCCTCCTGTGCAAGTCGGGCGTGGTAAGTCGCGTCAAACCGCGAATTCAATTCGCTTGCCGAAACGGTGGATGTGCCGTACGAAGAAATGTTGCCGCAACTTAATTGGCGCAGCCCGATCGCATCGCTCAGCTCGGAGATTGCTTCGTTGATTTCAATACGAGCAATACTTCTTTCCCGTCCGGCCCGAGCTACCAACTCATGGCATTTTGTTTCAACGTCAGGCTTCAGTCGAGGAATCCGTATCTTGGACACAGCCTCGGGTTCGACATGCTTTATGTTTCCTCCGAAAATCAGCTGACGTACTGACACCCAGCCGAATCGTGACGACAGGAACGCATGTAGGTAGCCAGGTGGGACAATGGAGCTGTCAGCTTGAATCCGAATCAGATCACCGGACGCACACAGGCCCTCAAGTTCGGGACGCACCCAAATCGATTTACCGAGATTCATGCCTGAACAAGTGAGAAGAATCGTTCCTTCATGCAATCGCAGCTTATCGAGGAGCTGGCCATGTGAGTTTGACAAAAAGGTCTTTGGAACAATGTCAGCCATAACGAGGTCCTTTGCGGACACGTAAGGTTGGCCATGGTCGCCATCCGCCGCCTCAATCATTCTGAAGATACCGCCGTTGTAGATGCCGTCTGCTAGTGTTACCTCACGCAATGTCGAGAAACGCCCACGCCAGCGCCGAAGCGTGCGCATGGCTAATTCGTCTTCAGATAGGTAATAACTCCCATTCAAACGTCGGTCGCCGGAGATAAACTCAGACGCATTGATCTTCCCGACCCTCACGCGTCACCTCCAATCGGAAACCACCGGCGTAGTGATTCAGTAAGCTGCCGGAACGCAGGATCCTGACAATGCTGAGCCGAGACCATTTCGACAACGTCTCGATAGATCGCGGAACTGTAAGGCGTTCGATGTTCACGGCAGAGTTGCTTAATCAAGTCCTTTGGCTGGTTGGGCTTATCACTTCCCTCAGGCCAACGGTCGTCATCCTTCAAGGCGTCTCGCAAACTTCCAGTTCCGTTGTAGCCCAGTGCAGTTTGAACGTGCGGACTATCCTGCCAGATCCAGACCTCTAATTCAGGGTCGATCACAACCACATCAGCACGATCATCGCCCCACCCGTTGACCTTTAGGCGTTCAAGGATTTCGGCTCTCACTTCAGCGGCGGGCAGTTCACCGCCAAACTGCTGATCGAGCATAACAACGAGCCGTTCATGGGTGTCCATGTAGCCGTTTTCCTGAAGCATCCGATGGCAATGTTTGAATACTCCGCCATCGCATCCCATACCGAAACGAGCTGCTTCGAGAACGTCTAAATCAAACTCGAATTGAAATTGCCTACATCCGAGACGTCCCTCCAAGTGCCCTTTGGATAGGAAGCCGTCAACGACATCGCCCATCGCTCTGTCTGCCACGAAAAACAGGCAATCACGTTTCTCCTGCGTCATCCCAGCACCCCCGTTGCCAACAAGGTTCCAAGGTCAACGGAACCCTTCCAGTCTTTCAATCGGGGATGGTTGTCACCAGTGACGACTTGAGCCGATCCATCCTTCTCAATACTTGCGCACAACACGTCTTTCACCTCGGTGTGAGCCAGCACCAACGGAGACTGCGTCGAAACCCACACCTGACAGTCGTAGATTGATTTCAAAGCGTCTAAAACTGTTTCGATTGCTCGCGGGTGAATTCCGTCTTCAGGTTGTTCAATCACGAGATGGGCCGGCAGATGCTCCACCGACAGGTACGGAATCAGAGTCAACGCCATCAATCGCAGCGTTCCCTCCGACAGCCCTGATGACGTAACTTCGTAATCGTTTTCGTAGGTCACAACAAAGTAAGCGTGGTGGTCTTCCTCACGCTCGACGGCTCGGATTGCTTTGACCTGTCGCAATCCGGTCTTTACATGTTTGACCCAGCGCACAAACCGCTGTGGGTCATTTTTCTGCAACTCCAACGCAAGCCACGGCATGGAACTGCCATTGGTCGTGATGCCCGCGGTATTTCCGGGCGGTGATGCGCTCCGAAGCGTGTTCCATTTCGGGTCGAAGAATACTGTTTCCTGTTCCAGCATGTTCCGAAACCAGTTGGTCGCCGGGTAGAGCTGCCCGTCTGGAGGCAACAGGGCTAACGCGACCTGACCTGCCGGAATCTTCATCTGAGTGATCGGGCGTTTGGGGTCGTTCTTCTTTTCCCGATGCTTATCTTCAATTTCCTGACTGAAGATAGCCGGACGTCCCTCGCCACGATGCAACACCGACAGCCAGTATTCATGCGGCATGTCCGGTGCGCTCTTAGGATTCACCGTCGTCGGTGTGCCAAGCAATCCTTCTTTGCGGAAGTCCGGCTTCGTCGGGTACTTTTCGGGATACAGGAACAGGTGTTCGTTGCGAACTTGGAGCTCGATGTTGTTGAACAACTCCAATCGCAATTCGTATCGAAGATACTGCGGCCACAGGTCCTCGTTCGCCTGCAAATTCGAATCTGTTGTGTCGGTCAACTTGCTGACGATTTCGGGTGGAAGCTTCGCCTCGACCACGAACGTCAGCTGGTTACCGTCCTCACGAAAAAACAATTCGTTCAGCGTGTGGGATCGGGGAGTATCCCAACTCGCCTGTGGTTTCAGAAATGCATCCGAACAGATGCGACTGCGAAGCATATCGCCCAGCAACACAGGAACGTCCAGCAATGTGGTTTTGCCCGCGCCATTACGACCAGCCAGCATGTTGTATTCACCGAAGTCAACTCCAACGCCTTCCGCATTGAAGCAGCGATAACGATACGCTTCGATTCGAGTAATCATGCTTAGCTCCCCGGCACTGGGTTGTTTTCACGGAACTTGCGGTATTCCTCAGCAATGACCGGCATGTCGTCGTCCAGTATTTTCTGCTTGCGATTCAGCTTCCGCGTCACCCACTCGCCACCCAGCCGAACTTTCTCGTCTGTCTCGACGTCTACAAGAATCTCTTCTCCATCGGGCGACCGCTTGTAGAGGGTGTTCCCGCGCCGGTCGTAGCCAACTTTCTCTGCAACGGCCATGAAAACGGGATAGTCGATCGGGCCGGAAACATCTTCCGCCGCAATCTCCTCTGCTGTCTTCTTCTTGAGAAACAAGAGACTTGTGAGGATGTTGACGCTCGCCTCGACGATGAAACATTCGACCGGAAGGTCGACGCTGGCCAAAACGTATGCGTGACGCATGATCCACCAACGGATGTATTCGTCACCGGGATTGCCAAGTATTCCGTCTGGCAGAACGATCCCCATTCGGCCACCGGGCCGCAGCCATTGAAGACAGCGTTCAATAAACAGAATTTCTGGCGCGACACTCCCTTGGCGCGATTCTGTTTTGCGGAAGCCTCCTGAATCCGTGCGTTGCCAACGATAGGCCAGCTCGAACTGCCGCAGGATGTTGGGATCTGTTACGGGAATGTCCGACCCAAAAGGCGGGTTGGTCATCACGATATCCATCGACCCCAACTTGCCCTTCTTCTTCAGGAAACCGACGCCGCTGAGATTTCCATTTGGAAACTCAAGCGAGTTCATGTGGAAGATGTTTGCCATCTGATTGCAGGCCATTACCACATTCATTTGCGACGCTCGCACCAACGATGGATCGAAGTCGGCTCCAAAAAGGTACTTCTTTGAGAACTTCTTCAATCGCTGCTGATGAGTTAGGAATTCCTCCGTCGATTCCTGTTCAGGGTTCGTTCCCGTTTCCTTGTGGAATTCTTTGATCAAATAAGCCAGCGTCACACGCAGGAATCCGCCCGTTCCGCATGTCGGGTCGATCACGCGTTCATCTTCCTTCGGTGCCAGCATTTCGACCATCAACTTGACGGCGTTGCTGGGCGTAAAGAACTGACCTCGGTCACCGCGAAGCGTGTCGCCCACGATCTCCTGATACGCTGCTCCCTTCGCATCTGTATCCGTTCGGGCAAAGTCATACTTCGCCAACTCCGAAACCATGAACGCCAACGCACGATCCGAAAGCTGAATCTCCTCGTTGCCACGAAAGATGTTGCCGTACTTGTCGCCGGCATACTCGTCACGCGTCGCTTCAAATAGCGGAATGATACGTTTGCGAATCGCGGCCTGCCCGTCTTCGGTGAAACGCTCGTTCGGAGCCACCCAGAACCGGCGGTCGCCGTTCGTCTGCCGCTCGTCGTACATCTTGGCGAAGATCAGATACAGGAATTGCCAGAAGGCCGCATCCTTCGACATCCCCTCGTTACCGTGAATGAAGTTGTGACAACGGCGGAACGTAATCCGCAACAATTCCGGGTCTGCACGCCGCAGCTTCGCGTGTGAGTGAACCTCCTTTGTTCCTTGCGATTCATCAGCCAACGGCCAGTCGCCCATCGGCTTGAATTCCGCCTCGAAGCGGCCTTGCTCCTTTTTGACGAAGAAGAACTCCATCCCGTTGGTCCAAAGCCCCCACTGGCAGGACTCAACGGCTTCCATGAAGTCCTTCAGCTCATCCAGATCCTTCGTCGCCTGTTCATGATCTCGGAGCTTGAATCCACCCTTCTTGCTCTGCTTCGCCTCCGGCTTACAAATCACGATGCGATGCAAATTCTCGGCTTCATGCTCGCTGCCCGTCTTGAAAATCGCGATGTCGACCTTCTTTTGCCGACCGTTGACTTTGACCTTGAAGTCCGGCTGCATGTCATCTGGCGAGAACCCATACTCATGAAAGATCGCCCGAGCAATCCGCTGCCGAACCTTCTCCTTCGCCGTTTCCTTGACCTGCTTGCCAGTGATGTAGTCAACGATCTTGCCGTCTTCGATCGAAGCAGCATCATCGACCGCAGCCTTGATAGCATTCGGCTTCAAACCGGTCTTTTTGGCGACCTTCTTGGTCTTCTTTTTTGCCACTGATATTGAACCTTTGCTGTTCCAATCAACACACCACGAACGATCACGACTACGCCGACTTCTCTGCGGATCGCTCCAACTGCCGAAGCACCTTCTCCAGTTCTTTCCGCTTGAACAGGCGGTAGTTGTTGAGCGGATGCCGATACTCCGTCAATTTTCCTTCTGCACCCCATGCCCGAATCGTGTTGGAACAGACGCCAAGTATCTCGGCGGCTTCCTTCACGCGAACGTAACCTTCTTCTTTCAACATGTTTGACTCCGATGCACCGGAAAACGGCTAGGAGGCTGAAAAACCAAACCTTACCAAAAGGTTCACCTGTCTTCCACCAACTCACTACTTGCCGTTGCCTGTGCGTTGACAACAAAATCCCCCGACGCTCCAGTTGTCGTTAAACGTGGCTCGCCAGAAACATCATTCACTTACACCCGCCCGAAGCGAACAGATGAACCTTGCTCCTGAAATCAGCAAAGCACTTCAAGAGTACCGATGGGAGGCAATAGAAGCGTTCCTGTTGACTGATGATGGCCTTGATCTCCAAACGCGCACGAACTCGTTTCTGCATGTCATGTTTCGTGATGGCTACCTGAGGATGTTGCGTCCAGACAACCGGAAAGGTCCGCGACGGGACGAATTTGTTACAAGCTTGCGCAAGTTCCTCGATATCCACCAACTAGAAGGTCTGGTTGATGAATCCGCTTTCGTCACTACAGCGAACACCGAGAGAGCCTACCACGCAATTCTGGATGCGCTGGCAGTGGCCATTGAGGGATGTTCGGAAGCCGAGGCTTTCTGGGTTGCAATCGCAATCTTCAACACGCAGGCAATCCATGTGTCAACTGCCGCTACGGAAGTCACGAATGAGTCCGGGCCCGTCGTTGACCCCGTGAACCGGAAGCTGCCGATTGGCCCAGGCGGGCTTGAGGTAAATCCGGATGACATTCTGCCAGCTTTGATGTCGAATCTCGCCAATACTCTCAAGATGTTTGCGTACCGCAACAACTGGTTCGACAAGACCGGCTTGTTGGTTGCCCCTGTTCCGGTGACTGGGACTCCATTCACCAATGACAAAGCCGGACGCCTAATTGATTTGGCGACCATATGGGGCGAAGTGTCACGAGCAGATGCAACCTGCCGATACTTTGGAGGCAAAACTACCTTACGAGACTCTGACGGGACTACCGGCGGCAGCGAGTCTGAAATGATCGAGTTCTCGTTTGCTGATAACCACGACATTGATCTGCACGTTAGTGCTAATCGCCGTGCGACCAAGTTGTTCGGAATCTTTGCGGACCTTTCCCCCCAAGGATTTATTGACCGCGATGAAGCAGTCTTCGCCTTCGCCCTGTCAGATTACCTATGTAAACCCATCCACAAAGTCGAAAGCAGATTTGCAGGACTGACACTCACGGAATGGATTCGCGGATATGCCGTCCTGTCCCAGCTGGCCCGAAACAACATCGCAGAGCACGAGGCTCGTGCCTGCGTAGCCATCGATGATGCACACTTGGTTAAAGTGCTCATGCACTATGGGTTTGGCGAACAAGAAGGTGAAATGTTTATTCAGCGTGTGACATTTCATAGAGACACTGCTGACATGGCAGATGCGCCGCTGATCCGATGCTCAGATGGAACCCTTTGCTTCGTTTGTGGGATGGCGGCATATACCAACTTATCTCAGGCTGTTCTTTCTCAGCTTGCAACACATGGCTGCGACCTCGCCTGGAAGGGCACGACATTTGAAAATGCCGTTCTCGAGCTCCTTGAAAAGCACAGTTTAGAATCTCACCAGATTCACCGAACGGTAAACGGGGAAGAGATTGAAATCGACCGAGTTTTGCTGTGGGACGGGTTCCTCTTCGTCTTTGAATTGAAGAATCGGTCGTTGCCAAGCAGCAATCCTCAGAACGAACACTGGTTCATAAAAGAACAAGCCAGAGCGAGGCAGCAGGTCTTGCGGAAAGTAGCCAACCTAAAGACTCACCCAACGCTTCTTAACGATGCTTTCGGGCGGAGCGAGGACTGGGAGAAGCTGACGGTAGTTCCGGTCGTGCTTAATTCAGTACCGTATTCCGTGATCGGGGAAAGAGAGGGCGTGTACACGTACGATGCTTCCGCACTTCACCGCTTTCTAGACACTGGCAAAGTAGGTCTCGCGGAAGTGAAGGAAGGGCCAATTGCAGAAACTGAAACAAGTCTCTGGGCAGGAGATAAGCCAACCCCAGAGGACCTCATGAAGCAACTAGAGGCCCCAATCCAAGTAACCAGATTGAGAGGCTTGTACAGCGTCACGAATCAATCATTCGTGGTTGACGACAGCCTGACTGTTTCGATTCCGATGATGAACCGCGCAGCCGCCCGAGTCAACCTGCCGACATAGAAGGAGCCATAATCCGCACGATCTTACCGTCGGCTCTTACGGTCAGCCCACTTTCGGCAGAATCCAATAAATGCCGCGTCGGGCTTTCTGGGCGGCTCACAGTTGGATAGATCCAGCCAGGACCTCCATTGGTGTTCGAGCTCGTGGACGTCCCAGCCAGGAGCTTGAAGGCGGGCTTCGTGGTAGGTGTCGGGGAGAAGGTCTCGGACTTCTGAGCCTACGGATCGGCTTCCGGCGGAAGCTGGGATGGTGCCGCGGTTCGTGAAGATGACGATGTCTTCGCTGCTTTGTCGGGCTTCAAGGCGGAGGGTGTAGTCCGGTAAATGGTTGTCGTGTTGATCATCTTCGATGACCTTTCGGATCAGACGTCGGAATTCTTTCAACGTTGAAGCGGACCCGACCTTGTGTCTCAGCAGGTCGAGTGAAATTCGCCATTCGGGTTTCCTGCCGCAGTGCTTTCTGGCGAGTTCGTACAGTCGCCGTTCGATCGGTTTTCGCAGACGGAAGTAGTTGCGGTGCAGTGTCAGCACTTCGTGTGACTCGATCGCGTTGAACACCCAGTCTGACAGTGTGACTTCGATTTCCTGCATACGCCCTTCGCGAGACTGGCGGACAATCTCATAGCTGTCGATCAGTCCGAAACCACGGGTGATTTCTTTGTCACCAGTCATGATGTTTGTCGTGATGCGTGTTCCCGCAAGGCGTTCTAATGCCAAACGCAGTAAGTCGTATCCCCTGCCCGTCGTCATTCGATTTGTCGCTGTCAAAAGTTCGGCACCGCTGAACCGCAGCGTTCGTGACGCTCGTTTCCCTGCATTGATCGCCGCCATGAGTTGGCTGATGCAATAGATCAGGATGTCTCGATCGTGGACGGTCGCCAGTCCCTCCGCCGACGGACGAATCTCCATCCACGAATTGTTGTGTTCGTAGCGTCGCGTTCGCATGTCGGGTTTCGTCGACAGACTGAATAATGGATGTTCCATTCCAGCCATGTCGCCCTTGGGAACGGCGTCTGTAACGTCACAGATGAAGAAGTCTGGAGTCGGATGGCGATCCGGCAGTAGTGAGGAACGGTTGAGCTGCGATTCGGTTTTCTGTGTCACTGTTCTATGAACGACATTTCACACACGGAGTCAAGAAGAAACGACATTTCAACCACCCGACAGCGAACGACACTTCACACACGGTTCAACGACACTTTACCCACCTCAAAACGACACTTCACACACCGGCACTTTCGAATCAAGCCGCGAAATCAATGGCTTGCGGATGATCTCCACAGGCGTAACCCCTACTTAAACACAGATTAAACACTCCGCTGCCTCGTGCAGCGTGCACCAAACCAACTCACGTCAGACGTGTAAACGGTGAGTATTCGTCTCAATCCAATCAGCAATCGTGCGTCCACTTTGATTTATTCATTGCCGAATCATGTCATGTGTCGACTATGGTTCACTGTTGACAGTCGATCGCGGCTACGGCAGATTGAATCGGGCAATGGGAAAGAAATCTACTCAGCAAAGGCACGTGGCGGTTTACTCAAGAGTCAGCTCAAAGAGGCAAGACACCGCCAGCCAGAAGCCCGACCTTGATCGGTGGGTGGCTCACTACGCCAATAAATCCGCTGTCGTGAACTACGAGGACAAATTCACCGGACGAACCATGTCGCGCCCCGCCTGGGAAAGGCTCATGGTGTCTGTACGGGCCGGTGCTGTCGAACAGATTGTTGTTTGGCGTCTTGATCGGTTGGGACGAACGGCCAAGGGACTGACCGCGTTGTTCGATGAACTCCCGCAACGAAATGTCGGCTTGGTTTCGATCAAAGATGGTCTCGACCTTAACACGCCTGCAGGTCGATTGATGGCGAATGTGTTGGCAAGCGTTGCGCAATACGAAACTGAGATTCGCGCAGAGCGGGTGCATGCTGGCCAGCAGAAAGCGAGGACTGAGGGGAAGGTCTGGGGCGGATCGAAACCGGGACGTCTACTGTCACTGACGGCGGAGCAAGTAGCCTCGATTATTCGCCTCAACCATGAAGGTATGCCGAAAGCTGGGATCGCAAGAGCGACGGGCGTCAGTCGGCCCACTGTCTACCGCATTCTGCGTCAAAATGCACCGACCTGAGCAACGGCATGCAGGTACCAAGGCAGAAACTTCTTGACCATGTACGGAAAAATCACGTACACTGGTAGTTAAGGCAACTAAACGCAGGGTGAAACGAATGAAACAGGAAACTCGAACAGCAAGAATTGATGCCAGATTGCCGGAATCTGTGCGGGGGATCATTGAAAGAGCAGCGTTGCTGCAGGGGCGGACACTCTCAGAATTTGTGGTGAGTTCAGCTCGTGAAGCGGCTGAGGAAGCCATTTCTCAGCACGAAACTCTGCGTCTCAAAGATGCCGATCGTGAGCGGTTTATCGAATCCCTGATGAACC
Source organism: Fuerstiella sp. (assembly GCA_039974975.1). Classification (GTDB taxonomy): domain Bacteria; phylum Planctomycetota; class Planctomycetia; order Planctomycetales; family Planctomycetaceae; genus Fuerstiella. The sequence goes on along the minus strand of JBDWHY010000113.1, from coordinate 112,350 downwards.
CGCCGGAAGTCGCCCCGGCTATGCATCGAGCGGCTGAACGACATGCAGACCTCATCGAACCGTCGTGATGGCTCGATTTCGAATTGAGATTTTGGCAAAACAAAAACGTGACGCCTTCGACTGCGGCAATGACTCGCTGAATGGCTACTTGCAAAGACAGGCTTCGCAGGACCAGAAGAAACACTTCGCCGTCTGCTATCTGCTCATCGACCAGACTACGGAGGAAATTGCGGGCTACTACACGCTGTCTGCGGGGAGCGTCGATGCGGGTGAACTACCGGAGAAGCTTGTCCGGAAACTTCCGCGGTATCCGGAGATCCCAGTGGCTCGACTTGGACGGCTAGCGGTCGAACTTTCGTTTCAAGGCCAGGGTGCTGGTGGAGCCATGTTGTTTGATGCGATCAAGCGGACGGCTGCTGCTGAAATCGGTGCCTACTCTGTCGTCGTCGACGCAATCGATGACGTGGCGGTAAAATTCTACGAGCATCATGGCTTCTTATCTTTGCCGACGAATGATCGAGTCCTGTTTCTGCCAATCAGCGATGGCCTCCGCGAGCTGGCGAAAACTCAAACCAAACATTGATGCGTTCAAGTGGCTGAGATTCCTCGGGCAATCAGCTCCCGGACGAACTCAGCAATCTGTCGATCATTCTTCGCACAGTGCATTTTCAATTCTCGGTGAGCCTCCGCGTCCATATCAATCGTGAGTCGCTTACGTCGACCGAGGGGTGGTGACGATTGCTCTGCTTTGCTTTCGACCCACTCGTTCGCCTTTGTTGACTTCCGGGCGCGGGCCGTCATCGAAACTGTTTTGCTCATGTCATCCTCCTGAGTTCTTTCACCAGTTTTTGAATTTCTTTGGCTCCCTTTGATCCCTTCTGTGACGTAACCGCTGACCCCGCGGCCATCGCCTCTGGAAACGCAACTCGTTGCCCAACATCTGACTTCAGTATGGGGACATCAAGTTCTTTCAATGCGGTTCGCACGTCTCGACCGATCGCCGTATTTGCGATTTTGCGGTTCACCACAAGACAGCATCGCAGGCTGTTCTTATAGACTTGTGCTTCTCGAATAAGGTCAATGGTTTCCGCTGCCGCCCAAACATCAAGCGGACTCGGCAAGAGCGGGATCATGACAAGATCCGATGCAAGGATGATGGACTTCGCCAGCTCGGCGATCCGGGGCGGGCCATCAATGATCACATCGTCGTAGTCACCGGCCAGCAAGTCGATTTCTTTGTGCAGTGTCGGCTTGGCCATTCCAACGACCGTGAAATCCGGATGGTCGCGACAATTCGACCATGCCAAAGCGCTGCCTTGTGGATCAGCGTCGATGAGAAGCACCTTTCGTTTCAATCGAGCAAGTTCAGCCGCAATGTTGATGGAGAGCGTTGTCTTGCCAACTCCCCCCTTCTGGTTCAAAAGAGCGTAAATCATGTGTTCCGTGTTTCTGTGTCGACGACGACACGCTGTTGCAGTTCAACGCTAACACGGAAAACTTCAGGACCGCAAAGACCAAAACGCACTTATCCACAATTGCTCCCGCTGGGAAGCGACGCGTCACCCGATCGATTGAGGCACATTGAGCCGAATGGTCCACATCACGACACTTTCTGAACATCGCGACAATCGAGACGGGAAACGCACATGGACTCACACGATTTCGAACCGATAACAACGGAAAACTGGCAAGAAGCTGCAGCCGCCCTTTGCAGAGCTGCGATGACGTTTGAGTCTTTGCTTGTTCGTAGTTTTGAACGTCAACCAGAACTATTTCATGAATTGGTCAGCCCTCACGCAGAAGAAACCGAGATGTTCTCTGCGGTCGTTGGGCATTGGAGGCGATTCCTTGAGATCACTGATGGAGTTGGTGGACCTGAATCTGAATGAACCCCTCTGCCCCCAATCTTAATGTTCCACAACTTTCATTCCCATCGCCCCGCCAAACAATTGCCAATCTCGCACTGCCTGCGGTACCGTCGGCTATGCAGTCACGCCCCGATGAACTTGACGCCATGAAACGTATTGATCTGTGTCAGTATGCGGCGTCTCGCGGCTTTGTGGTTGATCGGAAGCAAAGCAGTCGGGCAAGCGCCGTGATGCGGCACAGCAACGGCGATAAGTTGATTATTTCGAAGCAGCCGAATGGCCAATACGTCTACTTCAACGCAAAAGGCAATGACAACGGGACGATCATTGATCTGATTCAGACTCGGGACCGAGTGAAGCTCGGTGAAGTCAGAAAAATGCTGCGACCGTGGCTAAACAGCGGCTACTCCCCTCCTCTCGATCCACCAGCGTTCCAGATTAATCTGCAACCTTCGGAACACGATGCTGCTCACGTACTGGCGGCATGGATGAAGGCACAACCGGTCAATGGAACGCATCGCTACCTTGAAGAGGATCGGTGCATTCCGGCTCACATTCTTCAACATGAGATCTTCCGCGACCGCATTCGCGTGGATCAACGTCGTAATTCTGTATTTCCGCATTTCTGTAAATCTGGTTTGTGCGGGTTTGAGATTAAGAATCGCGGCTTCACAGGATTCTCACCCGGAGGCGTCAAGGGCCTTGCGTGTTCGCGGCCACAGCCGGACGACAACCACATGGTCGTCTGCGAAACGGCAATCGACATGCTCAGTTATGCGGCCTTGAATGGAACGCAGGGCAATCGTTTCTTCAGCACGGCAGGCCAAATCAGTCCGATGCAGGCGGAGTGTCTACGGTCGGCTGCAGAAAAGATGCCGCATGGCGCAACGGTCATTCTGGCGTTCGACAATGACGAGGGCGGGCACAACCTGTCGGCCCACATCAGTGAAGCATTGATCGGCACAGGCCGCATCATCACGAATGAATTTCCACCGATCGCAGGGATGGACTGGAACGACGTTCTTCAAGGCGAGGCCACCAAACCAACGCGAGACAGTATTTCTCCATCACCGTAACGCCGTGTTTCTGTATCGCCGTCATTGCGATTCACCACATTCACGTGTCTGAAACAAGAGCCGACTTCACACCGTCGAAAACGTGCTCTATGTGGGCCGTTTTCGGAGCAGACCTGAATTGCGAGATGGGCTGTTCAATTCTGTTCTCCTTTTGTTGTGACTAATCGACAGTCGTTGCATGCTGACAGCGATCGTCTTGACGTCAATGGGCAAGGCTTTGCTGCTACGCACCCGTGACGTCTGCGCCTGTTCTCGCTGTCTTTTCGCCAGCAACGTCAATCAGTCACAACAAAAGGAGAACACTATGACGAACACAAACCAACCAAAACGCAAACCAGCTTTTACGCTCCGAGACGGAACGCTCAAAGCAACCATCTGGAAGAACGACGGTGAGAAGGGACCATGGTTCTCAGTCGATTTCAGCCGAGGCTATCGAGTCGACGGAAACTGGAAAGACACAACGTCGATGCGAGGAGACGACCTCCTGAAACTCGCTTTTCTGGCACAGGAAGCCTACGCGAAGCACCTCGAACTGAAGTCCATCCATCGCGAAAGTGCGGATGCCGACGAAGAAGGCGGTGCAGCATGAGACACATCAACACGAACACTCAGGAGTGGTTGGCAATGCCAGCCGCTCCCCGCAACACAAGCCCGGTCCCAGAGCTGACCAGCCTTCACGGGACACAAAATCGAGGGCCGTGGGGCAGTGCCAGCTACCGAGGCAACTGCGACGGGTATCTGATCAGCAAGTTGCTGCGGTACTTCGATGCCACGAGGGTCCTTGATCCGATGACGGGGAGCGGAACCTGCCGAGAAGTCTGCGAAGATCTGAATATCGAACATCTGGCCATGGATGTCCGACACGGACAGGATGCCGCCGATCCGGAACAATATCAAGGAAAAGGGCACTTCGACTTCGTCTGGATGCACCCGCCGTACTGGAGGCAAATCGTGTACTCAGCGGACCCACGTTGTCTTTCCAATGCTCCGACGCTGAATGCTTTCGGCAAGCGACTGCAGGCCGTGCTGGGCAACTGCAAGCGTGTTCTCGCCCCCGGTGGCAAGATCGCAGTTCTGATCGGTGGATACTCAGACCGTGGAAGCTATCAGCCGTTGCCTGCTGTCGCGATTCAGCGAGCAGAGCAGGTTGGCTTGCGGATGGCATGTACCGAGATCGTCCGCCTACAGCACGGGAACACTTCGAGTCGAAGAACGTATCAATCGAGCTTCATTCCCGGATTACATGACCAGTGTCTGATCTTTGAAAGCGTCGACGACGGCAGGTCTCCGGAATTCTCTGAAAGCGGTTCGGTGGCCCCACGCGGTCGGCTTGCTCGTGTTGCAGGACTCTCGAACTGATCCAATTATCCACGACTGCATCGCCTACAACGCGGTGCAGTTCTTGACCTTGGGATCTGGCCCATGGCACAAGAGGAGACCACAACCCAATGAGGCAGGATGGCCAACCGAAAACAAAGACGAGACATCTATCAGGAAGTGACCGACCGCATTATTCGACTGCTCGATGAGGGCACCGTCCCGTGGAAGAACCCGATCCGACGCGGAGGAGGGGACGGCTGGCCGAAGAACCTGCAGTCGAAAAAACAGTACCGCGGAATCAACGTTTTTCTTCTGGCAGTCGAGGCCATGCAGCGTGGGTTTGGCTCGGACTACTGGCTGACTTTCAAACAGGCGAAGGCGAAAGGTGGCAACGTCAGGAAAGGTGAACAGTCGTCGCTCGTGGTTTTCTGGAAGCAGGTGCAGAAAGAAGACAAAGAAACCGGTGAAGAAATCACTCTGCCGGTACTGCGTCACTACAACGTCTTCAATGCCGAACAGTGCGATGACATTGAAGCCCCTGATGCCGACCAGGAAGACAGAAAGCGACCGCAATTTGAGCCTCTGAAGAAAGCGGAAGACATCGTGGCGGGTTATCACCAGCCGCCGTCGATCGAATTCGGTGGTTCTCGAGCCGTTTATCGTCCGTCAACGGATCAGGTTCTTATGCCAGCTCCGGAGCGATTCGAGACCCGCGAAAGCTACTACGGAACACTGTTCCATGAACTTGCTCACAGCACTGGCCATAGCAAACGGCTGAATCGTGGTCTCGATACGGAATTGATGGCATTCGGAAGTCCTGACTACAGCCGAGAAGAATTGGTGGCTGAAATGTCGGCTGCATTTCTTGCAGCAACAGCAGGGATCAGCGAAGAAACGATCGAACCAACAGCTTCATACATCGACCACTGGCGAAAGAACCTCAAAGGTGACAAGCGATTAGTCGTGAACGCTGCGGGAGCCGCACAGAAAGCCACCGACTTGATTCTGGGAACCACATTTGAAGAAGCGTCGAAACTCGACGAAAACTCTACCAGTGATCAAGTCTTGATTCCGCCCGTTTCTTTTCCCATTGCCCCGCCGTCCACACAGCTCGAGTTATTCTGACCGTAGATACGGTGACACAGATTTCTGTGGTTATGGTCTTACGATCTTCAGTGAGCCGTCAACATCGCGGTATCGCTCAAGACACAGTTTGGATTTCTCTGCAAGAGTCATAAGGCGCTGTTCCTTATTCGTCCGCGATAACTTCGATCTCAATCGCTTCAATTGTCGGGGCCTCTTCTGGTCGTGAAACATCGCGGGGATCGGCAACATGCATCGAAACGACGCGTCCAAAACAAAGCAAGGTGGTCAAGTCATCCAGAAGCCGACCGGTGATGGAAATGCGGTATTGCTCGACCCCCATCAAAGCAAGCTGGATGAAACCGGCATCGCGGCGTCGCACTTCCCGCAGATCGGAGTAGGGGAAGGAAATGATCTCGCCGGTTCTCAGATGCAACTGAAACATCATTGCCATGCCTCGACTGGCATCGAGCGTCTGCCAGGCCGCGGAATCATCAGGCTCAGGCAATCCGGCTTTGGGGAGAAAATGAACAGAAGCGGATTCGGGAGACATTCAACTACCTCGTCATTCCGGGCTTGGGGGCATTGGGGGTGAAGCTGGGTGAAAGCGGGCGACTGAAACCGATGGCTTGGCCAACCTGAGAACCATAAGTGCGCCACCATTGGCGAACTCGCTCTCGAATTGTTCGACGGCGGAATTGAACCTGTCGCTTTTCAGCCTGTACTGCTTTCATGCCTGCCGCTTCATTCTGCTTTGCAGTCAGCGACATCAATTCAGTCGCGGAGAGTTGCTTTCCGGCTCGCTGAATGGCTCGTCGCACAGCAGCTTTGTCGTCGACGTACAAAGCGACATCGCGACGACCACGACTGATCGTGACGTATGCCTGCCGAGCATTGACTGCCGGTAACGAATCCGATCCCATTGCGGCGATAGCGACGCCCCTTGTCTGGCCCTGGCTGGAGTGGCTGGTGACGACAAAGCCGTGATCGAGATGACCAAAGTTCCGGCTGACCACCATGCCGCTTTTCAGAACAAGGTCTCCATTGGCTGCGAACGCCTTGATCTGGTCGATTCGCCCGTTGGCGATGTGGCTTTTCCTGTCGACCGTAGAACCGCCCAGCGTAAAGCGGACTTTGTCGCCAACCGACAAGCCGATGGACTGCTCTTGATAAACTTCGAAGCGGTCAGATTGATCGACCGGTAGATTTTTAAGCTTTGCAGAGGGTTCATCGACTGGAACCAGCTTGACGTGTTCACGGCTTCGACCGGCAACACGATAGCGACGTCCGCGGACAAAGCCGCCCTTTGCATTCTGATGGAACTGCACAATCATGTTATCTGCTTCGTAGCTGGAAGCTTCTGCTTTCTGAGCGTTCGTCAGGTAGAGGCTGCGGTATTGTGGAATCGACTGCTCTGCTGACGATAGTTGGCCGCTTTCCCGCAGTCGTTCCCGAATCTTCTCGGTGACTTCGCGACCTTCCACATGCGTTGGAGCGATGACGATGCTGGACTTGCCTTGCTTTTCAGTTTCCAAATAGCGGTCCGCCAATTGATCGTGCCGCTCTTCATCTTTCAATTCGACGATCTTCCCGAGTCGATCCAGAAGATCGAATCCGGCGAGTATTCCAGTGAGCCCCTGTTTTTCGTCAATCATCTCGTGGCCGCGGCTGATGAGTTCGACGGCTTTTTTATAGTCGCCTTTTTGCCGTTGGATTTCCTCAAGTCGTACCGGAGTGATTCCCGCTTCCTTTTCCACCAGTGCCAGACTTTCTCCTCGCTTCGGACTGGCGTGTTGCCGAGAGTCCCCGACAAGAATCACGCGTGTATTCTGTTCTTTGGCAATCTTGAAAAGCGACGCCATTGATCGTCCATCCAGCAGACCCGCTTCGTCAACCAGAAGAACCTGATCGCGAAGCTTCGGATGAAGCTTGGTATTCCGAATGATGTGCTCCACTGTGCGAGCGTATTCGAAGCCGCTTTCCCTCAAGACCTGAGTCGCCGCTGTGGAGGGGGCACATGCGAAGACTCGCTTTCCATTTGCTTCAATCGCTTCGGTCGCCTCGATCATCGTGCTGGTCTTTCCAGTTCCAGCTCCACCAGTCACCAAAACCGTCTGATCACGACTCTCGCGAATATGATTGACGACAGCTCGCTGTTGATCATTCAGGAAGTTGCGTTTGAATTGATGCTCTTCTGCCGGGCAAAGCGTTTTCCGTGTACCGCGTCCGTCCCGAGCGAAATCGATAATGAACCGCTCCTGATCGAGCACGCTCTGTGTTGTGATATAGCTTTGCTCTGCTCCAAGAACATCAACTGTTCGACGCACAACCTCGGGGCGATGCAATGCTGCTTCGATCGCTTGAGGCTGTTGGGTCACCGCGTAACGCAATGCTGTTGCAACCAGTTGGTGATCTTCGACCGTTGAGGTATTCTCCAAATGATGATCCAAAGCAAAACGGACGGCGTCGTCAGCCGACACAGAAAGCGACTCTGTTTTCCCATTGCCCCCGCGAAGCGAACGGAACGTTTCTTTCTCTGAAGCATCGAGTCGTTCCCACCACTGTTCATGCAGTTTTTCAAGTGGTGTCCCGATGTCTTTCTTCTGCCGGGTTTTCTTTCCCAGTTCAGCTTTTTGAGCAGCGTCGGTTATTCCATGCTTAGCAGCGTGTTCTTCGACTTGCTTCGTGCGATTGGAAAATTTCTCAATCGTTGCGCGTTCAATTCGGTCGATTTCAAAGCTCAATCGTCCGGTTCTCTTGTCGCGAGTGCGGACCGTTCGGTAACCGGCCTGTTCAAGCTTGCGGGCAAGCCGTGCTTTGAAACCCGCTTCGAGCCTCGCTTTTCTCCGTACGATTTCTTCAAGTTCCGCAGCGTAGAACTGGCCTTCGTGCTCGGTCACGTTGAAGACGAAGCAATGCATGTGCAGCTGAGGATCGACAATGTCATCGACAGGGCGGGCGGTTTTGTGCTCGAAACCGGCCCAAAGCATGTTGCTTGTTTGTGTTCGTTGCTTTGTTCCGCTGTACTGGCCATCACGGACCCGTCGATGCATGAGCGATTCGACATCTTCGGCCATCGTCGTATTTACGGCGTCACGGAACGCCGCAAGTACGGCTTTGTCTTTCGTCATCGCCCACGCGAGACTGACTGACTTCGGAACGCTGAACGTCATGTCCATTCCGGGCCGACGATTCTTTCGGAGCCGTTGAGTGAGCGGATCACCATTCGCGGGGTTCTTCCCAGCCAGCAGGTCCAGAAATTGGTTCTTTGTCAGTTCGCTTCGCGGCTCCAGTCCAAGTCGTTCCGCTGTTTCTCCCTGCCATATCGCTTTGACTTGCTCACCGAGGTAGTAGTCACCGGCGGAGAGCGTTTCAAAGTATTGGGCGGTGCCAGCGGCACTCGTGGACTGGGTCAATGTGAGCATGAACGCGATAGAATTTGTGGGGAAGTGACGCGATGATGAAAGTTGCAGAATAGTTCGATTATTGGGACAGACTTGTCTCCTTAGGATGGCCTAAGGCTTTTCAGGGTGAACCAAATGACCCGTTGCAACAACCTGCTGTTGCAACGGTCGCGGTTTCATCCACAGGTCATTTTGCAGCGACTTGAACCGGCGCTGTGTTTGACGCCTGAGCTTGTTCCGGCGACGACATATCTGCCAGAACAACCATGCCGTCTTCCGTTTTCGTGAACTCACCGCTTTGCATGGCTTCTTTGAAACGCAGTGCGTAGCCCGCCAGTGTGCGGCCACTGGACTTCAGTGCTTCACCCACACGTTTCTCCAGTTCGTTGGCCGGCATTGCGTGCTGACGGGCAAGGAGTTGCCGACAAGCCGAGACGACTTCCTGCTTCTTCGCCGCCTTCCCAGTTGGCTTTCGTTTGGGTTTGGCTGCTGCTTTGGACGGTGCTTCTAATGCCTTCAAAGCGGCTTTCAATTGGGTTTCCTGTTCACGCAAAACGGCTGCTTTCGTGTCAAGAGCTTCCAGCTCTGTCGCAATCGGAGAAAGCTGGGATTCAAGAGCCGTACGTGCGGCTTCAATTGCAGGTGTCATGATGGATCTTTCGAATGCGGGGCAATGGGAAAAGAGACAACGAGTCTGAAACGCCGTGGATTGAGATTCAGAGAAGGACGCGATGGGCAAACACGGATCGTCGAAGAGCTTTACAGCTGCTGCCACGGTTCGGTAAGAAAAAGCACGATGCATCGGAGAGACTCGCTAAAGCACTCCAGATCGGCCTGCAGCTCAATCTCTTCCAAGGCGTAGCCAGCCATCTCTTTCAGGCTGATGTTTTCGGCGGCTTCCAGCATGTGAATTGCTTCCCAGAAGCTCGGTGGCAGTGTGGCAGTCCTCAGCATTCCGTCCGGGCAGGCGACCAGTCGTGTGCAGCTTTGTCTTGTTTCCTCAAATTGTTGATTTGTCACGATTGTCATCTTTCAAGATTATCATGGTTGATTCAGTCGGCGCAAATTCAGGTTCACATGGACCGCTTTGCCGAGCGGTTGAAAGCTTTCTTGGCGACACCCTGATGTGCTGCGGTCGAAAATGCATTTTTTAAGACACCCTGCTTTTCGGTGTGTTTGAGTCTCGCAGCAATTTGCTCCAGTTCTTTGCCAATTCGTGCATCACGTTTTGCGTTGATGCCTTTGACAACGCTTCCAAGCGGACTTCTTTCCAGGGTCGCGGCATGTTTGGAAAGACTGTTGCGAAGTTTCTTCAACTGCTCACGGAGTGCTTTTACTCCCATCGGTTTCTTGACAGCTTCGGAAGGCTTCTCAGGCACGTTCTTAGCAGCTGCATTGAAGACGGGAGTCAGGCGAGGAGGTTGCCCGTTGGCGTTGGACAGAGGTGGCACCTGATGTGGTGGCTGCGCTCCGGAACCAGAAGCGGTTTTGATTTCGTGCGGGCTCATAGCGATGGCTTTCTAGCGGGTTTGGGTGGTGCTGTTGTCACTGCCGAAACATTCGGATAACGGAATAAACTGGATGAACGTAAGCGGGCCGTATTTGGCTCGTGAGACATACTGCCAGCCTGTGACAGATAGATACCAGGCGGCTTGTTTTTCATCCGCTGACGGTGTTCCTCTAATCGTTGGGGAATACGAATACGTCCACTGAACGTGAGGAACACCAACTGTCACGCCCATCAGGAAAAAGCCAGCGGTGACAGCGATAAGCGTTCGTAGCCTGCGACCAATGAAACGGAAATAAATGCTGTTCGGAGAGGGGATTCCAGTGTTAGCTGCCACGTTCTAAGTTCTTTCTGTTTGGAGGATCGATTCAGCCAGCAAAGTACGGGTTGTCACCGCACAGACGCTTGAAAGCAGGTCGTTCGTAGAAGGGCACTTTCTTCGCTTTGATCACTGGTGAGTTGCCCTTGAAGATCAACATCTCGTCCGAAGCCATGCGACGGATCTCGTCGGGGTGCATCAGCGGGCGATTTTGGTGAGAGCGAGAAAGCGTGGTTTCTGATAGGGGATCATTCCAACGGCTCCGGTCAGTGAGCGAAGCAGATTCCAACGCCACGGTGCCCGTCATCTTGCTGAGAAGCTCAAGTGTTTCCTGACTTGTGACATTGAAGGCTGCCGTGATTTCAGCGGCAGCAATGATCTGTTTCATTTCCGACTTGCCGTAGACCGCTTCGGCTTGCCCTCCAAGCAGGTCCTGCCAAAGAGCAAGAATCCGCAGTCCACTCTTGCGCCCAGTGTTGAGCCATGAAGTCAGGTCAAGTCGACCACAGGCGGCGACTTCGTCCAGAATCGCCGTAACCCGCTTGGGACGAGAGTCCGCTATGACCGCTTCAATTAGAGTGCTGAAGGTTGCGTTCAGGGCGGGCTGATGAGTCCGCGCTCTTTCGACCGGATAGATAACGAAAACCGTTGTCCGACGGTCATCGTCCTTTAACGTTCGCGGATCAAACGATTTCCCACAATGAGCGTTGAAGTTCGAACCAACGTCATAGATCGAAAGTGCGTTTTCTGCGACACCAAGGTAGCCTCCGAACTGATCTGAAGCTGACACCATCGTGCTGTAAAGGCTGTTGGCTGCTTCCTGCAGAGTTCCGCCAAAGGCGTCAGAACTAGTGGCTTCGTTCAGTCGAGACTGCAACGACTGATAGCCCTCCATGAGCAACGAACGCATCGCGGGCAGAGTTGGAGAACACTCTTTCCAAATGAGATAAAAACAGAGAAACTCGATTAAGTCGCGACCGCGGAGCTCAAAAAACAGGCTGTTCTTATCTGTCTTCTCTCGTTGCTCGCGTGGAAGGACTATTTGCACTTTAGACTGAATATAGCTTCGCACCGTGTGGCTGGGCTGATCCGGTTCGAAGTCGTAGAACAGATTCCAACCACTGTCTTCGATCTTCGTACCCAGCCGCTTTGAAAGCTCCTCAGGCCACGGCGTAATTACGTGGACGTTCTGGTGCTTTCGCAAATGCTCATGGGTCAGGCAGTACAACTCGCCGGAAACGTCATTGACGATCCGGCTGTGCCCAAGATCAGTGATCAGTGTGTTGACCGCAATTGCAAGGGATTTCGATCCACCCGGTGGACTGACGATATTCACACTGCAGTCTTGGTCATAGCGGATGTCTCGGGTCTTCCGTCCTTCCCCAAAGCTCCCGAGAAAGATGCCTTCTTTGGCAAACAGCCCCGCGGATTCAATGTCATCCGCGTCGGCCAACCGGGCCGAACCATGCCGCCGCGTCAGATCCTTCATGGTGCGAGAACGATGCCGCTCGTGGCTCAGCTTCGCGAGATCGTGAAAGCTCCTCACAAGAAACTTGATGGCTAAGACAAACAACGCAAGCCTGATCCACTCTATCGTTTCAGACCTGAACCACCTTCCCAGATCGAGGGCTCCGGCTCCTGCTGCTCCAAAGCAGACCGCGAACGCGAAGCTCACAATCGGAGGACGGTATGACGGTTTTCTCTCTTTCATTTGAGCGACCTTTCTTAGAACGCAAAGAATGAATGCCAGAGGACGGGCACCAGAATGAACTGAGCGAGAATCGCCAGGCAGATGCCGATCCACAGGAGTGCCGCAGCTTTGCCATTTCCACGTTGATAGAAGTGGCGACGTCGAAACAACTTCCATCCTCCCATTGCCGGTAAGTCGTCTGGAAGAACGCCACGACCTCGACGAGTGTTATTTTTCTGCGTTGTCATTGATTGTCTCCTGCCGCCTGAAAGGCCGTTTCGAAAAGAACCCGTACGACGTCGTGGCTGTGATGCCCGACAGAACTGTGTGCACTGGATGCTCCCAGTGCCTCGAAGAAAGTCCGCTGTTCAGGAATCGCATTGGGGACCGCGACACCCGTGTCCAATGCGAGGACGCGACGTCCATTTCGTGAAGAACACCACGCCTTCACCGAAGCGAGCAGTTGTTCACTCGTTTGCTGCGTTTCGCCAGCCATCTCCCCGGGGCCGGTGTCACCAATCAGCATGAGAATCTGTTGTGTGCCATCATCGGCGGCAGAGGAGAACATCGCCGTCGCCGAATCTACGGCTTTCACAACGTTGACCCGACCTTTGACGGCAGAAAGCCCACTCAGAAACACCTCAACCATTTGCAGCGATTTGCCGTTGTCTTGTGACGAGGGAAGAAGTGGAGTCAATGGATACTCGCTGATCCGGGTTGGACTGAAAGCGACGACGCCCACCTTCAGGTTGGTGGCTCTGGGAAACAACTTTGCCACAGCCTCAATCGATTCCTTCAGCTCGGCATGCCAAAGCACCATGGATTGGGAGTAGTCGATGGCAATGACAACCTCAATGTCGGCTTTGATGAGTTCACCCAGCAAGCCGTCACGTTCAGCCGCATCTCGTCTTCCATTGCTAACGGCATCTTCAGCTTTCTTGACGTCCTGTTTCGCCTGATTCAGTTGACCAGCAATTTGGTTCACCTGATTCTCTGCAGCTCGCCTAGAAGCTTCGGCTTTATCGCGTTCGGCGTTAGCCTTTTGCGTCTCCGCCTTTGCGGCGGCTTCGCGTTTCGTTGCGACCTCAGCCTCTTCACGAGCCTCAGCAAGCCGTTCCTGCATGATTGCAAACACCCTGAGGTTCAGATCTTCCTGCTCTGCCGCCTCCGCCGATTGCTTTCGCTCGGAAATCAGAAAAGTGAAGATCACAAGCATCAACAGTGCGACGAGGTTGATCAGCAGATCTGCAAAGGTTGTCGACGATGAGTTTCGGTGTTTAGTCTTCACGTTCCACGCCTTTCACAAGAGTGTCTCCAGCGTGCCGTTTCTGTTCCGCTTCAAGCTGTCGGACAACTAACAGACCGTGGCGGTCAAGGTAGTGAGTGAGTAAATCGGAAAGTACGAGTGACGATAAATTGCTAAGCATTGCGCGAATCTCCATGTCCCCACTCCTTTCCGAAATGTATGAGGTTGCCAAGAGCTTCGAGTTCTTCCCGCAGTCGCGCGATGAGCCGATCGGCATGGCTGGCCAGGCCCGACAAGGCAATCGAGCCAAACAAGCTGCCTGCAAACGTGGTCACCAGAGCGGTGGACATTCCTGAAATTGCGGCACGGATGGCATCGACAATCTCTTCTTCACCACCATCAGTGGCGTAGCTGATTTCTGTCGTCAGAATGACGATTCCAACCACCGTTCCAAGAAGGCCCAACGACGGAAGCATGGAAGCGTACGTGCGAATGCGATCCGAGCAGATTTCCAGTTCCCCGACGATCGCATCAATCAACGAGGGAATGACATCTCTTTGAACCCCGTGCCGGTGTGCCGCATCCACACCGCGGACAAGCTTAAAGATGATCGGTTCTTCAACGCGGCGGTGATTGATCCTAAGCCCACTGCCCGATCGGCGTAAGCGGCGGAGGCTACCATCGCCGTATTCGAATGCCCGTCGACATTGTCTTAGCTCCCAGTCAATCCCCGCGATCAAGATGCAGGCAAGAACTTCGCCCACGAATCCATAGATACAGATTGTCAGAGCCAGCAGTTCTGTCAGCGTGTATGTCCAGTAGCCGATGTAGCAAACCAATAGGAGAACTCCGGGTAACAGCGTCCAGAGAAACGCCCCAAGTAATGCGTCTTTCGGAAAGTTGGATTCCTCAACGTCAATGCGAGTTTGATCATTCATGCTCAGCCTCTCCCGTTTGATTCAAAGCGAAATTCGTTCGAAGCCTCGTTAGACGGACCGCCTTTCAGATCGTTTTCGATAAAGGCGATCAACTTACGTCGTGATGCGTCAGACGGAATATGAAAAAGTCGGTGGGTCACTCCACTGCCAATAACTTGTGCGACGGTATGGCGGTCGCGGACAGACTCCGCAAACCGGATATAGCTCCACGCTCCGATCGACAACGCGGCGACTGCGATGATGGAAACAATGACCAATGACAATGTCGTCCAACCGAAGCCCGATACGAGCCCTGACTGTTCCTCGACGAGCAGTTCAACGCTTGCCAACTGCTCCTGCAGATCAGAAATCAGTTCGTCCATGTGATCATTCAGCTTCGCGATCACCTGCGACGATTCTTCTTTGTCACGAACCAACTGATCGATGAGTTTTTCAGCAATCGCCTTGCCTTCCTCGATGCCAGCAAGTCGCGACTCCACCTGAGCTTTCTGCTCCACAAGGGCGAGTTCACGTTCATGTTGCTCCTGTGCCTGCTTCGCAGACTCGACCTGCTGTCGCAGCTTCTCGACTTCGCCCGTTGTCAGCGAAGCGTCAGCACGAACCTGTTCCAGTTCAGCCTGCAGGTCTTCATTCTGTTGTTGAAGCTCTTCAGCTTCTTTGAACTTCTGTTGTGCCGCGCCTGCCATGAGTACGGCGCCGATAATGAAGCCAAGGACCAATGATCCGAAGCTTCCTTTTTCACCAGATGCCATCGTAAATCTCCTGTGAAGAGTGAGGGAAAGTTCACCGCGCGTACCGGTCGCGCAGTCGTTTTTGAGTGATTTCAAAGCAGGGCAATGCTCAGGCAGTGAGCACCCTGATGGAATAAGCAGCAGCGAATCTAAAAGTGCTGCTTCTTCGCGAGCCGACTAAAGTCAGCGGCTTCACGGTGGCGTTCGAGATACGAGGCGAGGTCAGCCTCTGCGATTCGGATATGGTTTCGAAGCCGAAAAGAGCTCAACCGAGAAGCGGCGATTTCTCGGTATACGAATGTGCGGGAGCAGGACAGACGCTCGGCCACTTCTGCCACACTAAGCAATATCAGATGGTTGAATTCCAACTCTGGCGGGTTCTCGCGACTCGGTGCAGACATATCTTCCTCGCAGTTATTGACATACCAATAGCGGGCCGCCGCGTTGACGGTTCAAAGACGCTTCGAGAGGACGTGACCGTGTCAGCTTTTGAAATAGCAGCAAACGATCAATGACGGGGATTCGGCGACCCGTTGGAAAAGCGACGGCAATAAACACCGATAGACCAACGACGCACCGTCGATGGCGTGATTGTATAGCCGATAGACAATCCTTCAAGGGTTGTCTATAAAGAAAATTGGATGGCTGGAAGATTGATTGAGCTAGTTAGCGTTGTCCGCCCTTTCTTTGCAAGATCGACGGTAAAACTAACCTGTGAACCATTTGGAAAAGGCTTCGTATCGAGCCGGACCGCTTGGCCATCGTATTCGAGTGAGCCTCCAGCGGCTTTCCATGCTCGTGTGAGTTCAACAAACTTCAGTTTCGCTTCATCGTCGATTTGGCCTGAACCATGCTTGGCAAACAGCTTCGTCAGACGGTTGGCCGTGGCTCGTTGGTCTGCTTTCAGCTCGGGGAAGAGCTCATGGGCAAGACGCTGAACCGTGGCAATAGCTTCAGACTTCGCAAATTCTTTGGCCGCTTGCGTCGCGTGCTTGGCGATCGCTTTCCATTCCAAGGATGTCAGCGTTTCTTTTCCGTGAATGAAGGCGTGTTGAATCAGCCCATCGATTTCATCAGTTGGCGTTTCAGGTGTTGGATCTGGCGCGTCTTTCTGGGGCATTGGTGACGAAGGTGCCACACGACGAAACGACTTGTCAAATTCTTGAATCCAAACGTCACTTGATGCCTGCCCAGCAAGGAATGTGTGTGATGCCATCCAATTGAGTTCGTGCCAATGTCTCGATTGATCACCGATGCTCTTCATGTGACCAATAAATGCAGTCCGCAGTCGCTTTACTTCTTCATCAATACATGAACCGGTAACTTCCCCAGCATCGTCTTCAAGCTTCGTGGCATCGAAGCGTTCGACCTTAATAAGCCATTCAACGAATGCTCTGAACAACAACTCGTCGAACGCCTTGGCCTCTTTTGCTTCGTCACGCGGCGGCGGTTCGTAAACCTCGAACTCGGGATCTATGCATTCCTCTTCTGCTTGGTCGATTCTTCGCGCCCTTTTGGCTTCTTCGAGGTACTTCGTCAGTTCATTGTTTTCGTCGGCGGCCAAGCACGTCACCACGACGTCTGACACGACTTCTTCATGCCCTTGATACTTCTGGAACAACTCATCGAGCTGTTCTTTCGATATCGAGCTGCGGCTGAGATCGCCCACATACATTCCACCGCCCGTTTTCCGCACAACGCGATCGGCTGGCTTCTTTTTCTTTCGTTTCGCCATGGTTGTGAATACGGCTTCTTCAAATGATAAAACGCGATAGTGTGGGATGTTCGATTGTCGCAAGTACGTTCCGCATGTGAATAGCGAGTTTGCGTGATTGGCTTGGATGATGTCACCGATAAGGTGCTTGAATTCGCATTTGAACTATTTGGCAGATGAAACAGACGACGTTGGAAGTACCACATTCACCAGTATGGCTTGTGGGGCATTGTCACTTAGAACCTCATTCGAGCAGTTTCAATCCTGATCAGCCACTGCCCGGGCTGCTTGGGTCCGGAGATGTTCAAAGTTCTGCGACAGACTCGCGTAGACTTCGCTGACCATTCGGGGGGATCGATGCCCAAGGAGATGCGACAGGGAAACAGTGTCGACTCCTTTGATCAGGCTGTTGGTCGTGTAGGTGTGACGAAACCCGTAGGCGATCAGCCGGTCGATTCCAAGCTTATCGCCCATTCGGTACAGACGAGATCTCAAGGCTGATTTGGTCCAAGCCATTCCACGGGAATTACGAAACAAGGCCCCATCAGGGTGCTGGGCAATTCGAGGTTCCACCAGTTCTCTCACAGCGTCAACCATAACGATCACTCGCGATTCGGATTCGCCCTTCGATTCGATGGGCGGAAAGACGATCAGGTCTTGATGGATGTGGCGGGCTTCCAGCATCCGAGCCTCGATCGGTCGGCAACCAGTGAGTCGGAGAAAGTCCAACAAGGGACCAAGGTGATTGTCGGCATGGTCACGAACGAGTTGCCACTGATCGTCGGTGTAAACGATCTGTCGTTTCGCTGCTTTGGGTCGCTTGAGTTGGGCAAGTGGCGTCGATGCAAGGTGACCATCCTCAACGGCCCAATTGTACATGCGTTTGATGGCACCGATTGCGTCACGTCGGGCTGTTGGCCCCCACGGCTTTCGAATGGTGCCCTTGTCACCTTTCCTGGTCGTGTGAAGTTGTCGCTTCGCTTCCTCTGACGAGTTTTCTTTTTGAAGCTTTGCTGCTCGCCGATTGTGATCGTCAATCCAACGATGCACGTCTGCAGGGACAATGTTCTCGGCGAGCTTTGATCGTCCGGCAAAAAGAACGAAGCGGCTCACGTAGTTGCGACAACGATCGTACGAAGCGGGTGACC
Organism: Fuerstiella sp.; assembly: GCA_039974975.1. GTDB lineage: Bacteria > Planctomycetota > Planctomycetia > Planctomycetales > Planctomycetaceae > Fuerstiella. The sequence continues at coordinate 94,306 of JBDWHY010000113.1, read as the reverse complement.
GGTTGTTTTCGACGAAGTCGAGATACAACTGGCTGATGTCATCAAGCGTCAGTCTTTGAGCCGGACCACTGGGTTGCTTACCCGCCGCGGCCATCTGCCGATGGAATTCTGCGAAGGCTTCTTCGCGTTCAGTGCCAAGACGGATTTGCCGTCCATTGATGCTGCAGAACCAAGCTTTGCGAGCGGTTCGCCAAAAGGGTTTTGGTGCCCGTGGCATGATATTGATCTCCGGGATACGTGCCTGAAACGTGCCAGTGCATTGTTTCAATGAGTATCTCGAAGTCAAATCCCCCTTGTTTTATAAGTCGGGACGACAAGATTTGAACTTGCGACCTCTGCACCCCCAGTGCAGCGCTCTACCAGGCTGAGCCACGTCCCGTGGAGGGCGGAGTATAGCGGGGATGAAGGCCGCGTCCAGTATCTGTGAACATCGTTTTATCCGCTGTGTTCGGTTTTCAGCGACGTTTGCCTGACCTTCACCCAAATCGAAGTGGCTTACTGAATTGAAACACTCTGAACTTAAACACTCTGAACTTCTATCTGCCACTGCCCAGCTGGTGACACGACAACGATGATTTTCAGAGATGCAGGGAATCGTCGACCAATTCAACGCCGAAACGGTTGCCGATGACGCTGCCGTTCGTCACGATCCAAGAATGCCAAGCTTAACCGTAGAAAATTATCTGAAAGCCGTCCTGCAGCTGGAACTGAAGACTGGTGAGAAACGTATTTCTCCCGGCCTGCTTTCTGCTCGCCTAGAACTGACTCCGGGTACGGTCACCAGTATGCTGAGAACCTTGGCAGAATCTGGTTTGGCAGACTATATCCCCTACGAAGGGGTGCAGCTGACCGAAGCCGGACGACTGCTGGCTTTAAGAATGCTGAGGCGACATCGATTGTTGGAACTGTTTCTGCACAGCACCTTGGAATTGACTTGGGATCAGGTTCACGAAGAAGCTGAAGAACTTGAACATTCTGTCAGCGATTTTCTCATTGATCGCATCGATGAATTTTTGGAACACCCAGAAGCAGATCCTCACGGGTCTCCCATTCCCGCCGCGGATGGCAACATGAGAAGCGATTTGTCGGCCACGATTCCCTTGCCTCAGTGCTCAGTTGGCGAAACGTTGCGATTTGTTCGAGTCGTGAATCAAGAGCCAGATTTTCTGAGATACTTATCTGATTCTGGTTTCGAATTGGGAGCCACGGCGACTGTGACCGAAAACAGCGAAGACATCGGAATTGTCAAAGCGAATATCGGCGAACGCACGTTTACCGTTGGGCGAGCTGCCGCAGAATCGATTCGAGTAGAGCGATTGAGCGATTGAGCAGGGCAATGGCAGCAGGCCGAAACCCTGACGACTTCGCCTCGGGGTGAAGACAGCGAATTTTGCAGCGTCGGGGTTTGCAGGGGGATCAGTATGATCACTCATTGTTGGATTTTCACGTTCAGAATTCCGTGATTGAGATTCCCGCGTCATTGCCGTGCGAAACTGCAGCTTTCCTGAGCTCTTGCGTTCTGTCGGCCAGATTTTGTGTGTAGCGTGTCGGCTGCATATCAATCAATGATGTCAGCAGTTCGCGTTGCTTGCGACGCAGATGAAATTCACGGCAAATCTCTTCACAAACAGGCTTCTTCTGTGTCTCACGATATCTACGAAAACCCACTGATTACTCGCTATGCTTCTCGTGAAATGGCGGGCATCTGGTCGGCTCAAAAAAAGCATTCCACATGGCGAAGACTGTGGTTAGCTCTCGCAGAATCTCAGCAAGAACTTGGTCTGAAGATCACAGATCAGCAGTTGACGGAAATGAAGAATTCGGTCGACGATATCGATTTCGACCTTGCTGCAAAATTCGAATTGGAACGTCGCCACGACGTCATGGCTCATGTCGAAACTTGGGGAACACAGTGCCCCAACGCGAAGCCCATCATTCACTTGGGAGCGACCAGTTGTTACGTCACTGATAATTCGGAACTGATTCAAATCAAAGAGGCTCTCTTAGCGTCTCGTCGACGACTTGTGCAGGTCATCGATCAGCTCGCCAAGTTTGCTCAAGAATATCGTGACCTGCCGTGTCTCGGGTTTACTCATCTTCAAGCTGCTCAACCAACAACGGTCGGCAAGAGAGCCACGTTGTGGTGTTGGGAACTGCTGTTGGATCTTGAAGAGCTAGAACACCGCATCGAAACGATTCGCTTTCGAGGCGTTAAAGGCACCACGGGAACTCAGGCCACTTTTCTAAGCTTGTTCAATGGCGACCATGCCAAGGTTGAAAAGCTGGATGAATTGGTCACTGAAAAAATGGGCTTCGCAGCTCGTCATGCAGTCACGGGGCAAACTTATACTCGCAAGTTTGATTCTCAGGTCATGGCCACGTTAAATGGAATCGCTCAGTCGTGCCACAAAGCGGGCAGCGACATTCGCATTCTGCAACACAAAAAAGAACTGGAAGAACCGTTTGAAAAGAATCAAATTGGCAGCAGCGCGATGGCTTACAAACGCAATCCCATGAGAAGCGAACGCATGTGTTCGCTGGCTCGATTTGCATCCAGTCAGCAGGCAGGAACCGATGCCACCATGGCGACTCAATGGATGGAACGCACATTGGACGACAGCGCCATTCGACGCCTATCGCTTCCTCAGGCGTTTCTTGCTGTCGACGCGTGTTTGATTTTGTATCGCAACATCACGGACGGCATGGTTGTGTACCCGAAGACCATTGAAAAACACTTAAACGAAGAGCTGCCATTTATGGCGACAGAAGAAATCATGATGGCCGGAGTACAGGCTGGTGGAGATCGCCAAGACTTACATGAAAAAATCCGAGTTCACAGCCAGGCGGCTGCCGCTGAAGTCAAGCAAAATGCTGCTGCGAATGACCTGATTTCTCGACTGCAAGGCGACGACGCTTTCAGGGGCATCGATCTCGAATCAGCTTTGGATGCTCGAAAATACATTGGCCGAGCTCCGGAACAAGTCGATGCATTCTTGGCTGAACAAGTGGCTGAGGTGCGTTCAAAGTATGCAAACGACTTGAACACAGCTGCCGAGGCTCTACGAGTTTGATATCAGCGAATTTCTGTTGTGGGCCTCCGTTGTCAGCCTCTGTGAGGCCGACAACATCGCTCGAGCTCATCAAGCCTCAAGACAAAATGGGGGAGCCTCCAGAATCGATCCGCCTAAACAGAATGTTGTTGAAGGGGTGATCAATCAACGGACTGCGAGATCAGACGGTGTTGCCGGAAGAACCCTGAGAGCAGTGTCTGAGATTTTCCCCCATCCCCCAGTTTTTTGCTGCCTGCTCGGTTTTTTGTGACCTACGGTTTTTTCGTCAAGAATTCACAGTTCACGCACTCTGCGCCGTCGACAGCGATATGCAGCTCGCGATGTTTTTGCTGTGACGATCACCATTCAGATATTTGACGATCTGCCGCATCTCAGTCACACCATCATGCCGAAACCAAAAACTTCCCCATCAGGCCAGCAGGCAACGGATTCTGCCAAAGGCAAAAAAACGGCTCCGATTAATCACGTGATTTTGAAACGCATAGGCGATCTCAAAACACTCTTGTCTGATCTTGTCGATTCTAACGAAGACAAGGCAATTGCTGACTTAGACCTTGGCCAAGAAATCCACAAACACACTTCGGAAATCGAAGCTCTGCGGAACGAAATGCACCAGTTCCAAACAGGGATGCTCAGTTCATTCTGTGACGCCCTCGACCAACGACTGAAGCAGTCTTCCGTTGTCAGTGTAGACTCAGAAACAAGTCACAGTCTGGAACTGAGCGCTCCTACCGCCGGTCCGAACGTCACCGAATCGAACGCCACCGAAGCACATTCTGATTCCGAAGAAGTGCCGACCGAAGGACTGCAAGAAAATTCGTGGGAATCCATTCGATCGGCGTTCCTAGTTGAACACGAAATCACGCCTGAGAGCGAAGCAGCGTCGACGACAGAAAGCAGCACTTCCGACAACGCGGAACCACTGACTGCGGACGACGCTCTGAAGTCATTTGAAGGCAGCCTGCCAACTGTCTTTGACAACGTCGAAGACAGCGAAGCCGATCTTGACTTCAAGCATTCTGACATCATTGCAGACTTGGATTCATTGGATGAAACAACATTGAAATCAGTGGTCACTAGGCAAGAGCAGTTAATTTTGGGGCTGATTCGTCGCCTGCGAACGAAGCACGGCAATCGCCCCACGATGACGTCTGAGCAACTTGAAAGCGTTCAGCAACTTGCTGACGAGCCTCTTGCAGAGGAAATCCGCAAGACACTGGCGGTGCTCCACAATCAACAGCGTCAGGGAGAACTAGAACTTTCCTTGGAACGAGCCAAACTATCTCGCCGTCGTACAGAGCTGGAACAATTGGAAGCTCGAATCGAAGGTCGTGCTCGCACATTAGGAGTCACTATCACTGACGACGGAGATCTCACAGAAGTCGCGATGGCAGAACGCGGAACCGGCACAAAGTCACGGCGTTGGCTGGGGGCGATGGGATTCGGCAACAGTTGAGTCAAAGCGGCGTTTCAAACCACTGTTTGGCCCCACCACTGTTTGGACCCACTGCGGTTTGGACCCACTGCTGCCTGATGCTCACCTATCCTCAGCACTTCTGTTCTGACTGAATCAACCGATGGCCCAATGGCCCGATGGCCCGATGGCCCAATGGTCCGATGAGCCCTCAAGACTTTCGCTGTGGTGTCAGCTCGTGATTCAAGCTGGCTGCAGACTGCGAATGGCGGTTTATGGTTTGGGGTGTACCCAAGGATCTCGATAAGGTCTTGCAAGTTTGCTGTTGGCTTCGTCGTCATCGATCACCTTGCCCTCCACTGGATCCCACTGCAACGTTCTTCCGAGTTCCATGGAGAGATTGGCGAGCACACAGCTGGCGGTGGAAATATGGCCTTCTTCGATGTCCGCGATGGGCTTTTGACGGCTGTCGATGCACGAGAGAAAATTCTTCATGTGACCTCGAATCGCGGGAGCTACATGATGTTCCAAGCGTTCTTCTTTTTCGTCTTCTGGATATTTGTCCAGCTCATAAACAGCGTCGGCATGTTTTGCTTCAGCCTTGCTGTCTCGAGGAATAAAGTCCCACTGCTTGACGCTTAGCTTCAAGGTGCCTTTGCTACCGTAAAGAGTGGCTCCCCAAGGATAGTTTTTATCCGGAGCATCTCCCCAAGATCGGTGCTGCCAAACGACGGGAAAATCTGGATGTTGGAAGGTTGCCGTTTGGGTATCTGGAGTATTCGCTTTGGCATCAGTTTGCACATAGATGCCTCCATTTGAGCTGATCGATGATGGCCAGCCCAGCTTCAACATCCAGCGGACCATGTCGTACATGTGGATACACATGTCTCCCATAATCCCGTTGCTGTATTCTGTGAATGCTCGCCAAGTTCTTGGATGAACCAATTCGTTGTAAGGTCGCATCGGAGCAGGGCCGGTCCACATTTCGTAATCAAGATTTGCTGGCGGAGTTGAGTCTGCTGGGTTGGATTGATTTCTCATGTGGTAGTAGCAGTAAACTTCCACCATCCCGACGTCTCCGAGCAATCCTTCGTCGATGATCTGATTTTTAGCGTCGATCAAATGAGGCGTGCTGCGGCGTTGAGTTCCAACTTGACAAACTTTGCTCAACCGGCGAGCCGTGGCCAAAATCGCTTGGCTTTCCACCACGTCAATTCCGACTGGTTTTTGTACCCACAGGTCCGCTCCGGCTTCCATAGCGGCAATGGCAGGAAGCGCGTGCCAGTGATCGGGCGTATCAACCAGAACAATATCGAACTGTTCGCTGTCTAGCATCTTGCGATAATCTTTGAAGGTGGCGGGCACCTTGCCAGATTTCTGGCGTCCCGAAACCTTGGCAGCGGCATCAGCAAGCATCACACTGTCGACATCGCACAGCCCCGTGACTTCAACATCAGATACTTGCAGCAGGCGAAACAGATCACATTTTCCGTACCAGCCTGTCCCGATGACTCCTACTTTTTTAGGAGCATTGATGCCGCTGGCAAACAGATTTGGCGTGAGTCCTGCGGCAGCCACAGCGGACGTGGTCGAAAGAAATCGGCGGCGGTTCAGCATGACGGTTGGATTCAGCGGGAAGTGCGAAACGAAGCTAGCTTAAGAGGATCTTCTTTAACTGTATCCAATTCATCCGCGATGTTAAGTATCAAAACACGGCATTGCACCGAGACCACACGTGATCACCGCATTGGTTCGTGTAAAAAAGTGGCCGAGCTGGGTTTCTCTTGAGATGGCGTTCGTTGCAGCAAGACCAAGATACGGGGCCTTACTGTTGTCGAATGACGGGCAAGTTGCCAGAATCCGGGGCATGAGTGAGCTTCCCACAATATCAGTGACCGAACTTGTCAGCGCTTTTAAAGAAGTGGTAGAAACGGCGTTGCCTCCGGCGTGCGTTCAGGGTGAAGTTTCCAACTGCAAGCAATCGGCCGCGGGACACTACTATCTGACATTAAAGGACGATCGTTCGGAAATTGGGGCCGTCATTTGGCGAGGCGTTGCTGATCGACTGAAATTTCGTCCGAAAGATGGCCTGAAAGTGTTGGCGACGGGCGGACTCCAGGTTTATGTGGCTCGAGGCAGCTGTCAGTTCATTATTAGCGACCTGAAGCCGGATGGAATTGGCGAACTGGAATTGGCTTTTCGCCAGCTCAAAGACAAACTGGAAGCGGAAGGCCTGTTCAGCGCTGCTCGTAAACGCCCGTTGCCAAAATTTCCTCGACGAGTCGCGTTGATTACCAGTCCCACTTCAGCAGCTGTCAAAGACATGATCCAAGTGATGGTTCGCCGTTGGCCATCGGTAGATATCATCCTTTTGCCGGTGCCCGTTCAAGGGGTCGGCGTGGCTCCTCGGATCGCCAAAGCCATCAATTTTGTGAAGCACCTATCCGATGTCGACGTGGTCATCACGGGACGTGGAGGGGGAAGCTTAGAAGACTTATGGGCGTTCAATGAAGAAGTGGTGGCTCGAGCAATCGTGGAGTGTCCCGTTCCAGTGATCAGCGCCGTCGGCCATGAAATCGATGTGTCCATTTCCGACTTGGTTGCCGATCGGCGAGCTTTGACTCCAAGTGAAGCGGGCGAACTTGCGGTCCCATCGATTTCTGAAATTCGCGGAGGCCTGCAGGCATCCGGGCAAAGACTTCGCCGAGCTTTAAGGGGCCGCTTAAAACAGTATCAGCTGCGGCTACAAGCAATTGAATCTCGGCGAATTTTTCGACGCCCTGAAACACTGGTCGACCAACAGCGTCAAAGATGTGACGACTTGGTGGCTCGAGCAGAGCGTGCCATTCGGCTTATGGTTGAACGCAAAAAGCAGAAGCTGGCGTCTCTGGCCGGTGCTTTGGATGCGTTGAGCCCGCTGAAGGTGTTGTCTCGAGGGTACAGCTTAACCAGCCGAGATGGTCGCATCGTGCATTCGGTAGGCGACTTAAATGACGGCGAGATCCTGGAAACTCGATTCAGTGACGGTACCGTGAAGAGCCGAGTGGAAGGGGCACAGTAGTTGACTGCGCCCCAGTCAATCGGTTTGGCAAAGCTGACTTATTTTTCGACTTTGACGGCCCGCTTCTTGTCGTCAACAGATGGTTTCTTTGCCTTCACAGGAGTCGTCACTTTGCCTTGTTCGGCACGTTGACGTTGAACTGCCGCGTTGCGACCATCATTTTCTGCGGACTGACGAGACTGCATCGCTTTTTGAACTTTCATCAATGCTTCAGCCGCACTCACAGCAGCCGCCTTTTCTTCGGCTGCGGCTTGTCTGGCCAAGTCGGCTGATGATCGAGCAGCATCGGAGGCCTTCTTTGCTTCCGCCGCGATGGTTTGTTCTTTTCGAGCTTTCGCTGCGGCTGCTTCAGCCTGCTTCTTTAATGTCATGATCATGGCCTGCTGATCGCTGATCGCAATTTTTTGTTGATCGATCAAGGCCTGCTGACGATTGGCTTCGGCAATCGATGCGTCTGCGTCCGCTTGTTGCTCTTCGGCCGCCTTCTTCGTGGCAGAGGCGACTCGCAATTGCTCGGATGCCATTTGCTGAGCTTTTTGAGCGGCGATTCGAGCGTCATTTTCTGCAGCTCGTGCCTGCTGAACTTCCACAAGCAAGGTGGCAATCTTCTGTCGTTCGGCTTTCGCTTCTTGACGATTCTTTGCGGCCGTGTCTCCGGACTGAGCCAGCATTGCTTGAGCCGCCTGCAGAGAAGCGATTGCTTGTTCTGTTGCTTTGCGTTCTTTGATTGCGTTGTCAGCTTCGTCGGTTGCCGCAATCTTTGCCTTGTCGGCCGCCTGTTGGGCAACAGCGGAATCAGAAACGATTGCTTTGGCTTCTTCCATCATCGCCTGAGCGTCCGCTTGAATCGCAGCAGCGGCTTCTCGGGCCTTCATCGCTTCTTCCAATTTTGCGTTGGCGAGCATTCGACGTTCATCACTACGAGCTCGCTCTTTGGCAGCTTCTGCCTTGGCGATTTGAGCCGCTTGACGTGACTTGGCGAAGCCCGCCAATTGAGCATCCATGGCCGCCTGAGCGGCCTGAGCGGCCTTCAATCCTGCCGTCGAGGCGGCTCGTTCTGCCACCAACGAATCATTAAGCGCCTTGGTTTCGTCTCGTACCTTAACGACGGCCTGTTTTTCTTGCTTAATCTGCTGTTGAGTTTGATTGAGCTTCGCCTGTGTGGCCTGCAGATTGGCAATCGTTTTTTCAGCATCTTGCTTGGCTTTGACTGCTTGGGTGAAAGTTGTTTCTGCGGCCGCCAACTTTTTCTTTAAGTCTTCGAAGGCCCGGTCTGCTTTGACTTGGCGATCTTTGGCTTCTTGCACCATAGCGGCTGCTTCGGCCTGAGTTTTTCGCGAATCTTTATTAAGAGCTTCGGCTTGAGCTCTGCGTTCTTCGGCGGCCCGTTTTTCGGCGGCAGCATTGGCGAGTGACTTTTCCGCAGCCTGCTTGGCAGTTTCTGTTTCGGCCTTCAAAGCAGAAATCTGCTTCAGTGTGGCGGCAATGTCTGTCGCTTTCTTCTGAGTGACTTCTTGCAGCACTTTGGCTCGAGACTTTGCTTCGATGGCTTCTTGCTTAAGACGTCCTGCTTCTTTCAGATCTCGTTCAGCAACCACCTTGGCGGCTTCGGAATCGGTCTTGGCTTTTTCCGCGGCTGCTTTCATCGCCTTGGCATCTTGTGCCAAACGAATCGCGTCGTCTTTCATGGTCGACGCAATTTTCTTTTCTTGCTGAGCGGCGGCATTTGCTTTTTCAGCCTGTTCTTTCGCCGCGTTTCCATCGACCTTCAATTCTTCCGCAGCGGCCAACAGCTTCTTGGCTTCAGCCTGAGTTTTTGCGGCTTGTGTTTGCGCCTTGGTCGCTTCCGATTTCAAGTTTTCTGCAAGCTTCATCGCAGATGCCGCCTGAGTCGCCTTTTGTGCGGCAGCGGTTTCAGCTGCCGTTGACTTCTTAAAGAGATCGTTCGCTTCAGCAAGCTTTTGCTGTGCAACTTTGAGGCTTGCCTGTGCCTGCTTGCTGGCAGTTTCGGCTTCGGTCTGAGCCTTCTTGGCTGCCGCTTCAGACTTTGCAGCGGCTTGCTGCAGCTTAATGATTTGCTGTTCTTTTTGAGTCGCTTGTTCTAGCTTCTGAGCCGCTTGGCCTTCAGCCTCTTTGGCAGCAGCTAGCTTTTGGGTGACTTCTGCAAGACGCTTTACGGAAACAGCTTTTGATTCAGCGGCTTCGGCCAATTTTACGTTGGCGGATTTGATCAGAGCATCTGCTTCTTGCTGAGCTTCCTTGACGGCGAGCTGCATTTTTTTCGCAGCAGCAGCTTCTGACAGCGAGTCTTGTTTGAGAGCTGTCGCATCGGCGAACAGAACCTTGGCGGCTTCAAGCTGCTTGTTGCTTTCTTCAGTTTGAGCCTGCGCTTTTTCGGCGACAAGCTTCGCACTTTCGCTGGCAGTATCAGCAGCTTCTTGCAGAGATGCTTGAGCCTTCTTGGAAGCCGCAATTTCTGCTTTAAAATTTGCTTCTTCTGCCAGCTGCTGTTGAGACTTGCCACAACCTGTGTTGGGGACCAAAAGGCAAATCACGGTGAAGTAAAGGACGCACTGTCGCATGAGAAACGATCCGTGGGGAAAGGCAGTTGATTCTTGGTGGGAGACACCGAGAAAGGTTTCGCAGTCTTTGGCCCAAAGAAACTGCAACCACTCACTCTAGTCTTCCCAGTTTACCCGCTGTGAGAGTGGATGAAAGAAACTGCCTTTGCCTTCACTTTATTTTTATCAATCAAATCCCTTCTGCAGCCCTACCTTTAACCGCACTTCCACCGTTTTTTTCAGTCGTGACCGATTTGACTCAAGCTGGCGGCTGTGCGGTACGAGCAGTTTGCAGAATTTGCCTAAAACAGAGGTCCGAATCCAGCCGCTCGACGCCAACTGGATAACTGAGCCGTATGAAAGGCGACGTGTGAAGTCAGCAAATGAGCTTGCACGTCGGCAACACTGACCAATGCTCCACCTTGCAGCAATTCAATCGAATGGTCTGCGTTCAAAGCGTCGGCAGGTGTCTTGTCGATTAAGTCCATCAATCTCGGATAAGCTTCGTCGATCACTTTGATCAATTCTTCGGCGGAATAAGCTTCCGGATTTGCCACGTTATCCGATGAACCCGGCCCGAAAATGGCAACCCACTCGGGGTGTTGCATCTGCTGTCCTAGGATAGCCTCTCCGAATTCGGCACAGATCGCCAAGTGCCCTAAAATCCACAATGGAGGATGGCCATCTCCCGGAGGTCGTTCATTGATTCTGTCTGCAGGGATGTCTTTCATCAGCTGGTGAATGGTGGAACGAAAAAATTGATTGATTGATCTTTCGGTGGTCAGCATGAACCTAGCCTTTCGTGCGAAGTGTTGTGGATTAAAAGGGGCAAGACGGAATTCGATCGACAAAGAATACCAAAGGTAAGTTTTGATTTCTTTTTCGAAAACTGCTTGCGTTTGTGATGTGATGATTGGGTTTTAAATTTTAAGTTCAGTCGATCATTGCGGCCGCTGGATGGCGTTCAGTTGTGGCATTTCGCTCGTTGCTGCATACTCCGGCCAAAGTGAGACGGAATTTTGTGACCCTTTACTGCGATGCAGAATTGTCACATGAACAGCGTCTCAGTAGCCGTGACGTAGCAGCGGCCGTTTATCTGACAACTATTTTGCTTCAACCATCTTGTTTTTCACAAGACCTTCAACAACGGAATGTTATCGTGCTGTCCAGTTTTTTCATGATTGCTACTGCCAGTGAGGGAGCTGCCAAGGCCGCTCCGGCGTGGGTGATGATTCTGTTCGCCGTGGGAATGTTGTTGACTTATGTGGGAGTCGCCGTTGAGCGATTTCACAAAACAGTCGCAGCACTGACGGGGGCTGTCGTCTTGATGTCTCTGGCGTTAATGCTGGGCGTGCTGCCTCGGTACGACGCGGTCTATGAAATTCTGTCTCATGACCTGAACATTTTCGGAGTCATCATTGGCACTGGAATTTTGGTGGACGTCACAGGCAAGAGCGGCTTGTTTCACTTCTTAAGTATTCAGATTGTAAAGGGCACGAAGGGACAAGCGTCTGCGTTGTACTTCGCCATTTGTGGCCTTTCATTTGCCTTGGTCGCCATTCTGACCATCGTTCCTGCGATGCTCATTTTAAGCTCATTGGTGTTGGTGATTTGTCGAGCACTTAATTATCCAGCTCGCCCGTTTCTGCTTTCCGTTGCCATCGGCGCCAACAGCGGAGCAATCGTGACGTTCGCCAGCGGACTGCCCAATATCATGATTGGCACTCAGGCCGGCATTCCGTACGTGCAGTTCCTGATGATTTCTGCTCCGTATGCTCTCATCAGTTTTCTGATTGCATTGGGCATCATGAGATTCTTTTTTCGCAATGATTTGGAGTGGTCTCAATCGGCCGAAACCAAGGCTGCGTTGAAAGAGCGTATCGATCAATTTGATCCGTGGGCGCTGGTAGAAAGTAAGGCCGTATTGATTCGCAGCGCCGCGATTCTTGTGCTGACAGTGATTGGCTTTGCGGCCGCTCAACCGTTAGGTGTCGGGATGGACTTTATCGCGATGGCCGGCGGAACGGCAGCGTTGCTTTTTGCTGGCAAGACGGTTGAAGAAGCAATTTCTAAAGTGAACTGGACAGTCATTTTATTCTTCCTTGGCCTGTTCGTGATCATCGGCTGCATCAAAGCGACGGGGTCGTTGAACTGGCTGGCTGAACAAGTAGTGGCGTTGTCTCAAGGCGAAATCTATGCCTTGGTTCCGTTGCTGACAATTTTTTCCGCAACGGCATCCGCAATCGTCGACAACATTCCGGTGGCCGCCACATTGATCCCCGTGGTCAGCCAAATTGGAGAAGGCCCAGCCGCCGTTGAGCCTTTGTGGTGGGCCGTTGTGCTGGGTTGCAACCTAGGAGGCAACGGGACTCCGATCGGATCAATTTCTTGCGTGATTGCTTTGTACACGTTGAAGAAAGAAATGAACCAAGTGGTCAGCTGGGGTGAGTTTCTCAAACTGGGCGGAACCATCATGCTGGTGCAAGTCTTCGGAGCCATCTGTTACCTGCTGACTTTGTATTCTTTAGATTTGATCCCCGCGATTCCAGGGGCGTAGCAGCACAGACGACGTTCAAGATTCAGAACTTCAACATCCCACCCCTCACCATCCCAACAACCAACATTCGGCTTCAGCGTTCACGCAACCAAACTTCTGCAACGATGGCAGAGTGCTGAAGGCCTAAGTGACAGGCCAAACGGTTTACCTGTTGGCATGCCGACGAATACTGAATTGAGGAAAGACAACACCATGAACGAACCAACTCAGGGCCAAGTCGATTCTGATTTGCAACAGTCGATGGATCTGTTTCAACGAGCTGACGTCGGAGTCACTCAGTCTGTTCCCTTGAAGAAGCCGGGACATGTGCTGCTTGTTCTGGATGGTTCGACTCAGGATGCCGCTGCTGTCAGCTTGGCCATTCGCATGAAGGCTTACCTAGCCTGTGAACTGACGTGGGCGTTTGTGCCGACAGCAGATAGTTCGACTCTGTCTTCAGATCATCGCGAAGCATTAAGCGAAGCGGCGGCCAGCGAAGCTTCGACCAATGTGTCCAAAGAAAACGACACTGCAAATCAAATCTTGCAGGTCGTCACAGAATCTACAGCCGACATCTTGATTGTGCCGTGCCCGTTTGGTCGAGACTTCGAAGAAATCGGAGAAGACAGCACGGGCACAGTCATTGATTTGCTGGCAGCCCGATGTCAAATTCCGTTCATTACCGTCCGGCGTCCTGACATCGTTGACGTCGATCCGACGGGCCACGTTCGCTTGATTCTGACAGGAGAAAACGCGGCCGCAGAATTGGCGGCCTCTTATGCAGCGGGGTTGGTGCGGCCAGATGGCAAGCTAGAATTACTGCTGTTGGTTGAAGTCAGTTTTTATCAAAACTTCCGACAGGCAATGCACGCGATTGATCCCACGAAGACCGTCACATACGAAGACTTGGAACACGCGTTGGCTCGGCAATACGGTCGGCTGCATGCGTCTTTGCAGCACACGGCCGATGAAGTGGGTTTTGAATACGAATTGCTGATTCGCAACGAAGAAGATGACACCTCGGTGACTCCGGACGATCCAATTTCTCACCCCGCCGTGATGGTGCTAGGAGCCGAGCGAGGAGATCACGATTCACTCGGGGAAATCCGAGACTTTATTCGCCGGTGTCCTCATGCGGTCTTGGTTGCTGCGACTGAATAGCCGCGGACTGGTGCGGACTGGTGCGGACTGGTGCGGATAAGGCAGAACTTCGCCACTGAAATCTTTGCAAGGCCAAACTGTCTGCAATGATCTCTTTCACGGTCCGTTTTGCAAACAGCCACACCACTTGAACAACTGCACCGCCTGAACATCCAAGCAACGACGAATCTCAACGTCGAATCTCAGCGTCGAATTTCAACGCAGAAGGCCCAGAGATCGCGTTGCCGTTTTTCTGAGAGCTGCTGCGCTTTTGCGAGTTTTGCCCCTAAAAAAAACGGCGGCCGAAAAACGGCAGCCTGAAAGCGTACCTCAGTTTTCAACCGCTGTTTGCGTCCACGACAAATTGCGCCGACAACAAATTGCGCCGACAACAAAGGGCTCGGATCGACAGCCGCTCTTCGAAAACAGTCAATTTCTGTCGTCGGACACTGATCTGTGTGTGGCAATTGTGATTGACATAAACACATTGACATATCGTGACATTGCGATATATTGACATGTGAAGGAGACATGGACTTTGGCAAAAGCAAAACAAATCAGCAAACGGTCTGCGAGTAAGAAAAAGACAGCAAAGAAGCTGCTTAAAAATCCAAGCGGTGCTGCGCAATTTAGTGAAGCGGCTGAGTGTCTCAAGATTTTGGCTCATCCAGTCAGATTGCGCATGGTGCAACTGCTCTTGGACGGCCGGTTCACAGTGGGAGAATTGGCTGAAGATTGCGATGTGCCCGACAACGTTGCATCCGAACACCTTCGACTGATGCAGCGATGCGGATTCTTCACCAGCGAACGTGATGGGCGGCGAGTTTACTATCAAGTCGCAGAACCTCATCTTGCCGAACTGATGGCGTGTATCAAGAGTCGGTTTTTAGGTGCCGGTGTCCGCTAAAGATTTGCGAGGACGAAATTTTTTGGGCTGAGTAAGGCGACGAGACGGTGGTGAGTTCAGTGAATTGTGAGTTCAGCGATCGGGCGTTCAGTCATTGGGCGGCCAGAAGATTGCGTTGGAAAAATTCGCACAGTCCATTCTTTCTGCTTCGCTCAATTCATCGTGTTCTTGCGACATAACGAAAGGTGTTTCAATGACGATTCAGACAATTTCTCCAACCAAGCTTTCAGAAATTTCTGAAAGACATGAGATCGAACTTCTTGATGTGAGAACTCAGGTTGAATTCCGTGAAGTCCATGCAACGATGGCCCAGAATGTGCCTCTTGATTCGTTGAACCCTGCTGACGTCATGCGGCAGCGGACCGGTAATGCAAATCAACCTCTGTATGTGATTTGTCTGAGCGGCGGAAGATCGATGAAAGCCTGCGAAGCTTTCGTGGCAGCCGGCTTTCAGAACGTGGTCAGTGTTGATGGCGGCACGTTGGCCTGGGACAGTGCAGGCTTGGCCGTCAAACGAGGACTCAAAACAGTTTCATTCGAGCGGCAAGTGCGAATCACAGCGGGGACAATTGCACTGGCCGGTTCTGTGGTCGTCATGGTCACGGGCAATGTGGCTTTCGCTGGGATTCCGGCCTTCATCGGAGCTGGGCTGGCTTTTGCTGGCATCACAGACACGTGCGGAATGGGCATGATGCTGGCTAAGATGCCATGGAATCAATGTGAATCGCCCCACACCGAATCATGTGCCACTTAATGAAACCTGCCGCATGTAAGTGGCATCCAATGATGCGACATTCTGTGAAGTTGAGTTTGGCGTCAGCATTCGATCTGATTTCGAACGGTCAATTCATTCCGGTCGGTTGCAAGCGTGCCAGCTGTAGTTGTGCCAGTTACAACCGTGTCAGCTGCAACCGTGTCGGTCACCAACATCCAGTATCAACGTTAACTTTCGCTCGGTGGGAATCCGTCTCACCCATTCTGAAGTGACGATTCCATCTTTTGCCGTCACGATTTAAAAGCCGGCAACAGCCTAGAAACTTGAAACCATGAAGATCGTAATTATTGGAGGAGTCGCGGGAGGTGCTTCGGCGGCAGCTCGTGCTCGACGACTCAATGAAGATGCAGAAATCACTGTGTTTGAACGAGGTCCTTACCCATCGTTCGCCAACTGTGGCCTCCCGTACTATGTGGGGGGAAAAATTGAGGCTCGCAAAAAACTGTTGGTCGCTCCGATTGAGCTGTTGCAAAAACGGCATCGGTTAGACGTTCGAGTCCTGTGTGAAGTCACTTCGATTGATCGAGAAGCAAAGCAGGTTTCCGTACACAACTTGGCCACGGGGGAACGTTACGAAAAACCATACGACAAGCTGATTCTTGCCACCGGCGCAGCTTCCGTTCAGCCTTCGATTCCGGGGGGAGATGGGGACCGAATTCTTGGGCTTCGAGACCTGCTTGATGCAGATCGCTTGCATAAGTTGGCAACTTCTGGTGCGAAGCGAGCCGTGATGTTGGGCGCTGGTTTTATTGGAATCGAAGTGGCCGAAAACTTGGTCCGTCGAAACATCGACGTCACCATTGTCGAACTTGCAGATCAAATTCTGCCGCCATGGGATCAAGAAATGGTGTCACCGCTTCAGCAGCATCTGAGCGAAAAGGGAATCGATTTACGGCTGAAGGATTCCATCCAACAGTTTGAAGAAGACGGCGACGGCTTGAAGGTTAGCTTAAAATCGGGTGACACACTCAAGGCCGATTTCGCAGTGGTGAGTGTCGGAGTGCGGCCTGAAAGTCGGCTGGCAAAAGCTGCTGGATTGGAATGCAGCGATCGAGGTGGAGTGCTGACAAATTCATCGATGCAAACCAGCGATCGCGATATCTATGCTGTGGGCGATGTGGTGGAAGTGGATGACTTTGTCACAAAAAACCAGGCTCTCATCCCACTGGCTGGGCCCGCAAATCGGCAAGGCCGCATCGCCGCCGATCACCTTTCTGAGCGGTCGTCTGCGTATCGTGGAACTCAGGGCACCTCGATCGTTGGCTTTTTCGACCGCACCATTGCCATGACGGGACAAAGCGAAAAGGGCTTGCGACGCCAAGCGATCGATTATGAAAAAATTTACGTGCATCCGGCAGATCACGCGGGCTACTATCCCGGCGCCAATGGCCTCACTTTAAAGCTGTTGTTCAACCCCAAAACTGGACTCGTCTTAGGAGCACAATGCGTGGGTTCCACTGGAATCGACAAACGCATTGATGTGATCGCTATGGCGATTCAAGCCGGGATGACGGTCTTTGATTTGGAAGAAGTGGAACTGTGTTACGCACCTCAGTTTGGTTCCGCCAAAGACCCAGTCAACATGGCCGGATTTGTCGCGGCCGGAGTTGTCCGAGGTGATCATCCGGTGATTCATGCGAAAGAGCTTGCGAAATCAAAGATGGAACCGAATTCAGATTTGATTCTTGACGTTCGCACACCTGCAGAATTTGATGCTGGCAGTATTCCGGGCGCCATGAACATTCCGGTTGACGAACTGCGTGAACGCTTGAATGAACTTCCTTCAGGTCGCAACATCACTGTGTATTGCAAGGTCGGAATGCGAGGCTATCTGGCGACTCGAATTTTGCTGCAAAACGAATTCAGTGCTCATAATTTGAGTGGTGGTTTCACCACGTGGCAGCACGTTGTTGGCAACGGCAAAAACTGAAGCTTGGCTCGCCCCAAACATCGCGTCACTGCGAAAGGTGCAAACACGGTATTCCTGTTTGCGATCAGTATCAGTTGCACGTTAAACTGAAATTCTGATATGAGCGATCAAGCTAACATTTGGATCGCGCTGCTTGTATGCTTCTGCCCGCAATTGGATTGAAAATTCTGCGCCTGCAGGCCTTTTCTGAATCCCCCCACCCAATGATCAAGGACCATTCGTGAAACAGATTCTGACAACACTTTTACTTTTGACCGTTTGCTTGCCTGTCGCCTTTGCAGACTCGTTAACGTTCAGCCCTGCTGCCGAGAGTGCCAATGGCAAGCACATTGTTTTGCTGGCCGGCGACGAAGAATATCGGTCTGAAGAAGCCTTGCCGATGCTGGGCAAAATCCTAAGCCAGCGACATGGCTTTCGATGCACCGTCGTATTCAGCATGAGCAACAATGGCGAAGATTACATCGATCCCAACAACCAAAAAGGTCTGACTGGTTTGGATGTCTTGCAGTCTGCTGACTTGATGATTTTGTCGTTGAGATTCCGTAGCCCTCTTGAAGAAGAAGCTGCTGAAATCACAGCTTACTTAAATTCAGGCAAGCCCATCATTGGCCTTCGCACGTCGACTCATGCGTTTAACGGCGGCGGTTCATTTGGCAGCATTACCTACAAGGAATTTGGCCGGAAGATTATGGGAGAAAGCTGGGTCAGCCATCACGGCAGACATAAGTCTCAGGGGACTCGCGGAGTCATCGTGGATGGGAAAGCTGACCATCCGATTTTGAATTCTGTCGCAGACGTTTTTGCTCCGAGCGACGTTTATAGTGTGGTCCATCTAACAGAATCAGACAACGTGCTCATGAACGGAGCTGTCACGGAAACATTGGATCCAAAATCTAAAATCCTTGATGGCAAAATCAACTCGCCCATGCAGCCATTGGCTTGGCTGCACCCGTGGACGAGTCCAGACGGCAAAAAAGCGGGCACCACCTTTTGCACAACAGCCGGAGCAGCTGTCGACTTGGCCAACGAAGATCTTCGCCGGATGGTTGTGAATGCCAGCCTTCATCTGACGGGTTTGACCGTGCCGGAAAAGGCGAACGTGGACTACGTTGACGCCTACTACCCCAGCTTCTTTGGGTTCATTCGAGCGAAAGGCCATTTTAAGAACCTGGGAATGAAACCTGCAGACTTCGATCTTGGACAGACGCCTCACGTGCCCGACCCACCGGGTTCACCTGTCTGGACTTTCCGAGATCAGCCCAAAAAGTAGCTCAAAGTTGATTCGTACTGAGTCCAGTAAAAAAGCCTGATTGCTTTGGCAGAAGAATACCGAAGCCAAGCTGAACCGACATCAAAACGAGCTTCATGCGGGCGGTCTACTGACGCGTCCCAATGAATAACACATCAGGCACGAAGAGCGAATTCGCTCTTCGTGCCTTTTTTTGATGTTCATCATGGCCGCTACTTCTCTCCCCCATTGACTGTGCCACCCATGACAGTGCCACCGCTAACTGTGTCACCGCCGACTGGTATCACGGCGATGATTTCAAAGCCTGGCGAATGTACTTGGTTTCGACAGCCTTTGCTTTTTCGCCGGTCGGAGTGATGTTGTATGCGGTGACGTTGAGATGGTCGGCATCCAGTCGTTCGTATTCAGTTTCCCAAGCCCAGTCAGGATGATGATTCCCCACGGCGTACAAGCCTGTGACAGAAAAACCAGATGGCGTCACTGAACCTTCGCTCATCAGCAATCCGTAGTTCATGTGAAAGTCATCGAACCAAGACAACTGATATTGATTGCTCACGTGGTTGAAGACAATCGTCGTTTCTCCAGTTCGCGGCTTGCCCTGCATCGAACCTGAATACGTGTGCCTAAGGAACGAACCGTTACCGATCAGCCGGAACTGTCCTTCGACTGTAGATTCGTCAGACAGCACGTCTGGTTCGAACCAAGTCAGAACGGTTCCCGCCCAGTGCCCGACAAGTGACTTCAAGAATTCAGACTGTTGTTCTTGCATGGTTTGCTCGCTGAGATCTGGTTTACGCTTGTGGGTATCCCCGTGGCTCCTGACTGTGATTCGCAGCCGGCAAAGCCAAGCACCGTGTGGAGCCAAGCACCGTGTGGAGATCAGGATGAACGTTTACCTGTCATGTGACAAGCCAACTGGATCATCTTGTTGGCGAGCGGTCGCCAACCTTCAATGCATCACGGCGTCGATGCGTTGCGGCGTCACGGCGTTGCAGCGTCGTCAGAATTGCGAACGCGGCAAGTTTTACGTGATTATGCGGCACAAGAATCAGCGCATAAAAAAGGAGCGCCCCCCCTGTAAACAGAAGAGGCGCTCGCAACCAGAACAGCAAGGGAAGAGCGGGCCGATGCCTTCCCTTGCCGGAATAACCTTAATGCACTCGTTGTGCCAAACGCGACCAGTTGGGCCAGATTGGATAAGGATGCAGGAAATTTTTCATCGTCGTTTTGATTCCGCTACGAATTCTAAAAACGTCCAACGGAAATCTTTTTTTAGAGCCTGAACTTGGGTGCAGCACCGGTGAACAAGTTGCAGCGAAGTGATGCACTGTATCGGTACGCGTCGCGCTGAATCATGCAACGCCAATCGATCTTAGAAACTGAGTACCGGCGATCATTGTGGCCGCACATTGAACGGCTTCGTAGATCGCTTCATCGTCCACTCCAACCTTTCGGGCTTTTGCGACATGAGCAGCCGTACATGGTTTACACGCATTGATATCACTCAAGGTGATGTTGATCAGTTCGACCAATTCATCGGAAAGCGAAGTGCTTTGAAAAGTGTGAGCTCGCAAACCCACAGGCATGGCTTCGAACGCATCGACTCCAGCAATGTCTCGAAACTTAAACAGGACGTTGTACATCGAATTGGTTGCTCCAATCGCCAACGTCTCGGTGATTTCAGTCTTGCTGACTCCTTTGGCTTCTGCATGTTCCGTCAAACTGTTCAGCCAGGTTTGGCTTCCTTCTTTACCGGCAACGGCGATGGCAATCAGTAGCTTTGATTTTTCATCCAGCTTGCCGGCCGTCATCACGAACTTGCGGAAGTTCATGAAGAAGTCATGCACAAAGGGGGGCACGTTGCCCATGTACCGAAACACCTCGGGCACGGCGTCGAGTTCGAATACTTCCTTAATTCGTGAGTAGGCCTGAGCGGCTTTGTCGACTGCTTCTGATTCCGGCACAGGGTTAACGTAGGTCATCTTTGGTTTCCAAGGTTTGGTTGAAAAGGCGAATCAATAAATTCAAAATCGGTTTGTGATGGCTGGTAAATGGTTGCTGAACGAATTCAACAACTGCTCGTTGCCGAGCACTTCCATCAATGGTTTCTCACGGAGACTGTTCTGCAAATTCGTGGCCTCGACGAATGCGAGATTGACATCCTTACTGATGAGTTCAAGAATTTTTGGCGATCACTTCGGGCAAGGGGTACAGATGTACGGGCAAAGTTTTGGCGATTTTTTCCAGTTCAATCAGTCTCAACCAACCTCGAGTCATCAACTTTTCCTGCTGCTGAACTTGGCTGGAATCCAGTTCGCTTTTACTGAATGGACCTTCCACTTGAACTTCAGGAAACTGTGAATCGACAATGAACTGAGCCACCACGGGGTTGCACTGCAGATGCCTT
Organism: Fuerstiella sp.; assembly: GCA_039974975.1. Classification (GTDB taxonomy): domain Bacteria; phylum Planctomycetota; class Planctomycetia; order Planctomycetales; family Planctomycetaceae; genus Fuerstiella. The sequence continues at coordinate 73,255 of JBDWHY010000113.1, read as the reverse complement.
TCGGGACTGGACAACAGTTGTTGAGACGAAATTTGGCCCGTCACGAATCTCAGGTACAAATCGCTTTGCCCGATGTGTTCCACTTCTTCTCCGCAGACATCACAAAGATATCCTTGATCGCATCGAGCCATAATTGTTGAGATTCTAAATGGTGCGTTTGCTGAGTTTGAATCTGAGTCAGCAAGTTGCCACCGTCTGATGACAAACTTTGGCTAACTCGGATGAAGCTGACTACGAACGAGCCGAAAGGCCAATCAGACCGAAGACGGCTCGGACAGTTTACAGAGCCGTTTTAGAAGGCTGAGCGGGAATTTCTTGAACGTATTTGGGAACTGCGTATCCAGGCAAAACTGTCTTCAGTTGCTGAATCAGTTGCTGCCCCGTGGCGAGCGACGCTTCAAAGTGGGCTGATCCGGTGACACGATCAAGCTGATGTAAGTAGTAGGGCATGACTCCGATATTCACGAGCGACAGACACAAGTTTCGCAAAGCTTCGAAGTTGTCGTTAATGTCTTTTAACAGCACAGCTTGGTTCAGAACGGGAAAACCGCTGCGGACAATTGATCTTAAAACCTGCTCACAGTCGTCTTGAATTTCGTTGGCGTGATTGGCGTGTACCACCCAAATCACCTGAGAGCGAAGCTGTGCCAGCCCATCCAACAACTTGGTGGTAATCCGGGCGGGCAAGACGATCGGTAGCCGAGTGTGCAAGCGAATTCGGTCGACGTGGGGAATCGAATCAATGACTGAAATCAGCTGCAGCAGCCGAGCATCCGTGAGCAGCAACGGATCTCCACCACTCAAAATGACTTCTCGAATCGTTGAATCCGCTGAAATTTCCTGAAACGCGGGCTCCCAGTCCTTCAAGGTCTTGGGTTCTGCCTGATAGGGATATTCACGTCGAAAGCAGTACCGGCAATGCACGGCACAGGATCCGGTTGAGATCAATAGAGCTCGCCCGTGATATTTTTGGAGCAGGCCGTCTCCCTTCTTAGCTGCCATATCTCCGACCGGATCTGGCCGAAACCCATCAGTGGAAACGCCTTCCTGAATCGTCGTAAGTACTTGCCTTAAAAGCGGATCAGTCGGACACTCGGGCTGCATACGAGCCAGAAAACTATGCGGCACCATCACGGGAAAATCGTTATCGGTGGCCTCCGGCAGATCGACGTGAAGAGCTTCACAAAGATCGGCGGAAGATGTCAGGCAGCTTGACAACTGCTTTTGCCACGACATCGCGCGCCACCCCTTGCATTCTTGATCTGAAGCAGCAACCGGCGAGCGGGAAAGAGCTTTCGGCAAGGAAATGGCAGACTTCGAGAGTTGCTGAGGCGAAGAATTCGACGTGGGAACGTCCGGCATTTCCATTCACTCGATCAAAACTTGTGTTATTATCCGCGCTTCGGGTGATCTCGCTGACTCGTTTTAGCGTCCACCCGCCTGTTTTATATTACCGGACTTTCATTCCAGCAGATAGTGAGTCGTCAATGGCCCTTCCGATCGAAAAGCACAAAAAGGGTAGCAAGGTCATCATCAATGGTGATCCGTTCGAAATCGTTGAATACAACTTCGTGAAGCCCGGGAAAGGGCAGGCTCTGTACAAGCTGAAGATGAGAAACCTGTTGCGTGGCGGCATGCTCGACAAGACTCTACGCAGCGGTGACAGCCTTGATGAAGCGGATGTTTCTCGAAACGACGGAGCCTACAGCTACCGAGACGGTGACAGCTATTACTTCTTGGACAACGAATCTTTCGAGCAGTATGCCTTAGCTGCAGAAACCTGCGGAGACCAAATGCGATTTCTGATGGAAGGGTCTGCCGTGCAGTTGCTATTTTTCAATGGCCAACTCATCAGCATCACTCCGCCTCAGCAAATCGTGATGGAAGTCACGTACACCGAACCCGCCGCGAAAGGCGATACGGCGACCAACGTCACCAAAGGCGCGACTTTGGAATGCGGAGCAGAAGTTCAGGTTCCTGCGTTCATTAAAGAAGGCGACCGAGTCAAAATTGACACGGAATCCGGTGGGTACCTAGAACGCGTGGCGTCGTAACTTGACCTCAGTTTTGACTGACGCTTTTTTGTCGTTGCGAGAAAATCGGTTGCGACTCTGTTTTCAGATTCTGCCTTCCTGCAGTCGGGCTCTTGGGGGCCCGAATTTGGGTTGCCCGGCGGTCACGTGATCGTCGGTCGCAAGCCTAAAGGACCGCAAGCCAGACAGTGGCAAGCCAGACAGTCACAAGCCAGACAGTCGCCAGCCAGAGGATCGCATGATTGCGGCCGCATGACTGGCGGTTGGTCGGGCTCACCGAGCCCTACAACACAGGGCTCAACAACACAGGGCCCAACAACACCGAGGCAGCAGCGAGTTGTGCAGAAATCTAACGCGAAGAAATCTCAGCGAATTTGACACGCTCCCTACAACAGAAACGTAACTGAATAACGATGTCCGAAACTTCTCATAACAGCAAGCTGTACATCGAAACCGTTGGCTGCCAGATGAACATGCTGGACAGCGAATTGGTTGTCGCTGCTTTGCGCAAAGACGGCTATGAACTCACGGATAATCCCAAGCAGGCCGACACGCTTCTGTTTAACACGTGCAGCGTTCGTGAACATGCTGAACACAAAATTTATAGCTCGTTAGGCCGCCTAAAATATGCCAAACGCAGCAACCCAAACAAAGTGATCGGAGTCCTGGGCTGCATGGCTCAGAAGGACCAGGATCTCATTTTCGAAAAAGCGCCCCATGTTGATCTTGTGATCGGCACCGGGCAATTGGCCGAAATTCCTCGACTGATCAAGGAAACTCGCGGCACGAGCGAACGTCAGCATCAAAAAGCTGTCAGCTTGGCTCGACGAGACGGCACAGTCAAAGAAGTGGCAGGCAGCTTCCAAAGCTATGACCCGCTTCGTGATCCTGAAATGCGACCGACTCCGTTTCAGGCCTTTGTGCGCATCATGATCGGCTGCGATAAGTTTTGTACGTACTGCGTGGTACCGAATACTCGAGGCCCCGAACAAAGTCGTGCTCCGTCTCAGATTTTGCAAGAAGTCAAAATCTTGGCCGATCAAGGAGTCAAAGAAGTTTGTCTGCTGGGGCAAACCGTGAACAGTTACAAGCACACCGAAGACGGCAAGTTGCATCGTCTTTCTGATCTGATGTACGCCATCAACGGTGTCAGCGGGATCGAAAGAATTCGTTTCGTAACCAGCTACCCAAAAGACATGACGGACGACCTACTGCAGGCTGTTCGAGACCTAGACAAAGCGGTGAAGTATTTGCATGTGCCGCTGCAGCATGGGTGCGACGAGCAATTGAAATTGATGAAGCGAGGCTACACGACGGCCGACTATCGAGAAATGATGCACCGGATCAACGAAACCATTCCGGGGTGCAGTGTTTCCAGCGACTTCATCGTCGGCTTTTGCGGCGAAACCGAGGAAGCTCATCAAAAAACGATGGATTCGATTCGCGAATATCGCTTCAAGAACAGCTTCATCTTTAAGTACAGCGAACGTCCTGGCACGAAGGCTGAAAAGCTGATGCCAGATGACATTCCGGATGCCATCAAAAAACGCCGCAACAATGAAGTGCTGGCCGTGCAGAATGAAATCAGCGAAGAAGATAATGCTGAAATGATCGGCAGTACGGTTTCTGTGCTGGTGGAAGGCATTAGCAAGACGGCCGAAAAACGAGCCGCTCGTGGTGAAGATACTTCTGTCCCTGGCGACCCGCTGGCTGTGCAGCTGATGGGGCGCTCATTATGCGATCGCATCGTCGCCTTTGATGGCAATCCTCGGCTGGCTGGATCCACTTGCGAAGTTTCGGTTCACGATTGCACGGGAACCACTTTGATTGGTTCGATCGTCACCAAAGAAGTTCAACACGGCAGTAACGGTCTGCTGCCGATCGTCACCTAATCGACACGGCTGCCTTTGAAGCGAAGTGGAATCATCCAGTCGCTAGCGCTGTCCGTGTGTGAGATCAATCCGTATGTGAGATCAATCAGACGGATGCGACTTACTTGTCGCTGCCATGGTTTGCGATCACTCTGATTTATGCCGGAAGCCAGGCCGTTTTGTATCGCTAGCGATTGATGCTAAATGGCGTGGCAGCGGGCTTTGCTTCCGCAACGTCGTTATCGAAGATCGTGATCACGTTTGCCCCCGCCGTCAGTTCATCAAGAACGGCTTTCCGAGATGCTTTGAACTTTTGGTCCTTTAACGTTTCTTCGATCTGATGCTGCACGTCTTGTAGAGACGAAGTTTCTGCCTGCTGATGTTCGACGACTCGATAAAGTTCAAGCTGATCGGAGCGTTCGTACAACTTGGTGGTTTGGCCACCGGGGATGCTCCACAGTTCTTTTTCAAGTTCCTTGTCGGCTAAAGCACCGGGCATCAACCAGCCCATATCACCCTTCTTCTCGGCACTCAAAGCGTCGGAATACTTCGCCGCCAGTTCACCAAAGTTGGCTCCCGCTTTCAGCTGTTGAACCAGTTCGAGCATCTCTTTGGCCGTGTTTTGTTTGCCGTCGTGGTAGCTAAATTTCAGAACCAATTCCTGCCAGCGAACTCGCTCTTCAGTGGTAAATTGATCTTTGTTTTCTCTGTAGTAATCAACGATTTCGGTACGGTCCACCTTTTCTGGAGCAGTGGCTCGTTGAGACAAAAAGCCGTTTACTTTTTGGACTCGAAAAAAGGCTTCTCGAAGCAATTCGATCGACAGACCTTCTTCACCCAGTGCGGCTTGCAGTTCGGCTTCGGTCGTCACGTTTTTGTCTTTGCGAATCTTTCCCAGCACTTCCGTTTCAAAGACTTCGTTCAAAGAATCTTCGACCAGTTTCTGGCGATCTTCTGGAATCGTAGCGTTCAACTTCTGCAACACGATTTGCTGTTCAATGTGACGGTCGAGTCCTCGCTGAATTTGAGCCAACATGATGCGACGTTTTTGTTCGGCCGGAATTTCGTCTCGTTCTTCCAATGCAAGACGCACACTCCCAATGATGTCGTCGACGAAAATAGGAGTGCCGTTGACTTCCGCGACGACCGTGTTGCCCGTCAGAGGGGCGGTCGATTGAGTGTCGTAACTGACTGTCTTGATCACGGATTCGCCGCCGTCAGGCTTCGTTTGAGCAACTGTCGCACGATTTGTCAGACTGCGTCGAGGTGGAGCATTGGCAAAGACGGGATCGCTATCGACCAGACTTTTCCCTTCGCAGCCGACCAAAAAGCAAGCCGCCGCCAAAACCTGAAGAATCAGGTAAGCAGGACGAACAGATGAGATTTTAAGATATTGGGCCACAATGGCATCCATGCGTGATGGCAAAAAAGCAATCCAGAGATCAGATGATAGGCGTTTTCAAGCACGCCCAACAAGACCTTTCCCTACGTGAATCACGACTGGATGGCTCAAACAAGCCATTTCTGCCGGTCGCTAAAATTTCACCGCTGAGATCGGCAATTCTGGCTGCATTCACTGCCACTGAATTGCCTCAACGTGTGGTTCCCCACAGTTGCCCGGCGCTCCACAACAAGCCAACTCAAGACGGGCAAAGTGTGAATTTGCTTAGAATTTCGCGGCGGAATGTGTCGAAACGCGTCTGTGGTTCGCTGTGGGTGAGCGAAATTTCTGACAGGCACGACACTGCAATCTCAATCAACTCTGTCAAATCGAATCGCGGGCGTCCCGAGACTGTCAGATTTTTCCTGTCAGGAAACAGGACCTAAAAGAACTGAAACGATGGCTAAACTCAGGGTTTGCTGCCTGAAAACGTATTGAAACAGAGGAGTCGCTTCCGAGTTTTTCAAATCGTCAGCAAAATGACTGAATTTCAGGCCCATGTGGATCCGATGAATGAAATTCCGACGGATCGCGGCAGCAGGGCTTGAAAAGGCCCGAACCTACCGCAATACTCCGCGTCTCACGAAGTAGCCATCGTGACTTTCGGGCGCTTAGCTCAGTTGGCTAGAGCACCTCGTTTACACCGAGGGGGTCGGGGGTTCAAGTCCCTCAGCGCCCACTTAAAGATTCAGCAGCAGTGAAAACTGACGCTGGATCTTTTTTTTTGCGCCTCGCCTCACCCGATCGAGGAAGCTGTCTTGAATCAGAATTCGCCTCGATTTTGCTTGGCGACACAATCTGACCGGATGGTTTTTCAATCAGCGAATTTCACAAAGTGCTCGAGTTCTAAATTTGAGTGATCCAACAGATGGCCGTGTGATCGGTGTTCACAGCGAGTACAGTAGAGAATCGCCACATGATGGGATTGTGGTTCGTTGCCTTTTAAGTGAATCAGATTGAGCCGATTTCATGGCTGGAAATTCGTTCGGACAGTTTTTTCGTATCACCACGGCGGGCGAAAGCCACGGACCGGGAAACGTCGTTATTGTCGACGGAGTTCCGCCGGGTTTGGAGATTTCGATCGAAGACCTAATGGTCGATATGGATCGCCGTAAACCTGGTCAAAGCAAACTGACGACTCAGCGGAAAGAAGCCGACCTTCCCGAATTTATTGCCGGAGTCTTCGAAGGACGCACGACGGGGACCAGCGTTGCCATCTTGATTCGCAACGAAGATCAACGCAGCAAAGACTACTCGGATATCAAAGACAAGTACCGTCCGGGCCACGCAGACTATACGTATGATGCTCGATATGGTTTTCGCGACTACCGAGGCGGAGGCCGTAGCAGTGCTCGAGAAACGACGGCTCGAGTGGCCGCCGGAGTGATTGCCAAGAAGCTGATTGCCAAGGCATTCGGCGGCAATGTCGTTTCTTATGTTTGCCAAGTGGGCAGCATCAAGGCCAACATTCCGAAGCCGGAAGACGTGACGTTGCAGCAAGTCGAAACGTTGCCAGACGGAAGCCCCAACATTGTTCGCTGCCCCGACTACGAAGCAGGGCAAAAAATGGTTCAGCTGATTGATGATGTCCGCAAACAGACGGACAGCATTGGCGGAGTTGCCGAAATTGTGGCCACAGGAATTCCGGCGGGATTGGGTGAACCTGTGTTCGACAAACTAAAAGCCGACCTCGCGAAAGCACTGTTTAGCTTGCCGGCAGTCCTGGGCGTGGAATACGGAATCGGCTTTGGATGTGCCGAAATGAAGGGCAGCGAAAACAACGACATCTTTGAATCAGATGCAAACGGAATCACGACATCCACCAACCGCCACGGCGGCATGTTGGGAGGCATCAGTTCTGGATTGCCGATTGTGCTTCGAGCCGCCATTAAACCAACCAGCAGTTTGGCTCAGGAACAACCGACTGTGAACCAGGACGGCAGTTCAACCACCATTCGCACCAAAGGCCGTCACGACCCATGTCTGTTGCCTCGATTCGCTCCGATGGCCGAAGCCATGGTGGCAATCGTTCTGGCCGACCATTGGCTGCGTTGGCAGGCCATTCGCAATGTGACGTAGTCAGCTTGATCGAACAGGTCGCTAGGTCGCCAAGACTTCGGCGACTGCATGACATACGGCGGAAAGTCGCAAACTGAAGTTCTAGCCAGTCCGGCGACTTCGAGATCGAAACGGCTGTGCCATCTCACACCGTGCAGTCTCACACCGTGCGATCCAACATGTGGCAATCAGCCACAAGATGCTTGATCACGTGATGCGATCGACAATCAGGGGCAGTGGCGGCGTTACCTGATCTGTGATTTGAATGGCGTTCAGAATTTGTGAACTGACGGCTTCCGGAGCATTGCTAAACAGTTCCACCAAAGGTTGGCCAACCTCAACGGAATCTCCGACTTTCACCAACAGCTTCATTCCGACCGAATGATCCACGGCGTCGGTCATTTGTTGACGACCACCTCCCATGGCAATCACGCTCATACCGATCGCGTGAGTATCCACGGAAGTCACGTAGCCAGCATTGCCTGAACTCAACAGACTAGCGGCCGCGACATGGAGCTTGGCGGATGGATCGCCTGATTGAGCTTCCACCATTTGCGCATACTTTTCGTACGCAGATCCGTCGTCCAGTTTTTCAGTCGCAGTCTTGAGCGCAGATGGTTTGTCGGCGGCTAAACCTGTCATCACCAGCAGTTCGGCAGCTTGCTGCAAAGTCAATTGTCGCACGTCTGCCGGCCCCACTCCTTTCAGCGTGTCGATCGATTCCAGCACTTCAACACTGTTGCCAATCATCTGCCCTAAAGGCTGGTTCATGTCTGTTAACAACGCTGTTGTCTTGACCGACATCGCTGCTCCGGTATTGACCAACGAACGAGCCAATTCAGTGGCCTGTTGCTGAGTCTTCATGAAGGCTCCCGAGCCAAACTTAACATCCAGCACCAGAGCGTCCGGAGATTCTGCCAGCTTTTTGCTCATGATGCTGGCGGTAATCAATGGGATCGAAGGCACGGTTGCCGTGACGTCTCGCAGAGCATACAGCTTGCGATCTGCGGGAGCCAATTCTTGAGACGCTCCGGTGATCACACAGCCAACAGATTTCGTCAGGCTTTGAATTTCGTGAAGAGACAAATCGGTGCGATAGCCGGGAATCGATTCCAGCTTATCCAAGGTTCCTCCGGTGGCACCAAGGCCTCGACCAGAAAGCATGGGCACAGACATGCCCAAGACGGCCAGTAGCGGAGCCAACGGAAGACTCACTTTGTCTCCAACTCCGCCCGTCGAATGCTTGTCAACGATCGAGCCATCGAAGTCAGGCCAAGCCAATCTTGTTCCTGAATTCAGCATCTGATGAGTAAGCGATGCCGTTTCTTCGGTCGTCATCCCCTTCAGAAAGATGGCCATGGCAAGAGCCGACATTTGATAGTCAGGAATCCGTTCTTCGGCAAAGCCTTGGACAAAGAATTCAATTTGAGCGTCCGACAGGATTCCGCCGTCGCGTTTGGCTTCGATAATTTCAGCGGGAATCATCTGGCTTGGTTCTGTAAAAAGAAAAAACGCATGCTTCCTACAAAGCATGCGTTTCAGTTTATTGCAGATGCGAATCGAATTCATCTGAACCACAATCGTGGACCGTCTGCATTCAAGATTGCTTCGATTTCATGGTCGATGCGACGCATCGCAAAACGCCACTGTTGCATCATCACTTTGCCGCCTGCTGGGTGTGACAACAAGCGTTCAAATGCGATGCGACAGGGGCATACAGCCAAGCCATCGTTTACGCGGCGTCGGCGTTGTAATCGTCCAGACGATTGCGAGGAACGAAATTCGATTCTTCGTTCTGCAAGGCATATCGCATGTAGTAGGCGTCTTCCAAAGTATCGTCGTAGTGGTTTCTCAGCACAGTGACAGCTTTGAAGTCGTTGCCAGCGAAAAACAGCTGAGCATCAAGATTTGTTTCTCGAACTTCCAGCACAATTTCGCGGCGACGTTGTTGAGACAGTTTGTCGACAAGTCTTTGAACCATTTGCTTGCCGACTCCGGCACGGCGGCAGTTTGGAGACACTGCGAAGTTCAGGATGCGAAGCATGGATGGATGCAGTTCGTAGATCATAAATCCGACGATCTCATGATCCAATTCGGCCACAGTCCCGATGCAGTTTCTTTGGCGCAGGCAGCTTAAAAATTCTTCTTCGGTCCAAGGAAATTCAAAGCTTCCCTGTTCGATGGCAAGAACTTCTTCCATGTCGCGCCGAATCAGCCAGCGGATTTGAGCCTGAAGTGCATGTGCCTCGGATGCTCCGGGAGCCCCAGCCTTCGCTTTTACTTTTCGCAATGCCATTTCGGCCTCCATGCCGACTTGAGAATTCAATTAAGACGTTGCAGGTCTTGGACCTGTTTAATGACGCCAAATGCTCACAGATTCTTCTGGTCACAATGATCAGCTGGCTGTATTTCGTGGTGCGGAGAACATCCTGCCTTCTGCACCACGTAGCAAGCCCGTACACACTACCAAAAATTTCCAAAGTGCGTCTACGCTAAATTGGCGTTCGTCACAGAAGTTCACTGGTTCACAGCCCTTAATAAGAGAAAGTGAGCGATGAAATGGCAAATTTGGCAGCTTGCTTCAGAGGCCTCTGTCACCGCTGATGTTGCAAATCTACGATGCACAGATCGGGTGTTTTGATCGGAATGGGTCGAACCGAGAAAGAAATTCGGCTTCAACGGCAGTCGATAAGCTGGATTTCGCTCATTTCTGCCGAGGAATTCTGTTTCAGCTTTGTCTTTCATGTACCCTGCTGACGTGGTCGTTTGCATGGATCTGTGTAAAACGAACATGTCCCGGATTTCGCGCGATTGAAAGCCGTCCCACCTATGCCGCTGCGTCCTGAAGCCTCAGACTCAGAACCTTCCCAGCTGAATCACGAAATCATCGTGAACAGCCCAAGGCGCCTGCGCACAAATTTGAGCAGACGGTCGATTCGATTCTTCGTGCCAACGGCGGTCATGTTGATGGTGCTTGCAGTGCCATCCGCCGTATCGGGGCAAGATGAAAAACGGCCCGTCACTGAAGCGGTGAAAACCGGCTCAGAAAAGAGGGCGACCAATTCAGACATCACCAGCCAAGAGTCTGGGACAGCCGACACCACTGGTGAAAGTTCTCAGCAGGAAGATGCTTCGCAAAGCGTGTCTTCAAAAACGGTCGCAGAAGCAGCAAGCACCAAGCCGCCGATTCCTGAAATCAATCTGCTAGAAAAGGGTCTCGCAGAAGCGTGGAACTATTTTTCTTCGGATGACAAAACAGAATTGGCAGACGCTTGGATTTTGAAAACGGTCGATGAACAGCAGCAGCTGATTTGTCGAGGCAATCCGAAGGGGTTCTTGTACACGAAAACTCAGTATTCAAACTTCCGCTTGACGTTTGAATGGAAGTACATCACGGATCCCGATTCGAACAGTGGAGTTCTGATTTACACTCAAAAGGAACCTCGCCTTTGGCCCACGGCAATGCAGGTTCAGCTTCATCAACCCTTGGCAGGATGTATTTTCCCCGGAGGCGATGCAACCAGCGACAGCTCTACCGAACCAAAAGGTTTGGCTCGTCCCATCGGCGAATGGAATTCGTGTCTCATTGTGAGTGAGGGTGGCAAGCTGTCTGTTGAAATCAACGGCCGCAAAGCGGGAGAAGTTTCTGGCTGCATGCCGTCAACTGGATTTATCGCATTACAGGCTGAAGGCTCAGAAACTCACTTTCGCAAGCTCATGCTGCAAGTGCTGCCGCCTCCGGAAGCAACCCCAGCGATCACGGCCGAAGCGCCGGTGACAGCTCAGAAAGACAAGCCAGTCGAGCAGAGCGAAACGGTCGGACAGGGCGAAACAGTGAAGAAAGACAAGCCAACCGAAAAGCCAGAAGAAGTCAAAGGTGGTTCGGGCACTTAAGCGTGCGGAACACAATTGCGACGGCCAGAGCGCCTGCCCTGCGTTTGTGAATCCAGCCGACCGCCTGATCAGAAACTCACTTTCGCAACGTGGTTAGGCCACACCCACGTGTCAAGACAACTCGGCAAAACAACGTGGCGTTGACGGCAGCAACCGCCACGCCACCCAGTGATTCACAGACTACGAAATTGACAGACCGTAGCTGGTAAGAGTCTTTGTCAAAGACACCGCTTCTGCATCCGTCAGGCTTGTCATCGGCAAACGCAACGGACCGCAATCCATTCCGATCATGGCCATCGCAGACTTGACTGGAACGGGATTCGTAGACAGTCCCAACATGTCTCGGCAAAGCGGAAACAATTTGTGGTGCCAGGTCATCGCAGATTGAATGTCGCCCGAATTGAATGCGGCGATCATTGCCAAGACATCCTTGGGCACAACGTTTCCTGCAACAGAAACGACTCCACTGCCTCCCACAGACATGAGCGGCAATGTCAGGCTGTCGTCTCCGGAAAGGATGGTTAAATCGCTTCCAGATAGAATGGCAGACGCTTGATCCAATGACCCTGTGGCTTCTTTAACAGCCACAATGTTGCTGCATTCGTCAGCCATCTTGCAGATGGTTTCTGGTTCAATATTCTTCGCCGAACGGCCTGGAATGTTGTACACAACAACGGGAATATCAACGGCTTCCGCAATGGCTTTATAATGTTGGAAGAAGCCATCCTGAGTCGGTTTATTGTAATACGGAGCCACTTGCAGCGACCCATCTGCTCCAACATCTTTGGCATGTTGAGTCGTGCGGATGGCTTCTGCCGTGCAGTTTGATCCAGTGCCCGCCATAACGGTGATGCGATTGGCGGCATGCTGGCAAACTGTTTCGATGACTTTGTTGTGTTCTTCGTGAGTCAAAGTGGGACTTTCACCCGTTGTTCCCACGGGCACAACACAGTTTGTTCCGGCTTCCACGTGGAAGTCGACAAGCTTTTTCAGCATGTCGTAATTGACACTTCCGTCTGCGTGCATTGGAGTCACAAGTGCCACGGAAAGTCCGGCAAACATTTCGCCTCGTCGAGTCATCTGAATTCTCTATTCGTCGGAAAAACGGGTGTTGATTCGTGTCTGAAAGGCTGACTTTGAAATACGAGCAACTTCATCTTCACTGAAACTCGAACTCACAAAATTCAACGACTGCAGACTGGCATCCGCAGGTTACCGCTGAAGATTCCCGCAATCAAACAGACGCGGCACTCAAACGGCAAGTTGCGATGTTTCAGAATCAGCCACGTTTCACAGTGAATTCCCTCACAGCAGCAAAAGTGTCCGTTGGAACGACTTGACACCTAAGCTTTATGCAAAATCCAGCGTCTGTCGTTGTGACACGCGGGAAGCCGTGCAAACCACTGATTTGTTGTTGGATTTTGGAATTTGGCCGACATGTTAGGTTCTGGTCGCCAGGATCTGGTGCTGTCGCTGGTACACCACGGGTTGTGAACTAAGATTCCGGCTTTGAAGACAGATCACAAACAACGCGTTCACTTGGGTGACGACTGTCTTGATCTGAATGTCTGGCTTTCGAATCATTCCATGTTGCTTGCCGCTGTTAGCTTTATTCCTCAGATGGATCATGAAGAGGGCGAACTTGTCCTTGTTGCCGAAGACTATCTGACGGCGTTGGTAAAGAACGGCCAGATTCACGGCAACTTTGTATCCGGTTGGGTTGAGGGCATCTATACGGCGTACGTCCATGTTTCTCATCGAGACGCCTACAAAGCAGATGCAGCCAGTCAGTGGGTTCGACGCACTGAAAAATTAGTGCGTCTGCAGTACGGAGTTCGTCCGGATTGGCGGATCGTCGACGACGAAACCAGCCTTCCAGTGCCTCAACTTTCGTCGGCCGGATTTCTGTACTTGATGACTCATGCAGTCCACGAAGGCAGTCCCGTTTGGCATGGGCAAAAAGGAACCTGCCTGCCGATGCCCTTGCTGCCCGTCACAGATCGCCTGAAAGAAGAACTGTATGATTGGGCATTGCTGTGCCGCAGCTATGATCAAATTTGGATGATGGAAGGGCCGTTGGCGCAAGCGGCTTGGCACCAACTATCGTCATGGGATAGCGAACTGTATTGCGAAGCAAGACGGCTGGCCGACCAGCTTCAATCGGAAACCAACACTGAGTGCTTTATTTATCTATGGAATGATTTTTCAGACCCGCTTCCAGCCGCCCATCTGCAAACAGACAGCTCAGACGAAAAACCAGCTTCACCAACCTGCCCGGGCTGCAATAAGCCATGGGAAGTTGACCTTCAACAGATTCCCAATCGAGCTCCCTTTCGAAAATTTCATTTGCGCTGCAAAGCTTGCCACATCGTCAGCCATCAGCCTCAAACGCCGTGGGAAGAACGCGAACCAGAACCGAGCGTAAACGATGCTGCTATCGACACAGCGCCTGCAAATGAAAACTTAAAGTCTGACAACACAGCAACGCACAACACTGCACCCAACAACACTGCACCCAACAACACTACACCCAACGACACTGCATCCCACAACTAAGCAGAACCGTTTGCCCATTGCCGGCGAATACGAATCGCCGTCATAGGATCTCGCATCGCAGACGTCGCCATTCCTACGGTTGCTGCACCGGCATCTAAATAGCGTTGCACGTCGTCTGCATCAAAGATTCCACCAACAGCGCTCACATCCATCGTCAAGTTTTTCCGTCGGATCAGGTCACAAAACGTTTGCACCTGACGGACACTGGCCACGTGGATCGCTCGTCCGCAAATGCCTCGAACCTGCCCATCAAACAGTTCAGTGTTCGATTGCCGAACGTGTGTCGGCTGAACCACTTTGGCAGCAATCGAATTCGTCATGCACAGTCCTTGAACATAGGGAGCGACGGCGTCAAGAAATTGTTCAATCTCTGAGATGTCATTGTAGAAACCGATTTTTAGAACAAGAGGCACGTCGCCGATTGCGTCTCGAATTCGACTGGCAACTTGAACGGCTTGATCAGGTCGTTGATAAAGTTGGCCGTCGGTTGAACAAACATTGGGGCACGAAAAATTTGCTTCCACCACATCAGCTCCAGATTCAACAGCCCACTTGGCACATGTGGCGTAGTCGTCGGCCAAGATATTCAGCATGTGGTTTACCGAATCATCGTGGGCTGAACTTGCCTCCCCGACAATCGACACCACCAAAAGCTGGCCGGACGCCAAACCGTTTTTTGCTTTGCGAACATCGGCCTTCCATTGCGAAGCGGCAACCGATGGCATTCCAAAACTGACAGCCCAGTCGTGTTGCATGGTTTCTGCCGTCAGCACTGTTTGGTTGGAATCCGGCAACTGATTGGCGAAAACTGGCACCAAGTTGGGCAACGGGTAACAGTCTCGAGCAGTGGTGCGGACAGTTTTATAGGTCAGAATATCGAAGCCGAGGCGTGAGTAATACAGAAGCCAATCGGCGTTCAACAACGGTCCAGCGGGAATGCCAAGGCACGAATTGGTGGGACGGCCTAAGTAGTTCCAACTTTCTGACACCTGAGGCACATGAACGTCTGAAAACGGCTTATTCGTGGGTGAGTTCTTTAGATTCCACAACCATGTTCTCTGAAAATCGTAGCGATCCAGCATACCGATTGACTATCCTCGAAGGCTGCTTCGCATTGAAGCCGTAGCGTCTGAAAACAGATGCCGAACAATTTCGAATGCTTGGCAACTAACAATGTCTCTGAGATTCGTGTTGTCACTTTTTTATCATACTCGACTTCGCCATCGGTCCGACGGCAACGCTCCGCAGGAAACCAGTGAGAATGAAAATTCTTCTGCTCGCCGATATTCATTCCAACTGGCCCGCCCTTCAAGCGATCAACGAATCTTTCGACGTGTGCTTGTTTTTGGGTGATGCGGTCGACTATGCGGCAGATCCTGTGCCCGTCATCGAATGGCTGCAACGCAATGCAACGCACAGTGTGCGAGGCAATCATGACCATTCGGTGGCTCAACGTGTTACGTTGACTCCAGGAGGAATGTTCCGTCGCATTGCGGCTGGTCTAAGATCTCATCACTTCGAAGTCTTGAGCGACAACCACTTAACTTGGTTAGCACAACTTCCTGTGACTCAGCATTTAACCATCGGCGATCACTCGTTTTTGCTGGTCCACGCATCTCCACGAGATCCTATGGACGAATATGTTGCCTCAACGGCTGAAGCGTGGCAAAATCGCCTCCAACATGTTGACGTCGATTTTGTTTGTGTGGGCCATACTCACGTGCCCATGTGTCTCGAATTGGAAGGCACGAAAGTGATTAACCCCGGTAGTGTTGGTCAGCCTCGAGACGGAGATTGTCGAGCATCCTACGCAGTGATTGAAGATGGTGAAGTCACGTTTCACCGGGTTGAATACGATATCGAAGCAACCATCGAACACATGAAGCAATCTGGCATCGATCAGCAAACCGTGCTGCAAACTCAAACCGTACTGAAAGCCGGCGGCAACCCGTACCGCAAAGGCCAGTAACGGCCCAAAGCCCAAGATGGTTTCGACAGGGAACTCGCAGCAAAAACGGCACTGGCCGACTCGCCCTATGGCGAGGCCTGAACCCCTTCGAAACCCTGAGGTTCTGCACATTTGATATCCCTCGTTCACGCGTCGGGTTGCCTTTTTCAAGGGGCACCTACAGGCCGTCTCTGGTTGCCCAAAGTTTCGATCGACTTAAACCACGAGATTCAACCAAATTGGCAGCCGAGATAGGGCGGTCCAAGTCCTTCGAATCCTCTTTTGCGGCCCAAAACCTTGATCTGTGCTGATTGATGAAGGTTCAAGACTGCCTGATTCCCCGAATCGGATTATGGCGGGCACACCGCTGGGACGTCTCAGGATATCCGGCTGTCTTGCTGGAAATTTTGCCTGCTGATGCTCAAACTGATGCTAGGCAGGCGTTCACTCGGTGCTCGTCTTGTCTCTACCAAATCATTCCAGCGTGAAAAAAGTCGGTTTGTAACTCGTTCCGTCCCGGGATTCGTGATGACCAGCCGACTGACGTCAGTCGCTGATTTTGTATCGTTTGGGCCCGATCCTCTGAATTGAAAATCGGCGCTCTTGTTATCACCTTGAGGCACCTTCTTGGATGCCTGATCGATTTGCAGAAGCAAAAAATCTCATGACCGCTTTTCCAGAAGTTTCAAAGATCAAGTACGAAGGCCCGAAGTCAGACAACCCGTTGGCGTTCCGCTGGTACAATCCAGACGAAGTGGTCGCTGGCAAGACCATGAAAGAGCATCTGCGTTTTACGGTTGTCTACTGGCACACGTTTCGTGGAACCGGCAGCGACCCATTTGGTCCCGGCACTGCCTTGCGTCCTTGGGACGATGGAACGGAATCTGTCGAAAACGCGTGCAATCGAGTTCGCGTGGCCTTCGAATTTTTTGAAAAACTGGATGCTCCTTTTTACGCTTGGCACGATCGAGACGTCGCGCCAGAAGGAGCCAGCTTGGCAGAATCCAACGCCAACTTCGATGCCGTCGCCGCTGTGCTGAAGGAAGAACAAGAACGCACCGGAGTGAAGTTGCTATGGGGCACAGCAAACATGTTCAGCAATCCTCGTTTCATGCACGGGGCCGCCACAACTTGCAACGTCGAAGTGTATGCCTTTGCTGCCGCTCAGGTGAAAAAGGCGATGGAAGTCACTCAGGAACTGGGCGGAGAAAACTACGTTTTCTGGGGTGGTCGTGAAGGTTATCAAAGCCTGTACAACACGGACATGAAACGAGAACTCGACCACCTCGGTCGCTTCTTCCACATGGCAGTCGACTACGCCAAGGAAATTGGTTTCACAGGACAGTTCTTGATTGAACCGAAACCCAAAGAACCAACAAAGCATCAGTACGATAGCGATGCAGCGGCTTGCCTGAACTTCCTTCGCAGCTACGGCCTTGAAGATCACTTCAAGCTGAACATCGAAACCAACCACGCCACACTGGCTGGCCACGAAATGATGCATGAACTGGAATATGCGGGCATGCAGGGCGCGTTGGGATCAATCGACGCCAATACCGGAGACCTCCTGCTGGGTTGGGATACCGATCAGTTTGCAACCAACTACTACTTAGCCACTCAAATCATGCTCAGCCTGCTGAAGTATGGCTTGGCTCCGGGGGGAGTGAACTTTGATGCCAAAGTTCGTCGCGAAAGCTTTGAACCCATCGACCTGTTCTACTCGCACATCGGCAGCATGGATGCCTTTGCTCGAGGCCTGAAAGTTGCGGCGAAGATCATCGAAGATGGCGCACTGAGCGACGTCGTGTCAGCTCGGTACAGCAGCTGGGATTCTGATCTTGGTAAGAAGATCGAATCAGGCCAATGCAACTTCAGCGAACTTGAAAAACTGATGCTGGAAAAAGGCGAAGCGGCCGCCAACACCAGCGGACGCCAAGAACTGCTCGAGAACATCTTCAACCGATATATGGACGCCGTTTAAAGACGTTTCTAGCGTCAGATGCTCTTGATTCAGTCTCTGCTTTGAGGCTGAATCTTTTGCCCCTTTATGCTGCCAACAAAATTCTGCTGCAATCAACGGTACGCTCGAATCGAGCGTGCCGTTCCTTCCAGACCATCATAAGCATTCCTCGCTTTATCTATCCTGCCGAGAAAACTCGCATGCGTTCGATCACACTGTTCCTCATTGCAATCACCGCCAGCACGTGTTTGGCAGAAGCTCCTCGCCCCAACATCATCTTTATTCTGGTTGATGACTTGGGCTACGCTGATCTCGGTTGCTATGGGCAAAAGCTGATCAAAACTCCTCGGTTAGATCAGATGGCGGCCAAAGGAATGAAGTTTACAGACTTCTATGCGGGCAACACGGTGTGTGCTCCTTCCCGAAGTGTTCTCATGACCGGGCAACACATGGGACATACTCATGTCCGAGGCAATGCCAGCGGCCCAGACATGGCCAAACAGTCTTTACGAGACGAAGACGTGACAGTTGCTGAAGTGCTGAAGACCGCAGGTTACACCAATGCACTGTGTGGCAAATGGGGACTTGGTGATGACGCCATGGGAGGCAAATCAGGGTTACCTCGTCGACAAGGTTTCGATTACTTCTACGGTTATCTGAACCAAGTTCACGCCCACAACTACTATCCCGAATTCCTTTGGAAAAACGAATCCAAAGTCCAGCTGGGCAATGTGGTCAAAAGATTGGATCGAAGCTACGGAGGCTTCACCGGTGGCTGGGCGACAACTAAGGTCGATTACAGTCATGACCTGATTGCAACAGAAGCTCTGGACTTTATTAAGCGACAAGGCGCTCCCGAAAAACAGGACAACCCCTTCTTCCTTTACGTGTCGCTCACAATTCCTCATGCCAACAACGAAGCATCAAAGGGCACAGGAGACGGGCAAGAAGTGCCCGACTACGGAATCTACAAAGACAAAGATTGGAGCAATCCCAACAAGGGACAAGCGGCCATGATCAGCCGGATGGATAAAGACGTTGGCCGAATTTTAGATCTGTTAGACGAACTGAAAATTGCCGAAGACACAATCGTGATGTTCAGTAGTGACAACGGACCTCATAACGAAGGGGGACACACTCCAGAGCTATTCAATCCATCGGGCCCACTTCAGGGCATGAAGCGAGCGTTAACCGAAGGGGGAATTCGAGTCCCCTTGATTGCTCGTTGGAATGGCACCATTGAAGCTGGAAGTCAAACCAATCACATCGGCTACTTTGGAGATCTGATGGCGACTGTCGGCGACTTGGCGGGCACCACCATTCCCGAAAACACAGATTCCATCAGCTTTTTGCCCACCTTAATGGGCAACAGCAAAGATCAGACCGAGCACGAATACCTGTACTGGGAATTCTACGAACAGGGTGGCAAACAGGCCATTCGATCGGGCAATTGGAAGGCCATTCGAAAGCCTTGGGGAACAGGAAAAACCAAACTGTTCGACCTATCAGCAGACATCGGCGAAAAAACAAATCTCGCAAAACAACATCCCGAAATGGTGACAAAGATGGAAGCCATGATGAAGGATGCTCATGTGGCTCATCCCAACTGGAAGCCTCGAGGTCAATCACCAAAGAAAAAGAAGTAAGCGAAAAGTTCATGCAACGTCATGACGTCGAATGGCTAGGTTTTACTCTTGGCATCTGCTTCCAAAAACGAATAAGCCGTTTAAGGACAAAAGCCCACGTAAGGATCGCAGGCAACCAAATCCACGTTAACGTCTGAGCTGGTACAAAAGCAGCGAAGGCGACAATGCTGATAGCGGTCGTTGCTTCTGCAATCGGTTTCGCGATCCCCAAAATACTGGCCACGGTGGCTCGTCGAGACGTCCGCGGCAACCATCCGTACAACACTTGCACGATCACGTCGTACAGTCCTCGGCGAATCACCAAGCTACCTCGAGCAAACGTCATCAGCCAAAATAACATCATGGCGTTGTCGGTCAACAGCGTCGCCGTGGCGATCACGATCAAATAGACGGGCAACAAATACAGGCCGATCCCCATAGTCTTGCGTCGTAAAAAGTACTTCGCAATCACCAGCTGCAGAACCAGAGTCAGAGCATCTGAGGTGGCATAGAAGATTCCGAAATACGAAGTCAGCCGCCCTTCGCTAATGCTGTAGTGGTCAGCTGCAAACACCTTCCATTCGTAGTCAATCAAGGTAAGCACCACGGTCTTACACACCACCACGGATAGAATCAACTTTCCATAGGAAAGAGAATTCTGCTGGGATTCCAGAGACTGGTCTTGGGGGACAAAAACAATCGGTGCCGCATGACTTTTCAATTTGCGTGCAGAAATACGAGTCCGAGAGACCAGAGGAGACTTGGCGATGATCGCCCATGCGATCAAGTCAAAGCCACAGCACAACAGCAACAATGTGGATGCCGGTAAGACGGTCGCTTCTGCTCCGATAAAAATCCCAAGCGAAATTCCAGCAAGCGGTGCTCCAGCATTCACGAGGGCAAATGGTCGCTTATCGGATTCGCGATTCTCACCGTAATTCAAAAGTAGGGCGATCAAAATCGCACTCAGACAACTTCGCATTTCGGCCAGCAAATACAGGCCGCCGATCACCAACGAAGATTCGGGGAATACCTTCAGTTGTAGATAGATGCAACCGGTTGCCAAAGCTGTTCCCAGTTGTGTCACACCGATCACTCGAGGAAGGCTTTGCTTTCGAGTTCGCCGAGCCCAAACAAATGAAACGACCCCGACGGTGATCGCGCCCAACAGGATCATCATGGGCAATGATTTGGCCCCTAGCCGAGACAGCAAGACAGCGTCAGCCACCGCGCGACACAGGATATACGACGCGGTGATCGCGTATGCAAATCCAAACAGTCGCCATATGTGACTGGATCTTGTCTCTGTTGAATCCATGAATTCCGACGCTTTCACTCTGCAAAAACTTCGCCTTGGTCATAGCTTGTTCCAGCCATGCACGAAAGTCCAGTTGCGAATATCAGGCAACCAGTGAGTGGTTTCATTCGCCAAGAATACGCACGCCAATTCGTCATAGACCGATGAATCGGCGGCCTTGCCAGTATTCAACGGACTGTCAACTTCATCGAAGCGGTGAGGTTCTGCAGCAACGTCTTTGCAACGGAAACGCGTTTCAGCAAGGTGGACGCTGATCTCTCTTTGATGAAAACAGAGACTGGAAGAATGGCGATTGAACCCTAGAACGGCGACGCAGCGTGTTGCATATTGGCCCGTTCGCTGATTCATGTTTTAGAAAGCCACCTCATGAACTTTTCCGTTCTGTCTCTGGTACTCGCCAGCTGCCTGCCGCAGAATTCCACCGCGGCTTCGCCGCAGACTTACACCGCGGCTTTGCCGCAAACTTACACCGCGGCTTTGCCGCAAACTGCAACAGCAAAAAACGCAGATACGAAAACAGAATCGATTGAACTGTTTCGCTTCAAGGACGTGTCAGCCGCACCTCGATGGCAGGCCGTGAATGACGGAGTCATGGGAGGTCGATCTGATGGTCGCTTCCGAATTACAGAACAAGGCACCCTGTTGTTCTTCGGAAATCTGTCGTTGGCCAATAACGGAGGCTTCGCGTCGGTTCGATCTCGTGGACAACAGCTTGGCCTTCAGACTGGCGACGAAATCGTGATTCGCGTCAAAGGTGACGGCCGTAAATACGCTCTGAACTTGTACACGCCTGATCGCCGAATGGCATTTTCCTATCGACTTGAATTCGCAACCCTGGATGGAAAGTGGAGTGAATCTCGGCTGCCACTCAAACAGTTTGTCGCAACATCATTTGGCCGAACAATGCCCAGCATGGTCTTGAATCCCACTCGAGTTTCCGGAATAGGCATACTGCTTGGAGACAAAAAGCCGGGCGCATTTCAGCTGGAAATCCAAAGCATCAAAGTATCGCGTGCGACAGATGTCAAATAGCCTTCCGCTGAAATGCGATTCAACATCACTGGTCTCAACATCACTGGTCTCAACATCACTGATCTCACCATCACTGCCGTCGCACGGCTATGACTCATAGCCATCACAAGGCAGACCCACTTTTCATGCAAAAACGACCGACTCGAATCACATTTCGGTCGGTCGTTTCAGATTCTCGCAGAATTGCATCCAAGGAATTCAGAACATCAAATCTCACATTGCTTTCTGCTGACCAGTTCGAAGAGAAGTTGATCAAGTCACAACTTGATGTGAGGTGGCTGCAAGCTGTGCTATAGCACGATCGACATCAACTTTTTCGCCAGTTCTTTTGCAAGATCATCAGGAGCCGCATTCAGTGAAATCAGGTGGTTGCGACCACCGATGGTGCAGTCGATCTCCAACTTCAAAGCAGAGTCACTGAAACTGGAAACTGAACCACCAAATGTGATGCGATTGACCTTGATGCTGTCGAAAGTATCCAAGGCATTCAGTAGGCCCTGATTGGCGTTTTCCGCACCATTCAGAACCAGTTCAGCAGCGTCTAAGCCAGCGTTCGCCGTAAACAACACGGCCTTCAGACCGACCACCTTGGGGTTCGCCTCGACTCCGGCATTATCCAACACCCAACCTGCCGCATTGCGAACGGCCGTGTAGGTCGCATTGGCAGCATAGTAGACTCCTTTTGCAGCGTTATGTCGGCCAACAGAATACGCGTAGCTAGAATACTTTCCGACTTCAATCGCCTTGTATTTTGCCTTCTGATACCACTTGACAGAATTCGTTTTTGCAACCGCTTTTCGCCACGCCGAGTATCGACTGCTACGAGTTCTGGACCAAGAATTCATTGTCGCCCTCGTGTTGTCGACCAACGACTTGGCTTTCGCGATGTCGGCCTTCACGTCATCAACGACTTCCTGAGCTTCTTCGCGAGCTTCCTGCAGTTCGTCTTCCAACTGGTCGACTGCACGCTGAGCGAAATCAACTCCGTCTTGAGCTTCATCGATTAGCATTTGAGCCGCATTGGCGGCCGTGCGAAGATCTCTTGTCGCCAGCGATTTGGCATCGTTGATAAAATCGCCACCGACCGAGGCTGAAAACCGCACTCCCGACTGGTCAACGAGAAATTCGGCAGACGCCGACAGCCCTTGAACATTGACGCTTGCTTCGCCTTGTAACGAAAAGTGATCTCGGCCCACAAAGCCTTCAAGGGACACCTGAGCGCCCAAAAGTGTGGCTGTACCTGCCACTCGATAATGCGAATCTGTTGGAGACAATCGAAGGTCGACCAACACGTCGTCTAAGTCAACAGGGCCAAGTTCCAGTTCCGGAATTTCAATACCAACTTCGAATACTCCTTGAGCCATATCGACAACAAATTCGCCGCTGCCCAGCAGTTTTCCGTCATCGTAAAACGCGGCTCCAAGCCCAAACCCATCTTCAATGCCCAGCTGTTCGTTGCCGCCATTCGGAGCAAAATTGATGTACGCATCTCGAAGTTCAATATCGCCTAACGCACCTTCTGGAATTTGATTCGCAGATGGATTGTTTGCTGCGTTCAATGTGTTGGCGAAATCAATCACATCGTCGCCCGTTAAAGCGTCAACGCTGCCTCGAAAGGCGACTTCCCAACCAGTGGATCCTATTCCTACCAACCCGGCAACGGATACTTCAGCGTCGCCAATTTCAATCCCCGCCGCTACCCCAACATACAGGCTTGCTCCACCGGTTCCGCTTTCGGCACCTAAGGTCAAGACAACGTCATTTAGGTTCAGGCCGGCAACGTCAAACGCGTTGTCCCACTCGGCAACTTTCCCCGTTAAGCTGGCTTGAACTTCCGATCGATTGATCGAAAACTGGCCTTCCAATTCCACATCCAATTCGCCAAACGGCACCGTGCTGGCGACAGCGACAGCAAGACCAGTGGCACTGGCTGAAATCTCTAAATCAGCCGCATCTAAATCAAAACCTTGAATTCCCAGCAAGTTGGTGAATCCCAAGGAGGCAGGTGGACTGAATCTTAAATCGACTCCAGAAGGACTCAAATCTAATTCACCAATCACGTCGATGTATGTGCCAAACAGCTCCAGATCGGTATCAAGCTTGATGTCCAAGCCAGGTGATTGTGAACTGCTGCCGACTGAAACGCCGGTATCCTTTAAGTTCAACCCCGGTACTTGAAAGGCATCCGACCACTCGCCAGAAACGAAACTCGTCAAATTGGAAACAACACCGTCCGGACGGATGTCAACGCTCCCCGTGACGTTTAAGTCTGCCCCAAACACATTGATGCCTGCGGTCACCCCAACCTGCAGCTCAGCTCCTTGCGAAGTCTTGCTTGCCGACACTCCAATGATCGTATCATTCAAGTGCAAAGCACCGATTCCAAAAGCCGCCGACCACGTGCCTTCAACAACGCCCGTCAGCGATCCATAAACATCGTTGCCGACAATATCAATGTTGCCGGTGACATCGATGTCGGTACCGAATAGATCCAAGTCGGCAATCACATCGATTGCTAAACTGTTACCCGCAGCTTGGTCTCGAATGGCTTCGATCGCGAATTCCGTTTCTTGCAGCAATAAACCATCGATCCCAAACGCGTCGATCCAATCGCTGTCAACATGCCCCGTCAATGCCCCAACAGTCCGGCCGTCGGTGACTTCAAGGAAGCCCGTCACATTGGCGGCCGTTCCCGAGATATCCATGGCCGCATCAAGACCGATTCTAAGCTCATTTTCGTCCGCTCGATTAGTTGCCCCGGCAATTGTCAACGCGACGGTGTCCAGATCAAATCCATCAATCCCAAAGGCATCGTCCCAGTTTTCAACGGCCCCCAAAAACACGGCGTCAATGCTGTCTGGCGTCACGTCGACAGCTCCTGAAATTTCAATCGACGTTTCTTCGATCAACAGGTTCCCATCCACTGAAAAATTCAGTTCCTGATGACCCGTTGAATCAATGAAACCGCTGCCGCTTAACAGGGCGTCGGTCAATTCGAGTTCTGGAATTCCGAACGCATCTTCCCAATGACTGACGGTGCCCGCGAAAGATGCTGATGTCACTTCAGGTTGAACATCAACAATCCCGGCAACGGAAATTTCTGTCCCAGACACTTCTAGGTTCGCATCAAGCTGGACTCGGTACCCGTCTCCCGCATTCACATCTGTTCCGGCACTCACCGTGACACTGGTGTCGGTCAAATCAACGCCGCTGATTCCGAAGGCATCTTTCCAATGACTGACGGTGCCCGCGAAAGATGCTGATGTCACTTCAGATTGAACATCAACAAACCCGGCAACGGAAATTTCTGTCCCAGACACTTCTAAGTTCGCATCAAGCTCGACTCGATACCCGTCTCCCGCATTCACATCTGTTCCGGCACTCACCGTGACACTGGTGTCGGTCAAATCAACGCCGCTGATTCCGAAGGCATCGTTCCACTCACTGACTGCCCCCGTCAGAACAACACTGACGCCTGCGGCTGAAACATTGGCTGCACCGGAAACGTCGAGACCAACATCGGCCAGACTTGTTTCACCTTCAACATCAACTTGCAACGAAACTCGACCATCGGCATCGAATGCGGGAGTCACTGTCTGAACTTCAGGTGTCAGGCTGAAGCCAGAAATCCCGAATGCGTTGTCACCAATTTCCTGAACTTCGTTTGTGTAAATCCAATTGGATCCCGCACCGCCGTCCACAACATCATCAGAACTGTTCGTATACAGCACGTCATTTCCGTTGTCTCCGTTCAAAGTCACAGGGATGTCGCTTGAATAACTAAGCAGAACATCGTGCCCATCTTGACCTGATACATGCACGGCAGCCGCAGTTGCAAACTCGCGACCTTCGTACTGGGTAAACACCGAATCTTCTGTGAAAACCTTCAGTCCCAATTCATCCTGTTGCACGGTGATAAAATCGTTGCCGTCTGAACCAGAAACACGCAACACATCACCGTCCCACATCAAGCCAGCAGTCAACATTTGACGCGACTCAAGATTTTCTGCAGCCGGCATTCGATTGACATGCCCTGAACTGCGACGATTTCGCCTACGGCTTACCTTGCGGTTGCGAAAGACGTTTTTAAGTAGCATCGAAGGAGTAAACGGTTGAACAGATTTCATTTCTCGGCCCTTGAGACAATTCAGTGCGGTTGGAGAGTGAGCTTCAAGTCATCGCCAAAATGTTTTTTTCCACCGGTGTGACTCGCTAAAAATGGCAAGCATCGGCCAGCGATTCGGGGAAAACTTCAAAACAAAACCAACACACAACGAAATGCATTCTCGTGGGGACGATTCAGCCAAGGCCGAATCAAAGAACACTGTTTGCGACGCCGTCCGTCTTGAAACGATGAAGAATTGCAACGCTCTGGTTGCTGAGGAATGCGTAGGCAAGCCGCGTGCCAATTCATCATTGGACGAGACGCAGTCATCCACAAACAATTGGCATGAATCATGTTACGACGATTCATCCGTGTTTCGAATTGCGAAAAATGATAGCCGGAGCAAGTCGTCAAATTGATTCACACAGAGTCAATTCGAGGTCAGCTTATGAGCGAAAGCCAACAACTCGTGTCGCGTCACTGGATCCAGCTCGGCCCCAAAAGAGACGAACAGAACAAGCGCGTCTGTCGCGTTTGGCAGCCTCTTGGGACGATTCTGCCACATGAACACTTCGAAGACCGCCGCCATCACTTCTCAGAAGCGTCATCCGAAAAGCGGGCAACTGACGCCATGAAAAGATGGCTCACGCCTGCAGCATGAGCCATCTTGTTTGAGTCGGCATACGCACTTGGCCCGCACGCACTTTGCCCGCACGCAATTACCCACGAACTGGGCGTTCATTGGGCTCGGCTGGGCATCAAGTGAACACGGCGTTTATTCGTCGCCCGATGATTCCAAAACAGACAAGAATGCCTTCTGAGGAATTTCAACAGCGCCGAATTGCTTCATGCGTTTCTTACCGGCTTTCTGCTTTTCAAGCAGCTTACGTTTTCGAGAAATATCACCACCGTAGCATTTCGCGGTGACGTTCTTTCGCATGGCAGAAATGGTTTCTCGGGCAAGAATCTTTCCGCCGATGGCAGCCTGAATGGGAATCTCAAACTGGTGGCGACTGATTTCCTTCTTCAACCGTTT
Organism: Fuerstiella sp.; assembly: GCA_039974975.1. GTDB lineage: Bacteria > Planctomycetota > Planctomycetia > Planctomycetales > Planctomycetaceae > Fuerstiella. Next base: position 46,378 of record JBDWHY010000113.1, on the reverse strand, counting down.
CACGAGCGCTCGACCTCGGAAGTCGGCCGTCGACCGATGCACGATGCAAGACAACGCATCAACTCGCTCAGACTTCACCAAGATATCCATCTTCACCAATTCGGCGGGACGAAACCCAATGATGTCGTAGTCCATTGTGCCGTAGCCTCGAGTCACACTTTTCAGCTTGTCGTACATGTCGTACACGATTTCACTGAGAGGCAGTTCGTAGAAAATTTGAGCTCGATTGGGGCCCAAGAATTCTGTGTTCTGAAAAATGCCTCGACGATCCTGACACAGCTGCATGATGGTGCCCACGTTTTCGGAAGGCACAATGAAGCTCACTTTCGCGATGGGCTCTCGAAACTCTTCAATCATTCCCGAATCAGGAACGTCTTGAGGATTATCGATCTTCATCGTTTCGCCAGAGCGAGTCAGAATTTCATAGGTGACGTTTGGCGCCGTCTGGATCAGGTCCATGTCCTGTTCGCGTTCCAAACGCTGCTGCACAATTTCCATGTGCAACATGCCGAGGAAACCGCAGCGGAAACCAAATCCCAAAGCGTCACTTGTCTCTGCAAGGTACGAAAAGCTGCTGTCGTTCAAGCTAAGCTTCTGTAGCTCGCCTCGCAGGTTTTCGAAGTCACTGGAATCGATCGGATACATTCCGCAGAAAACCATCTGCTTGGGCTGTTGGTACCCCGGCAAAGCTTCTGTGGTGGGATGAGACGCCAATGTCACCGTGTCGCCCACAGTGACTTTGCTCAGTTCCTTTACCCCGGTCAGAATGTACCCCACTTGCCCTGGGCCCAATTCGTCGCAAGGGACTAAACCTGGTCGGAACTGTCCAAGTTCAATCACATCGCTGTTCACAGTTTCACGCATGAACTGAATGCGATCGCCTTTGCGAATCACACCTTCGACGACTCGAAGATAAGTGACCACTCCTCGATACTTATCGAACTTCGAATCAAACACCAATGCCTTCACGGGATTGTCGCGTTTGCCCGAGGGAGCAGGAATCCGCTCGACAATGGCTTGGAAAACAGTATCGACGTTCAAACCAGTTTTCGCGCTCACTCGCAAGGCATCCGTGGCGTCTAGCCCTAACACCTGTTCGACTTCTTCAAGCACTTCGTCAACACGAGTCACTTGAAGATCGATCTTATTGACAACAGGCACAATTTCTAAATCGACTTCAATCGCCGCATAGGCGTTACCCACCGTTTGAGCCTGAACCCCTTGGAAGGCGTCGACCAGCAGTAATGCTCCTTCGCACGCCGCAAGACTTCGGCTGACTTCATAATGGAAGTCCACGTGGCCCGGAGTATCAATCAAATTCAATTCGTAGACGTCGCCTTCGAATTCATAATTGATCGTGACAGATCGAGCCTTAATGGTGATGCCACGTTCTTTTTCGATTTCAAGGTCGTCAAGAATTTGAGATTCAAATTGACGCTCAGTGATGGTCCCACTTTGCAGCAGCAGTTGGTCTGCCAACGTGCTTTTGCCGTGGTCGATATGAGCGACGATACTGAAATTGCGAATGAACTTCGGGTCCATAGTGTGCTCCGAAAGACGAACGGTGGTCGCCTTCCCGGGTTCTGTATTTGCTTGTTTTGAATCGTCGAAAAACGCGGCAATGTGGATTCGCCTTGATTCAGACAGCACTGCTTAAGGACTTTGTGAGACCTTGGCACACACGTTCTGAATGCTGCGAACCCGGCATGATATTCCGCGTAGACGGATGTTACGACCAGTCGGAAAGCGGGTCGAGCATTCTCTGGCACGTCTTGTCGGGAAGAGCGTGAGTCCTGAATTCAGGAGCGACTGAAACGGGAAAAACCGAGAAAAACGCGTCATGCCAACAGCGTTTTGGTCCTGACACTCACTTTTTGCCGGACTCTGTCTCGTCGCTATCAAGAGGCGGCCGTTGCCCTTGCCGTCCGCGACCATCTTGGTCCCGACCCTCGGGACCTCGCCCAGGCTTACCATCGGGTCCTCGATCGTCTTCAAACCGAGCCCCATTCGGCCCGCCTTGTCCTCGTCCACCCGGCCCTCGACCCTGAGGACCACGATCATCTGGCCCACGTGAACCACGCCCTTCACCGCCACGCCCTTCACCGCCACGTCCGTCGCCGCCACGTCCGTCGCCGCCACGCCCATCGCCGCCACGCCCATCGCCGCCACGTCCACCGCGCCAGGATCCGCCCATGCACTCTCGTACGTTCACTCTTATTTCATGGAATCTCTGTGGAATCTGTTTCTTGACCCCCGCAAGAATTTCGTTGATTCTGGCAGTCTCAGACCCCTGAACATGATTGTCTCGAACAAGCCGAGCAATCAGTTCTTGATTCGCGGCGTCGGGAGCCATCGCCATCAATTCGATTTGCTCAGACCGCTTAAACTGCTTCGTGAACACTTCGGGAGCCACCGTTTCGCTTGCTTCGCGTCGCAAGAATTCGTCTCGAACATTGTTCAAGCCACTTTCTAAAACCTCAAGAGCTTTCCCGTTCGTGAACAGCACTCTTAATTCAGCATTCGCCTTCTCGCGCTCTTCACTCACCTTCTTTTCCGAACCATACTCAGAGGGACGTTTACGGTCGTCCTGAACGGACCCTTTCGGCACCAAAATTTCTCTGGCCAACTTGATCACAGACGCATTAAAGTCATTCGATTCTTCTTCCATCGAACGCTCAATCAACGCGATCGTCTTGAACATTCGTCGAGTCGTTCGATCATTGCCGTTTAGAAATTTTTGATACTCTTGATGATCGCCCCAATCTTCACCTGATGCCGCATCCAGAAACGCTTCATATTCGTGCCCGTTGACCATGATTGCTGGCCGATGAACTCGTAAATCACGCGATAGATCAATGCGAAATTCGTACGTCACGTCACCCGCATTTTTGTCCAGAGCCAGAATTTCAACCTGCTGAGCCCAATCATCTGCGAACTCGCCATCGGGGTTTAAGCTGGCTTCCGTTTCGGCATCTAAATTTGCCAGTAGTCCGTCAAGCGATTTTAGTCGAGTCAACAGTTTTTCATCGCTGACAACTGCATCATGGATTTGTTGCAGACGAACGAGCTCAGACTTATTGGTGGTGTTAACGAACGCCTTTGCCTTATTTCGAAGGTCCGCCTGCTCTTTGCCTGATAGCTCACTAAAGCGAACTTTATTATCAGCGATGGCTTGGTCTTCTTGTGAAATGCCCAACCAAATCACAACAACAGTCGCCATCCCGACGATCAGTGCTCCACCGGAAATGAACCAAGACTTAACACTCTCGCTCATTGTGACTCTTTCTCGGTGACATCCTGAACAGTTGATCGTTCGGCTGAGCCTTGCTCCGTTTTCAGCTTGAGCCCTTTAAGCACATCAGCGTCGGGAACTCGCTGATACAATTCCAAGTTCTGCAACATATCAAAGTCCTGCAGGACAATTTGATCCGCAGCTAATTCTTCGCTCTTTGCCGATCGACGGTCATTGGCCGACTGAACCACCCACAGCCCAGTCGCTGCACACAGTGCGCCCAGCAAAAAGAGGGGGAGCACGTGATGCTTGGCCAACAACTTCAGCAGCCGAAAGGATCTGACCTGTCGAGTCACCGGCTGACTCTTTGCTTCCTGAGAAACCACCTGCAGCGTCGACTGAGTGAATTGGCGACTGCCAGACACTTCATCCAGTGAATCCAACATCGCCCATGTGCGCGACAGAATGTCGGCATCACTGCGAAGCACCGAATCCGATGTCAGTTGCCGCTCAACCGATTCCGCTTCGTCGTCGGGAAGTTCGCCATCTAAGTAGCTCACGAGATCGACAAGCTGACCGTCGCTTTCTGTGTCCGTGGATTCTTTTGTGTCGTTGGCCATGGCTTATTTACTCACCCTGATCCATCAAATGTTGCTGCAATGTGTCTCGAAGATTTCCTCGAGCCCTTGAAAGCAACGACTTTACGGCGACCACCTTAAGATCCATGACATCGCCAATATCTTCGTAACTCATTCCTTCGAATTTGTGCAGCAGGACGGCCATCTTTTGACGCTCGTTCAAACCATCCAGCGCGTTTCGCACGATGTCTTGAGTCTCTTTAGAATCAAGCTGCCTGGTGGGCATAAGTGCCGATTTTTCTGCCAGATTTTGCTCGTCACTGCGATTTTCATTCTGAGGCCCCGCAGATGCTGCCAGAGAAACCTCTTTTCGACGGGCTAACCCACGACGCTGGTTGCTACCCAAATTATGAGCAATCCGGAACAACCAAGTCGAAAACCGGGCCGTCGCCACATAGCGTTCGCGAGCCCGAAAGACTCGAAGAAACACTTCCTGAGCCATATCTTCGGCCGCGATGCGATCGCGAACCAAGTGAAAGAAGAAGCCAATCAATCGATCTTGATAGCGTTCAACGAGCTTTTCAAATGCCCCATTGTCACCGCTCGTGACCTGCAGCATCAGCTGCACGTCCGGATCTGCGAGATACTGATTGGGAAGTGACTGAGAAACCACACCAAGCTTTCCGAGAAGTTCTCGTTCGGAATAGGTTACGGAGAGAACACACTCTCAACTGAAAAATTCGACTCCGCCGTATCGTTGCTGCAGGCCGCATCACTGTAGCGGAAAAATGCCCCGTTCCCAGCATTTGCATCAGATCCGTAACGGGAACTGCGCCGATTCGACCAAGATTCATTTCATTGCGAGATCAACTTCTGGAAAAATCACTTGTGGCATCATCAAAAATACTCAAATCAGACGCAGCAAGCTCGCTGTGCTGATCTGCCAAACCATGTGTTCAGAAAGGATATCACATAGAATTTTGCGAGACGCCCCCTTTATTACGGGCGCCAACCACCAGCAAATCTGGGCAGGTGGCAAACGAAGACTGGTTTTTACCCTGGCGAGGACCAAGTTCGAAGCAGGGCTCACGACTTTAAAACACACAAGCAAGCCCACAAACACTGAAAGAGTCCTTTAGCTCACAGAGTCCGCCACGTATCGCACAACAGCCGCGGCGCACAACAGCCGCGGCGCACAAAAAAACCTCACCTGTTTGTGACAGGTGAGGTTTCTATGGTTCAATAACTGAAGTGACCCCAGGGGGATTTGAACCCCCGTTACTGGAATGAAAATCCAGTGTCCTAGGCCTAACTAGACGATGGGGCCGTGATCGCAAACAGACTGTCTTAGGCTGACATTCTGTTGTTTGTTACTGAGTGCCCAAGAGTTTTCGGCAAGCCGACGCCCTTGGTTGAGCGAATTGTATGTAGTTCTTGAGATCTCACAATGATTCGAGGCCTCAGTTTTGAATTTTCTTATTCACGCTAACCGCTGGACTGGGTGCTCAGGATAGCGTCACGAATTTCCTTGCGATGAACGGGCACGTCTCGAGGGGCTTCAATGCCCAATCGAATCTTGTCGCCTCGGACTTCGACGATCGTCACCACGATGTCGTCTCCAATGACGATGCTCTCTCCCTTTTTTCTGCTTAGTACCAGCATGATGGTCACCTTCCCTAGAATTTTTCGAAGTCTGATCTGGCTGTTGCCGAAGGCGGCTCACATCACTCAGAAAACAAACTTGCCACCTGATGCTATGCACAGATGGATGAACGTCAATACGATAATCCGATTCCTTGAACAAGATTCCATATTTTTCAACAAAAATAAGAGATCCGCACTTGCATGAAGCCAAGTGTGCTTAGAGATGGGAAAAGGCAGGGAATCCCCTCGCTTTCTTCAATCTCCATGGTCGCCCTGACAGCAATCACGGCCCACACAACATTCGCCGCATGACCGAAGGGATTCGATTCAATGGACGTTGTCTTGGCAATGACTTCCAATTTCTGCCACTGAAAAGCAGAAACTGCCCGATTCAATACTGCGATTGATGAGACGGCCATTCTGCTTATCAGTGGTTATGAACACCTGAATGTTGCTATTGGTTCACAAATACTGACAGTTTCCTGCCCAGATCAGCAAAATTGGCCTGTTTGCAGCTGGATACGCTCAAAATCTTCGTGGCAGGATCCCGATACAGGCTCCGCCCTTTGGACGTTTTGGAATGCCGCAAGCGAAACCTGGCCTCTCAGCTTCCTCTTCCAGGGCAACGGTGACTTTGGGTAAAATGCATGCTCGAGATTGCGTAAGTCGTCTCAACTTAAGCCGCCCAACAGCAAGCGTTTCTGACGGACAGAATTTCCAGTCAATCACTTGCTGTCAGTTTTTGTCAGTGAAAATCATTGATCAGCATGCCTGGCAAACTGGCACATCAGCTGATTTCAAGATCGATATCAACGGATTCCACTATGTCGAATTCAGCCAAAGTTTCCCCAAAGCAGATCCGCGTTATCCAGAAGCTTGTCAGCTATCTGCGTCCGCGATTAAACGCCCCCATCAGCATCAGACTGTGGGACGGTTCTGTCATGCCCATCGGAGAAAATCCCATCGAAGGTCTTGAACTTTCGATTTCCAGCCCGGGCGTGATCGGAACAATGCTCAGAAGCCCGAAGCCAGAAACGTTGCTTCGACTTTATGCAAAGGGACAAATCAATTACCACGGAGCCGACTTGGTGACGTGGATCGAATCGGCACGAGTCAAAAATAGCCGCAGCAAGGCTCGAGGCCTGCCATGGGGATTGATGGCTCAATTCGCAGCCGCATTCGCCTTCGCAAAAACGGAATCAACGGATGTCGAACACTGTTTCGAAGGCGATGAAACGGGATTGAAGCGCAAACAAGCCGACAACCAAGACTTCATTCAATTTCACTACGACGTCAGCAACGAATTCTATCGCTTATTCCTTGATGAAGAAATGGCCTACAGCTGCGGCTACTTTCACAGCTGGGATGATTCCCTTGAACAAGCTCAACAAAACAAACTGGACATGATTTGCCGCAAGCTTCAGCTAAAACCCGGCGAACGCATGTTGGATATTGGATGCGGTTGGGGAGCACTGATTTGTCACGCTGCCAAAAACTATGGAGTGCAAGCTCACGGAATTACGCTGTCAAAGAAACAGCTTGAACTGACTCAGGAAAAGATCATCAAGCTGGGACTTCAGGATCAAGTGACGGCAGAGCTGAAAGACTATGCTCATGTCGAAGGCCCGTTCGATAAAATCAGCAGCATTGGAATGGTCGAACATGTTGGGATCGACAACATGAAAGGCTACATGGAAAAAGTAAATTCCTTACTGACCGATCGAGGCATCTTTTTAAATCACGGCATTACTCGACCGGCCAAAATGGATGACAAAGCATTCCGAAAGATGTCGCCCGAACGTCGATTGTTGGCGAAGTACATCTTTCCCGGCGGAGAACTGGATCATCTAGGGCACATGGTCCAATGCATGGAAGCCAGTCGATTCGACGTTCACGATGTTGAAGGCTGGCGCGACCACTACGCTTTAACGTGTCGACATTGGTGCAAGAGATTAGAAGCAAATCAAGAAGAAGCGATTCGCCAGATTGGCGAAGAAAAATACCGAATGTGGATCCTGTACCTGGCGGGCTGCGTATTTGCACTGGGTGACGGTGGAGCCAGAATTTACCAAACCGTTGCCACCAGCCATCACGCAAAAGGCGTTTCTGGTATGCCGCCCACTCGACAGCATTTATACGAAGGCCACGATCAACTTCACTCGCCATCTGGCGACAAAGATATCAGTCGAGCCGCCTAGTGAATGGCCAAGAATCAATCTCTTGATGATTCAACCGTAGCTGGACTCGCCAAAGTCCGGCTGCTCGAAAACGCAAGCTATGAAGTCTCGCGAATCGAGCCACCAACCAACTGAGTGCTGGCTCACCACTGACTTTCGAGTTTCAAATTTGTTTGTCACACGTGAGTTTGAACAAGGCTGTGCTGTTTGCACGCAAAAAGATAATTCAAAAGTGGCGGCTTGATGCTGCCTTCACGATTGCTCGCGTCTTTCCATAGCGAGGCTGAATCCGTGGTCTTTCGTTTCGCCCGGCTGAAATCAGTGGCTCTGATCGCCTGGCAGCTTCAAGCAACGGATTCGAAAAATCATTGCCACTGTTTTTGCAGCTCGACCGCTTGAGCCATCATGACTGAGTGACTGAGTGACTGAGTGACTGAGTGATTGAGTGATTGAGTGATTGAGCGACGGCCACGCTGCCGTGACTTTGCCTAGCCGTAGCCCTACTTAGTCTTCTTTGAGCCTCGGCGGATTCGATTCTTTTCCGTAACGGACACAATTTTCGGATCGTGAGCTTGGCGCTCTTCCTCTGAAAATTCTGCATAGCTGCAGATAATCACGAGATCATTCACAGCGACCATCCGGGCGGCCGCTCCATTCAGGCAGATAATTCCTGAACCCGCTTCACCAGGAATCACGTACGTTGCAAATCGACTGCCGTTGTTGATGTCGAAGACTTCAACTTTTTCGAATTCCACCAGATCAGCAGCAGCCATCAACTTGGTGTCGATGGTAATGCTACCCTCGTAGTCGAGATTCGCTTCGGTCACCTTGGCTCGGTGAATTTTTGATTTCAGAAGTGTCCGCTTCATGGCCGTTCACTAGGTCTTTATCGGGGTGCGCAACGAATCCGGCTGCGTAAGTTGAATGGTTCGGCGTTAAATACGACCGACGGTGGATAGAGTGCCGACGGTGAAATCCGCACAAAGCGAGTTTGCTCAACGCAGTTTTGCACCGAGCTGGTTTTCGCAAGCTGTCAAAATTCCGGCAACAGCAGAATCAACTTCTTCTGTTTTCAAGGTTCGCTCAGATGACTGAAACCGGCAGGTTGCAAGATACGACTTATGCCCTTCTTCGATACCTTGACCTTTGTACTGCCCGCTAAACGTGACTTCTGAAAGCAGTTCACTTCCTGAACCAACAATTGCCTGCTGCAATGAAGCCCATGTGACTTGATCTTGCATCACCAAATTCAAGTCTCGAGAAACAGCAGGGTATTTGGGCACTGGCACGTATTCGGCAGTGTCCAAAAACAAAGCTTCCAAAACGTTAAAATTCATTTCCGCAATTGTGACCGAATCTTGCAGGCTAAGCGTGTCAGTGACGGACCGTTTCAGTTCTCCAATCCAACCGAATGCATGACCATTCAGTCGCAACTCGGCAGCTCGACCAGCAGTGAATTCAGGACGATCACAAGGCAAAGCTTCCACGAAGGTCAGCCCCGTTACGTTTTCGACCAAGCCTTCCACAATGCCTTTGGCGTCTAAGTATTCCTTGCCCGTGACAAAGCTAACCATGGTTGGTTCGGCTTCGTTTTCAGCCTTGCCTTCACCCGCCGACAAATACACTTTGGCGATTTCGAACAGCTGAGCATTCAACGTACCGTGACGTTCGTTTTGACGTCGGCACTGCAGCAGGCTAGGAATCAAACTTTGACGCAATTGGTTTTCGTGGCTGCGAGTCGAATGATTCACTGCAACTGGCTTCAGTTCACCTCGAGGCTGAAACAGCTGCCGCTGGTCTTCACTGATGAAGCTAATGGTCAACGCTTCGAAGAAGCCGCAAGACGGCAGATAATTGCGGACTCGATCCCCCACTTTTTCACGAACGGTTCGCTGAGTCGAAACGACGGGCAAAGTGGCATCGTCCGGAATTTTTTCGTAGCCGAAAATCCGAGCCACTTCCTCAATCAAATCGCATTCTCGAGTCAGGTCCAATCGAAATGATGGAGCAACAAAAGATGCGGTCGTATCGTTCTGTTCGGTGCAAGTCAGCCCCAACCCAGTCAAGATGCGAACACTTTCTTCCGCCGATACATCAATGCCCAATACTTGGCCAACTTTGGCAAAGCGCAGAGTGACGGGTGTCGGATCGGTAGGCGTTTGCCCGGCAACAACACTGCCTTCCAAAAGCTGTCCGCCGGCGACTTCTAAAATGAGCTCGCAGCAACGTCGAGACGCCCAATCGATATTGTGACGGTCAACACGACGCTCGAATCGAAACGAAGAAGGGCTCTGCAGCTTCAAAGTTCTTGAAGTGGCTCGAACGCTGATTGGGTCGAACGAAGCGGCTTCGATCAAGACATTGGTGGTTGAATCACTGATTTCAGATTCGAGGCCACCCATGACTCCGGCAATTGCCAAGGCTCCAGATTCATCGGCGATCACACATGCTCCAACCGGTAGCTCGTATTTCTTTTGATCGATCGCCGTGATTGTTTCAGATGCTTCCGATTTTCGGACAATGATTTGGCCGCCTTGCACCTTGTCGGCGTCGAACGCATGTAGAGGCTGGCTGCATTCCAACATGACGTAATTCGTAATATCAACGACGTTGTTGACAGAATTGATGCCCGCTGTTTTGAGTCGGTCCTTCAGCCAATCGGGGCTCGGACCAATTTTGACACCTTGAATCAGCCGAGCATGATATTCGTGACACAGATCCGGACTGTCGATTTTGACGGCCACTTCATCTGAAGTTTTGTCTGCTGATGTTGCTGGCGACGCTGCCGGAACAGTAAGTTCACTGTCGAACAAAACACTGATTTCGCGAGCGACTCCCAAATGCCCAAGGCAATCGGGGCGATTACTGGTGACTTCCAGATCGATTCCAATGTCACTGGATTCCTGCTCGACACCTTCCAGATTCAATCCTGACATGGTCAGGCGATCGGTAAGTTCATCCAGAGGCATGTCAACGGCAACGTACTGTCGAAGCCAATTCTTGCTGACGATCATAGCTTTGGTCGGTGGAATAATTCAGGCGAGTTGCGAAGCCGGTGGCATGAAAGACAGCCCTGCCAGCAGAAAACCGGAGGATAACGCAACCACCGTCGCTAAAGAAACCGCCAGCGATCCTCCCCGGGAATTGGGAACAGAAACTATGGTTTCACCCGTGTTTCCCTCAAATTCAGCTGAGAGAAACGCGGCTTCCGCACGGCTGATTCAGATTCAGCCCCTCCTGCGGGAACCGTTTCCAGTCTAGGTAACAGGTTCAGACGACGCGTCAGCCACTTTTGGCCGGAATCGACTCATCACTTTTCGAATCACCCACGGGAATAGCCCGAGTGCCACAAATGCGGTAATGAGACCGGGGCTCAAGATTCCGGATGGCCCTTTTTCCGCAAGAGTCTGCAGGTTAGGGAATTGACTACCCGCATAAACAAAGACAGCCGTGCCGGGCAGCATTCCGATTTGACTGACCCACCAAAATGTCCGTGTCGGCATCTGCGTTAGACCCATCACGGCGTTGATCACAAAGAACGGAACCGCAGGAATCAGCCGCAATGTAAACAGATAGAACGCTCCCTCGGTTTCCAACGCTTGATCGAACTTTTCAAGTCGAGACGAAAACTTCTGTATTAAAGACGCTCGCAACACGTACCGACTGGCTAAAAATGCCAACGTGGCTCCAGCCGAACTGGCGAAGCTGACAAACAAAAGGCCTCGCCAAAATCCAAAGTACCACCCACAGAACAAAGTCAATGCCGCGGCACCCGGCAGAGACGCTCCCGTCGCCAAACTGTAAACAGTGAAAGCGATCACGTAGACCAGTACGGGGTTTTGCTCGCGATAACTGCGGAGCTGATTTTCATATTCCGCAAGATTGCTCAGACTCAGCCGATCGCCGTACTGGTAATAAGCAATGCCGCCAATCGCCACAACAATGGCGAATACAACCAGTCGGATTGCACCGCTCGTTTTCTTGATTTCCACAGAATCGAGTTCTGGTGCGTCTGCTACAGATGGATCTTGATCAGTTGAATTCATGGTCTTGATGGGCCCTCATTGCAAGAGGTCTTTGGGCAACACCGATCCCAATGCCTCTTTTCGCTTGCGAGTGTCAGTGATCAGCATGACGCACCAGCATCTCGATTGCTTGCAAAGAACTTCAGGCTTTGAAAAAGTATGCTTCGAAAAAACAGGAAGCGATGAAGCGGCTGGCAGCCTCTCGGCACGCAAAATCGGCGCACAAAAAAAGCAGACCTCGTGATGAAGGTCTGCTTAAGTGGCCTGCTGTCTGTTCCTGATCGCTACTTTTGCTCTTGAGTTCCGCTGGCGAACTGAATGAATGGTTCTTCAACCAAGTCTTCTCGAGTTCCAAAAGCCACGACAGGAGGAAGCTGACGCTGTCGCATGCCTCGAGGAATGAGCTTCGACTTGGCAACATCGGCTTTCAAAGAACCATCTTGGAATGGTCCGACACCAAAGACATACCAGTTGTTGTCGTCTGCTTGAGCCATCGACATTCCCCCGTCGCCCAAAACCTTGCCGCTCGACTTGTCGAAGATCACCATTCCAATCTTCGAAAACCCTAGCTGCGATTTGCGTTCGGCGAGTCGAATTTCGGGAATTGTTAACAAGCCCGGCAAAGCAATTTCTGGAGTTCCAAAAAACGATTCAGATGTATCTGTTCCGACTCCACCACTGCGGAGCTCCATCACGATTTCTGAATCCTTCGCGTCATCCACCAAAGTTCCCCCAGCTCGCATGACTCGATGGCGAACTGAACCCACAACATACTGCTTATCCACACAGTCTAAGTATTTCTCACTGACATGAACCTTCTGTCGATACAGCGGAGTAAAGTCGACCTTGTCCAATGACTGATCAACTGCATTCGACAGCAGCATCTGTTCTTTGGCTGTTCGAGACGTATTCGACGTAGCCGACGATGCGCAACCACAAAGCCCGACGACCGCGGATAGCATCAACGCAGTGCAAAAGTATCGTTTCATCATCATTCCCTTGATGGCAAGCCAGCCCGCTGCAAAAACAAACCTTACCCCCGATTCATCATTGGACTCAATATCGCCCAACGCCGAATTCGTTCATTCTCTTCCTGAGATCCGAGCGAATGGAAGAACCCACTTTGTTTCCGCCCTGAAGCGGCATTTTTGGCCGATTCAAAACCTGGGTTACCCACCGGAAGTATGTGTGGCATCGGTTTCAGCAAATGTAAAGCCACAATCCTTCCTTCAATCGTCACAGACGATTGCAAGCACAAGAAACGAGCCCTCTTACAGATAGAACAACCGGAATACTCAACCACGCACCGCATCCGACAACATCGCCTGAAAGCTAGATTCTGATACAGCAAAACGAACCACATTGAGTGTTTGTGCCGCACTGCGAATCAGCAGAACGCCGCAAACCAGCGGGGACAAAGGAAAGCACTGCAAGCTGCAGTGATGATTGGGCGCCCCCCCTAGAATCTCTCGGGAAGACCTCAGCCGGTTTGTCATCAAAAAACTGTCCCGATCAAACGGCACAGCCGGACTCAAACTCAGCTTCTTCCCCGCGGCCAGATCCTCAAACAAACCTGAAGCTTGAAGCCACGACTGCAATGAAACAGACGGCTCCATTGGATCAATCCGTTTTTGAGCACTTCCGGCTGCCCGCACAGTGAAATCAGCAAAGTCACGTGTCCACGCTGGCCGCTAACAGCCCGTTGAAAAAGCCTAGATGTGGTCACTCGACGCGTCAGCGAGGGATGAATCCCTTCGAAACCCAGAGGGTCTGCACGGCTGATATCCCTCGCTCACGCGTCGGGTGATCTTTGTCAACGCGGCAGCCAGCCCGCACGCCTAGCAAACACGGTAAAACTGCCCGTTTGAAGCGACGCATTTCACACACAGCCTTGCTTAACGTCTCCTACAAAACCGACCCAAACGTTCACTAAAGCAAAAACGTTCACTACGAGACCGCCTCATAACAACCCAACAAGCACAACGAGCGATATCACTAAGTAAACTTTTCTACAGAACGAAAAACAAAAACGTTCACAGCCTGCTGATAGTAACCAGCCTTACGCACTAGCAAAAACACGTGGCATATCAAAAACGGTCACAACTCACTGCCTTAACAAACAGATTCGAAGAAGAGACCACCAGATAATTGTTTTGTAAATAACATTCATAAACATGGACGCGGTTCTCCGCCAGAGTATACTAATACAACTGTGTGAACAAATGAGCAGTCTTCTGAAACATGTCGATCCAATTTGTTAACAGTGTCATTTTTCTCTGTACTCAGTTCTGAGTGCACTTATTCCTGAACGTTTTAGTAAACGTTCTATTCTTGGAGATCCTCTATGCGAATTGAAAAATCCCGATCGCGTGGTTTCACGCTCATTGAATTGCTAGTGGTCATTGCCATTATCGCAATTCTTGTCTCACTCCTCTTGCCTGCCGTTCAACAGGCGCGAGAAGCTGCGCGACGTACGCAGTGTAAAAACAATCTCAAGCAGATTGGCCTAGCAGTCCACAACTACCACGACGTCTACATGACTTTTCCAGCCGGTGGCATCACGGGCGAAGGTTCGAATTCAGCGACTCAACGATCTCATGGAGCATCGCTGTGGGTTGGAATCCTTCCCTACGGTGAATACAGCAATCTTTATGCGAACTTGGATTTCACATCCAACAAGCATCTCACGTTTTGGGTCAGTGGTCCAAACCGCGACGTACTCTCTGGTGTTCGGCCCCCGTATATGTTTTGCCCGTCGATGGTTTTAGATCCGAACGTTGGGCAGACAGCTCAGGACTGGGCGGCTGGCAGCTATGTTGGAATGTCGGGAGCGACTAGCAACCCAGACCTCAGTGGTGGCACCGCTCGTGGGCTACGCTCAGCCGGTGGTGCGTTTATTAGAAATAACACACAAAGTATCCGTGACTTTACTGACGGCACTTCAAACACAGTGATGATTGCAGAGCAGTCTGGACGAACCTTTGACAACAGCGGCGCTACCGTTGACCGTCGAGCTCACGGAGGCGAAGGAAACTGGCTGGCAACAAGCTGGATTACTCGAGACGATTGTTGGAATCTGACGACGCTGCGTTATCCATTCGGATCGAAAGACTCCACACTTGCGAACACCAGTGGGCAGCATTGCAACACTGTTGTGAACTCAGAGCACACTGGTGGCCTTCAGGTACTGCTTACAGACGGAGCTGTTCGTTTCGTCAGTGAAAACGTCGACTTTGGATTGAGCCAAAACCTTGTTGAACGAGCAGACGGAAACGTTCTTGGGGAGTACTAAGCAAGCTCTCAGTCCAATTCACAATTAGACCACTCTTCGAGCCTTTGCGGAATTTGCAAAGGCTCGTTTCATAAATTGATTCACTCATCTTCTGTATGTTTTTTCATTGCGGAACGGAACAAAGAACCATGAACTGGTTGACCCTAAGTCAATATTGTTTGGCAGCCTGTCTTCTTGCGGGCTGCGGATCCAGCCAAGACACACGTGGCCCCTTGGGCTCACTCACCGGAACAGTGACACATGAAGGCACCCCCCTGGCTGAGGGGCTCGTTTACCTGCAACAAAATGATGGCGCCGGAGCAGGCGGCGGATCTATCGCCTCTGATGGCACGTTCCAAGTGACAGGGGGAGCCAGTGGAGGAATTCCTGTTGGCACCTATACGGTGTGGTTCGCTCCCCCCGTGATTCCAGACCCAGCTCCAGACGACCCACTCACAGAAGAAACCGAGAAGGAAATGCCAAACCTTCCGCAAAAGTATCGATCGCAGGCTGATAGCGGTTTGACTGTGAAGATCGAAGAAGGTGAAAATTCAAAGACTTTTGAATTGGTCCCTTAGCCCTTGCTTCTTGAAGAACACATGGGCAACCAGCTGGCAAACTTGTGGTCGGCTCCGTTTTCGGAGCCGACCACTTTACGTTTCAGACCAAGGGCGACTCATACTTTTGATCTTGGCCACTGCCTTTCAATACGCCCAATCATCGACATTCAAGTTTGCGATTGAATGACTTGATCTGGACGAACATTCCGTTGGGATATTCCAACCAGAGAACGCTTTGGCACCACGGTTGAGCGGCGTCCGAACCTAACGTGGACGGCTCAAACCGCGATTTTGTGCAGTCAGATTTCCAGAAGAGGAGAAGGTCTCATGCTGGCTACTTTTGCGCATTCAGCCGCCCCCTGAAAACGTCGGGAATCTGGTCGAGGCAAAAACGACAAGCAAATTCATATGACGTTGGCCGTCCCCTGCAAGTTCAATCCGTTGGCGACCGTTAGTAGCCCAAGACAAGACCAACGCTGAGCGAGCTGACGACAAAATCTGATCGTTGGCGGCGAGCTGTTGGAGTCGCAGGAAAGCCGTTCCAGCGAATCGAATTTTCAACCTTGGCGATTTGATCAAGGTACAACATGGACCAACCGAGTCTTAAGACGAGCGAACTTCCTAGGTTGCCGCCCTTGATCTTGTTAATCAACTGAATGATATGAACATCGACTCCGACTTGAGATTCAAGCAAAAAGGTTCCGTTTGTGCCTGAACGAGAATCACTGAAAGGTGCAGTAGGATCGAAAGCGACATCGGTGACTTGGCCAAAACCTCGCCCTGCTAATGACACGTCTTCGTCGCCCAGCAGTACGCCCGCTCGAAGGTTGCTGTTCAGTCGAATCAATTGACCTGTGGTGGTTGTGTTCACTCCAATGACAGCTCCGAACAAATTGGTTTCAGCCGAGCTGTTTAACAGTGTCTGGTACGGAGCAGACACTGTGGTCGCAGCGACAGATGTGTCTCGAGTACCGTCCGGATTTGCGGCCCAAGCTTGACCACTTCCAGCTGCCGCAAAATTAAGTCCTTGGTCAACTCGCAGATATCGAAATCCTAAAGTCGGTTGAACTCGAACTGATCCATAGTAGTAGCCAGCCGGAGCGAACATCGCTGAAATACTGTCAACACTTGTTTCTAGTTCGAAGCCAAAAAACTGATCGTAGGGAATCACAAAACCGGCTGCTCCCGGAACATCAAGAGGCAAAGCTGCTCCGATTCGCACTGTTGATAAATCAGCACCTGCATTCAATCCCCCCACGCCTCGTTGCCACGACTGATCGCCATTTTCAATCATCATGCCTTCCAACTGGAACCCGCCATCTGTTTCACTGCGGTAATCCAACGCGGCTCTCCAACCGACACCCAAATCGTCGGATGAGCTTTGGCCAATGAGCTGTGGTGACAAAGTCGCCGCACCCACTTGAGCTCCGTTGATTGCTCCAAAGGATGCCGCCGAAAAGCCACCGATTGATTGCGGAGCCGTGCTGGATCCAATGGCTCCGCTGACATCATCAAAGTCCGCAAAGATCGCTTCTGCGGTCAGGGCCCAGGTCCCCTTCTGCTGCAAACCATTGCGGCCAGAACTTCTGCCGTAAACTGATCCCGTTGGCAACGTTCGAGACCGAGCAACCGACGTGGCAGAAACTGATTCTGCATCATCGATGGCCGTAACAATGGCGTTGGCAGAAGGGGCGCTGAAGACCGCATTCACCGAAGCCGAAGAGATGGCAGCTGTTGATGAGTTCTGCGATCTGCCTGACTGACTGGTTGAACTGCCCTGAATCAGGGGCTGCACGCTGTGTTGAGCCATCACAGCGGATGGCCAGAAAACGCCACTGGCCAACACACACGTGGCACAGGCAATTGCCAACCAAGTCACAACGGAACGATGACTTTTTGCATTGAAGATCATGGCTGCCTCCCTGCAGCATCTGCGAATCCGGATTACTCTGGCAGTATCGGTTTTAAGGAAGTCAATGTTCCAAATCCTTGCGAGATACTCAGGTTGTCCGGTTTGCTCGGGTTACATCGATTGCTGTCCGGCTTGGGCGAGTACTAGATTCGAGCAACCGTTTCATTCGAATCACTGCGTCAGCCACAGAACGAAGCGAGAGCCAGCGAGTGGGCGATCCAAACTTCGCCTCAAGGCAGCCCGCCACTTGGTTATTCTGTGGTAAAACAATGCCTGCCGCGTTTCTCAGACATTGCCGCAAAAATTGTTTTGCCAAGTTCGCAGCTTCGATGCTGCAGCCGGCGGTCCGACGAATGACGTTCGGCACATTCGGAAACCATGCCCACGAACCCCCTATTCCTCCCACACCACCGCGTCGAATTTGTGCCCTAACGGGCGTGCTGGAAAGTATGAGGAAAATTCTGCTTGGTGGGTGGTGGTGAAAATCATGCCGTCTTGTCAGCAATTTTTGCCGAAACCACACTTACTGAAGCCAAATTCAGCTCCAACTCACGACTTTTTTCAACTTCCGCACCACGTTGACTTCAACGACGCTATCCTGATCCCCGGAAATCGCTGCCCACAGTGTTTTGAAAAGGTTGGGTCAGCTGGTTTCGTCCGTTTTCCGGGGTGCGATTTTTCGCGTCCGAGACGTCTTCAAAGACTGCTCATTTGAGGTTCACTCGGGCCACCTTGTAGACGATGATTTGTGAGCCGAACGGTTGGGGAACTTGACGGCAAACAAAAGGGATGCAGATTCAGTTTCGATTCTGGCATCTCAAAACAGCAAAGCTGCTGTCATAACAATTTGGGGAATACCTGTGGAACCGCTTCAAAGTCGAAGCGATCGTCTCAGGTGTTATTGCGACTTGAGAACGCCTTTGTTTGAGTAGCGAACGCTGCTCAGCCGCAGGTGTTCAAAACAAATCAGGAACATCAATGTACACATTGCTGACTGGGGCCACGGGACTTGTTGGACGTTACCTAATGCGAGACATGCTCTTGAACGGGCATCAACTCGCCGTCGTTGTGCGAGCGTCTAAGAAGCAAAACCCGCAGGAACGAATTGAAGAAGTTCTGCAACGCTGGGAAGAAGAACTGGGCCGCAAGCTGCCTCGACCCGTCGTCTTTGCTGGAAACATTTCTGAAGAATCGTTTGACCTGACGGATGACAACAAAGCTTGGATTCGCAATCACGTTAGCACCATCATTCACAGTGCTGCGATCTTAGAATTTTATGGCGAAGACCGAGCGGGTGAGCCGTGGCGAACCAACTTGGGCGGTACTCGACACATGATTAATCTGTGTCGAGAATGCGACATTCTCGACATCCATTATGTGTCAACAGCCTACGTCGCCGGAATGCAAGATGGCCCTGCCATGGAGGACGCTTTAGACGTCGGCCAGACCTTCCGCAACGACTACGAAGAAAGCAAGTTTTTAGCCGAGCAAGAAGTTCGAGCAATCGACTTCGCCGAACACGTGACCGTGTATCGCCCCGCTGTAATCGCCGGTGACAGCAAGACAGGGTACACCAACACCTACCACGGTATTTATCTGTACCTGCGATTGATGGCGATGTTGATTCCATCAATGCCAGCCGATGAAACTGGAAATCGCCACACTCCGATTCGCTTGCGTCTGACAGGCGACGAACAACGAAACGTTGTTCCCGTGGAATGGATTTCAGCCGTGATGCTTCGGATCTTCGAAACCGAAGAAGCGCGTGGTGGTACTTACAACATGGCTCCGGACGAACCATTGGTTGCTCGAGACATGATTGATTGGTGCGGCGAGTACTTCAAGACGACTGGCGTTGAGCTAAAAGGCCACGATTTCGAATACGACGAAGTATCTCGAGATGAAGACGAAGACCAGTGGATGTTCGAACGAATTGTTCGCGACAACATGGGAACTTACGAACCTTACGAACGAACCGACAACGTCTTCGACATGACTCAGATGAAGAAATTCGCCGCAGACATTGTCTGCCCGAAACTTGATCGAACAATCATGCATCGCTACATCGAATACGGCGAGCAAGACAAATGGGGCAAACGACGACAGCCCGCAACGACTGTCGCCGCATGGGCATCTGACCTGATTGGCAACGCAGCTTCTGCCAAACTGCCAACCACAGAAGCCTTCGAATTTGGACTCGACGTGCAAGGGCCGGGCGGAGGCCAGTTTACCTTGACTCGACGACCAGCGACTGGCGAATTGACTGTCATCGCCGGCCTTGCTGATCGCAACATGCCAACTCTGGAAATCACGACTGAAGAATTGCAACAACTGCAAAGCAACCCTGCGGCCGTAAGTGTCAGCGATCCAGCCAGCGTCAAAGCTCTTAAATCTCTGCAAGCTGTGCTCAGCGGTATGAACCAAACCAGCTCTGTCAGCTAACAGAAGCTGTGCTGTCGGCACCCGCAAAAGAAGCCTTCACTGCCGTCAGTGAAGATTGCCTCAAAAGCGGTGCTGATCAAACGGCGAATTCTTCCAAGCACGGAATTCGCAAAATCAAAATGGAATCGCCGAGACTCTCTATCGTCTCGGCGATTTTTTTTTGTCTTGATCAAACACCAATCATCGATGCAAACGCCACAACGTCGTGACAGGACATCGTGACAAGCCGTCGTGAAACTGGCGGCCTCTTCGAGAATTCTTAGCACATCAGCTGGAAATTAGGCTTCTGGTCGAAAGCCATTCAACGTCACCACTAACTTGCGACCAGAAGCTCGATTGCGATGTTCGCACAAATAGATCCCTTGCCAGGTTCCTGTCTGCAGTCGCCCATGCGAAACAGGAATCGACAAACTGGAATCAGTGAGCGAAGCTTTGATGTGCGCCGGCATGTCATCGGGCCCCTCGCAGGTATGCACATACGGCCAAGATTCGGGGACCAAGCGATTCATGGCCATGTTCATGTCGATCAAGACATCCGGATCGGCGTTTTCATTAAGAGTTAAAGACGCTGATGTGTGGCGAATAAAAACGTGCAGCAATCCCATCTGATAGGTTTGCAGTTCTGGAATTGCTTCCAAAACGTAGTCAGTGACCAAGTGGCACCCTCGGGAAAATGAGGGCAAGGTGATTTGTTTTTGGAGCCAATCAGACATCTTGCTATGTTCTGTCGATTCAAAAGGTCGAAAATTGTGAAGTGCCGACAGATGCAGCACGCCGCGCAGAGAATTCCAGATCGTGGTGCATCGCGAAAGCAATTGCCACACGAACCATGTTTAGCAAACTCAAGCAGGAGACTCCGCCCATGCAGGTGATCATTACGGCTGTTGGTCCAGATAACAAAGGACTTGCCGATCCTATCATTCATCATGTGTCGGGCGGTGGTGCGAACATCTACGAAATTCAGATGTACGACCGAGACACCGAACACCTGTTCGCCATGATGATGAGAATCGACTGGCCCGATACTGCCGGAGAAGTGGCCACCTTGCGAAGCCACCTGCAGCAAATCGGAAAGCTGCGAGGACTGGAAGTTCGAGTCTGGGCGCGAGACGAACACCCACGACCTCCCAAGCTGGCCATCTGCACGACGTACCGCACCGAGCCACCCATCGCGATTCTGCGAGCCATTCGAGACGGTCGATTGAAAGCCGAAGCCGCTTTAATGATTGGTAATCGAAATTCATGCCGCAGCTTGGCAGAACAATTCGAAGTGCCATGGGTGAACATCGCCGACGACAAAGGGGTGCCCGACTATCAGCAAATGGAACAACTGATCGACGAACACCAAATCGACTACGTTGCGTTGGCTCGGTACATGCGAGTTCTTCCGGCCGACATTTGCTGGAAATTTGCTGGAGGACGAATCATCAACCTGCACCACGGCCTGCTGCCCCCCTTCCCAGGCTTTCGGCCCTACGAAGATGCTCATCAAGTCAACATGCTGTGTTTTGGAGCCACGATCCACTTTATCGTCCCCGAACTGGATGCCGGCAATCAGACCATTCACCAAGGGACATTCAGCGTTCCTCCCGGGACAACATTGGAAGAAATCAAACGCCAAGGTGAAAGCGATAACGAACCTCACTGCTTGGTCGAAGGTCTCCGGCGAGTGATTGATCGAGAAGTCGAATTGCACTTTCACCGAGTGGCTCGAGTCGATTGATTGAATCAAAAGCAGTTTCTGGGCGGAGTCAGAAACTTCTGCTTTTCACAGGCATGAGTCACTTCGCATCGGTCGCACGCCTGCGGACCACTGATAAACTACACGCCTGAACTGAAGAACCGAGCCGCATGACGGCGGCCGGTATTCTGACAACCACCACTAGAACTGGCTGCATCGTGACTCTGTTTTCTCCTCAAGCTCTCCAAACCACGGCTGTTGTGGAAGAAGTTCGTCCATTGGCGAAACAAACTTGGGCGATCAAACTTCAGCAGCCAGAACTTGCCTCAAGGATCACTCCGGGCCAGTTTTTTATGGTGCGACCTGCGGAAGGCAGCGACCCTTTGCTGGGACGACCGTTCGCTTTGTACGACACGTATGATGATTCTGCAGGGAACGTTGCAGGAGTTGAATTTGGTTTCGTAGAAGTCGGTAAACTCACCACGTTAATGACCAATTGGAAAGTCGGGCAAGAAGTGGAAATCTGGGGTCCGCTTGGAAACGGCTTCCCGGCTCCGACCGAACCCAACTTGATTTGTGTGGCCGGTGGAATTGGCCAGACTCCATTCTTAGGTGTCGCCAATGAAGCGTTGGGCCATCGCCGATATGGATCGCCCACTCGAACACTCGCCCAAAAACCACAATCCGTTTCACTGCTGTACGGAGTTCGCTCAGTCGACTACTTGGCTGGAAAAGACGATTTTACAATCGACGGGTTGAACTTCCAATACGCCACTGATGATGGCTCGACAGGCCATTCTGGATACGTGACCGAACTATTGGATCAGCAGCTGGCCAAGCAGTCGCAGCAAACTGAAGTCTATTGCTGCGGTCCAGAACCAATGATGAAAGCGGTCGCAAAAATCTGCCAACAGTATTCTGTGACCTGCTGGCTTTCCATGGAAACTCCGATGGCCTGCGGTTTTGGAGCCTGTTTTAGCTGCGTCGCAAAGGTGCGAGATGAAAACGGAGAATGGGACTATCAGCGAACCTGTGTTGAAGGTCCCGTCTTTAAAGCAGAACAACTGATTCTGTAATTCTGCGACGGGCGTGTCGCACGACCTCAGTCAAACGACCCCAGTTAAACGACCCCAGTTAAAATCTCCCAGCTGAACGTCCCCAGCTGAGTGACGTATGCCCCAAGACCAACTACAGCTCGAACGCTTCATTGGGCAGTTCTAAATTCGTCAGTTGCTTAAACTGATGACGCAGGTGCTGACGGAAGACATCAGCAGCGCTGATGTAGTTGGCACCTCGAGCACGAGCTTCGACCGCGAATTCAGATTCGTTGGGATAAGCGCTTAGGTCAATCACCGTCATGCCTTCTCGAATCATTGAAGGATTCAGCTGCCGTCGGTCAGTACCTTTCACAATCTCGTGACTTGTCAGCACAATCGTGTCGGTCGCGGCGGTGTAAATGGACGACCAGGTCAAATGCCGTGAACCAGTTTTCTTTGCCATCGACATGGACGTGTTATCTGAAGGCGCCGCCACGCTGACCGCCGCATTGTATTCATGCATTTTCAGAGCGAAGGCGTATGCCAGCGAATTGGACCCCAACACAGTGACCGCTCGCCCCTGCATCCAATGCTCTGAAGCTCGAACTTTCGCAGTCGCGTCCAACACCATTTCAACGATCGATGATTTGCCTTTCCAGCCATTGCTGGTTTCCATTGCGAGATCAATCAAGCCGGATTCTTCAGAAATCGAGCCTTCCATTTTGCACATATCAACCAAACGGCCGTCGTACAAAGGATCGATCAGCAACGCGTTGATCTTCATTGTCGAAAGCATCTTTTGCAGGCGATCAGTTTTACCCGGTTGCAAAGGCAGACAACGAATTGGCTTTCGCATTTTGGCAAAAGCAGCATTCAAAATTCGCACGGTCGTATTTTCGGTGGCCCCCATTCCTACCACGCCGATGAAGCGAGTTTTTCGGCCAATATCTTTCCAGTGATATTCTTCTTCCAACGTCCACACTGATGGCTGATGGTCGTACGCTTCCATCCCTTTTTCCAAAGCCGCGTAGATCCATGGAGAATTGTATTTACAGCCCAACAGCGAAAACGTGAGCCCCGATTGACCAATCCCTTGCCCCACCACAGGAAGTTCTCGTGACTTCGTAACGGCAGCAAGCAAGGGCCAAGCCTGATCCAAATCATCTGTCGGCCAAGTGAATTTCACGATATCAGCTTTGGCTTGATACGCCTTTTCAAAGATCTCATCGACGTTTCCCGGAGGCCGATTCAAACTGGTAAAACTGATGACTCGTTTGGTGTTTCCAAATCGAGGAACCGAGGCGGCAATTTCTAAATCCAGTTCAACAAACGCCGGACCTGCCACGATCGTGTTACGCAGCAATGTCATCCGCTCTTCTTCGGTCCCTTCAAAGTGTCCTCCATCCTTCTTGCGGCGACAAGAAACCAAAACCGGCTTGTCAACCACCTTAAGCAGGTCACCCACGTCCGGAGTTCTTAGAAAATTATCCAAACACAGTTCAATCAAATCTGCTTTACGAGACGCATTCAGCAAGTCTGCCGGAGCCAAAGTGCGGGATGATGGAGTCACCGAGATGCAAATCATGAACAGCTAAATCGAAACACAGAAAAAAAGAACACCCACAAAAATAGCACCCACACTCGACCTGATGAATCTAAATCCTTCAAAATTTAGACGCCCATCATCAGCCACTCCCCCCCCGGTAAAACACTGAAGATGCCTTCTGTGCGACACATCATTGCACGCCGAAGCGAATGGCAACACGCCATCAACCAAAGGGACATTCGAATCAATGGCTTGAATCAGGACCATCGGCAGCGGGCGTCACTGATTCATCCACCGGAGGAAGCTGAATAAATTGACGAGCCGCCCGAATACTCTCTTCAACGGCTTCGGCATCTGGCGTTTGGCCGGCGAACTTAATTAAGTCAGAAGCTTCCAAGAATTCTTGAAGCCGCTGATTCGAAGAATCTGAAAAGAGCCGCCTGTCTCCCATTTCGCTAAGAAATTCTTCGGTCGTTTGTTCGGCCGCTTTGACTCCGGTCACCGCTTCAATGTAGCGACGTACGACTCCCGTTAACCGCACATAAAACGTGCGAAGATCGGCACGAGCCGATTTGTCTGACACTAATTGATCCAGCTCCTGTTGAGCAATTTCGTTGGCTGAAGGCTTGTCTTCGGCACGCACCTGCTTGCTGCGAACCCACCACACGACCACGCCAGTCAGCAACGACGCTGCAGCAACCACCCACCGCAGCCACGGAAAAGGTTGAACGGGTTCGGACAAAGCGATCGGAGCCGCCGCCGGTTTCAAAAGATCCAATGAAAGGCTGTTCACATCGATGATTGTCTCAACGGTCACCTTCAGTTCATCCGTCACCAGTTCACCAAAGTCATCTTCAAACTGGCTCGACGACTGTTGCTGAATCACCGCGTCGGAACATTTGATCGTAAATGTTGGTATGATGAGCTCGCCGGCGGCCGTTGGTTCCAACTGATAAATTTGTTTGAACGTGCGCTGATTCGAAGCAGTGGTGGGCAACGGATCCTGAAAATCGCGCACAATCAATTCTTTAAACGCAGATCGAAATGCGGGCATCTTGACTTCAATCTGATCGGTCGCTGTTACCGTCAAAGTCACTGTTAGGATGTCGGACAAACGAGGCTGCTTTGGCGTCACTTCAACTGTTGCAACAAGTGGTCCTCGTTCCGTCGTTACCAGCAAAGCATCATCAGTGAGCGTTGTTGATGACCGACTTGAATCCTCAGCCTGACCACAGCCCAGCAGCCCAAAGCTCAGTAACCCGAAACTCAGCACACAACACACGACGACAAGATTCACAACTGCAGTCGATTTGGGTCGATTTTTCAGCCTGAAACACTTGTCTTCACCAGCGGCACTCGAGCCAACATTTTTCGTTTCAAGACAAGCCATCAAGTCCTTGCAATTTGATTCAAAACTCATGCTCGTTTTCTCCGCTCTCGCATCGTAAAGAAGCGTTGCAAAGAAGTGATGTAGGATTCAGCGAGGTCAATTTCCAAAAGATCTGTGCCCGCTTGTTGCAGTAAGTTCTTCAGTTTCAGTCGACGGTTCATAGCCTGATCGGCAAACTGCTTGCGAACCTTCGCGTTGCCGGCATCCACCTGCATGACTTGTCCTGTTTCCGCATCTCGAAGATTCAGAATTCCAGATTCAGGCAACTGATGTTCTCGAGGATCTTGAACACAGACAGAAACCAAATCGTGGCGGCCATGAGTCGCAATTAAGGTCGATCGTGAAACCTGATCAAGAAAGTCGCTCATCAAAAACACAACCGCATTGCGACGTTGCACGGTGTTAATGGTTTTCAGAGCATGGTCAATATTGGTACCCGTTTTGACTGGTGTCACCGATAGCAATTCTCTGAGCAAACGCAGTACGTGACTTTTGCCTTTTCGCGGTGCAAACCATGATTCCACACCGTCCGCAAACGTCAACAAGCCCACTCGATCGTTGTTGCGGAGTGCTGAAAACATCAGAACAGCTGCGAGTTCTACGATCACATTTAATCGCGAAGAAGAGCGTGAACCAAAGATGCCTGAAGCTGAAACATCGACAACAAACAGAACGGTCAGTTCACGTTCTTCGCTGTAGCGTTTGATAAACGGAGTCCCCGCGCGAGCAGTGACGTTCCAGTCGATCGTGCGAATTTCGTCCCCTGGTTGGTATTCGCGAACTTCGTCAAATTCCATGCCCTGCCCACGAAAGACACTCCGATACTGACCTGCCAATAAGTCGTTAACGGTACGTCGAGCCGTAATTTGAACTCGTCGCACCTTCTTCAAGATGTCCTGTATCGATTCTGCCATCTGCTGTCTCGAACGCTCATTTTTTGTGACATGGTTTGTTGGAATGCAGCTTGCAAGGTACTGACGCGTTTCAACGCCATCGCGCTGTGACACTGGCACGGCGTTGACACGCCATCGCGCTGTGACACTGGCACGGCGTTGACAGGCCATCGCACTGTGACACTGGCACGGCGTTGACACGCCATCGCACTATGGCACTGGCACGGCTTTCAAAATGTCGGTGACCACATCATCAGCCGTTTTCTCTTCTGCTTCAGCTTCGAACGTCAGCCCAATGCGGTGCCTCAGAATATCGTGAGCCACGTCTTTGACGTCCTGAGGCGTGACGTAGGCACGACCGTTCAAAAACGCGATGGCTCGAGCTGCTTTGCCCAAGAAAATTCCAGCTCGAGGCGAAGCGCCGTATTCGATCAGTAAATTCAAATGGTCTGCCTTGCAGAGCGATGGATCTCGAGTCGCATTGACCAAACTGATGATGTAATCGCGAATTTGATCATCGATGTAGATCATCTTCACAACGTTTTGCATTTCGAAAATCTGTTCGGCCTGCAACACAGATTCCACGGGACGAGCATTTTCCTCTAAGGCCATGTCCAGAACTTTGCGTTCTTCGTCCGGTTGGGGATAGGTAATATTTACCTTCAGCATAAAGCGGTCCACTTGAGCTTCAGGCAAAGGGTAGGTGCCTTCCTGTTCGAGTGGGTTTTGTGTGGCCAAAACTAAAAACGGACGCTGTAACGGAAACGTTTGTTCGCCAATGGTGACTTGCCGTTCTTGCATTGCTTCCAGCAAAGCCGACTGAACCTTTGAAGGAGCTCGATTGATTTCATCGGCCAAAATGAGGTTACTGAAAATAGGCCCTTTTCGAGTCGCAAACGAACCTTCACCAGGTTGATAGATCAAAGTTCCGATCAGATCCGCAGGCAATAGGTCGGGAGTAAATTGAATGCGCTGAAAATCGACAGACAATGCCGATGCCAAAGCATTGACCACTGTCGTCTTGGCTAGCCCCGGAACGCCTTCCAAAAGCACATGGCCTTCTGTCAGCATGCCAACCAGCAAGCGAGACACCATGTGCTGTTGGCCAATCACGACCTTCGCTATTTCGTTTTGGACACGACTGATTAAATCAGATTGCTGCCCCACCTGTTCTTTCACATGTTGAATGTCAGCGTGCATAAATTCTCTGTTTCAAAGTTCAATGGAAATATGGAAGACACGATCGAAAGGCGAGCCAAATTTTCATGCGTGTTGAACGCCGCACGGCCCGACATGGCCAACCTCATCGTCGGCCTGAAGGCCAGTCTCAAGGGCCCGTCTCAAGCGCCAGTCTCATGGGACGGCCTCAAAAAAAGGGCGGAATCCAACTCGCACTTCTACCAAACCTTCCACCAAGCCTTCTTTTTGTTCTTGGTTCTGCCTCCACTTGCCGGAGCCATCTGACGTGGAGGCTCATCTCCGCTGGTGATCACCACATTTTCGGGCAGCAACACGCAGCTCAGTTCACCATGAGTTCCCCCCGTTGTATCAGTGCCGATGATGCCAGGCCCGAAGCGAACTTCGGGAAGAGGAGTATGCCCGACCACGACCGTCACAGGGCTATCGGGAAGGTTCGACCCAAACACAAACTGCTTGTCATACAGCCAAAAGGGATGACCCAATGAATAATCTCGTTGGCGAAGAATTTGCACCTGAGTATCAAACGGAAGATTGCGATCAAGCCCGGCATGCACAAACAGGTACTCGGCATGCTCTACGCTCCAAGGCAGGTCGGAAAGCAGTTCGGCATGTTCATCTGGCAAGGCTTCTCGAAGTGCCTGAAGTTCACCATGAGGCACGCCGTACGATTCGAATGTTTTGTCGCTGTCATAGTGAGGTAACCAGCGGCTTGGCCAGTCGACAAAATCGGGGCAGTCGATCAGACCGATGGATCCCGCCATCGCCAATTCATGATTGCCGCACACCCACGTCACTTTGCCGTGTTTGTTTTTCAGATCACAGTAAAGATCGATCGCCCCTTTGGAATCGGGACCTCGATCAACAAGGTCTCCGATGAAGACAATCCACCGTTTAGAAATCCCCGGAACAGTGGCCAGCTTTGCAATAATTTTCTGCAACTTGTCCGTCTGTCCATGAACATCGCCAATGACGGCGACCGGTCCATCAATTCGAGTTTCCGCAGAAGGCATAAAAATTCAATCTCTGACAGCAAAAGGCAATCATCTGAACAGCGGCCGTCGTAGGCCGCTGAGACATCCCAAGAGCGTGCCTGAAGTTCATGCATCACGACTTTTTCACGCCACAAGACAAGAAACCTAAAGACTCAAACAAGCTCTTCAGCGACGTGTTGTAGCTTATTCACTGTCCAAATTGGTATCTGTTGCGTTCTGTGAACCAGAAATCTTGCCGATCAGATCAGCCGTGCGATCCGCGTATTCGCTGACCTGAGATTCCTGAAAATCACCCGTCATATCGCGAACCCGCAGGTCAAGTTCCTGATCTGACAGTTTTTCCGCGGAATACGCTGGCATCCGATTCTTCTCGCCCGAGTGTCGAGCAACATCAGCAGATCCAATAAAATCTTTCAACCATTCCGCAGATCCGCACTTCGCCAAAGTGGGGTATCCGTCAGCGTCTACGTCACTGACCATTTCAAATTCTTCACCCAATGTTGCGTGGCAATCCACACAAGAAACTCCCTCAAGGCCACCCGCCCAAGCACCCTGCGTTGCGATTACTCAACCTTTGGCCATCAAGTCGCCCCCAAGTCGCCATCGACAGGCGCCGCAAAGCCGTCACGGTAGCCAGTTCCGGAATACAGCCTTTCGACAATCGCAATCAGGTTTTCAGAATTTTCAGCAGACCTCATGCCCGTTCCAACGAGGACCACTGAAACAGTGTTTCGCAAACAAGCGAGGTCGCTGAGTCAACGGATCGCTTGGCATTAACCACTGCCGCGACTTCCATGAGAATCATGTTTGGCCCACCCGCCAATTCTCGAGCTCTCATGGAATCACGTTTTGCTTCAATCACCGCAGCTTGATATTTTTGAGCCACAGCGACGACCGGGCACATGCGTCACCAGCGACGACCGAGCACATGCATCACATGCGTTCTCCGGTCTCAAACGTCAATTCGTGAGACACAGCGCAGCAGTCATCCTCATGATACCCTGCTGTCTTGTTCTTGCTCAGCACGCTCATCGGCTGCATTTGTCTACGCAACGATGTCTACGCAACGATGCCTACGTAACGATATCTACGCAAAAATGTCTTTTGCGACAACGCCGTGAACATCCGTGAGTCGAAAATCTCGACCTGCATATCGGTAAGTAAGCTGCTCGTGGTCAAGCCCCATCAGATGCAAGATCGTGGCATGCCAATCGTGAATATGACACTTATTTTCGATCGCTTCATAGCCGTGTTCATCGGTGCCTCCGTAGCTAAAGCCACCTTTCACGCCTCCACCCGCCATCCAAGTTGTGTAGCCTTTATTGTTGTGATTTCTCCCGTCGCCACCCTGAGCGGCCGGTGTACGTCCAAATTCTCCGCCCCAAATCACGAGCGTATCTTTCAACATGTCGCGCTGCTTCAAGTCTTGCAGCAAGCCAGCAATCGGCTGATCACACGCTTCGGCTCGAGTCCCATGATCGGCCGTGAGATTGGCATGCTGATCCCAGCCACCATGAGTCACTTCGATAAAACGAACACCTGCTTCTGCGAATCGCCGAGCAAGCAGACACTGTTTGCCAAAGCCTGAAGTCGCCTGTGAATTTATACCATACAGTTCCTGAGTGGCGGCCGTTTCTCCTGATGTGTCCATTAGCTCGGGCATCGATTCCTGCATGCGGAACGCCAGTTCATAAGATTCAATAATGCCTTCCACTTCCGGCTGAACTCGGTCGCGTTCCAGCTTTTGTTCGTTCAAAGCTTGCACATAATCAAGCTGCCGTCGCTGCTGTTTTTTGCTTAAACTCGGGTTGCGAATGTCGGGCACACTGTCGGTTGATCCACCGCGAGATGGTCGGTTGCCTCGACTCGCATTTCCGATTTTTGAACCAGCGTAGATGGCGGGAAGAAACGAACTGCCATAGTTTCGAGAACTGCCAGAAGGCGGACTCAACGACACAAAACCCGGCAAACTTTCGTTTTCTGAACCCAATCCGTACAGCGTCCACGCTCCAAGCGAAGGACGGATAAACTGAGCCGTCCCTGTGTGCATTTGAGTCATCGCTCCAGGATGCACAGGTTGATCGCATTGCATAGAACGGATCAATGTCAGGTCATCTGCCTGCTTTGCCACGTTAGGAAACAGGTCGGAAATCCACAGCCCACTGTCACCTCGTTGACGAAATTTCCAAGGCGACTTCAATAAAGAACCGCCGTAACGTCCGGCCTTGCCGTGGTCTTTGATTAACTGAGGCTTGTAGTCGAATGAGTCCACATGAGATGGGCCTCCCGACATGCAAAGAAAAATCACTCGCTTAGCCCGAGCAGGAAAATGAGGCTCACGTGGTGCCAGGGGATTCTTGTTCTTCTTTTCTTCCGCTGCAGCAAGCCCGGCGAACGCAAGGTATCCAAAGCCCGCTGATGCAGTCTGCAAAATCTGTCGTCGTGAATACATGGCAGCACCTTCGTGGTTAAAAAAATATTTCGTGGTGATGTGTAAAGCTGTCGTCGCCAAAATTGAAGTCGCGAAGACTTCAGGATGAACCCACTTGTGGCCGCCGGAAACTGGCCGCCTTGCGAATCCGCCAACAAGCGTCCTTCAACTAAGCGACCTTTAACCTGGCGACCTACAACCTGGCGGCTCAAGATACTTTTGCGACTTGTTAGTCGATGAAGCGAAATTCGGCAGATGCAAACAAGCCCTGGCAAATTGCCTGTAACGTGTTTGTCTTTGCCGATCGAACGTTGGCTTCAGCGGCATAGCTACGCACAAATTTCACCGTGGTTGATAGCTCACCCGAAGTGGGAGGCCGCCCATAGACCAGTAAAAACGCACGTTCAATCTGCTTGATTGGTCGAGAACTGTAATCGGCCACTTCTATTGCGAACGCTGCACTCTGCTGAAGCACAAACGGATTATTCATCATGTACAACGCTTGATTGGCCGTGTTGGAAGTTTCTCGCTGGCCAATAATGGCACTGGAATCTGCGAAGTCGAATACTTCCAAAGAACGAGGTTCTTCGTCACGCACAATCGGTAGATACACGCTACGAAACTTGGCGTCTTCCATATCAAGTGGGTTTTGAGAAACCACAGTTGCTCCTCGCCCAGCCCCTCGACCTCGTGATGACATTCCTCCGGAAAATCGTCTTTGTCCCTGACGTGATGATGTCATTGACGAACGTCGTGAACGCATCGTCCCAAGTTGCCCCAATTGCACTCGCACATAGCCCGCCTTAGCAACCTCTGATCCTCGAGGACGATCCAAATCGATCTCACCGCTAATCTGCAACATTGCGTCTCGTAAAGCTTCTGCGTCAAGACGTCGAGGATTCGCTCGCCACATCAGAGCATTGTCAGGATCAACCTCATGACTTTCTTTGTCAAAAGTCGACTGCATTCGGTAAACTCGAGACGTAGCGATTTTGCGAATCATGTCCTTCACAGACCAGTTCGAATCGACAAATTCAATCGCTAAGTCGTCCAGTAATTCCGGATGGCTGGGTGGCTGCCCGGTGACTCCAAAGTTTTCAGTGGAAGTCACAATGCCCCGACCAATCATGTTCTGCCAAATTCGATTCACCATGACTCGAGCCGTCAATGGATTGTCATTGCTGCCCACCCAACGAGCCAACGCCAAACGACCACTCTTGTCTGCTGCGATGTCAACAGAAGTTGAACACAAGACCTGAGGCAAGCCTCGAGGAATCACTTGAGCGGCCTTGTCAATTTCGCCTCGCACCAACAGTCTTTCGTCACCTGGCGAATCCAGCTCCTGAACTCCCATGCAGTAACTGATGGGTTTTCCATTGGCATCCACAGTTCCTAACTTGCCCGAAATTTCTTGCAGTTCATTCTGCAAACGAAGCCGCGTGCGAAGATCTTCTTTTGTTCGATCCGAACGCGAAGACGTTCTTCGTAGGTCTCGCGTTTCCTGTAACTTGTCGGCCATCTCCTGCTTCAAAGCAGCCATTTCTCGCGAATTGTAGGATGGATCATAAGGGTTGGGATCGGCCACAGGCAGAATAATCAGACTGCTATTTTGTTTGGATTGAGCCGAACTGAAACTGCCATACTCCGACTGCACGTTACCGAAGTATGTTGTTGTGTTACTAAAAATGCCGGCTAATGCGTAATAGTCTGCTTGAGGAATCGCATCGAATTTATGATCGTGGCAACGAGCACAAGCCACCGATGTCCCCAGAAAAATGCGAGTGGTGGCATCGATTTGCTCGTCCACAACATCTGCCGCAAACTGCACCGGGTTTTGCTCGTTGACGTTCTTTGGCCCGATTGCCAGAAAGGTGGTCGCAACCAAATTTGAAGTCCATTCTTGATCAGTATCGACTGGCAATAAGTCTCCAGCAATCTGCTCTTGAATAAACCGATCAAAGGGTTTGTCGTTGTTGAAGGAATCAATAACGTAGTCTCGGTACCGCCACGCATGAGGGTACGTCATGTTCACTTCTCGTCCCGTCGATTCGGCATAGCGCACAACGTCCAGCCAATGCCTTCCCCAGCGTTCACCGTACTGAGGAGAATCTAACAAGCGATCAACAACGTCGGAAATCGCTTGGTCAGAATTTCGCTTCCATTGAGAATTGAATTTTTCAATTTCTGCTGGTGTCGGAGGTAAGCCCACCAAATCAAAAGTCAGCCGTCGCAGAATCTTCCACGCTTCAGCATCTGCAGTCGGTTGCAGGTCAGATGCTTCCAAACTGGCAAGCACGTGATGATCAATTGAAGTTCGAGGCCACTCAGTATCTTTCACCGCTGGTTGAGCCGAACGCTGCGGTTGCTGATAAGCCCAAAACGTTTCCTTCGCTGATCGAACATCATCTGCAGTGATCGCAGACTTCACTTCGCCGATATTGCTAACACGAGGATCGGGAGCTCCCATTTCAATCCACTTGCGAAAATCATCGATGATATCCTGCGACAGCTTTCGCTTCGGAGGCATCACAAAGTCTTCATGATTCATCGCATTGAACAACAAACTTTCTTCAAGATCTCCGGGCACAACAGATGGCCCAGAAGCTCCCCCAATCGCTGTCAACTCCTTGGTGTCAAGCCGCAATCCTCCTCGGACATTTCCCGACTTGTTCGAATGACAGCCGTAACATTCTCGAACCAACACCGGCCGAATTTTGGTTTCGAAAAAGTTCAGTTCGTCAGCCGTCAAGTCTTCTGCACGACTGATCGCAGGAGCAACAAGAAGAAGAATTAGGCTGGTGAGTCGAAAGTGCAACATAGCTTCAGTCCGTTGGGATTAGCAGATCGCAGGGTCGCGAATGAAAGCTGGCTATCAGTTTTGTAACAGAACTCTGGTGGAGTTCATTTGAAACGGCAACACCAATGCCTGAGTGCGTTGGCAAACGCTTGATTGCCGTTTCAAGGAGCTACGACAAATCAGATTGTGGACGCTTTGGTGATTGGCCGCCAGGGGCATCAGTCTGGCCGTCCCCTTTTCCTTTTCCCTTCTTACCTTTTCCAGCCCCTTCAGGACGCTGACCTTTTCCCATTCGTCGTTCCGCACCGTCGGCACCAGCACCTTTTGCACCTTGGCCATTGCCGCCAGGGCCATTACCACCAGGGCCCGATCCGCGACGGTCACGAAATGATGTCATCAAGGCAACTAATTCGGCCGTGTTCAGCTTGTTGTCACCGTCCTTATCGAATTCCTTCATCATGCGAGCCGCCAATGCAGCCGGATCTCGCTCTTGGCCTCCGACTCGCCCTTGCATGCCGCGCCCCTGACCTCCACGTTCGCCACGTTGCCCTTGAGCCCCCCGTTCTGCACCCGCATTGGCTCCTTTACCTCCGCGTTGACGACCGGGAGATTGAGCAGAGCAGTCGGCTGAAATGAGTGCGACTGACATGATGGCGGCGAAGATTGCAGTAAATTTCATATTGAATTTCCTTCAGAAAAAATCTGACTTTCAGAGGGTGTATTGATTGCCTAAGAAGGGAAACGGCAGCACCATCGGGTCCTGGACCGAATCAGGCCATTTTTTTGGGTTTTCACGCGAAACGCCCATTTTACATGGTGAAATCGACTGCACTGAACAGCAAGAACCGAGAATCTGGATGACCGAACCGGAAAACGAAGTTCACCTCATCCAACAGCTGCATGCCGGAAACTCGGCTGCACTCGCGGCACTGATCGAACTGTATCAACCCAGACTAAAACGAATCATTCGCTTCCGGCTGGACCACCGACTTGCCGGGCGAATTTCGGAAGCGGACGTCATTCAGGAAGCCTACTTGAATGCCGACAAACGCATCCAGCATTTTATTGACCAGCAAGAATACCCGTTTTTTGTTTGGCTGCGCTTGATCGTGAACCAGACCATGGTCGACTTGCAACGACAACATCTGCACGCACAAATTCGAGACGTCAGAAAAGAAATTTCGCTTGAACGCCCCGGTGCTTCTGCTCACACGTCTTTGGCCATGGCCGCTCAACTGGTCGCCAAAGTGACTTCCGCCAGCAAAGCGTTTTCTCGAGTAGAACGGATGGCGACTGTGGAGCAAGCTTTGAATCACATGGAAGAAATTGACCGCGAAGTGATTGCTCTAAGACACTTCGAAGAACTATCAAATTCAGAAGTTGCCAAGGTCCTAGGCATCGACGAACAAGCGTCTAGCAAACGCTATGTCCGAGCCATGAAACGAATGAAAGTCGTGCTAAAGAACATTCCAGAATTTTCTGACGACTAGTGCACCGTTGTGTATCGCGACACGGCCCAACAGCTTCAACGTGCCCATCACCAACTCGAAAAATTCTCACGACGAATGACTGACGGACAGATCATTGAATGCCGACGTGTGGACGCATCGCAGTGTTCATGTATCACGGCCTTCATGTATCACGGCCTTCTCGCATCACCATCGTAAAGAAAGTATGACCGTCGGAAAGCATGACCGTGGCAACGTCTTACAATTCAGGACGTCGTCGAGGACCTGATTCCCGCCCACCTTCGCGGTTTCCACCTTCTCGACCGCCACCTTCTCGATTGCCAGGGCGAGGAAGTGACCTGAGCAGTCTTTGAAGTTCACGAGAATCCAAAAACGAATCGGTCGGCGATGTATCAAAGTTGTCAAAAAGCGACATCAACTGCGACACAGGCCCACCTTGAAAGGGGCGAATCTTACCAAGTTCCGCCTTGCTTAGCTTACTGTCGTCGTTCGTATCCAAACGCCATATCCGTTCAAGAATCGAAGCTCGCGCCGTCCCCGTTCGACGGTTTGACGAACTTTCATTGGGCTCTGTGTCCGACTCATCACCCGGCTTACTTTCGTCATCCTCGATTGCTTCCGCAACTGACAAATCAGAAGCTTGCTGATCTTGCTTCAGGTCCGCAACAACCAAGGGTGCCGGGGAATCCGTGTCAACATCCCCAGCGAAATACCGGCTGACAGGCCCTGCTAGCACCAAGCAAACCGTACCAGCAAATGCGACGACCGCAATGCTTCTAAGAAGTCGCTTCTGAGAAGCCTTGTTCCTTTGGCTTCGACTGGTTGCCAAGGCAGATCTTCCGGAATCACGAGGTTCAAACGGCGTCTGCCAAAACCCATCATCTTTGCTTGTTGAACTTGCAACGGCTGTTTCTCGACTGGCTTTTGCTTTCGCCTTCGGCAATTGTTTTCCTGCCCAAGTCGTAAACTGATTGGCACGGCCGGCCGTCTCAACCATCTTTTCCATGATGGAAGCAGCCGCCGCAAATTGGCCTTCCTGATACAGCGACTTTGATAATTCGTACTGCTCTTTTGTTCGCACTAAACCCGGAGACATCGGCTGCAGCGACGGTTCTTCTTGCTCGTTCGCCACCTCGTCTTTTGATTTCAATAACCCTGTTAAAGCAACGGCAAACGTCTGCATCGATTGAAAGCGATCATTCGTCTTCTTTGCCAGCGCCTGCCGACACACATTCGCCGCACCGACTGTCACAGATGATCGAACCTGTGAAGCATCCGGAGCTGGCTCTGACAGCACAGCGTTCACGATCGACACTAAACTTCCGTCACCTGGAAACGGCAATCGCCCCGTCAGTAATTCATAAAACATGGATCCAAGAGCATACACATCGGATGCCGGTCCCACCTTGGTCGGATCTCCAAGCAACTGTTCTGGCGACATATAGCCAGGCGATCCAACGACCGTCCCTTCCTGAGTCAGCCGAGCTTCGAAACCCGGTTGATCCTCTGTTGCCTGAAGACCTGTCAGCACGGGCATCGAAGAGTTACTCATGCTGGCGTCGCCAAACTGGCGGGCAAGCCCAAAGTCCATGACGATCGGTTCGTTCCTGGCATCAATCATGATATTGGCCGGCTTCAAGTCTCGATGAATTAAGCCGTTCGTATGAGCCTCATGAAGGGCCAGAGCAACCTTCCTCACAATTCGAATCACGCTAAGAACAGAAGGCACTTTTCCCGACCGAATATGGTCTGAGAGCGGACGACCTTCGATATACGCCATGCTGATGTAATGGATTCCATCGATTTGCCCAACGTCATAAACGGGGCAAATATTGGGATGTCGTAACGTCGCCGCAGATTTGGCTTCTCGATGAAATCGAGCCATTAAATTCGGGTCAGAATTCTGATCGAATTTCGGAGTCTTCAAAGCAACTTTACGATCCAACTGCGAGTCATGAGCCAGATACACGGTTCCCATGCCGCCTTCACCCAGCGACGATTGAATTTCGTAGCGGCCAAATTTTCTTGGGAAGGTTTCCTCAACCAGAGCAGCTGCACTTTCCTGCGGCTTCATCCCTTCAAGCAACGCGATGGATTCAAGAAAATCTTCGATCTCCTCAGCACATTCTGATGAATAACCAGATGTAAATTCGCTGATGTTAGGGCGTTCACCACTGCGCAACCGTGCCGCAAATTGTTCTCCAAGAGCATTCAAATCATCTTCGCTGACAGATTGCATCACTTGAAGAGATCACCTTTCCAGCGACTTGGATTCAGACATCGAGTCACGTTTCAACACGAAATGAGTAGATCGACAGAATCGCCAGTCTTCAGGATTTTCATACGAAAACAACGGAACGATAGGGAAGCACTGCTATGACCGCCTCCCATGCAGTCCCCCTCACAGAATCCTGCCTGCAATTCCTACATGGCAATTCCCACTTGGCGATCCATCCAGACTCAAATCCTAAGTCCATCCACCTCAAAACTGCAGGTGAAATCTGCAAATCTGTGAAGTGTTAAACACAAACGAACGAAGCAAAGTGTCGCACGTTCCTTAGATTTGCAACGTTCTTTGTTCAGTTGGAAGCTGTCGTCAGCCTGTGCTGCATCACAACACTTGACGGCTGCAACACAGAAACGGCAGATGCGGGCAGAATCATCCGACAGCAGTCTCTCATTCAGTTCCGCTGACTTCGCGGAACCGAATGGTCGACAGACGGCAATCGCTTGCTTAGCTTCCAGACACCAGCTGCTTGACTTCGGCTTCAGTAAACTTATTCGCCATTCGAGCACCCAGCTGACTCACAATTCGACCTGCCGCATGAGATGCCAGATGTCCGGCTTGCTTCCAATTCAAACCATTCGTAATGCCGTACAACAGACCACCGGCATACATGTCTCCGGCACCTGTGGTGTCGATTGCATCCACAGTGACTCCTTCGATCGCAATCGCCTGTTTTTCATGCATCAAGATCGAACCGTTGGCTCCTAATGTCATCGCCACGTTTTCGGCGTGCTTGTGAATTTCGGCCGCACAGGCAACAGGATCTTCAAGACCCGTCAAACTTTTGGCTTCATCTTCGTTACAAAAGAACAAGTCGACTGGCCCTTCAATCAACTTGATCATTTCATCGCGAAGCATGTTCACAAGAAACGGATCACTGGCCGTGAAGGCAACTTTTACGCCGTGCTTTTGAGCCAGCTCCATGGCCTTATAAGCGGCCGCTTTCGAAGTGTCTCCGGTCAGCAAGTAACCTTCAATGTACACGTACTTGGCTTGCTTCAATTCATCTTCATTGATGTCTGCTTCAGACAACGTCGCTGAGACTCCAAGATTTGTCATCATGGTGCGCTGAGCATCATCAGTGATCATGATCGCGCAAGTGCCGCTTTGACCTTCTGCGGCTGAAACGACTTCAAAGCTGACCCCCATGTCTCGCATTTCACCGCGAAAAAACGAGCCCACTTCGTCATCGGCCACCTTGCCAACATACGCCGCTTTCCCTCCGAAATCAGCGATTCCCACGATCGTGTTTGCCGCAGATCCTCCTGCACACCGATTCAAATTCATACCCGTCAGCAAGTCCAGCAGCTGCTTTTGCTGAGCATCATCAACCAACGTCATGATCCCTTTGTCAAATCCCGCCTTTTGCAGCAGCTCGTCAGACACCTGAGCCTGAACGTCGACCAAAGCATTTCCCACACCGTATACGTCGTATTTCATGAACCTGTTTTCGTCGTTTTAACCAACCCAAAAATTCGCCACCGACACCCAATTGGAACCGTCGGTAGGCACAGTTTCGGAGTGTAGACAAGGGCTCGAGATGGAGCCACCTTCATGCCCTGTCATCCCCGGATTGAGTCAATCAAAGATCAATGCCGCTCTACGTTGCCATCATCTCAGCAACCGTGCTCGACAAATCAAACACTTCCCGTATCTGTGTTTATACCGCACAATTCAGGGCTTCGCTGGTTTCCATTTCGCAATGTAAGAACGCATTCCCAATGCTGCCTGCCCAGTTTCAGCTGCACCGCCACCTGCCCAGCCGCATGCACCGTGCCAAGTCGCAGGCTCAACCCAGCTGTTGACACCATTTTTGAGCGAGTGATGGAATTGGCATGGCCTGAATCACAACCGGCTTAACTGCCCGTTAAAAAAGAGAACCCGACGTGTGAGCGAGGGATATCGGCCGTGCAGAACCTCAGGGTTTCGAGGCAGATTCATCCCTCGCTGACGCGTTGAGTGACCACATCTAGGCTTTTTCAACGCCCTGTGAAGCCCAGATATCTTGGTTTAACACGTTCAAACGTTCCTAGCGATCCGTCCACTCAATTCCTGACATGCTGGCCAAAGCCAATTGCAGGGCATGAGTACCATTGCGGCCTCCCCCTTGTGCGACCACAGCTTGATACATCTGAAAGCCCAATGCTAACCCCGGCATCGACAGACCCATTCGTCGAGATTCTTCAAGCACAATGCCCATGTCTTTGACGAAGTGTTCGACAAAGAAGCCGGGGTCGAAGTTGTTGGCAATGATTCGAGGCCCCAGATTCGTCAAAGACCAACTTCCAGCCGCACCACTCGCCACAGATTTCATCACAGTCTCCAAATCCAACCCCGCCTTGTATCCGTACAGCAAAGCCTCGCAGACCCCAATCATCCCCGTTGCAATCAAAGTCTGATTCACCATCTTCGTGTGCTGCCCGGCACCTGCAGGCCCTTGATGCACAACCGTCTGCCCCATTGCATCCCAACAAGGTTGCAGGGCCTGAACCACGTCAGCTTCGCCACCAATCATGATCGATAAAGTTCCGTTTTTTGCACCAATGTCTCCTCCAGAGACCGGAGCATCCACACTGTGAACAGAAGCCGTTTTGGCTGAGTCAAAAATTTCAACGGCCAAAGACGGTTGACTG
The DNA here is from genome assembly GCA_039974975.1 of Fuerstiella sp. GTDB lineage: Bacteria > Planctomycetota > Planctomycetia > Planctomycetales > Planctomycetaceae > Fuerstiella. The sequence goes on along the minus strand of JBDWHY010000113.1, from coordinate 6,181 downwards.
GTCGTCATGTCGACCAAAACACCTCCGGGTTTCATCCCCGCCAACGCACCATCATCCCCCAAGATGACCTGCCGAACATCAGATGGAAATCCCACGATGCTAAACACGACGTCAGACTTTTCAGCAACCGCCTTCGGCGAATCTGCCCAACTGGCTCCGCCTTCGATTAACGCCGCCGCCTTCGACTTGGTTCGAGAATAAACCGTGGTAGCAAAGCCGGCCTTCATCAAATGACCGCACATACTGGCTCCCATCACTCCTGTCCCAATCCAGCCAATACGAGTTTCCTGGGGAGTGATATGAGGAACGGCCATTGCGTCAGCTTCCGAAAGTTTACGAGATCATAAGAGCGCCAAAAAAAACAAGAGCGCGGTCCCATTGTAAAGCGGAAGTGGCAGAAGATCGAGCACAGCAGGTTTTGCATCAAATCAACGCAGCGTTCTCAAGAAATCACACCAGAATCACATGCCTTTGAATCTCAACCCTCCAACTTGCCAACGAATAGAAAACGCCGCCAACAACAAGTGCAATCGATCACGGCGAGACAAAAAAAGGCCCTTCATCTCGCGAACGAAATGAAGAGCCTTGTTGGACCCCGTCAGCTACAGAAACAAGATCTGAATCCACGCCTCGCGAACGAGGCGAAACTGACGGTCTCATTCGATCGCCGTTTTGATATTGTTTCAATCCACGCCCCGCAAACGGGGCGACACCCGACTCTCCTAAGTCCAACCGAGATCATCAACGCGTTTCAATCCACGCCCCATAAATGAGGCGAACGATCAGCTTGGGGGAATCCCTAAGCGTCTACTGTTGTTTCAATCCACGCCCTGCGAGCAGGGCGAAACGTTGATGCTTTCGCATTCAGCCTGAACAAGCCGTGTTTCAATCCACGCCCCACGAATGGGGCGAAACAACAAGTCGTTGATATCATTTACCTCAGTGGCGTTTCAATCCACGCCCTCTCAAAAAGGGCGATAGGAATTGTTTCATGCGCCCACAAGCTTGTCAATTTGCTGCAGTCCACGACTCGAAAACGAGGCATCCCGTGCCTTGACACGAAGCCCTCCGATCAGCAATCACGCCTACGAAATTTGTCTGGACATCACCTGATTTCACCCCCCCCCGCATGGAAGCAAACAACGGCCGTCCAAAGTCACTCGAGCCCCACAACCTACCCGCGGCGAAGGCTGGAGCGAGAGCAGTTGCAGTTGCAGTTGCAAACGGGGAATCCAAGTGGCTCGATGAAGTTACAGCAGATCAAGATCCGCGGTGGATGCAATCTTGATTAACTCAACCGCAGGCGTTGGGACACACGATTCATCAATCTGCAGTCGAGCAGGGTAGTAGTCGGACCAGGCACGTGGTGCTTGAGCTCCATCAAGTTTGGCGATTTGAACCACTTGTTCAAACAGTAGCTGAGCCGGACAGCAGCCCAACATCGCTTGCCGTTTTCTTTGCTCCTTATTCGAGTCTGTTCCCACGTGCTTGATGACGTAGATCGGAGCTCGAACAGACATCACCCCTTTACTCGCCGAACGGTCGTGTTCATACATCCCAAGAATCGCTTCGAACAGCAGCTTCAGATCGTCTTTGTTGAACCCGGTCTGTTGAGCAAGATGAGCACTGACAAATCCCTTCCCGACGAACAGCCCGTATGGGATCAGTGATTTCCGCCCCATCGTTCGCAGTTCATCTTCTGGCTGATTGGATTCCCATTCTGCAAATTGAGCATGAGTCTTGAGTTTTCTTCCTTCATCATCGGCAACTGCCATTCGCGTGATGGCCATTTCCAAGGGCATGATCGGATCGACAGATCTGGCAAAAGCCAGTTGCACAGGACCACGAACTTGCCCAGCGTTCGGGCCGGTCGACATGACTGCTCCGAAAGCTCGCACGTCAAAAAAATTGTCGCACATATATTGCCGAGCAGCCGCTACTTGCCCCTTCGTGGGCTTGGTGTCGTTGGCACCACTTTTCGCTCCCGTTTCCTCACGAGCTTTCGCAATTTTTGTATTTAGGTTCGTGGAATGTTCAATGAAGATAGAATTTGGCATTTCGTTGCCACGAGCCAAATGCACGTAGTTGCGAATTCGCCGCTTGATCGCCACATCCGAAACCAGCCCGTGCATGTCTTGCGGGTCAACTCGAGGAGCATTTCCAGCATCTGGGTCGCCATTTGGGTTGCCATTTTCGCAATCAAACAGGAACAGAAATTCATATCGATTTTCGATGGGTATCGTCATTGCTCAAACCTTCACTGCGAACAAGTCATTCTCCGGAATCAGGAGCCTCCAAACGCCTAGCCGGCGACAGGTTGTTCGCTTTCCTCTGCCACATTTTCCGCTAAGGGATATCGGTGAGATCTCTGCTGGTAATAGCCCAAAGCAAACAGCGTTTGTTCTTCCATCGTCAAAGTTTGCTTCGGCGATTCGTTAAACATGGCACTCAACGTTGCCAGCTTGCGGTCCAAAACTTGACGTTCGGCAGATGGAATTTTGGGCAAATGGCCCACTAAGGCCATCCGAATGAGTCGCCCCAAAATCAAAGATGGGGAAGTGCTTGCAGCGGCGTAGTAGCGTTCCACGACGCCAACGTTGATTCCCACCAGTGCTTTCTTTTGAATCTGGCCAAGCAGGGCCAAAATCCTTCCGGCGACATACGCTGGATCATCCGTCGCTTCATTCAGTTGAGTCGTAATATTAGGCATCGATGAAATCCCCGATCGGGTTTGACGAAGACAAAAAACTTTCAGTAGGCCGACTTGAGCGTGCAAAGCTCGACGGCCCTGGATCAGATCGATCCGAAACCTTGCCAGTACATTTGCGGCAACGTGAGCTGGGATGGGTGACCCTCGCACTGCCGCACGCCAAAGAGCGCCTTCTGTAGCAGACGTCAGATCCTTGGGATCTCGAACAGTCCCCGCCACGACAGCGAAAAACTTCGGATCATCTGCGACCCCTTTTCCGTCTCGCCTAACAATGCGCAGATCCTGAAACCACTGATCAACGTGACCAGCCAAGTTCTGAAAACGATCTTCCATCCAGTCTCGCATGATCACTCTGCCAGAGTTCGCAGAGACAGTCACCGCACGAAACTGGGCGTCCATGAGATCCATCCGATTCGCATGACGGATGGAACCTGACAACGAACGAGAATCACCTTCGGCCTGAATATGCTTGCTCTGAAATTCAGTTTGCGGCGTAACGGCTTCGACTGCCTGCGTTGTGATCAGCCCAGATGGCTCCCAGCCATCAATCAAAATTCTTGCCGGATCGCATTCTTCTGGCACAGAAGGAACACCCGCGTACCAGTACGCGATGCGACTGCCTGCCAAACGAATGCTGCGTTCCCGAATCAAGTGATTCAATGCCGTTGTGTACAGCTTCGCCGCTTCTTCACTCATCGCCGCGTTCGCTGATTGCGTCAGTCCGTATGACTGAAATGATTCCTGCTTGAACGACGCATAAACATCTCCCGCCGCCATGCCCCCCACACTGGCAAGGCCCGTGATTTTGGGATGAGTCGAAACGGGCTGCACGGTCTGCCCCGTAAGAAAACAAAGCAGCTTGTCTGGCGTGCCCTTCTTCGTCTTCTTTTTCCCTGCCATGTTTTTGCGAAACAGACGCCACCAATCATGCCAAGACTTCAAATCCACCAAGACATCTTGCCCCCCCGTGCCATCAAGAATAGCAAAGGACACCAGATCGCTCGGCTTAGCCTTCGGACTTCTGCCGGACAAATCTTCTCGAATCGCAGCCAGCTGCTCTGACTTCGCAAGCCCTCGCCAAACACACTCAAGAAACCGTTCAACACCACTGGCCTGTTGCAACAGATTCAAAAAGAATTGGTGCTTCTGCAGCAGCTTGGTATCCGGTTCACCTTTGGAAACCAGCAGTGTGACCACATCGAGACCATCCACTAAAAAATGCCGACATCCAGGGCCGCCGCCTTTCAGTTCTGGTTGAGACAAATCGGGACACTTTGCGAACAACTGCCCCACCTTTCCGTCTCCAAGGCGTTGTGTGCTGATGTAATTTCCACGCTGGTCAAAGACGATTAACCACTTAATTTCTTTAGGCCTGAAACCGGGTTCTGACTCAAGCTCGATCGCTTCTGCGTATTGTTTCAATGCGTGCAACACTTAGCTGGTCTCCTGAACTTGAGGCTTCAGCACGGCTTGGTCAGAAAAATGGGGAACATTCAGCACCCCGTCCTCGATCGTCGCCCGAAACATTGAAATAAGAGGCGCGCAACTGGACGTGTTTTTCTTTGACAAATCAAAGACGTCGTAAAGCATGAAACCCAATTCCTGAGTGAACGGGACGGGCTTGTCATCAGAAGTTGGCTGGCTAAAAAAGGCCACAAATTCGCGGCAACCCAGGTAGGGCTGTTGGAAACATTTCCCCGTGTTGATTCTGCGTTGGAATTGTTCGTCAAACGCCCTCTTCCGTTTTTCAAATCCACGCCATGGACAGATGCTGGCATGCATTCGATAACGAACATTCGACAGAGCCATTGTCTGGCGCTGCGTTCGCCCCTTGGTGTCTTTTTCTGTCGCATCAGCGACGATGGGATACGGCTCTTCTTTGCCAGCCACCCATTTTGTGACTGCATTCACGCTGACTTTTTCCTTGACCTCGTTACGCCGAAGCGCGATATATTGAGGGACTCTGAGAATTTCGATCCGGTTTAGCTGCCATCGAAATTCGGGTGGATGGCAGTAGATGGAATCAAAAATTCCGCGAGCCGCGCTGGGGGTCGGACAGGCATAACTAAACCGTTCCACCTTATTCGCCGGTGCCGAAAAACATGCTAAGTCTCCCCAGACTTCAATGGAATGCTCCATGCTCAACGCCCTCCACAGGCTTTGTAGCAATCAGAAGCTCGGCTCTGAAAAAACATTGGCCGACTGAAGTAGAGGCAAGCTTGTTGGCAACAGCAATTCACGTAAGTGCTCCGCCAAATCCCAACGCTGTCTTCAGATTCAACGCTGAGCAGCACGGCAATACTAAGTGGCACACCACGGTTAGGATGTGCACGGTTAGGATGTGCACGGTTAAGATGTGCACCTCATTGAGATCTCGGCGTTGAAGACTGACCGTGTCATGTCGCACTGCCTGAATCCAACTGCGTAAGAAATCTGGAATTCGGCCTGCCAACGGAATCTGCTTTTTGAGTTTGTGAAAGAGGCAGCTGGAATGGTCGCGCCTGTGCAAAGAACTTGCGAAGGCCGCCTTGGCGGGGCGTAGCCAACGATGACCATTCGAAATGTTTGATGTCATAATCCGCACGTCATTCCTCGCTATCGCGAATGCAAGTACCGCGCACGGACAAGTCGTGACCCAACTCACAAAACAAACGACGAACACATAAAGGCCTGCATTCAGCCCGGAATGGCACTGTTCCATACGCAACACCACTGGGCATCCATCCTACCTCAATGACGCTAACGTGACTCCCCCTGACAGTTAAGAGGACTCATGCCAGATTCAGCCGCTTTCCCGACAGCAGTTGGCGGAACTGACCGTTTCGTGAGACGAAGGAAGGGGAGTCGGTGAGCGACTTGCTGGAGGTCGCGGGTATACCCAGCAGCCACTTCCTCAGACAGCGCCAATCAGCCAGAACCACTGCACTGCTTTCACCATCTCCCTTACATTGCCGACAGCGAACTGATTTTCAGTTGCCTGAACGCAGTGACCGTATCCGCACCTCAGCGAACTTGTGCTTTGTGATGCTTAAGCTTTCGAAGGCGCCTGATGGAGTACCATTCGTACCACGCATATTACATGGCCAGATCCGAGCTGGTTTCCTGATGGTACCACGCACATTACTCGGCCAGATCCGATTTGGCTCAACCGCTCTCCGATTCAAGCCAGGCATCGCCGACAATGTCACTTGCTCGGCAAGTGAAGCCCCACACCAGCCCGGAGGGCGATACAAGAATAGCCGGCGGTGTAAACCGCCGGTTCGGTGCCGCACTGAAAACAGCCCAGAGGGCGGCACAATTTCACTGCAGCCGGTCTCCTGCCAAGCTTCAGCGTGAGTACCATTCGTACCACGCATATTACTCGGCCAGATCCGAGTTGGCTCAACCGCTCTCCGATTCAAACCAGACATCGCCAACAATGTCACTGGCGCCGCCAGTGAAGCCCCCGCACCAGCCCGGAGGGCGACGCAA
>JBDWHY010000112.1:0-4889 GCA_039974975.1 Fuerstiella sp. | reverse complement strand
GATTCCAAACCTCAGCCACGAAGTGGCGACATGATGTCGCCATGGGCGTCAGCCCATGGAAGAGCAATCAATACCACCCCGTGAGTCCCGAAGGGACGGCAGGAGCGATCCGGCGGTAATTTCTGTCGCCCCTTCGGGGCTACGCGCATGTTTTGATCTTCTGATCCACGGGTTGGCACCCGTGGCTACAATATGCCGTCCCTTCGGGACTCACCGGCTTACGCTCAGTCGCTACGTGGAAGTCGAAGATGTGGGTCACTTTGAGATGTGTGGTACCGAGTGTTTCGCTGCGAAACACTGAGATTCTGCACATTCGTTACCCTTCGCTCACGCGTCGGGCGATCGATTTCAATGGGCAGCTAACAAAGAGCCACCTTCGAATCAGCAAAAGAAATCGGCTGTTCTTATTCACGCCGAGCAGCACACCGAACGAAGCCATTTCCCCCTTCGCCTCAAAGATTCTCAGAGGGCTCAAACAACCACAGGGCCTATGTTGGCACGGGGCGAGATTCTTCGAGGGTTGCTCGCTTCAATCGCAGTCACGGCTTAGCAACGGTGTAGCATCCCAAGCCGATCTCAGTGACCGCACAAGCTGCCTTCGAAACAATGCAAATCGCAGTCACATGGCCACCAATCGCCCTGCCAAATGTTCGCCGACCCCACCCAGAACCTCATCGATCTCAGACGGTTTAGTCTCGATCTGCGAGTCGTTGCTTCAGCTGTTTTTGCAAAGCCGCAACGACGTCAGGAGACTGGTCGGCAATGTTGACAGTTTCTTTTGCGTCGCTGTGATGGTCGTAGAGCTCAATGTGGCCCTTCGCGTGTTGAATCAAGCGGTATCGGTTCGTTCTGATTGTTGTTGCCTTCGAGTACGACACTGCTGATTGATGAGTTGTGGCTTTCGCGTCACCATTCAACAGTGCGACCAACGATTCGCCTTGCATGGTTTTTGCAGCAGGTACATTGCACAGTTCGCAGACAGTGGGAAAGACGTCCAATGTTTCCACGATTTGATCCACGGCTTGGCCGGATTGACTGGCTTGGGGAGCACACACAATCAAAGGCGAATGCAATGATTCTTCGAACAATGCATGCTTGCCCCAAATCGAATGCTCTCCCAGATGCCATCCGTGATCTCCCCAAAGAATGACGATTGTGTTATCCGCCTGACCGGACGTCTTTAGTTCGGCCATCAACTGACCCACCATCTCGTCCGCATAGGTCACACAGGCGGCATAGTGTTGACGACACTTGATCGCGAATTCGGCGTCATCATTGGGGTTTCGATCCCAACGATTGTATTTCATAAATTCCCCCGAACGATGCCACGTGGTGGTGCCGCTGGGTTTGCCGGGATTTTCAATGGCGGGCAGCGAAGTATCGCGATAGGGCTGCATGTATTTTGCAGGAGCACCAAAGGGCAGATGAGGGCGAATGAATCCGACGGCCAAAAAGAAGGGTTTGGAATCATCGGCTGACAGTTGCTTTAATTCTGTTTTTGCTTGGTTCAAAATCAGCCCGTCCGGATAGCTTTCGTCGTCTCCGGCATGAGATTGAAACACATCCATCTTGCCCGAGTTGATTCGAATTTCGCCGTTGGCCAAGCCATGCATTGCTCCACGCGGATGTTGCCAAGGACCGCAGGGCATCAAATGTCGATCCCAGCTAAGAGGCATTTCTGGCTTCGCAGTATCGTTCCAGTCCGCCCCTCCACGCCCACCAGGATGATGGGAAACTTTGCCAACAGAAACGGTTGTGTATCCATGTTGCTTCAGCCAAGCTGGCATTGAAGGGGCAACATCGGAAGCCCCTTTTTCGATCTTCGCTGCTCGACTAAACAAAGCTCCATTGCTGCTGGGACCATATCGCCCGGTGAGCAGGGCGTATCGAGATGCTCCGCAAGTAGGAGCCTGAACGTAATGACGGCGAAAACGCGTGCCCACTTTTGCCAGAGCATCGATGTTGGGCGAATGAATGTAGTCAGCTCCGAAACACTTCAGTTCCGGACGCAGATCATCCACGCAAATCAGCAGCACATTTTTTCGTTCGCCCGACGCATTCAGAACCGGCACCGCGCTGGGGGTTGTAGAGTTGCGGTCTGCAGCGTTGCAGCTCGAAAGAATAAACAGATGATGCAGAACCATGGCGGCCATCAAGGCTAAGCAAGTGATCAGTTGTGGCGATCGTTTGGAAAGGTTGGAGATCATAATGCAAGGCTTCACTCGGACTTGGGTAGGCGGATTTTCGCAAGGTCAGTTCGCCATCTTCTGAAATCCTGTTGAAGAAGCAAACCCATGACCGTGAACATCGCCTTTCAAAAATCAGACGTTTCCGATCCGGCGTGTCCAATCCGACCCGCTCGGACGCAGTGGTTTACAGAAAGAACTCGAAGCAAATTTTCGAAGATGACAGTTTCGAGCAGCGATCGAGGTTTGTTGAACGAGTCGAAAAGCACAATGAACGTTCGCCCTTTTTACCAAGCTTACCTTGTCCTCACGCATTTTGGCGGATTGTGAACTGACTTAGCCTGCCGAGCACAATGGAAGTTGTCGGTGTGAAATGCGAGTGTTATAAGTCTGCACCCAGAGCGTCTAATGAATCTACTGAGTACGTTCTTTTGGGGACGAAGTGGTTTATGGCAATTAAAAAAGTGAGGAGTAACAAAGTGGCTGACGACCAGAAGAGTGAAAAGACGGCAGATACACCTGCCAGCCCAGAAGCAGGCGCACAGCAGACTCAAGAAGTCATTGTGAACGACAATGATGCTGTTGCTGGCTACGCTAACTTCTGTCGAGTGTCGAGCACTCCGGAAGAGCTGATTCTGGACTTGGGCCTGAACCCTACTCCGTACGCAACCGGCAAAGTTGACGTTCACGTGAACCAGCGAATCATCCTGAATCACTACACAGCCAAGCGACTGTGGAGCGCGTTGTCGATGGCTCTGCAACGACACGAGCAGGCATTCGGCGTTCTGGAAACAGACGTTCGTAAGCGAGTGAAGTCTCCGGCCGTTGATACGCCGCCTGCTTCGTAGTCGACACTGCATCGATGAATGACGAGCTAGAGAAGACCAAGCTTTCGAGTGAAGAACGGAAGTTTGCAGCCAGACCAGATTCTGTGAATTCATAGACGTTGGTTGGCGACAATTCAGAGTGTGAACGTTTAAGCCGGTGTTTCAACGTGGTGATGGACACTTGGCAAGATCGATCGGAGTGGCCCGAACGTGGGCTCAGGCTGAACTGCCTGAGCAACGTGCTCGGGCCACAACTCGTTGTGGCTGTTGAGAATTCGTCGATTCGACCTTCTGAAACTGTTGATTTTAGTTGCGTTCGACGATACTTTCCCCACGCATCGAATTTTACGGGCTTCCGTGGCGATGCATGATGACTCTGTACACAAGGCCGGTTTCGGTCTTGCCAGTCAGTGAAGAAGTCTGATTTGCTTGAAAAATCAAGCGTTTTCAGCGTCTGTTGACCGAGCCGCGATTTGGCAAAGGTCACTTCTTCAGATAGATGACGGTTCCTCGCGTGTGACGGCGGAGCGGTACAGGGAGTGACAAATTTTGGAGAAATCGTAAGGAATGGGTCGTTACACCGGACCAAAAGGTCGAATCAATCGCCGTCTTGGCGTCAATGTTTACGAATCAAACGGAGCGATCAAGGCTCTGGACCGCAAAGAATTTCCTCCCGGCATGCACAAGCGTCGGAAGAAGCCAACCGTTTACGGGATCGGCCTTGCGGAAAAACAAAAGATCAAATTCTATTATGGTCTGCGCGACCGTCAGCTAAATCGATACTTCGATATGGCCCGCCGTACTCAGGGTAACACCGGAGAACTGTTGTTGGTCATCTGCGAATGTCGTCTGGACAACGTGGTTCGACGTGCTGGCTTCGCCGCAACTCGACCACAGGCTCGGCAGGGCATCGTTCATCGCCACTTCCAACTGAACGGCGTCACAGTCAACAAGCCCGGAATCATGGTTCGCCCCGGCGATGTTGTGACTCTGCGTAAACGACCGAACATCGAAAAGTTGTACAAGGGCATCAGCGAAAGCCTGACAACAACAGACGTTGATTGGATCAACAGCGACATGTCCAACATGTCGTGCATCGTGACAGTGCGACCGACTTTCGAAGACGTAAGCCTGCTGGTTGACGTGAACCAAGTCGTCAGCTTGATGTCTCGCTAATTGAACTTTGATCTTGTCGACTGCGTTACAGTCAACAACGAACAAACAAAAAGGGTTTCACGAATCAACGTGGAACCCTTTTTTTGTGCGCTGATTTCCGGCTGGCTCAAAGCTTCAGTGCACGCAACGACAACGACAACGACATTGGCGAGGGCGAGCGTGAGGGCGAAGGCAATGACGACGGCGACGGCATCGGGCCTCGTTGTCACCGCGAAGTGATGCGGCCTGGCACCTCCCCCCTTGAGCCATCCAGCTCGCGCTTCGCTTGCAAATGCGTTGCAGTCAGGTCGCCAGAGTCATTGGCAGCTTCACCAGCCAAGAAGATCGACGGACACCGTGGTGAAAGAAGCTGCCCCAGGCTCTGCCCCCCAATTCGAACTTCCCCCACGGTGAACTTCACGGGGAATCTGTCGAGCCTCACGGTGCTTCTCTGCGGTTTTTCAGCACTGACTTTGTCGAGCGCCTTGCCGCTCACCAATTGCCGGACAGGGCCGAGGCAATCACAAGGCCAGCATTTCAAAGAACGCCGCATACCATTTCGTCAGCGGCCTTCCGTCTTGGGTCTTTGTATTGCATGGGGGTTCGTTGATGCTCGCCAGGCTTGATATCGGTGTTGCTCTGCGACCGCAGCGCCTTGCGACCACAGTGCTCTGCAGCCACAGTGCTCTGCCGTTCAGTGAACCTGCAACAACACGTTGAG
>JBDWHY010000111.1:0-48630 GCA_039974975.1 Fuerstiella sp. | reverse complement strand
GACGTCAGGAAAGAAAGCACTATGTCTACACGCACTCCAAAGACCGCACCCGAAGATGATACTCAGTGTCGCATGGCCACGGTTTTACTGGTCGATGATGACGCGAAGTTACTGCGAGGACTGGAACGCCACTTGGGATCTGAATTCACCGTGATGACGGCAGTTTCTCCGGCCGAAGCAAATGCTGTCATCGCCAGAAACAACGTCGACGTTGTCGTGTCAGATAACCTGATGGCGGGAACGTTGGGAGCAGACTTTTTAAGTCGCTTAAGTTCTGAACACCCCGAAATCAAATTGCTGATGCTAAGCGGCTACATGCCCGACGCCCTCGCACAACGTGTGATGTCAGAATGCCGAGTCCACCAGGTGCTTACCAAACCCTGTGAATCATCCGTCGTGGCTGAAGCCATTCGGCGGGCTTTAGCAGAAGCCTCAACAGAGAGGCCGACTGAATTTCCATTGTAGCGGCAACGTCAAGCGAACTTTCATCGGTCCAAAGACAAGCCAGCCGCAGACCCCAAGATCAACGCCTCATATTTTCGTCGTCTCCCATCACACCTGTCCGCCCCGAGTCTTCATTCCGTCATGCCAGATTGCTCCACAACAACACTTAGCCCCTTCACCCGCTGCCTGATGGCGGCGTGGGGAATCACCGTTTTAGGTGGTGTCTTAGCAGTGACCGCTTATTCAAATTCTCCGGGAGCTCAGCAAGATACAGGCGACGAATGGCCGGCGGATTCAACGATCTCGCTGCACAGCGACCTGCCTACGATCCTGCTATTCGTGCACCCGAAGTGCCCTTGCAGCCTTGCCACTGTCCGAGAACTTCAGCGCAGCCTTGGCAATGATTCAGATGCCATGTCCATTCAAATTGGCCTGTATGGCCCTGAAGACCGCGACGATTCATGGACCGACACAAGGCTGAAGAAACTTGCAGAACAAGCCTTTGCTGATTCAACCTTTGTGGATCGAAACGGCACCGAAGCCAAGCGGTTCGGAGCCATCACTTCCGGGCATGTGCTCGCATTTTCGCCCACAGGCAGATGTTTGTTTCGAGGCGGAGTCACCAGTGCTCGAGGACACGAAGGAGACAACCTCGGCCTAGAAGCCCTGCGGCAAATCGTAGCTGGAACACCGAACTCATGCACCACAACTCCGGTGTTTGGCTGCCCGATCGCCGCAACCAATGAGTAATGTACGAGAACCTGAAGAAGCAACGTTATGCAAAAAATCATAAACACTGAAGCATCGGCGGATTCAGATTCGGAATTGCCCGAAGCCGCTTCTCTCGCCAGCGCTTCCCTCGCCACTGTGTCGTCAGGCACAACGTCGTCAGGCACAACGTCGTCAGGCACAGCGTCGACAGGCACAGCGTCGCCAACCACAGACAAGCCAGTCGCCGATCACTCAGAAGTGGGGACGACAAGCGACAGGGCTCAATCTTTGGTGGCCGCCATCAGCACCAACAACAACTTGGAAGTTGATCGAGTCTTTGTCTGGCTGATGATCGCACAGTATCTTTGCGGCATCGTCTTGGCGTTGTTCATTACGCCTCAAACTTGGGTCGGCGACACGGCATTTGTTCACCTGCATGTTTGGGTCGCCGTCATCTTTGGTGGCATCGTTTCCGGGCTGCCGATTTACATGGCCCGAACCTACCCAGGCTCAACGGCAACTCGCCACACCATGGCGGTCGCTCAAGCCGTTTGGAGCGCCCTACTGATTCACCTGAGCGGCGGACGCTTGGAAACTCATTTTCACGTGTTCGCGTCACTGGCCTTCATCGCGTTCTATCGTGACTGGAAGGTGGTGGCCACGATGACCGTCGTCGTCGCCGCAGATCATGCGATTCGAGGAATTTGGTGGCCGCTTTCAGTCTACGGCATCGCCACTGAAAGTCCCTGGCGATGGGTCGAACACGCCGTCTGGGTACTGCTCGAAGATACGGTTTTGGTGTTTTACTGCGTTCGAGGCAAACGGGAAGAAATCGAAATCTGTCGCAGGCAGGTCGAACTTGAACAACTCAATGCAGAATTCGAACAGAAGGTCGAATCTCGAACTCGTCAAATCGAAATCGAAAAGCAAAAAGCCGAACGCTTAGCCCTAGTCGCTCGGCACACAGATAACGCAGTTTTGATGCTAGATGCCAACGGATTGACGGAATGGGTGAACGAAGCTTTCACCAGAATCACAGGCTATGAACTGGCCGAACTACTTCATCGTCGGCCCTATGAAATCCTTGCAGGCCCCAACACCGAAGCGACATGCATCGCTTTGATGAAGGAAGGAATCGAATCGAAGAAGGGCTTCGATATGATCGTCACCAAGCAACATAAAAACGGACAATCAATCATCATTGAAATCGAAGCACGACCGATTTTCGATGCAAACAATCAGCTTGTTCAGTTCGTACAAATTGAACGTGATGTCACTGCTCGAGAACACAACAGTCGCGAACGCTTGCGATTAAGTTTAGAGCTCGAAGAAAACGCCAAGCACTTAGAAACTTTGGCCTTAGTCGCTCAACACACCAGCAACGCAGTCATTATTGCGGATGCCGATGGGAAGGCAGAATGGGTCAACGACGGTTTCACCCGAGCAACCGGATACGGCCTGGATGACGTTCGAGGATCACGTTTAGACGGCATGCTTCGTGGCCCCAAAACATCTCAAGAAACCTTAGACAACGTCAGCTCATGTGTTGAACGACAGATTCCATTTTCTGGCGAGATCATCAATTACACCAAACAGGGAAAACCGTTCTGGGCCGGCTTACAGATCAATCCGGTGACAGATGATTCGGGACAAGTTCATCGATTCGTCGAAATCCTGACCAACATCAATGAAAGAAAAGAGGCCGAAAAAGAACGTGAACGGCTGAACAAAGAACTGCGCACCGCCGCACGATTTGCCGGCCGAGCAGAAGTGGCCACCGGAGTACTTCATAACGTTGGCAACGTATTAAACAGCGTGAATGTGTCAGTGACGTTGCTCAAAGAAAAGTTGGTTGGAAACACTGTCAGTCAACTGGCCAAGGGAGTTGACATCATGAAAGACCACGAAGATGACATGGCCAGCTTTTTGACAACGGATCCTCGAGGACGACATTTCCCCAAGTTCCTCGCACAAGTTTCGGACGCTTTACTTAAAGAACGGCAGGCGAAAATTAACGAAGTGGATTGCCTTGTCAGCAACGTTGAACACATTCGCGAAATCGTGACAGCTCAGCAGTCATCCGCAAGTCGACAACGAATGATCGAACCGATTGATATTAAGGATCTGATTGATTCCGCCATCAAGTTAAATGATTCAAGTTTGGTCAGACACGACATCAGTATCGTGACACAAATTGACGAATTGCCCATGCCTCGGTCAGAACATCATGAGCTGCTTCAGATCTTGGTCAACCTGATTAAAAACGCCAAAGAAGCGTGTGAAGATTGCGATTCTCGAATCGTCACTGTGTCTGCTCGCCAAGAAGCCGATTCAATCTGCATTGATGTTTCTGATAGCGGGATCGGCATCGAAGCTTCTCGGCTGGGCAACCTGTTTCAACATGGGTTTACAACCAAAGCCGGAGGACACGGATTTGGCCTGCATGCGTCGGCAATCACGGCAACTGAACTGGGAGGATCATTGTCTGCCAACAGTGACGGTGTTGGGTGTGGAGCCACGTTTACTTTACGAGTGCCACTGACGCAGGTTGCTGCACCTGAAGAAACGGTTGTGTCGCTATGAACAACACACCTTCCCGCGGCACGAACGCCAACACTCACTCGCAACAACAGGCCCCGCCTTCGCAGGGGACTTGTGGTTCACTTGGTTCATGCATCACTCGCTTAATGCCAGGCATGGTGCTGTGCACAACCTTGGTTGCATCAGCGATCGTGTGGTATCAAACAGATCGCTATATCGACAAAGTCGCCTCAGACAGATTTTCTGAACGAGTGGCTCATACCAAAGGGCTAATCGAATGCCGCATGTTGGAATATGAACAGGTATTGCGAGGCGGAGTCGCCTTACACCACGCCAGTTCAACCGTGTCTCGAAACGAATGGAATGTGTTTATTGAAGAGTGTGAAATCCAGAAATGGTTTCCCGGAATTCAATGCATCGGCTTTGCTGTGCCGGTCGCCAAAAACAAAGTGGCTGACTATGAACAGTCGATTAGAAACGAAGGATTTGATGACTTTAAAATCACTCCGACACATGTTCGAGAACAATATACGGCAATCACATTCATCGAACCGTTCGACTGGCGAAATAAGCGAGCCTTCGGCTACGACATGTATTCGAATTCGGTGCGGCGAAAAGCGATGGATCGAGCTGCCGCCACGGGGCTGGCATCGATTTCTGGCAAAATCACTTTGGTGCAGGAAACAGACGAAGAAGTCCAATCGGGAATTTTGTGCTATCTGCCTCTGTACGACAGCCACGCCCGACTGTCGTCCGAGAAGTCTCGAAAAGAAGCTTTGATTGGCTGGGTGTACGCCGCCTTTCGCTGCCGTGATTTAATGGCCGGAATTTTGGATCAGCAATCACGAATTCTAAATCTTGAACTGTACGACAACAACTCAGTGTCTTCGGACGACTTACTGTTTGACACTCGTCCCACAGATGCTGCATCTTTGGCAGCCGTGAGCCGACTTTCGGCTGTCGTCCCCATTCGACTTTCTGGTCGAGATTGGGCGATGCGAGTTTCATCTCGCCCCGCTTTTTTTAGTGCAGCAGAAAACTTCGTTGGACCGTGCGTCGGCATCATCGGAATTGTCGTCAGCGTGTTACTTTACTTGGTACTCTCATCAATCACTCGACAACGGACCAACGCAGTTCGGTTAGCTCAATGGATGACTCGAGGACTTGTGGAGAGCGAACAGCGTACTCGATATGTTCTTGAAAATGCGTCAGAAGCCATTCTATCAGTCAACGAACGAGGCGAAATTTCGGCCGCCAATCAAGCAGCTCAGGCCATGTTCCAATGCCCACAATCTCTGGTTGGCGAAAAACTGAACGACCTGTTGGTCAACTGCACGTTCAAAGATTTGATTAAGCAATGCGTCAATTCAAAATGCAGCATTGTCGCCAATTGCAAACGATCAGAAGGCGAGTCCTTTCCCTGCTGGGTGTCGATTGATGAAGGCAAATTGAACGGAAAAACCAACTTCGTTGTTGTTGCCCGAGACGAAACAGAACGAGTCAAAGCAGCCGATGAACTCGCTGAAAAGAACAAGCAGTTGATCGAAGCGTCTCGAGTCGCCGGAATGGCGGAAGTGGCCACCAGTGTCCTGCACAACGTTGGCAACGTGTTGAACAGCGTCAACGTATCGGCCAATATGCTTCGGCAACGAGTGGACGGAAGTGCCATTCTGACTTTGGAAAAAGCAACATCGGTGATTGACGAGCATCGAGACGACCTGGGGCATTTTTTCACAAAGGATCCTCGAGGCCAACATTTTCCCCGGTTGATGAATCAGCTGGTTTTAAGCTTCCAGAAAGAACAAGGTCAGCAGCTTGGCGAGCTGGGATCTCTTACAGACAACATTGCTCACATCAAAGAAATCATTTCGATGCAGCAATCTGCAGCTCGAAAAAGTGGCCTCACAGAAGCCGTGGAACCGGTCGAATTGTTCGAGGACGCTCTCCGCATGAACGCTCCAGAATTGGACAGCCACGGAGTCATTGTGGTTCGAAACTTTGCTGTCGTTCCGGCGATCGAAACCAGCAAGCATGAAGTGCTACAAATCTTGGTCAATCTTATTCGAAATGCACGGCAAGCAGTCAACATGAGTGATGGATCAGAATCCACTGTCCAAGTTTCTTTGTTAGAACAGGCCGGCTGTATTCACTTTCAAGTGAAAGATTCTGGAATTGGAATCGCACCAGAAAACTTGAATCGAATTTTTCAGCACGGATTTACGACCAAGGCCACGGGCCACGGTTTCGGACTGCATTCGTGCGCCAACACGGCTCAGCAATTGCAAGGTTCCTTAGCCGTAGAAAGTGAGGGAACGGGCAAAGGAGCCACCTTTGAATTGATACTTCCCATCAAGGCAATCGCCGCGGATGCTATGGCCCCGGATGCTATGCCCGCAGACACGCCAGATCCCCCAATACCAAAATCACCAGACGCACACATTCTTGAATCTCAGGTCATCTAACGGCTTCTCGGCTGAGTCCCTGAATTCGAACTTCAGAGGGAATTTCGTGAACCGCAGTGGACCCAACCGCAGTGGACAGTTCCCGCCGTTCTTCCAACGGCTGCCACATCACACCGGCCCAGTCTTACGCCAACAAATCCTCCTACACCCAGGCAACTAGACAACCGCGGCGAATTCCGGCAAACTCTGCCTTGAATTCGTTGAGTTACGATTCGCAGCAGCCGACTGCTTGCTACGGGCGACTCGACATTAACCACACTGAGCGCTCAGCATTCAACAGCCGCACTTTCAGCGTTTGCCCCACCGGGTCCTTCGCCTCAGTGACAGCTGGATGTTCTCACGCGCCGGTTGACCGTCACCTAGGAGATTGCATCGTATTATGGGGTTATCAGAACGTGACTACATGCGGAATGACGACGACTCGACTTCGCGGTGGGGTCTGGGCAGTTCCGGTGGTCCAGTCGACCCAGAAGATTCAGGTCTTCCGTGGGGCTTCATCATGGCCGGCGCCGTGGTCCTTGCGATTTTTGTAGTCAGCGGAAGGTTCGAACGATCGAATGAAATCAATCGCATCGACCCTATGCTTCAGCAGCTACAAGAAAAGTTAAAAGCATCTGCCGACCGCAGACACAAACTCCAGCAGCTGGAACACGATGAAAGGGGGCAAAGTCAACACGATCAGCTGATGCAAATCGTGCCGATCGATGTCAATTCTGCTTCGTACAAACAGTTAAGATTGCTGCCTCGCATTCGCCATGAAATCGCAGAAGGAATCATTTCAGGGCGTCCGTTTCAATCGATTGAAGAACTGGACGACGTTTACGGCATTGGCCCGAAAACCATCGACCTAATTCGGCCTCACATTGTCGTTCATTCGATGTCGTCCTCCGAAAAAACCAACGGCAACGAAGAGGCGAAATGATGTCGCCATGGGCGTCAGCCCATGGAATAGAAATCAATACCACAAAGAAAGTCCCGAAGGGACGGCAGGAACGATACGGCCGTAAGCTCCTGTCGCCCCTTCGGGGCTTCGCGCCTGTTTTGATCTTTCGATCCACGGGTTGGCACCCGTGGCTACAATATGCCGTCCCTTCGGGACTCACGAGCTTACACTCAGTCGCTACGAGGAAGTCGAAGATGTGGGTCACTTTGAGATGCGTGGTACCGAGCGATTCCGCAAAACACGGAGGCACAGAGAACACAGAGGATTCGTCCGCGCATGATCTCTGTGTTCTCTGTGTCCTCTGTGTTTCAAATTGTCCGAGCCGACGTCGCCGAACATGCTTTTAATAGATGTGGTTGTCCCCGAAGGGACGGCAGGAACGATACGGCCGTAAGCTCCTGTCGCCCCTTCGGGGCTTCGCGCCTGTTTTGATCTTTCGATCCACGGGTTGGCACCCGTGGCTACAATATGCCGTCCCTTCGGGACTCACGAGCTTGAGCTCAGTCGCTACTTGGAAGTCGAAAATGTGGGTCACTTTGAGATGCGTGGTACCGAGCGATTCCGTCTAGAAAGGGAACCCGACGCGTGAGCGAGTGACGTCGGCTGTGCAGAACCTCAGAACCTCGCGGCTTCCAGAGGATTCATCCCTCGCTTACGCGTCGGGTCACCACATCCCGGCTTTTCAACCAGCTGCCCGTTTCTCCCTGACCCTCGTTTTCGTAACAAGTTGATTCCTAATTTTAGCACTGGTTTTTGGCACCAAATGACCGTTTAGACCTTCAACCATATTTTCGGCAATCAGCATTTTGTTTCAACGGTTTTGATCAGTACAAGGCACTTGTGGAACGCCGGATTCAGCTTCTGAAAACCGCGTCTGCTGAATTCAAAAAACGCAATTGGACCACGGGCATTTCGATCTTTCCAAATTGAAAGCTTCTCTCATCAATCCGATTCTAAGTATCTTCGAAAAGGTAATTTCATGAAGCTTGTTCATTCTATTCTGTTGGCATTCGCCTGCGCCAATTTGGTGTGTGCGGCACCTGCCACGGCGGCCAAAGAAGTGCATTCCATTAAGCTTCATTCTACGAAGATTCCGGATGGTTGTGTTTACAACGTCTATGCATATCGAGAACCGATCGTCTCAAACAATTTCGCGCTCGCCACACGGATTGCAACATCGATTCCGTCAACCGAAGAAATCTTTGAGTACTCTCCGTCATATACGGGCGACCATTATTTCTTGGTCACCTTTTCGAACCAACAAGGGCAGGAAACCGTCAAGTATCAGGACGGCACCGGACCGGTTGGGCTCGTCGACACAACGGCTCCGCCGGCCCCGGAGGAAGTTGCCGTTGACCATGCCGACGGAACTGCCACGCTCGTCTGGGCGGCTCACTCTCTGGTTAATCCCGACGGAGTAGCATCCTATGCCGTATACCGAGGAACAGATCCAAAAGACTTGGGATCGGATGAAACACGCATCAAAACAGTCAAAGTGCCGGCCGACGAGACCAACATCCGTTTTGCCGACACCGAACGCTCCTACGACCAGGACGGCATGTTCTATTATTCGGTCGCTGCGATCGACTCGGCAGGGAACCGTTCTGATTTGGAAATTGTGGTTAAATCAGCCGTCATGCCTGACCTAGCTTTCAGCAGTGCGACCACCATACGAGAAAACAAGGACATCAGTCTCAGCAAAACCCATCCAGTGCTTGGGCAAAAATTGGATGTCTCTCTTCGAATATGGAACCGAGGAATGACGGAGTCGCTGCCTGCAGCTTGTGTCGCGAGGATGACCGAGAAAGGCGGATCCGTTACGGAAAAAAAGAGCCGTGTTGTCGCCGTGAAACCGGGAGAATCGCACGAGGTTTCATTCGCTTTCACACCCCGTGAAATCGGGGAATGCAAGATTTCATTTGCCGTCGATTCTGATCAGCAGTTAGTAGAAATCAATGAGGACAACAACACGGCGGCCATAAACCTTCATGTTGTGGACAAGGATTATTATTTCGTCTGGTACGGCAGTCCGTTGCACATGGATTTTGCAAACGTTCCACAAGTGAAGAGCAAAGACCGAGACGAGTGGAAACGTCGTGGCGCTTGGGCCTGCCGGTTTGCAGGAGTGAAAGGGAAAAAGGAAGCTCTTAAAAAATCCTATTCTGAGTGGGCCGCCGAAGGATACTCCGGGATGCTGGTGGATGAAATCGGTGGCGCTGTCAAGCATATCGAGGGATTCCTTTCGATGCTGCCTGAACTCAGACGGGAGCACCCCGATGTTTTCATTGCCGTCTGGAGCGCCGGCGGCATTCCCGAGGAAGTTGCCCAGCTCATGAAGGATGGCGTGATCGACTTGGTGCTTCTAGAAATCTATATCAATCATGGCTCGGACTATAAGGAACGCCTTGGGAAGTCTATCGAAAGGGCCAGAAAATCTGGGTGTATTGAAAAAACGATTATTGGTCTTGGTTCAGCCGCGAAATACGCGAATTACTCCACACCGGAATCGCACGCCGCTTTCCTTGAAGAGCAGATACAGTTCATTCGCCAGAAAGCTCCAGAAATGCCGGGCGTTGGTTTTTTCGTTGCCAAGACGCTGCCAGGTGTTGATGTCGCATTGGATGAAATGTGTTTCAAATACTTTATTCAAAAGGGGGACAAGAAATGATCCACAAGATTCAACTTCAGATAACTGCTGTTTTGATTACCCTTGCCATTGCCCTTTCCGGGGTTGGCGCGACGGAGGTAGTTCATAAAACGTTTGATATAGACCCAACAATCTCCACCCACAAACAGACAGTCGATAAGAAAGGCGATCCTAACGATCACCATGAGCAGCTTCGTGGTTCTTTTGGGCTGTATGCCGTTAAGAATCAGGATTTCACTCTTCGGTTCGATATTCAAGTGAACAAGTTTCAACATTACTGCCCGGTCAAATTCGGGTTCCAGAACTCCAGCACGGGGCAACTACTGGGCGTGGGATTTTCCCGAGGGAGCATGAATGTCCTTTCGGCCTTTGTTCAGGAGGCAGAAAAAAGCAAACCCGTAACCCAGAACCATCGAAAGCAACACCTCCCCAGTGCCATGACGGTCACACTCTCCTATTCGGCCGACACCCGAGACTTGGCGGTGCGCGTACAGGACCAAGCAGAAAAGGTGGTGGTGGCGGACTTTACGTTTTCAGACATCGGTCCAGTTTCATTGGATTCGTTCTATCTTGAAACGCAACGATTCAATGACGTTGGTACCGTGTGGTATGACAGCGACGAAAAGAATATTTTCATTCGCGGTGCTGTCGGCCCGAAATTCATGGCAGAAATGTCACTCGACAATGTTGTCTTAAAATTTGACAGGAAGTAACTGCCATGATGAGCACGATTTTATTGAAGCAGAAGTGGATATTTGCCTTGGGAGTTTTGACTCTCTGTGGTGCTGCTTGGCCTGAAGATGTTAGGCTGTCGAAATCTGAATATAGTGAAGTGACCGAAATAACAGGGTTTAAGAAAACAAGCCACTATGCCTTGCGCCATTTCCCACTCGATGCGAAAGACGACTTCAGCTTGTTCTTCAAGGTTGATATCCAGGACTACAGACATTACGGCACTGTTCGGATTGGGCTTAGCCATTCGGTCTATCCCCGCCGGCTTACCTTTGAGCTGACAAAACCTGATAGCGGCAAGCGTTACGCATCCGTTCAAGCGGCGCTTCTGCCATCTTTCAGTTTCAAACACAAAACCTTTGAACTGCCAGCGGATGTCAATTCTTATCTATTTTCGATCGAACACAAATCAGACACCCGTTCGGTGCGCTGGAGTCGGTTCTCTCTTGATGGTGAAATGCTCGATCAGACTCCATGGGTCAAGATTCGAGAAGAACTGACCTTCGACCGCCTATCCATTTGGGCCCAAAAGAATAAAGAAGATTCAGAGAAGGCTCGATCCGCTGTCGAAGTAAATGGCGATCAGGTTGAGGCAGCCAGCAAGCTCGGAAAGGCAGGACAATATCTCTTGACCTGTTCTGTAAGTAAAATCCATCTGGAAGACGGGGTCGGTGAAAAGCCTCGAAAACAGTTCTTGAAAAGCGTTCGAGCCAAACGTTGAACCGTCAAAAAAACGATTTGGCGAATCAAAGACGCTTCGATCTTGCATCCGTTTCCAAGAGACAGTGTGATCGATGAGATTCCAACGGCAGTGAACTCGAAATTACCTGGTTGCCAGCCTTGCCTGCTCTTTCGTCTTCGCGTCAAACGTGATGTGAATTTGATCTCGCTCCCCATTGAAAAATGGTAACCGATGTGTGAGCGAGGGATCTCGGCTGTGCAAAGGCTCAGGGATTCGAGCGGATTCATGCCTCACCAATCGCCCCAGCCACGAAGTGGCGACATGATGTCGCCATGGACGTCAGCCCATGGAATACAAATCAAGACCATACCGTCAGTCCCGAAGGGACGACAGGAACGATCAGGCAGCAAGCCCTGTCGGCGTCTCGCACTTGATGACGGAACGTATGAGCTACCGCCATGGGTTTCGAAGGGCGGCAGAAGATCGACGGCGATGAAATTGTGTCGCCCTCCGGGCTGTGTTCAGCGTGACACCGAACCGGCGGTTAACACCGCCGGCTATGACTGTTTCGCCCTCCGGGCTGATGCGCTGCAACGATCTGCCTTCAATGCTGGCGTCAGCCCATGGAATACCAATCAAGACCATACCGTCAGTCCCGAAGGGACGGCAGGAATGATCAGGCAGCAAGCCCTGTCGGCGTCTCGCACTTGATGACGGAACGTATGAAATACCGCCATGGGATTCGAAGGGCGGCAGAAGATCGGCGGCGATGAAATTGTGTCGCCCTCCGGGCTGTGTTCAGCGAGACACCGAACCGGCGGTTAACACCGCCGGCTATGGCTGTTTCGCCCTCCGGGCTGATGCGGAGTCTTGACTGACCGAGCCGGTGCCATTGTCAGCGATACTCAGTTTGAATCCCGGAACGAGCAAACCAACTCAGGTCTCGGCGATTGTGTTGACGACTTGCGTCCACACCTGAGTTCAGATCGCTGGTCGATTTAGATTAGCTCAGCCTCTGTGAAAGAGCTTTGGCCAAATTTTTTGCTCCTAAATTCTGACCAGCTTGGCCCGGCGCATAGGGCAGGTACAGGTAGGGTTCGATTAATTCCACTTCAATCAGTTTGAGTTCTGAATCGACGCCTCTGAGAAGGTCGACGCGAGCGTACAAGGGAAGTTCAGGCAGCAGCTTTAAAATGCTTGCCGCCGCAGTTTGCTCTGCTGTTGTTGGCTGGTACGCGGTTTCTGTTCCGCCGTGAATGGCTTGAATGCGATAGTCACCAGATTTTGGGCGTTTAACGAGTGCATGAGAAAACTGACCTCCGAAGAAAATCAGTGAGTACTCTCCTTCTTCCACAACCGATGGCAGGAATGGCTGGATCAACGCTTCTCCGGGAGGAAGCTGTGTCGGATCGGGAAGCTTGTCTGTCCGATTTAGCAGCACCTGTCGCCAAGCTCCGCCTCCAACTTGAGGCTTGATCACCAGCTGGTCGCTGTTGAACTTCGCGAACGCCGATTGCACCACCTCCTGGTCAACCTTGGAGACCGTGACAGTGGGAATCACGGCAGCGCCTTTGTGCTTTAGTTCTTCCAGATACGATTTGTCGGCGTTCCACACGATGAGATCTGGAGAATTCAGCACCGTTGTTTTCTGTGCCGCTCGTTGCACCTGATCCACGAAATCAGCTTCGTTGCCTTCGAAATAGTCCCAGACAAACAAAGGCAATAAGGCATCGAAGGACGCCCCTTTTTCGGTAGCTTCTCGCCAGCGAATCAGTTCTAACTTCAGCCCCCGGTCGGCGAAGGCGGGAACCAGCTTGCCCATCTGTTCGTCACGTTCGCGGGAATAATCTTGCTGACCGAAGCCGTTCTCCCACATGCTATCTGATGCCAAAATCGCGATTCGTCGAGGCCTGTTTGTCATGTTGTCTTATCTAAACTGTGATCCGGTTGTCGTGACTTAGAGTCAGCATGAGTGATCGAACGCCGTCGCTGGTACATGCCCGTCGCTCGCTGTGAATTCGGACGACGCTTTGGTTAAACGACTGAATCAATTCTTAATCAGTGAGTCGCTGTTTGCTGGTTCTGTGATCAGAATTGTTGCTGGACATCGTTGTTCGCGTGAAATGAAACCCAGAACTTTGGCATCACCTTCCAAATTTTGGATGGTACGACCCGCCTCCAAAGTGAACATCTCACTCAATTCACCGACGCTGAATAAAATGGTGGACAGTTTTTCGAGGGGGCAAACTTCGGCCTGAATCAGAGCTTCGCACGCCGGGCAAACTTTTCCGCCTAGGCCTCCTTAACAGCCCAGAACCCCGTGGCTTTGATCTGGTCGAGCTGATCTTTGACCCCGCTTTGTGTTGGTCATTGTGCCTGAAAGGGCCGTGTTGGGTGGCAAATGTCAAACTTTGCGGATTTTAGGGATTTTTCCTGACGATCCGGTCATCCGGCGTCGATAAGGGAGATGCCTGCAGCTTTTTGTGGGGCTGATCTTTGACAACTTAACCTGAATTCACGACAGATTCGTTCAGTCGAAACCCATGGATGTGAAGCTTCCAAGGCAGTCTTTCGAAACAGGGCTCTTGACACTAAGTCTGTTTGGTACTTACAGTTGGGTCATTCCGACGTCCACCATTTGCCCCTCGAAAGCCCCTGTTCAGGAGACTTCGAACGTGACCAAAAAAGAGATTGTGAAAGCAATTTCCGAAGAGCTGGGTTTGACTCAGCTAAAGACGAGGGACATCGTCCAGCGTACTTTCGACATGATCGTTGACACATTAGTGACAGACGGTCGGATCGAGCTACGGAACTTTGGAGTGTTTGAGGTCAAGAAGCGAGCTGCTCGAAAGGCTCGCAATCCTCGTACCGGTGATTCCGTGGAAGTGCCGTCTCGCTTCGTGGTAACGTTTAAACCCGGAAAAGAGATGGAAGAACGCGTGTTACTGATGGAACAAGCCGAACAGCGTTTGGCTTGGGAAATCGCCACTGACGACGACGATGCTGGTCAAACAACAGCAGTCAATCGTCCTCAAAATGGTCACTCGGCAGCACCCATCAATCCCAACGGATTGCCTCCCCTTCGGGAAGAAGTCGAATACCGTCCTCCAGCAGGACCGGCTCCTCGACCTCAAGGGGGCAGCTAATTTTCGGCAGGGACTACAGACAGAACATTTCATTCGTGACTTCAGGTTAGGTTGTCAAATTTGGAATCTGCTGAATGGCAGATGAAGAACATTTCATCAACAAAATGTTTCAGCAGTCGGAAGATCGATTCCGCTGAAACCACTGTGACAAGACCTAGTCCACGGAAGGACGACGACGATGACGCTTCGAAAACGAATTCTGGCTGCAGTACTGCTGGCCTGCATGACGTTGAACGTCGGCTGTGCATTGCCAATTTGGAGCCCGACTCCTGATGTTCGCGCCCGTCAGTTGATCTACGCATCAGAAAGCATGCGACACATCCCAGAAATTTGGGAACGCATCTGGGGTCTGGAACTGCCCGACCTAGCGACTCCATACCGCGTTCATGGCGGCGTGATCTAACGGCATCGCTTGGCGACGCTGTGTACTGCAATGCTGTGTACTGCAATGCTGTGTACTGCATCGCTGTTTACGTCAACGCAGTGCATTACGACGTCGTGGACTACCAAGTTTTGGCGATTCACCAGCGCAAGCTTCATCTTTGACTGAAAGCTTGCGTTTGTATTCTGCTACGTCTCGACCATCAGCGGTTTACGTGATGATCGATGGCAATAGAGATCAGATTTCGCAGCTACGAAAGCAGTCGCGATAGACGCTTCAAGATTGGTGCGGACTGCCCAAAAAATCCGGCTGCAGCAAACGCCTGCAATGCCGTGAAAAACAGCTTTAAGAGTCTCAAAGACGTCGTTCTTTGAGACTCTTTTTGTATGCGCGAAACAGAGTCACAAGACGGCTGTACTGAGCAATTCTTGGCGACTTTGTGAGGGCACTTTGCGGATCTGCACGGCACAGCTTGAAAGCTGAACCGCCTGCGGCATCCTCTGCGGAATGCAGATTCTTGCGGCCGTGGTAGCCCAGCTTGCGTGTTCGGAATGATTGCCAGTTCAATCAAAACTGGTCAACAGTTGAAGCTTGCCTGACCGTCAGAACCGCTTTTAAGTCTGACACAAAACGGCCAGAGATTTTCGGTGGGGGAACCTGCACAGTCACTACCTTCTACGTGGTTCACGTAGGAAACCATTGATTTAACGACTTCGCGGGCGTTGCTTTTTTGCCACACCCGATTCTGTGTTGTATGAGCACAGGGTGAGAATTGTCTACATCCATAGCGCGAGATCCGCCTGGTCGGGTGAACGCTGCAATAACTGGATGCCAATTTGAACGCTTGTTGAGTCAATCCCCATTGACAGTCCTGATTGAATGGTCGGAGTTCCCGATGTCACAACGTAGTTCTGAAACCGAAGCTAAGACTGCCACGGCGAAATCTCGCGTAACTGCGCTGGTTCCCATCTGGGATTCTGGCGAACAAACGCTCATTCTTTCCGATGATCGCACCTTCCGTGCGGGCCGAGGACGCGACTGCGATCTCTTGATTGCTCATCCGGGAGTCGCCGAATGGCATGCCACCGTCATTCGTAATGACGGTCAAGTCAGCGTGAGCCCCGAACATGGTCAGCATGTATGGGTCAACGATCAGCTGATTGATCAAGCTTCACCTGTTCACGCCGGAGACACTCTGGCGATTGGCCCGGCAACCTTTCGAATCGAAGCGCGCCGTGCGGGGCGACGAATCGCATCCAGCCGCCCCACGAAAGCTTCGGCCGATTTCCCCGACGTTTCTGCTCGGCTTGAACAACATCTTAATGACCTGCAGCAGCACTATGCCAACGCAGTCGAGGAAGCGAATTTCGCATCCGGTTTGTCCGGTGCCGCTGGGTCCGGTTCCGGCTTCGAAATGGACCTTCCTGTGTTCGCCCAGCAACCACCGGGTCACCACAATGCGCCTCCGCGCCTTCCAACTGCACCTTCGGCAAATCACGGTACTCCGTTCCTCGACTTCGCTGCCACAACCAACCGCCGTTCGGCTCTGGACGAACGCGAAAGTCAGCTAAATGAATGGCATCGTTCTCTGGATCGGCGACGAGAAGAGCTTGATAAACGCTCTGCCAACCTGACGAAGCAACAGGCCGCCTTAACGGCACGGCAGGCGGAACTGGATCACAGAACTGCTGAATTAGAATCATGGCAACAATCCGCCTTAAATGACATTGAAGAACGCAAAGCCAATGTGAACACAGCGGCGAAAGCAGATCTGCGTTTGCAGAAAGAACAGCTTCAGGCTCAGGAACGTGAACTGCGAGAAGAACAGCAGCTGGTTTCTGAACAGTTGCGTCGAATGGAAGATTCTCGACAGTCGATCGCCGATCAGCTGAAAAGTCTTGAAGATGCTCGTACGGCACTGAAGGACGAACGAGCCGAATTGGTCGAAGAACGCAGTCGTCTTGAATCAGAAACTCGAGCACGTCAGCAGGCCGATTCCGAACAAGAAGCGGCCTTCAAAGAACAACGCGAAAAGCTGGATCACTTTGCTCATCAGCTTGAAGAAGAACGCACGGCTCTACAACAGCAGGAAGCCAGCCTTCGAGACGAACAGCAACGTCTCAAGAATCGCACGACCGAAGTCGCAGACGCTGAAGAACGCATTCAACTGGTTGCAGATTCTTCAACATCCGCCGAAGACAACAGCGAGCCACGGCAACAAAATTCTTCGGACAACCCCGTTCATCACATCGATGAAGAAGCCACTCAGGCGGCACGACTGCTGTTGGAAGAACAAAAAGCCAATCTCACAGAACAACAAGATGTCGTTCAGCAACAACTTGATGCCGTACGTCGCAAAGAAGATGAATTCGACCTGCTCAAGGCTGATGTTGAAGGTCAGTTGGCCGAGC
Source organism: Fuerstiella sp. (assembly GCA_039974975.1). Taxonomy (GTDB): domain Bacteria; phylum Planctomycetota; class Planctomycetia; order Planctomycetales; family Planctomycetaceae; genus Fuerstiella. Next base: position 31,529 of record JBDWHY010000111.1, on the reverse strand, counting down.
TTGCGGCTGCTCAGACGGCATTGGAATTTGACCGACTTGAAGCAGTTTCTGCACTTGAAGAAGCTCGTCGCCTGCAGCAAGAAGCCGAGGACGCCCACGCCTGCAGCGTCGAAGAAGCAGAAGCGGCAGAACTTGAAGAGCCTCATTCACACCCAGCGACCCAAGACGCGGCGTTGCGTGAAGAATTGCTTACTCGGGAACAAGAGCTGTCTGAAAGAACTCAAGAATTAGCCAACCGTTTGGCAGAACTGAAGTCTTGGAAAAAACAGTTGGAGGCTCGGGAAGTTGCGAGTTCCGAAGCAGCCCCCGTTGCCGCGGAAGCACCGTCAGCAGCAGCCATCGATCGCCCGAAGTCAGTGATCGCCAGCCAGTTAAGCAGTCTGTTGCTGCCATCGGGAATGATGCCGGAAACCGATGGCCTGAAAGATTCTGCCGCCGACGAAAAACTGGCGGCTTCAGAACAGCAGAATGCCAGCCTGCAAACCGAAACTGCCGAACTTCGTGATCGAGTTGCTGAGTTGGAATTGCAACTTAAGGCAGCCGAACAAGAATCAACAAACCTGTCGTCGCTGCTGACTCAAGGTGAGCTTCCGGCGAATGGCAGAGCTTTGACTGAACAGAATCTGCTAGCAGAATTGCAGGCATTGAAGTCTGAACTTTCGGATTCGCAAGATGCAGATAGTGACGCCACCGAAAATGGCGAACAGGTGGTCGTGCATAGCCAGATTTCCGAACTGGAAGCTCGCAACGAAGCGATGCTTGAAAACCATCAGCAAGAAATCGCCAAGTACGAAGACACGATCAGTGAACTGAATGCTCAGTTAGAACTGGTGCAAAAGCAATTTGAAGCTCTTGAAGAACGAGCCATGGCGGCGGTTGCAGCGGCGCCGGCACCAGCGGCACCCGTTGAAGACAATGCAGCAGATGGTGTTGCAGCAGACGGTGTTGCCGCAGACGGTGTTGCAGACAAAAGCAATGCAGACAGCTCTGACGCAGATGCGGCCAGCGACCAGACGGTTCAGAAGTTGACCGAAATGGCGCAGCAGTTGTCTGAAAAGTTGGAGCAACGCAACAGCACCATCGACAACCTGCAGGCTCAGCTGAACGGCGGAATCCCAGTGGATTCGTCGGCTTCAATGTCGCCCCAAGAACTCAACGTGCTGACTCAAGAACTTGATAGCCGCACCGTTCTGTTAGACGAACGTGAAGCCGCGCTTCGTGAACGAGAACGACTGATCGAACAGTCAGAGCAAGAACTTCAGGCTCAACGAGTTGCATTGCAGGAAGCTCGTCAACAGCTAGAACTTGCTCGAGCCGAAATCCATTCTGCTCGAGAACCAGATGCTTCAGAATCGATGCTGCTGCCTCGCGACCTGATCGATAGCGTCACTGAATTGGCCGAAGCAGGAGCCAGCTCAAGTCCGTCCGTGTTGTTGGATGAGCAGAAAGAGGAAGTTGCAGAGGAACCTGACGTGGCAGAGCGTTCGTCTGTTCGATCAGAGTTTGCCGAACTGTTTGGCCTAGGAGCCAAAGCAAAAATTGAAAAGGAAGAAGAACCGGCCGCAAAATCTCCGGCGACTGCTGCAGAGCTGATGGAAGCCGTCGACGACTACAGTCAAGAATCCGCCGCCGCTGTTTCGCTGAGCTTCGAAAGTGCTCAAGACATGCTGATGGCTCCAGATTCTGAGTCAAAAAATGACGATGATTTTCAAGACGAACCCGCCGCTCCCGTCAAAGAGGAAGCGGACGATGTTGTGGCTTCCTACATGGAACAACTGCTATCTCGCAGCCGAGCTCATGCAGATGGAGGTGCTCCGGAAACAGAAAAGCCACAAGCTGGAAACGCTACTGTCGCGGCCAAAAAGGAAGAACCTAAAGAGCCTGCCGGTCAGTCATCGTTCATCGATAAATACATGTCAGGACAATACAATTCTGACAAAGCCTCTGACACTCAGAAAGAAAGTGCGGCTTCCACGTCTGAATCGACTGCAGAAGCTCAGTTGGCGAAAGACGAATCTGTTGAATTGCGACGCTCGAAGATCGACCGTGAAGCTCAACGGCTAGACCTGCAGTCCTTCCGAGAACTCTCGACTCAGTCCGCAGCGAACGCACTGGCAACGCATGCTCGTCGCCAACAAAAGGGTGGAATTACAACTCGAACAACAATCCTGACAACCTTGGGGTTGATCAGTGTCTTTGTCTTGGCTGCGGCGATCATCGGAGTCATCCCATTCGGATGGCTCACCACGATCTCGATTATCGCTGTCTGTGCATCTGCCGGAGAACTGGCCTACAAGATGAAAACAATTCAGGACGAAGTCAACGAGCGGACTCGAATCGCGACAATGAGCAATGCTGTTAAGACAGCCGCCCTAGACGCGGCATCTGCAGAGGACTCGCTCAACGAAGCTGCCGAAGCGAAAGCCAAGATGGCCAACCCTGCCGTTGCGGATTCTAGTGTGGATGCCGCCGAAATGAGTGGTCTCGGAACGCCAAGCCAGCCTGCCGAACAATCACACGAATCAGTGAGCACTGCTGCCGCTTCGTTGCCTACGGATGTGGCAGAAAGTGTGGCTAACACCAACCGAGATGCCGTCACTTCAACTCCGGAATCCGCCGCCTCAACGGCTGCTACCGCATCACACGCAGCCGAAGAATCGGACGCTGAATCCATGAGCGACCTGGCTTCAAAAGCGGCTTCAGCAACGGATTCCACTCAAGTCGCGGGCGTAGCTCAGACTGCTGCAGAACAACGGCCTACGGAAGCCGCCGATGCAGGCGGCGGAGTTCCAGACGCGTTCGACCAAGCGTTTCGCATGCTGACTTCAACATCGCTTCCAGTGAAGCCGGACGATTCAGACTCTGCCGCTGCAGGATCAACGTCCGATGATTCCACCGACAACAAGCCGTCAGCAGAATAGCGTGGCTCAGTCCTTCGCGTGCGTCACACGTGAGATCTGGCTAGACTTGGATCAGCCAGATCTTCCGTGAGCTCGCGTTTCGAAGGTGAATGTCATGCAGCCTGTTTCTCGTCGTTCGATTCTTCAGCACTCTGCCCAATTCGCCGCGGGCCTGTTCTTAGCTCGCAACAGCATCGCCTGTGTTCGATCACAAGCTTTGCCTGATGTGTCAACGATCACCACGGGACCAAAATTTCATTGGTTTGGGTACTACGACAAACAACAGTTTGATTCGACCAACACCAAGGTTCTCAGCAACCAAGTCAGCTTCGAACATCGAACACCGGTGCCAACAGACAAAGTTTCTGTCGGGTATATCGACATCGCGAATCAGAACCGTTGGACGGAAGTCGGGCAATCCACCGCTTGGGGCTGGCAGCAAGGATGTATGCTGCAATGGCGTCCGGCAAGCGTTGCTGAAGTCACGGCACGCGGCCAAGAAGTGGTTTGGAACGACCGCACCGACGATGGGTATGTGTGTCGAATCAAGAACATCAACACCGCAGCTGAGCGAATTTTGCCTCGCCCCATTTACACGTTAAGCGGCGACGGTACGTTCGCTCTTTCCGCCGACTTCGCTCGCATTCAACGCATGCGACCGGGTTACGGCTACGTCGGGCGTCAGTCTGATTGCCACCAAAACAAAGCTCCAGAAGACGCAGGCATCTGGAAAATGGACATGGAAACCGGAGAGTCCAAGCTGATTTTTTCGTTGGCCGATGCCGCTGCGATCGATCATCAGGGCCAGTCTTTGAAGGGGAAATGGAACTACTTCAACCATCTACTGATGAGTCCTGACAGCACGCGTTTTATCGTTTTGCATCGGTGGAGAAATAGCACGACAGATGGACCAAATTCAGAACCCACCGGACGCTTTTATACTCGGATGTTTACCGTGAACGCGGACGGTTCAGACCGTTACATCCTGGATCCCGATGGTCATACGTCTCATTTCATCTGGCGAGATTCCAATCAAGTGTGTGCTTGGACGAAACCGAAGGGCAAGCCGTCTGCGTTTTATGTCTTCACAGATCAAAGTCGCCAGGTGACCCCCGTGGGTGAAGGAGTCATGACGCTCAACGGCCACAACACCTACGTGCCGGAAACGAATTGGGAGTGGATTTTGAACGACACTTATCCCGACCGGAAAACTCGAGCACAGTCTCCGTACTTGTATCACGTTCCCAGCAACCGGCGAGTTGAATTAGGGCACTTTCATTTGCCCAAAAAGTATTCCGGGGAATGGCGGTGTGATACTCATCCCCGTTGCAGCAACGACGGCCAAACCGTTTGCATCGATTCCCCTCATTTAGGCGATGGCCGCCAGCTTCACCTGATCAAGATCGGCGACATCATCGACGCCTTGTAAGCGTGCCGCATTCGGTCGAAGAATCTGCCGTCAGAACGCTCAGCACCAGAACGCTCAGCGCCAAAACACTCAGCATCAGAACACCTTCCGTCGGTAAACCGAGCCCCCCCATTCCAAGGACGCCTTCCGAAACCGCATGGGCTTGCCGCGACGTGCTTGCGCATGGCACCGTTGCGCGGGCACCGTTTGACGTGACGGCGTTTCACGGGACGTGGTTTCGCGGGGCTTAGCTTGGCTTGATTGGCTTGATCTGGTGCAGCAACGTTGTGACACCCAAGTTCTTGGTTACGCGGGAATTTGGCCCTGATACTCGGTAATCCCTTCCAGGTATTCGGCGGGGATTTCCACAGATTGTAAAGGCTGTCCTTTGGTGACCACGCAGCACACGGTCTTCATGATGCCCTTTGCCAAGCGGACGTCGCCGTTGAAAATGTGGACTTCAAACGTCAACGATTTGACTCCGATGCGTTGCACGTACAATTTTACGGTCAGGACATCGTTGTATCTCGCCGGAGCTTCAAAGCGGCAGCTGCAGCTGACTCGAGGCCACCCAAACGTTTGACCGTCGGGCTGATGGTTTACGATCGTCAAATCCAGTGACCGAAAATAGGCGTGCTCAACCTGTTCCATCCAACGATAGAAGTTGGAAAAGTGGACGATGCCCGCCATATCGGTTTCACAAAATTCGACTCGGCGAGATACTTCGAAGCAAGATGTCATAGTTCGCAATGGTTGTCAAAAAAAGTACGTGAATGGCCGGCAGATTGTAGTCACCCGCTCAGTTTTCACACTCCCGTTTCGCTTTCCAGACCGCATCATTCAAAACTTGCCCATCTTGATCCGCCCGCTGCATTCGTAACGGCATCAAGCATTTGTTCGGCAAGATCAGCGATTCTGCGTGCCAATCCTAGCTGGTCTTCGCAACGTGTGGCAATTCCTGCTGGTTTTGCGTTCATCGCCTGCATCCAAGGCCACAGATGGGCTTGAGACAGCAATAAAAACAGGATACTGAACAGTCTGAACGCTCGGTCCTTTGTGGTTGAGCATCCGGCACAGTGCCTTGGTTCCGAACAAAAGCATTTACAATGCCCTGCCTTCAACACCCAGTTGATTCCAACGTGTCTCAGAAAAACGGCTTCCTCAGGCGGCTGACAGGCGGTTTTGTGATTCGCTACTTTCTGATTGCCACGTTACTGACAACGACATCAGGTTGCAGCCTGTTCGTGATGGCTGGCAAGGCGCTCTTCGGTGACCCCAAAGCGACATCTGCGTTAACAGCAGCGACGGGAATTTCTTTAGAAGAAAGCAAACAGCCGGTCGTCATTATTTGCTCCATCCCAGCCCGGATGATGGATCGATTTCCATCGTTGCAAATTGACCTGGTGGATCGTTTGACTCGAAACATGGCCATCCATGATATCGACACAGTACCGTCTGGTGATGTGGCTCGATGGTATGACGACAATGGCGAGTGGGGAGACTATTCCGAACTGGCCAAACACTTCAAAGCGCAACATGTGATTCATGTTGAAGTGCGAGTCTTCGATCATATCGTCGAAGAAAGCGAAACATTGATGCAGGGCAAATGTGAAGGTGAAATCACCATGCACCAAATTCAAAGACCCAAAAGTTCGAACTTGTTTGAAGACACGACAGAACAAATCATACCGATCAACCAAGTCTTCTTTAAAGACTTTAAGACTCAGTTCCCCGCTTCATACCCGGTGCCTCGGGAATCAAAATCCGAAGAGCAATTTATCCGCCTGTTTATGGATCGAGTTGCCTTGCATATCGGGCAGCAGATTTACTCTTATCAGCTCAGCGAATCGGTGCACTAGAACGATCACGGCGACCCTCTTCGCGAAGTCACGTTCGCGAAATCATCTTCGCAATTCGAACACATCCTGTTCTGAATAATGGATTCTTCAGATGTCGACTCATAAATCTCTTGTCAAAAATCGTTCCAAGTTCGGCCTGCTTGTCGTCGCAATGGCTGTCTTGGTTTTGCCCGGTTGCAACTACTTTATTGCATTGGGATACCTGATCGGCGGACCTCCTCAAATCGAACCATTGTTCGAAAAGGAAACGAAGAAGTCGTTTACAGATCGCGACATCCAAGTTGCCGTCGTGTGCTACGCTCCGGATGACCTGAAGAAGTTTCACGACGACATCGACCAACTGTTGGCTCAGCGACTTTCTGCGTTGCTATACAAAAATGAAATCAAGATTATCAGCCCAGAAGCAGTCAATGCTTGGATGGTGAAAAATCCTGACTGGGACAGTGCGACAGAAATCGGAGCAGAATTTGATGTGAATTACGTCGTGTACGTCGACATCAGTACGTTTTCACTTTACGAACAAGATAGCACCAGTTTGTTTCGAGGACGCTGTGACACTGTGGTCGCGGTTTACGAAATGGAAACAGATGGAGACGGACGTCGGATTTGGGACAAAGACATTAGCTCTGTCTTCCCCAAAATTGTGCCTCGTTCCGCGTCTGACGTCAGCTATGACACATTCCGCAACGAATACTTCTTCCGATTAGCAGATGACATCGGACGCATGTTTTATCCTCACCGAAACGGTGACGACATCTTGAACGGAACTTAAATCAAAGGCGAATCACAAAGCCTGAGTCACTCGCCCGCACGTCGCGAAAGACTTTGCACCACAAGTTTTGCTATCGCAGTTTAACTCGAAAACCGGCGGGAAGTTTGCCGTCCGTGTTTTCAATTTGAACCACACACCGAAACGTGTCACTGGCAGAATCGATGATGGGGGACACGGACAAGATCTGACCCTGAATCGTCTTTGAAACCGGAACATCAGCGTTCAACTGTACCGTTTCACCAACCGTCAGCTGTCCGAAACGACTTGAAGGAACATTCAGTTCCACTTCAAGCAATGATAAGTTGGCCATTTCAATCACAACAATCGTGGGGTCAACGGCGCCCGCTTTTTGGCGGATGCGAGTAATGACTCCGTCGAATGGAGCTGTGATTTTTAGTTCGATCAGCTGAGCTTCTGTTAGCTGGCGTTCGGATTCTGCAGAATCTAGCAAGTCTTGTTGCTGCTTGATCGATGCGGTTGCCTGATCGATTGCTCCTTGAGCTTCCTGAATTTCATAATTGCGACCCGCCCCTGCGCTGACAACACGATGCAAACGCTGCAGGCGTTCCATCGCAAGCCGCTGGTCTACTCGAGCACGTTCTAACGCACCGGTAAGATGACTTCTCACGGTTGCCGTTGCGAGTCGAGCCTGAAAGATGCGATCATCTAACTGCACCAAGACTTCGCCCTTGGATACTGCCATCCCTTCCTGAACCAAGACGCTTTGAATGATCCCAGGGGTCACAGAAGGAAGTTCGACAAACATCGACGGACGAACGACGGCCGGCAGTTGAATCACACCATCAGCTGCAGGTACGTCACTGTTGTAGTCGGACGCGGCGCTGTATTCAGACGCGGCAGAAGACTGACTGACAAGAGCCAGGGGCTTGCTAACAAATGGTTGGCTTGTAAGCGGCTTGCTTGCAAAGGGATTGCGAGGCCCAGCCGCTTGCACAACAAAAAACGAAGTTGCAACGATCGCTAATCCGGCAGTGAGTGTCAGCTTTTTCATAGTTTTTATCCAGCTTTCGGTTTTGCCTGGCGGTGTAAGCCTGTTGCGAAAATCGTCACAACTTTCGGTGTCTGTTGAATCAGTGAATGAGCGAACGGAAGCAGTTTGACCGTCTGAAACATTGCCATTTCACACGACGTGTTGATGGAATGGCTAGGTGACCAACAACTTTTGAATGAACCGAACGCACTTCCGAGTCACCCAGCTGGCCACGCTTTGGTAGCGGCGATCCAATTTGATGGAAACTCGACCACCATGCTGAGTCACAGGGATACTGTCACCAATCGGAGCAATATCGATTCGAAAAACGGGCTCTAACGGTCTGCCGGTTGTCGTGTCGACCAATATTTCTCCGCCCGCCATTTGGCTGAGCGCTGTTTCTTGGAAGGTGGATTCCGCCGCAGTTTCGATGGCCGTGATTTTGCCCTTGTAAGTCGTTAATGATTCACCCGACATACGAAAAGAAACTTCCGCTCCGACTTCGCGTTCAATGCTGCCCAGCTGATCTTCGTTCAACCACGCTCTTAAAATGGTGGCCCCAGCAACCACCACGGCAACCTGTTCTCCCGGCTGTAAAAAGCGACCTTGTTGATCGGTTGAAATCATCCGCAGCACTTGTCCCTTGCCAGGCGACGTCACGATCAAGCGATCTACTTGTTCCTGAAGATTGGCAATCTGCTTGTTCAGTTCAGTGACAGCCGGCAATTGCTGAGCTGCTCGGATGGGATCTTCTTGTTGCAGAATTTCCCATTGCCGCTGGGCCGCTTTTTGTTCAGCCACGAGAAGTTCAAGCTGTTCGACAAGTCGTTCGTTTTTCAGATTGATCAACGGAGTTCCCATTTCCACCGTTTGACCAGATTCCACCAACGCTTCGGTAAATTCTCCGGCGGCGTCTACGTTGACAAAGTGTTCTGTTGATGTTGCGATCAAACCTTCTCGAACAACCCCAAATGGAACGGGCACGATGCACGCCAGCACGGGCAAACCGACGACAAGAGCCAGTGCGACCAACCGAGCTCGGCCTCGCACGGGTTCGGTTTCTTTGCTCTTTAACAGGTAGGCCACCATTTTAATCAATCCCAATCCAAGGCTGGTCACAACATGAAAGGCGGCCAATAGCAGGCCCACCAAGGGAAAGCGTAAGGCGACAACGACCGCGATACTGATGACAAGAGTAAATCGATAGATACGAGCCGCGATGCCGTACAGAACCAACATTGTTCGAGTCGACGCGCTATCTTGCGTCGGCGGGGGCTTGAGCCCGAGACACGTGCGAACCAAAAAACGTTTGATGGTGGCATCTGCTCGAGGTCTTAAGTTCTGGATGCCAACCAGCTCGCTCAGAATAAAATACCCGTCGAATCTCATCAGCGGGTTCGCGTTAAACAGAATGGTGACCAAGCTGGCTGTGACGGCTAATTGATACGCAAACGATTGCCAGAGTGAACTGGTTGAAAATGCCCAGATGAAGACTCCGGGAATAAAAATCAGAGATTCAAAGAACATGCCTCCGCACATCACAGTCAGACGCTTCCAACTTTCAGGGAAGCTCCAAGCGGCCGTTGCATCCACGTAGGCTGCCGGAGTACCGGCGATCAAAATCGTCCCCATCTCGGGAACTCGACCGCCAAATTTCTTACAGGCATAGCCATGCCCCAGTTCGTGCCAAACCTTCAGACCCACGAATGAAATCCAAACATAGGGCAGGTTCTGCAACGCCAGAATGCCGTTTAAAGGTTCCAACAAATCGGCTCGACGCTGAATCAGCACAAACCCGGCAGCCAACATGCCGCCGATCCATGTGATAAAGAACGCCTTGGTGAACAACCACGATGCCAGATGCATTGTTTTGGTTAAAAACCGGTCTGGATTCACCAGCGGAATTTGAAGAAACAAAGCTCCTAAAAAACGACTCTTGCGTTTATTAGCGGTGACCTTGGTGTACTGTTCATACAACTGCGCCCCATTGGCATTGGGCATGACGATCAGTGACAGACGCGAAAACTGGCTCACGATTTCGAAATACGCTTGCTCGTCTTCGTTTTCAAATTCTCCTTGAAGAACAAGGTCTTGAAAGTTGTCTCCCAGAGATTTCGAGGCATCAATACTTGTCAGCAAACGATATTGTTCGGTGGTTAATCGATGAGTTCGAAAGCTGACGGGGTCGTGGATCACATAATGAGCCGCCTGATGGTGCAGCTGCCGACTGACATGCAAGTCGCTTCGTAACGACACCATAATCTGTCTCGCTTTTTCAAGCGGGTCAGCCTGTTCGGGCGACTTTGCAGCAGCCGGTGGTGCATCTGTTGAAGCGGAAGTCACGGTGAGCCTAATTGTCCTATCGAAAACGGTGTGAGAAACTTCAAACCCGTTAGGTGCAGAAACTGTCAGTTATTGGTGAGCTCGGCCGTTAAGTGAAACCGTCACTGAGCTGGCAAATTCAGAGTTGTTTTTTAAGTTGGAATTTTGAAGCTTGGCAAGCGATGGCGAGCGGCCAACTTCATGCCGACACGCGATTCGCGAGCGACGTTTTGTCACGTGGTGAACTACAGCCAGAAATTGATCCGAGCCCAATCGATGGCTCCGTGCAGGGCCACCCACCAAACAGGGCGATCCACGGTGGTGAGCTTTGAAGTGCCTTCCATGCCGGTCATCATTTGTTCAGGCTGAACTTCGAAATCGGCGTGAGCCAAAAAGACGTTTCGATTCTTCAAGACCGAAGCGGCTCCATCAACGTTGTCGATGCGAAATTTGTGTTTGTTCGTGGGATCTGAAGCGGGAGCAAATTCGCCCGTTTGATCGGCTTCAACAACGCTGACCAAACTGTCGGGAACTTCAATTTGCAGCAACCAGTCTCCGTCAGCAACAAACTGCAAGATCTCTTCCCCCTGAGGAAATTCTTGACCAATGCGTTGCTGCAAATCCGACAGCACAACCACTCCGTCAGTCGGAGCCGTAATCGTGGCTTCGTCGATCTGCTTTTGAACGGCGCTGATTTGAGTCTGTAGGACTCCAAGCCGAGCATTCGCCATGGAAGCCTGCCCCAGCTCACCTTCACTGACGGCTTGCTTGACTTGAACATTGCTGGCAGAAATTTGTCTCTGCAAGCCAATCATTTCTAGCTTCAAATTTGAAGTATCAAATTGAACCAAAATCTCGCCCTTGGCGACTCGCTGCCCAGGACTGACGGCCACTGCCTGCAGTTGCCCGTCAAACGGAGCAGAAAAGTGTCTTAGGTTGGCGGCCGTGATGGTTGATTGGCACAACGGCTGATAGGTCATTGTTCCGAAACAAAACCAAACTGCGGCTGCCAGAAAACCCAGCAGCAGGATGCGGCGTCCCCAAGATCCTTTTGTCATCGAATCCGAAGCTTTGGTTTTCACCGCGGACGAAATTCGACTGCCAACAGGTTGCCCCGCTTTTTCGACAACTCGAACAGCCGGCCCATAAGCTTGTAACATCGATTTTAGTTTGGCGATGTCTGTTTGAGTAAACGGTCGGTCAGCCGCCCGGCGTAAACTGACAACCGCAACGACATCATCGTTGTCAAAAAGAGGCAAGCTGCAGACTGCACTGTTGTTGCATTCCACAGACCATTGCTGGTGAATGGCACGACTTGGCACTGCGGCGAAGTCTCCTGTGAGAACTAAACCAGGCACAGCAACTGGGTTCTTCTCGTCCAAACATTCTTCCATCGCTTGGCGAATGGACGCGACACCGGGACTGCTGTTTTTGAAATCTGCAATTCCGGAAATGGCGTGAATCTTGATCTTCAAATTCTGCTCGGCCGCAAAAGCCACCTGTTCACACTGAAATTGATTGCTGATGGCGTTTACTAATGTGAATCCAAATTCCTTCAGACTGCTGAAGCGAGCCGCTTTGGAAAGCGCAGACACTTCAGCATGAGCAGTCGCATCTGCTTCCGCAAGACGTGCGGCAGTTGCAGACATAGCGGCCGCTGGAACAGAACCCGCCGGAACGGCGGCCCCTGTTGAGGGCGTTTCTACGCGTTTGTTTGTTGTCTGAGTCTTCGTAGCGGTGGCAGTATTCGCTTTTGCGGCGGCGGAAGACTTTCGCAACGCATCAGAAACAGGCTTCAAAGCGGCGGCGGCCATTGCCGTTCCACCCACCATGGAAATGGGAGTCGCCACTTCTGACTTCGCCTCTGGCTTCGCTTCTGGCTTTGCAGCAGCTTGCTCAGGCGTTTGTTGAGTCGCCTTTAACGTCGTCGGTCGGAAAGGCTGAGAGCTGGGTGACAAGGCATTCGGCAGCTTGCCCTGGAATCCGTCGGTTGTTTGAGCTCCAAAGCCAGAACCCGCTTGAGGCTGCGAAGCTGCTAAAGATCGGCTCAGCAACGTGGCACTTGCAGTTGCCGTGATTCCGTCCAAAATCGGAAGGATAAATTCGGCCTGATGAGATGCCCCACCCAGCATCACGGTCAACACCCCGTCAACCTCATTCGTGTTCACATCGACAATAGGAGCAGCCGCGATGGTCAGCTGCTGACCTGCTCGTTCAAATCGCTTTAACTGAGGTTCACGACTGGATGAGGCGCGCACTTCTTTTGCGACCTGAGCCATAAAAAGGTCGCTGAATTTTTTGGCCTCGACGTTGGACATCCGTTCGTCATGACGAATTTCGGACAACATCACAGAGCCAACTTGATAGTCAGAGCGAACTAATGAGGCGGGAAGCCTTTGCTCGCAAACCTGCATCAATGTGTCGTAGGTGGCTTGCTTGGTGGGGCAGTCTTGCAGCAACCGACGAATCATGCCTGACAGGCCAACGGTCTTGTCCACGGCTTTGTCCACGGCCTGAGATTCAGCCTGTGGCAAGTGATCAGTGGCAGACGTCGACTTGCTGTCGTCGAATTCTGATTCCGTTTGAAGAGTGCTTTCAGTCATTGGTTCTTCGGTATTTTCAGGTCGACAAGTTCAACAGGTTGGCCCTTAAAACAATTCGCGAACCGTGATCCGGCAGCATGGCCACTACGGGCCTCAATTCACTCTATCTACTGGACAGAATCGTTCAGTATTTGTCCTCGACATTTGTGCGATTCGGTAAACCCACGACTCACGTGAGTGAGCTAACGAACAAATACCCCTCGTTCAAAACGAATGCACAGATCTTACAACACGAAAACTCAAGCTAACCCCTACAAGCAGTCGATGTTGCCCATGCACGAAAAGTCGGGACGCTGCCAACATACGGACTTTCTCCTTGTATCCATCTGCCAACAACTCTGATCCAGCCACAGACCCAGCACGGGCCTCAACTGCTATCGGCAATAATCGCTTGTCAGTCCTGCTTTGCGCATGGATTGCGTGTGTTTTTATGTTTGCGATCGTAGCTGCCGGAATGTTCTACGGTGCCCATACAACTGGAGAACTGAACTCAGCCCAAGGTCAGCTTCAGTCTCCGCCAATCGTTCAACCGCACACTTCCGCCACCGGCAAGCAGAACACGCTAAATCAGAACACGGTTAAGCAGGCCGCACAAAAGCAGCCCACCCACCATGACGCTCGGCCCGTATCCCACTCGGTCTTCGGCCCTCGTTCACCCGCTGTGGCGACTGGTTATTCTGATGCCGTCTACGGCCAGGTACCATCGCAACCAAGAACAGCGCCTCACACAGAACGCCAATCGCAAACGTTGCCTCAACAAACGCGTCCACAAGCGGCGCTCAACTATTCAATCCTTCCCGAACACGTCCTTAATCGCAACCGATCCACCCAACGAGATCAAACGCCGATTATGATTCGTCCGGAAAATCGCCGAGCCGGTGGTCCAAGCTGGAGCGTATTGCCAAATACGGCCGCTCAACAAAACCGTCGCAGCAACATTTCTGCATACAGCCAACTGCCCGCTCATCGCCAACAACGTCAGCCTGATCAACAGACTTCCGAAGAGTCAAAGCCAACCACCGAGAACGGCCGTTCCAGCGAAAGCGATCCGAACAAGCCCGCTTCCGAGGCGAGGCAAAAAATCCGAAGAGCCTTTCCATTGGTCACTCCTCCGCCGATTCCCAATCAGTCCGGCGAACCCACAGTCAATCCATCTGAACGTCGCAGCAGCCGTCCTGCGAACTTGATTTCATCCACGAACCATCCGGACGACTTGCTTCAAATCCCTTCGGATTCAATGTCAGATTCAACGACTGCTGAAGTCTTTCATGCCCCCCTGCAAATTCAGCACGGCGATGCCATCTCTCACGCGCCGGCCATCCGGCAACTGAGTCCCGATGTTTCATCGGGATGGTCCAACTTTGCAAATTCACCGGGCAGTGGAAGCCTGACATGGTGGGAAGGCAGCCTTGGCGGATCGCTCTTTCCCAATCGCCAGCCAATGAACCTAACACTGGCCGCGTGCCTCAGCATCGCTCAAACCAATTCACCTGAACTGCAAGTGCTGCATTCAGAATGGTATATCGAACAAGCAGAAGCCGATCGACTGGCTGCTGCCTTCGACTGGAACACATTCGTTGAAGCCATTTGGAACCGAGACAGTGCTCCGGTCGGAAGCGACCTAGACGGAGCCACCAACCGGCTCAGAAGTCGGTCGGGCAATGCTTCATTCGGAGTACGTCGGCAAACCGAAACGGGTGCAGAATTAGAAGTTTCTCAGCAGTTTGGAACTCGCAGCGGCAATTCGATTTTCCTGAACCCAAATCCTCAGGCAACATCTCGATTACAGTTTGACTATGAAAAGCCGCTACTGCGAGGCTTTGGTGAAGACTACAACACCAGTCCTCAAAAGCTGGCAGTCATCAGCAAAGACACGGCCTACGATCGCTTTCGAATCGGAGTTCAAGACTACCTTCTGAACGTATCGTCTGCCTATTGGTCGGTTGTTTTACAAAGAGGCATCTACCTGCAGTCTCAAGCGTCGTTGAATCGAGTGCAACAAATCGCCGACGAAATGACGGCTCGAATTGAAGTTGATGTCACGCCAGTGATGCTTGATCGAGCTCTCTCTGAAGTTTCAATCCGCAAGGCCAATTTGATTCAGGCTCGGTATGACGTGCTTCGAGTTCAATCGGCGTTGTTAAGATTGATTTATGGGGCAGAATTTAATCAGTTTTCAAACCACGAAATCATTACCAGCACAAAGCCTTTGCGGCGTACCGTTCGAGTACAAGCCGAGGATCGAGTCCAAGCGGCTTTGCAACAACGCAGCGAAGTGCATCAGGCGATTCGAGAAATCAAGGCCGCCACCATTCGCTACGACGTTGCCGCCAGCGACGTATTGCCAGCCTTAAACTTGGTTTTAAGCGGATACGTTGCCGGGCTGGATGCCGGAGACGACATTGGAACATCTTGGGGAAATCAATTTACGGAAGGCGAACCGGGTGTCGGAATTGGCTTCGACTTTGAAGTCCCCTACCGCAACCGAGCCGCTGAAGCCGCCGCAGAACGCCAACAGATTACCATCAAACGCGTTCAAGCAGCATTGCAAACAGTGATCGCAGATGTGGGCGAAGACGTTCGCAACCAAGTGATTGAACGAAACAAGTATGGAGACATGCTGGCGAATCAGCGTGAAGCCATTGTTCGAGTTCGCAGCCTGATGAAGAACGCCAAAATTCGTCGTGAAGGCTTGGCCGACGGCAATCGTGTGGCAGACTTGTACTTAGAAAATCTGCTGCAAATTCAAAACCGCTTGGAAGCCGCAGAAAGCGCGTACCTGCAATCTCAAGTCCGCTATTCATTGGCCGACAACGCTCTGTTAAGAGCCATCGCAGAAATTGATACGTTGGCCGGAGATTCGGGCCAGTATCCGAGCCAGTATCCGGGGCACCTCATTCATTCTGCCCCTTCAATCGCAACTCCGATTGTACCGGTCCCAATGAACGCTCCCGCATCAACGGGCTACAGCTTCGGCAACTAAACGTCGGCAGCTGGGTTTGCGGACACCGATCAAAGCCAACCGACACACACGCTGCTCAAGCTGATCCGACTTGCTTGTTGGTCGCTCACGTGATTCCTCGTGATCAGCCGCAGCCGCCTGCCTACCAACGGCGTTCAAGCCCAAACGAAATTCCGTGAGCCAAATAGCTATCGTCATCCAGAGATGAAAACGGACGCACGGCTCCGCCCACTGCAGCTGCTCCAAACGTTAGATCCAAATTGGTGGGAACCTGATCGGTCACTCGCAACGCGTTCGTCCATAACATCACGTTGTAGCCCACCGACATCTTCCAACCCCATTTTGTCTGAAAGCCAATCCCCAATTCAGCCGCTGGGATCACGCTAAATTCGTTTCTCTTGATGTCGACGGCCCCCACAGAAGAACTTAACCAACCTGAATCACTGAGGGATGTTTGCCCCGTAGAATCCGTAAAGACAGACTGGCCGTTGCCTTGAAACTTCTGTCGGTTCACACCAGCGGCAACGGATACTCCGGCAGACAAATCGACTCGCCGAAAACGACGGTTCAGTTCCAGCCCAACTTCGCCTCCGACAAACAGATTCTCGACCTGCAAAGCGTCCGTACGTTGCAACGATGTGCTGTTGACGATATCAAAGGAATGGTCGTTGCTGAAAAGAGTTTCTTGCAACGTGGCCACACGCGGTCCGATCTGCAACTTGGCAACCAACTGATCGCCGTCGGCCGTCGAACCTTCTTCCATCGCCAACTGATAGTAGTGGATCGCCGCCGTACGAAATCGAGAATCCAGAGCCACCTGGATGGCTCCCGTAGATTCTCCTGGAAAGGCAATCACATCGGCAGACGAATTGCCGTTTGAAACATCGAAGAATGGCCGAGCCAGAATAGGAAAATCGGCGGACGACGCGAACAGGTTTTCCGATCGAGTGGCCAGTTGAAGATATTCAAAATCAATGCCTCCGTAACCCGCAAAGTCTGTCCCCAGTTGAATGCGAAATCCAGGGACAGCAGACGAAAAGGCATCGTCGGAAAACAGAGAACTTGTACCGGCGGTCCCTAAAATTCCGGCATCGTTGCGAGCCGTTCCAGCTGCACTGGTGGTGGCAAGAGCGGGCAAAGAACTTGAACTGCTAAACCAAGCCAATGTATCGAATTGAAACGTGGTTTGGCGTTCGGCCACGATGGCTGTCGCTGCTTGACCGAACAACTTGGCCGGATTTGCGAAGCTTTCGTTTTGGCACAGATCACACTGGCAGCTCGAAGCATGAACTTCATGCTGATACGGAGCCGGCATCGAATTCAAAATGGGTTTGGTCATTGAGCTCGACATAGGAATCGAATTGCTTGAAGACATGGGCGTGTCAGACGGAAAAATGTCGCCCTGAACCACGGGAGCTGTCGACATCATGGAATCGGGAATCGGGCTGTGATCAGTAGAACTCACTTGCCTCAATACGGTTCGCGGCGGTTCAGCTTCCCACGGAACGATCGATCCAGAATGGTCTTGCCATTGCCCGGCTTCTAAGCCTTCGTTTTCCCAGACAGGGCTCTTCAAACGCTGCACCGGCTGATTCAAATAAGGGCTTTCCACAGACTGAAACAGGGCCGGAGCAAGATCTGCTCCTGGGCCTGTTGTAAAAGTATTCTGGTGCTGCACCTGCTGTATGTGTGACGGCTGTGGGTGTGACGGCCGTATGCGTGACGGCTGTGGGTGCATCTGAGGTATTTCGCTTGATAGGCTCTGCTGCTGAAATCGGCCCGTCGCTTGAGGCTCGGAAACTGCAGAAGCATATTTTGAAGGGATTCGAGCCGGACGGAATTTGCCAACTTGAGGCAGACGCCCAGAAGCATTGCGAGTGGCACGTCGACCGTGACTTGCTTCCGTATGCGGCCAGTCGCCGGATGAGCTGCTACTGCTGACTGAGCCTCTGGTCGACGAACGAGCCGGTCCCGAGACAAACTGAAAGGCCGACGAATCGTCGAGCACAGGCACGAGATCCGCCACCGTGGGAACTCGATCAACCTGAGAACGATAGATGGGCGGCAACAAATGGTACTGAGTCGGCCGGACAAACGGAGTCGCATTGCGAGGTGCGGCAGCAGGTGCAGTTTGTGGATCAACGGCAAAAGCGTGGCCTGAAGTCACGACAATCGCAATGCTGAAACATACCCACCGTCGCAACAACGTGGTCGCAGCATGGCGAAGATTCGACCTGCATGCAGCATGAAAAATGGGTCGGTGATCGTTCGAATGAAACATCAGAATTCCTGAGACAGAAAGGTCAGCCCAACACAGGCTTGCGAACGCAGGATGTTCTGAAGCTCAAAAACCGTCAACGCAGATCATTCGATCTTGAGTCAAATTTGCATCTTGATCGACTTTACATGAATGTTGCCAAATGCTGTTTTGCAACTTCTGCAGGCAACGAAAAGCAGCGGCAAATTCTGCGACGCAGCCTCTGAGTACCACCCTTGCACCGCGAGGATTAACCCTCAGTCATGCCTCTACGTGTCGCGCTGTACCCGCACCTCAGACGGCACCTCAGACGGCACCTCAGAGAGCATCTCAGCCCGAGGCTCTGTCCCTGAATTCGAACTTCACGTGGAATCTTGTGAACCACTCACCGCTCACCACCCACCGCCCACCACCCGCAAATTGCAAATTGCGGAACAAAGCCTCGTTCTGGCAGCCGGCCTCAAACAAGCTGAGTCATTCGATGTGATTTCAGGAATCACTCGTTCGCTACTTTTTGCCCAAAGCTCGCTGTTCTCTAAAAAACTGCTGCAAAATGGCAGCACAGTCTTCTTGCATCACTCCTCCCAACACGGCGGCTTGGTGGTTCAACCGAATGTCGGATGTGATGTTAAACAAAGTATCGCATGCTCCGCCTTTGGGATCACCCGTGCCGTACACGACAAAGGGAATCCGAGACTGCACGATGGCTCCGGCACACATCGGGCAAGGTTCCAATGTCACATACAAGGTGCAATCCAGAAGTCTCCAAGACTGCAACGCTTCTGCCGCCTGAGTAATCGCCAGCATTTCAGCGTGAGCCGTCGGGTCCTTCAAAGTTTCACGCTGGTTGTAAGCTTCCGCGATAACCCGATCTTGGTGCACCACAATGGCCCCGACAGGCACTTCCTTTTCGTCGTAAGCCGCCAAGGCTTGGTCCAACGCCTTTTTCATCCAAAAATCATGAGGACGAAGAGGATCCATGGCGATCGGGTCAAACATAACTTCACAGAATCCAAACGGAGAGACGGCTGAGAACTCAAAACTGCTTTGCAATTCGAGCCGCGTTGTAACAAATACAATCAAATGTCATTGTCGAATTTACAAACGGACTGCCGAATGATCGAAATTTCAATCCCTCCGAAACCAGACAAGATTTCCGTGAAACCAGCTTAAACCGTTTCACAACAACACCTTGTGTCATACCAACAGGGGCATTTAGTCACAAACCCGGAATGATCCGAAAGTTTTGGCATCGTGATTGCTATTAAGTTCTTTCGAGAGAGATTGATTCGGAGTGAGATCCTGAATCGAGAACACTGGCTGCCGTGAGAAAGCAGTCGCCACGAGAGTGGCAAGAAGAGAGAGAGATTGAAGCTCGCCTGAGAAACGAGCTTCAAAGGGAGAGAGACTGACGAACAACAGGCCTGAGAAACCTGTTGCCACGTCCTGAAAAATCGGCCGACCGAGTTCGTAAGTTTGAACTCGCTCGGCCTTTTTTCATGCGCCGATTTTCGCACCGATGGTGCTGCCCCAACACCAAACCGCCACTTCAAACGCACTGCTTTCACCAACCTCTCACTTGTTCAGCATACGAGCCCAGCAGGCGGAACCTCATTTTGCGAAGCCATCGGCAATGCGAAGCCATCCGCATTTCAGATTCATGGAACCATCGAAGGTTCAACCAACTTGTTCAGCCAGCCCGTTCAGCCAGTCCGTTCAGCCAGTCGGCGATAACCCATGCACTGGCTCCCGCTCTACTTGGCTTTGAAGAACTCAGACATGCATTGTAAATTGGCCGCTCACGAAGCAGACTTTACACCGCCTGTTCTCGCTTTCTTGATCTTAGCCAGCGTGAACACTCGAATCATTCTTAACGCCTCGCTTGTGCAGCAGAGACACAATCATGAAGTCGCCATCTCGCCTACTTACCATTCTGATTGTCCTTGCGACAGCTTTGCACACAACGTCTGTTCAGGCTCTTGATGCTCGCAGAAGTGCTTATGCCAAGCTGATCACAGGCAAGTTCGCTCACGCAAAAACGCCAATCGCAAACGACGGCCTCCCACTATGGCTGTTCGCTCCCAAGAAGTTGGCCAGTGGAAAGAAAAAGTACCCACTGCTGATCTGCTTGCACGGCCGACGAAACAAAGCAAAGCCCGGTGATGTGTTTCGGCCGCAAGCCATCGCCACACCGTGGACGAAGCCCAACGTTCAAAAGGCAAATCCATGTTTCGTGGTACAGCCCTACTATCCGCCGAAAGGGGGATGGGAAAAGATCCCAGAACAGCTCGACGCAACAATCACTCATTTGGTCAACAACCTGCCCATCGACCCTCAAAGAATTTATCTGCTTGGATTTTCAAACGGAGGCCAAGGCACCTTTCAAACGTTGGCTCGCCAACCCCACACTTACGCCGCCGCGATTACGATTTCTGGCCCCGTTCCTGCCAAACCTTTGCTTGGAAAAATCAAAGCACCAATTCGCTCGTGGGTGGGCGAAAACGACAATGATCTCAACAAACGCAAACGCTGCATCAGCCTCGCCAAGGCACTTAGAGCAGATGGCGTTGATATCGAACTGAAGGTTGTCGCCGGAGCAGGACATTCGTGCCACGGCGTGGCCACCAGCGACCCTGAAGTCCGCGACTGGCTGTTCAACCAAAAGCTCATCAAGTCGCAATGAACGGGTCACCAAGGCGGCCATCCTGCTGCCAAATCTATCTCAGCCCAATCACAGTTTGCTGACTCACATGGACTTGCCCCTTAACGATCTGGTCGGCCAAAACTTCGGCCAACGGAGCAATCACGCTGAAGTGGTCGTAACCTGGCACCTTGAAAAACTGAACCTTGGAGTTGGTATTTTGATTGGCCATCTGTTCAATAGCGCTCCAATTCCCTTGCCTGGCTCCTTCAAACACATACATGGGGCTTTGCACACAGTGCAGCCAAGATCTAGGCGATCGTAAGTTCATTTCCTTTTCATTGAAGGGATTGCAAAACACACAGTCGCCTCCGTATTGTTCTGCCGCAGCGACCGGGCCAAGCGAAAAGACGGCTTGGTAGCGATCACTACATTCCGCCACCATCATCACCATCGTTCCGCCCGTGCTATGGCCGCCCAAGTAGATTCTTTGAGGATCGACGTAGGGCAGATTGGCCAAGTGTTCGGTGGCGGCAAGAATATCATCCACTTCTCCGTAAAAGCCTTCACGCTTCCCCGGATTGTCGTTACCACCTCGCTGAGAAGGAAACATCATCACGATTCCCGCCTTGCGAAACGCGCTCGCCGATTGATCATTACTGCGATCATTTTCCGACCAAACGTCTCCGATAGAATTATTATCTCCTCCAGTAATCCATACGATCGCAGGATGCTTCTGGCCGTCTCCCGGATCGCTGGTCACATACGCTGACAGATCTCCCACCGGTGACTGATAGCGAATCAGCTGAAAATCATTTCCTGGCGGGATATCAGCCGGTCCATAGGATTCGCCTTCTTTGACGATCTTCGTCACAAACCCACTTCGAGCCTGCACCAAAGTTTGCATCGCCCCCGGTGACGGATCATGAGACGAAAACTGCGCTTCACCTGATGAAGGCGATGCGGACCGAGTCCCAGATTTCGTAGAGGTATCGCAACCAACAACGGAAACAACAAGAGCCAAAACAAGACTTCGCATGGAATCTCCAAATGTGAATCGAAGGACGCACTGAAAACAAAAGCAGTGCCATTTTATGAATGAAGACAGCCGCCCAGCATAGCGACTCATCAAACACTGTGAAGCCGTCGCACACCCTGCCAAATCAGAAAATCGGCAGCCGCCAAAGTGTCGCCCCTTAAATGCACTCAGGAAAGCTGATCGACGTCCGCTAACAAAATTTCAAGGACGCATTTTTTAACTACGTCAGATTCAAATGTCATCAAAACCCAGAGCATTTTTCTTGTAACTTCTTTGTTCAACAGACAGCAGGCTAATGCAAATCAGCTTGCCAAGTTGCCGTGATGCGACTTAAGAAACCTAGGACTCGTCGTTCATAAGCTTCACCAGCGAAATCATACAGGTCAACATGACCGGCCTGATCGACCAGCCAAAGTTCATGCCGACGCTGATTAACTGCCGAGGGGGCGAGCTGCTTAAACATCGCACGAACCTCTGCAGGCAAAGTATGTTTATCTTCGCTCCCGGACATCATCAACACGGGACACGACAGTTTTGATAATTCGTCGATGGGCCTGAGATCATGACGAGACAAACGCAGACGAGATTCCAGCTGCCACAGTAAGAACGGAGACAGCATTGACGCAGACCAAGAACCCATTCGTAAGGCCATTCGATTGTGGGTCGCTTCAGAGATTGTAGAGTAAACTGATTCTAAAATGAGACCTTCGATTTCGACCTGCTGTGACAGCAAAAACGCAGCTCCTCCAAGTGACGTTCCCAATACGACAACCGGTTTGTTGCCCGACTTCATTCTTGCGTATTGAACTGCGGCGATGGCCGAGTGACGTTCGAGACCGCCCATCGTGATGGCGTCGCCCGAACTTTCACCGTGACCTTGCAGGTCAATCATCACGACAGAATAGCCTTCGCCGTGCAACAATTGAGCTCGACGAAGCATCGTCAGCCGAGAACCTCGCAACGGGTGCAGCAACACAACCGTCGCGGCATCGTCGTCCCCAGCGATCCACCAACCCTTCACAGTTGCACCCAAATCTGTGGTCAACGAAAGATCTGATACGGGAAGATCAACCTGCGTGGATAAAACCATCACAGGAACGGGAGCCACCAAATGCTCGCACACAGCCCATAAAATGGCGAACGCCAGCAGAATGAAACCACAGGCCCCGACAACGACACGCCGCAGCCAGATACGCCGCCGCCAACTACACAGCGGAGAATCAACGGCTTGAATTTGGTCGGCGTTGACTTCAGGTTGCTGAATCTGCTCAGGCGAGCTCACAACTTGACTCCCCAGAAAGCGTCTTCCAACCAGCCAAAACCTTCTCTGAAACACCAAACCCTGAGGGGGGAAGAGCGTCTCATTGGCATGGTTGAGCTTGAAAACACGAGGTTGCTGCAATGAAAGACGGCCGATTCGTTTGTTCTGGATGTGTTCAAGCTTACACTCGAACAACATCGCCAAGGCCTTGCCCACGAAGCAGCGGTTCGCCTGCCGGACCGACAGCAGAATCTTGTGACGAGGCCGAGAGCAACAAGTTCTATTTTTTGATTCATACTCGGGAGGCACCAAATGAGCGAACAGGAATCTACAAAAACGGAAGGTGGCAAAGAAGTTTCGAAGGCCAGAAAGATTGTCTCCGGCATCATTCTGGTCGGCCTTTTGGCTTTATTGGGCATTGAAGGCCGAGCAGGCTTTGGGCACTCTTCTTCAGCAAAAGCTCTTCAAGACGCTGCCCCTGAAGGATCTTTCAAGCAAAACAATCTGACACTGGAACAAATTGACGCCATGATGAGCATGTCGCCATCTCGAGAACAATTGGAAACCAGAGGAGCCACTCTGGAATACAAATACTCGTGGAAAAGCATCATTCGCCCACTGATGGACAACATCCCTCCGACAGATTTGTACGTCTCGTTTACCGATGGCGAACCACCGTATGCCTTGGGCTACGGCACCGATGCTCCTGAACCACTTCCAGCAGCAGGCAAAGGGGGCCCTCCTGCAGACAGTTCGGATAGCGACGGCTTAGAAGATGACAGCCATGAAAGAGAAGCTTATGACAATCAAGGCTCGGATGTCCCCGGTTCGGATGGTGAAGGTTCGGAAGGCGAAACTGCTGAAGATGAAAATCTGAAAAGCGACGACGCTTCCGAAGAGACAAATTAGCTATCCCATGGGCTGACACCCATGGCTACGTCATGTCGCCACTTCGTGGCTGGGGCGATGGATGGCACCTTGCTGAGATGACGAGAACCCGATCCTTGGTAAGTCCCGAAGGGACGACAGGCTGTAGCCACGGGTGCAAACCCGTGGTTCGGAAGATTAAGACATGCGCGAAGCCCCGAAGGGGCGACAGGTGTTACGGCCGCATCGTTCCTGCCGTCGCTTCGGGACTCACGGCCCGGTTTTGATTGCTATCCCATGGGCTGACGCCCATGGCTACATTATGTCGCCACTTCGTGGCTGGGGCGATGGATGGGTGCACTTTGCAAGCAGGATTTTGTGCCGTCCCTTCGGGACTCTCTGCGCGGTGTTGATTGCTATCCCATGGGCTGACGCCCATGGCTACATTATGTCGCCACTTCGTGGCTGGGGCGATGGATGGCACTTTGCAAGCAGGATTTTGTGCCGTCCCTTCGGGACTCACGGCCCGGTCTTGATTGCTAACCCACGGGCTGACGCCCATGGCTACGTCATGTCGCCACTTCGTGGCAGGGGCGATGGATGGCACCTTGCTGAAACGCCATTCCAGTCGTCACACAGGAAAGTGGTCGGTGGGTTGTCGAAAAAATTGATTTCCCAAACAACACGGACGCAGATTATTCATACACCGATGGCCATCTCTCCACAGTCGATCACCCCAATGGCGACACGTCAACGTACGTTTATGGCCAAGATAACATTGCTCAAACAGCAACCGTCATTGTAGACAACGCGGGTGGCGGACCAGCTCAGACAATGCACCTAACAAACGACTACATGACCCTAGATGCAAACGGACAGGCGGCGGTCATCAACCAGCCTCAAGGCGTGTTTCGGATGGCCGTCAGCAATGCTTCCGAAACTCTTTCTATGATCGTACCAGATTCTGACCAAGCCGGAGTTTACGATGTATATCATGGGACAGGATCAGCCTCCAATGTTGTCTATGGAGTCAGCACAGCCTACTACTCGGATGGCTGGACCCCAACGCTTGAAAGCAATTCAGTCAGCATTTCCATCACTCCAGATGGAACAGCTGAAGAAGAATATGCCGAAGTCGATCCAGCCACCACAGTTGATGACTTTTACCAAGGGACTATTCCCGGTGAAACAGATAAAACAGGACGTGAGTACAGCTACGAATACGACACGGATGGCTTTCTGACAAAGAAGACGTTTGATGCCGACAGCACCTACGAAGAATACGCCTACAATAGCTTCAAGCAGACGACACGCATTCGAGATCGCCAAGGCAACGTGGTTCAGTATGAGTACGATGCCAATGGCAACCTGACGAAGCAGAAGACGGGCTTGAAAGAAGTGGGCGGCCAAGACGTGGCTCAATCTGAGTACGCGGAGCGACAATGGGACTACTATCCCGTCGGGCATGCTAACGCGGGCCTTCTGAAAACCGCCTACGATGCCGAATGGGACGGCAGCAGCACCGACCTGCACCGCACCGACTACGAATACAATGCTCATGGATTGATGACCAAGAAGCTAGAATCCGCTTCAGTCACTGGCGGGGACCGTCCTGAAACTCTGTGGACGTACGATACTGAAGATCGAGTTGCCACAACCACTGATCCCGGTGGGCATCAGAGCGATGACACGTACAACGATCGAGGCCAGTTGATCGAAAAAGAATACGACGACCCCAGCACGGAACAGACTCTGTACGGAGCACTTGGAACTCCCGAGGAAGGCCTCGTCGTGAAGACCAAAGACCGCCGCAATGTGGTCACCAGCTATACGTACGATTCTGCTGGACGGACCACTCAAGTCACCGTGGGCACGGCTTGGGATTCCGATATTCTGGACGGCAATGCGGACGACACGCCCATCACCGATCGCAACGAGCAGTCCATCACCACCTACGTATATCTCGACGGAACCGAACTGCCGATTGAAGTCGTTCGAGACGGCTCAAAGACAGAATTCGTTTACGACTACCGCCAACGAGTGATCGAAACCAAGGTGTATCCGTACGCCAATAAAATCATGAGCAGCAAAGTGGTGTACGTGGACAACAAAAAATTCAGTGACGAAGACTATTACGGACGCAAGAAATACTACGGCTACCGAGCATCAGACGGGCAACTGATTCGATACGTGACGGGAGCTTACCCCAGCTTCAGTCTCACCGACCAAACGGCTGTCTTCAATCTTGTCCGAGACACCAACCTGAACCCTGCCTACACCATCAAGGATGCCATCACCGACGAAAACGGGAGACCGGAAACCGTGATCGATGAACGTGGCACCCAGTTCCTGACAGAATACAACGCTGCCGGTCAGGTGATCCGAGAAACCAAGGCTGTGGGAACTCCCGTCGAAGCCATCACCGAAATGGACTACGACGATGATGGCAACGTGATCGAAATCCGCAGCCCTCGGTACTTTGATTCCACTGACACGAACGGCTATCAGAAATGCAAGACCGTCATGACTTATGACGGACAAGGTCGAGTTCTCACCCGCACTGAAGCTCCGGGCACTCCGGAAGCTGCGACGGAAAGCTACGCTTACGACAGCGAAGGACGACAGGTCACACGGACCGATGCACGAGGCAAAATCTGGACGACCACGTATGCAAGCTGCTGTGGCCACAGCGTGTCATCAAAGAACCCACTGGGACATGGTTCAATCTCCAACAAAGACAACGGAGGCTTGGTAACTCATAAAGCCGGAATCGGAGACGTCGACACCCACACGACTCTGATTGACCCCATCGATGCCAAAACCCTCAGGGAAACCACAACCCGCCACGACGCCCTCGGTCGCAGCAAAGCCGCCTGCACATGGCTCGCACCTCAGGGGATCATCGATCCCGAAAACCCACCCATGGCAGGCTTCGACGGCATCAGCGGACAGGATGGACTGACTTCGCAACAGCTTTACGACTCTGACCTCACCGACGGCATCGGTCTCGACAGCACCGCCGGAGTCACCGTCACCAATCCGCTTGGAGGTACATTCACCGTTAGCCTGTCTGCAGCCCTCAGCAAGATGGCCGAACCCATCGCTCAAGGCGGCGCAGAAACATCTTTCAACGCGGAGGCCACTGGATCTGCCTCTGTGAGCCTGAATGCCGAAAACGAAGTTAGCTTCTCCATCAGCGATGCTCTGGGGCGAAAAATCATAGGTGGTATTCTACATCCTCATGATCCATTGCCCGGTAATACGCATGGCGATCTTCTCACTTGGAGCTGCCAAGTCCACGACACCACCGAGCAACTCGGAAACGGAGAAACCGTCCTCACCAGCGTCAATGTCGACGCCCTCGGCCACACAACCAAGGCCCGCAGTAATGCCCTCGGGCACACAATAGAAACCGTGGACCAGCTCGGCTTCGCAAACGAATCAAAATTCGACGCGGCTGGCAACATGTTGAAAACGCGCGACCCCAATAACACAGGGTACGACATGGTGTGCGACGCAGTTGGCCGCATCACCTCCCGAACCGATATGGTCGGAAGCCAAACTCAATTCTCGTTCAACAAGTCTGGCCACAAGTTGCAGGCCATTGATGCTAAGGGGCATACCACGAACAATGTGTTTGACGCTCTGGGTCGACGAATCAGCCAGACCGATCGTCTTGGACTGGTGACCATCTGGGAGTTCGATTCGACTGGAAACATGACTGCCCTGATTACCCCAACTGGCGAAAGCACTCTTTTCCATTACAACGACTTAGGCGACCTCGCAACGGTTCAGTATCCGGACCACATTTTAAATTCCAATCCGCCAAGCGACAACTTTGGAAGAGTGCTTCTTGATTACGACGCGACACGACGTCGAGTATCTCGCACTGAACAAAGTGGAGATCAAGTAACACACACGTTCGACTTGGCTGGTCGACTAGAATCGAGGACCTACACAGTTTTCGGTGGATCTGGGGTTCAGGATATAGATCAGTTTACTCACGACCGAGCTGGAAGAGTTATCGTCGCCTCCAAAGGGCGCTACAGCAACACGGTGGTTAGGCAACATGACGATGCTGGGTACTTAATAAACGAGCAATTACAAACTCACGGTAATAGCTATTTGGTCGGATACGGGAGAGATGCCCTTGGTAAGGCTACTGTGTTGACAGCACCAAACTCAATCGAAGTATCTCGCACCTATACACCAACCGGATCGTTGCACACCACGTCGTATTCCAGTCCAAGCGGCGTTTCGAATCTAATTGCCAGCTTGTCCTACGATCCGGGCGGACGAGAGGTCAGCCGGTCACTCGGTTCCGTCGTTGAGAGCTTCGCCTACCAAAACGATAATTACTGCGTTGGGATAGACACACCCGGTATCGAGTCGTTTACTTACTCTTACGACGAAAACAAGAATATCACTTCAGAAACCCGCAGTGGTGTCATGTCATCCCATTCCATAACCAACAGTTTCGACGATGAATCTAGGCTGGTAGGGCAAGCGGACGCCGCTGGGACGACTCATTCGATCGAACTCTCTGGGTCGGGGGACTACGAAAAGGTGATTAGTGATGGCGAAGTAGAGCTGCGTCAACATAATACTGTCCACGAACTTGAGTCAATTCAGGCCGGCTCAGCAGCGGGGATCAGCGTGGAATATACTCCTAACGGCAGTCCGCTCAATGATCTCGTTGGGGGTGTCTTGACTTGGAATCTCGACAATCAACTTGAGTCGTATGTCCGCGAAAGCACAGATGTAATTCTTTCATTCGAGTATGATGCGTTTTCGCGGAGGGTGGTCACAACCAGTACGGCGGACTCTGAGACAGCGGTGTTGGTGATGTCTTACGCTGGCAATCAGGAATTTCAAGCCTCAACGCAGACCGCTGGCGGGGAAGAGTCCTCAGTCTTTATTCATGGAGGATTCGTTGATGACGTGCTCTCGGAGTTGCGCGTCGACGGCCCCACCATAACGGAGCGATATTTCCTGAGAAACCGACAGTACAGTCTGACTGCGTCGATCAGCGCAACTGGGCAAGTAGAGAGGTTTGCTAGCTATTCTGTCAGCGGCGATGCATTTCAATACGATTCAGCCGGAGTACAAACCAATTGGGAATTTCCATTTGGTCTTGCGGGACGTCCCTTTGATCCTCGCACCGGGCTCTACCATATGAGGGAGCGGACTTTCTCTCCCCGAGTTGGTCGATTCCTAGAGCGAGATGCGAACACCTATGCGGATGGCCCAAATCTCTACGCTTCTTACTTCATGCCAAATTATGTCGATCCATCAGGCGGGTCGATTCTGTCGGTAGTCAAGCCCAGCCTTCGACGCAAGATCGGTGATGGAATCATAGGCTGGTATGAACTTGTCAAATTGAGAAACTTGTGGAGGGGGGGGGGTGTCGTAGTTCAATATGTTAAGGAGAAGAGGGCGACTTTGACTACTAGCTGCAATCTATCTGCTCTGGAGAACTGCCATTATGAAGGGTGGACCAAAGCTCCTTACAACGATCATAATGGAGTTGAACTGGCGGATCCCCCGCCGGCCGATGACCCGTATGGAGGAGAGGCTGGATGTGGTCTTTTTTGGGTAGGGTTGTATGCCGCCTCGTCTCCTGTATCGGAGGGGTCTAATCCAGATCCAATAGACCGATTTAACAGAGGCAAAACTACATTTAAAGAGTCAATTCCATGCGGGCAATTCGATCGGCGAATGAAAGGTTTCTTCAACTATCCTTTGGTGAATCGCAAACAGGGTTACATGTACCTGAATACTTGCTGCAAGTGTATGAGCTGCTTCTCTAAGGGTGGGCATGCGGCTCTAATGTATGCAGCAGCCAGCCATAAGGGCGGTCCGCTTTTTAACATATCGCCCAATGCCTACGAGATCGTTGAAGCCTTGGAGATGACTGGGAATATTGTCACTGGTGGACCGAATGGCCCGAGAACAACTGAACTGCCTAAAGTGAGTTACGGCTCAAGGATGAGCTGCTTTTCTATTGGAGATGAGTTACCGTACGGACGTTAGTTTTGTTTCGTTTTAAAGGCTCGGATCCCAGCTGGTCCGTGAGTTTCTATGTGTGCTTCAAAACTTCGTGTGACGTCTGCCTGTGGACACAGCCTTCGATGCATTGCCTCATGCTTAATGATTGTCGGTTTTGGGTTGCAGGGCGGTTCGGCATTGGCAGACATGCCTAGCTCTACCACGAGTAGGTACTTGTGTACGAAAACTATTCCAGCGCAGGAGTTGACTAATTCCGGTTTGGTTTCTGTCTGGCTTTTTCCAGGCGATGTTTTTTTTGTCGACAAGAAAGTTGGTGAGTCTGCCTTGATAAGGCTTGATGACGGACCAGAGGGGAAACGCTTTATTTTTTGTAGCCCCTTCGAAGCTAGCGTTGACGCTCTTGTTTACTACAGCGAGCTTGAACCTCGGCAAACCGTCGAGGACATGAGCATAGACGAATGCCTTTTGAGATTGCGACGAGGACTTGGTCGGTCGACGTTACGAACACATGGTCATCTGGAGCTTGTAAAGAAGCTTTTGCAAAGTGATCGCCATCAGAGGGCCATAGGATGGCTGGTGGTTAGGGCATCCCTCGAACAGAGCAAGCCGGTTCGCGAATCTATGATTAATGAAGTTTCCCGACGCCTACCGGATGAACTGTTTGTGAAACGAGCCGCGGCTATTAACGCGTTGAGGTCAGAGGACTTTCATCGGGCGCGGAGACTGTTGCCAGCAGAGAGGCAGAGCGAAGCAACCGACGCATTAGTTCGAGGGATCATCCATTTTGAGAGTAAGCACATGGATGCAGCTGTCGAGCAGTTTGCTCTAGCGCGACGTTTGGCTTTGGCCCCATACAAAGGTGCAGCAAGGAATTCCCTGAATGGATCCGCTCACATAGGGAGGAACAAACTCACGCATGCTATCCTTTTCAATTCAAGCCTTGGCCTTGCGAGAGTGGCTTTTGCCAATGGTGACCTCGGCAACGCTGGGGAACGTTATCAATTCACTCTGGGGGCGGTTTTCGGCGGTGGAACTGACTCCTCTGATCTCCGTAATACGTTCTATGAGTCCTGTTGGAACACGGTGCTGATGAATAGGCCACTTTCGAATTCGACGGACTCGGTTGATACGATCGTCAGAAACGAAGATGGATTGCTGGCTAGATTAACCCTTCGTGATCGAATTCTAAATGCAGCGTTGCGATTTCGTGACGGTGGCGCGTGGGCTTTAGATAAAGACATTTTCGTGAGCGACCCCAAGCGGGTTGCCTTAGAGTCGAATGTTTCCCAAGAGGCAAGCCGACAACTCGAAAAGAAGAACGGGGCGATCAAACCAGCCGGCGACCGAGAATTCCCGTGGTCTATTTCTCAGTCCGTTATCGACAGGTGGCCTTTGTTAGATGGAGCGCTGTTGTACAGACCGGATGACATTCGGCTGCAAGAAAGATGAGACTTCAGCTGAAAGCGAACGCCAACAACAGGCGGAGTACGGGGAATCAGCCGGGGCCAGCGACTGTCTTGGATTGATTCAAATGTTCATGCGGATTTCTTTGAAAAGAGTGGTTGAGAAACAGTGAGTTGTTGGGGCGGGAGTGCTTTTGCTTTACGATTCAAGAGTGCCTTAAGGAGTCTCAGCTAG
>JBDWHY010000110.1:0-165552 GCA_039974975.1 Fuerstiella sp. | reverse complement strand
AACCAGTCCCCCGATTTTGGTCAGAATTTCGGCCAAGTCGCCACCACACTGCCGTTGAATGCACACGGCTGTCACGAAGAATTGAAGGTCCATATTGGGGACACGTCGCAACAAACTTTTCAATGCCGCTTCAATCGACATTCCTAAGTTTTGTTCTTCGTGAACCTTGAGAAACTCGGTGGCGATAGGGTCTGGCATTTCTCCAGCGACGACCTGAAGGCCTGATCCCAAACTGTGACCAGATTTCAAAGCCCGAGCCATCAGTTCCAATGCATCGGCCAGCTGAGATTCAAACTTTTTGAATCTCATCCGCCGCTTAAACCACAGCCAGAGCCATGGCAAAGCGAATCCAGTGAAACCTCCCACTGGAATCAGCGTATTAGGGATTCGTGGTACGAATGCACAAATGGCGGCTCCAAGACCTCCAGTGCATGCAACCAAGATCAGAAACTGCTCTGGCTTCAAAGGCGATTCCGCCTGTTGGAAGAACATAGGCAGGTTTTTAAACCGAGCCGCGATTGCTCCCAGAAGTCCAGTGGCAGAAGACAGTCCGTCTCGCACCAATTCATCGGCGATCTGCCCTGAAGTCGCCTTGGATTTCCCAGTGAATGCGGCAAGCCGAGATTCTGCTTGAGAATCCTGCTTGCTTTGAATCCAACTGCTGATTCCAAAAACGAGAGCCATCGCCGCGCCGAATGACGCGATCATGATTAGTAGTGTAGAGTCCATAGCTTTTCTTCTCCGATCCTTAGATCAGCTGACAGTCGGCTTGTTGCAGCCATCGTATTAGTGACACTGCATATTGCGTTCAGTAAAGATGCTGGTTGGCAACTTCACTCCGGATGCTTCCATGTGCTCGATGCACTTCGGACGCACGCCCGTGGACACAAAGTGTCCATGGGCCTTGCCGTTGCCATCAATTCCTTCTTGGACAAACTTAAAGATGTCCTGCATCACAATGGTGTCGCCTTCCATACCCACGACTTCTGTGACATAAGTGACTTTTCGAGGACCACCTTGAAGTCGACTGGCCTGAATAATCAGATGCACGGCAGATGAAATCTGCTTTCGTAGAGCCGTCATGGGCAGATCGAAACCGCTCATATTGACCAGAGTTTCAATACGAGAAATCGCGTCTCGTGGATTGTTCGCATGCACTGTGGTCAACGATCCATCGTGACCCGTATTCATCGCTTGCAACATGTCCAACGCTTCACCACCACGGCATTCCCCGATGATGATTCGGTCGGGTCGCATACGAAGTGCGTTCTTAACAAGGTCGGTAGCAGTGACTGCCCCCTTACCTTCGATGTTTGGTGGTCGAGTTTCCAGACGCAGCACGTGTTCCTGCTGCAGCTGAATTTCGGCCGCGTCTTCAATCGTAACAATTCGGTTTTCGTTACTGATGAAGCTAGAAAGTGTGTTCAGCAAAGTCGTTTTACCAGAACCAGTTCCGCCCGAAATAATGATGTTCAAACGAGCCTTCATCGCTCCTTCCATGAACATAACCATTTCTGGTGTGAAGGCTCCAAACTTCAGCAGGTCTTCCAACGACAACGGGTTCGAACCGAAACGACGAATCGTGAGGGAAGGACCATCCAAGGCCAAGGGAGGAATAATGGCGTTTAATCGAGAACCGTCTGGAAGTCGGGCGTCGACCATCGGGCATGTTTCGTCGACTCGACGACCCACCTTCGAAACAATCCGGTCCAAAATCTGAAGCAGGTGATCGTTGTCTCGAAAAGTCACATCCGATTTAACAATCCGTCCGCCTTTTTCCAAAAAGACATGCTTCGGACCGTTGATCATAATATCCGCAACGCCCTCTTCTTTCAGAAGAAGTTCCAGCGGGCCAAAGCCAAAGGCTTCGTCCAATACTTCTTCCACAAGGCGTTCACGTTCTGAACGGTTCAGCAGTGGGTTTTCGGTATCGCATAGGTGTTCTACAACGACACGAATTTCACGTCGCAGAGAATCTCCTTCGAGCTCTGCGAGGCGAGTCAGGTCGAGCTTTTCAACCAGCTTGCCGTGAATATGTTCTTTTAGTTTTTCGAAGTCTGATGAACCGGAACGTTGGGCAGCGGGGGCAACCATGAATTCTCTCCGAGGGATTTCCTGACACGGATACCGGCAACTTGCAACAAAAGCGCACTCGCCGGACTCAGTACAACTTAGGTCACGTTTTTGGGGCGTGCTTTAGAAAAGACATCAAATGTTGCCTAAACGCCTCAGACTTACATGACCATTTCGAGCGGTTGTGACGACGCTGCGGGTGATAACGTGAGTGGAATCCACTACTGTTCTTTTTTGTCGCTGGTGGTTTGCACCACGACTGCAATAAAGACTCTGACGCACCGTCCCGTCGTCAAACTTTTTTTCGTGCTAACAATTGGTCGTCCGGTTCAATCTGGGCATTGTTGAAAATCACCGAATGTCGTTGGTGCAGTTACTGATTCGTATTCGCAACTACTTGCTGTTTGCAGCTGCATTGGCCGTGCTGGCGGGCATCCCGTTATCCGAACAGCTTCAGTTTGATCAGCGGATTGAATCCTTTTTTGCGCCGTCAAATCCAGACATTCAAATTCTGAAGCAAAGCCGAGTTGACTTTGGAAACAACGAATTTGTCATTGTGGCTTGGACGGAAGACAAGCTGTTCGGTTACCAGAAAGAAGAAGGCCAAGCGTCTCCCGCATCGCTGGACGAAATCTTAGAGCTCGATTTTTTACCGGTGCTCAGTGAGGTGGCCAAGGAACGAATTCACCAAGTGGGTGAAGAACTGGGAGCGATTCGCGGAGTCGATGCTGACGCAACTCAACACTTGGCCAATCTGTTGGACATTGCCCCCAAGTACAAACCTTCGCGCCGATCGATGTTGAGATTGTTTGAAGGCACTTTGGTTGGAAATGATGGTCGAACCACAGGAATTGCTTTGCAACTGCTTCCCGAGAACGAAGCCGGCATTCCTCGCCAATCAACGGTTGACGAAATCCGCAAGGTCGCCGCAGCTTTAGACGGCGAGGTGGCTGTTGCGGGCGAACCTGTGCAAGTATTGGACATGTTTCGAATGGTGTCCGAAGACGGCAAGCTTCTGTTTCTTGTCTCTTTGGCATTGCTATCGGTCGTTTTGGCCATCATGTTTCGCGGAGTCAGATGGGTGCTGATGCCGGTTGGCATCGTTTTATCATCTGTGATTTTGACTCGAGCCGCCTTAGTTTTGGTCGGTGCGGAACTGAGCATGGTCAGCTCGATGCTCAGCTCACTGGTCACAGTGATTGGCATTGCCACTTGCATGCACGTGATCGTGCATTACCGAGATCTCAGAACAGCTCGGCGAGGAGCCAAAGAATCGACGGGGGCAGAACGTCAGGCAATCGCCGCCCAAACCCTCAGTGACATGGCCGTGCCAATTTTCTGGACGTGCCTGACAACAGGCATCGGATTCGCCTCTCTTTTTGTCAGTCAAATTACTCCGGTACGCAGCTTTGCAGTCATGATGTGCTTGGCGACCGGGATGGTACTTTTAACTTGCCTGTTGATCATGCCGGCTGCTTTAAGTTCTGGGTCTCGACTCCGCAATGCTGCTCGAGTTCCTCTGGAAAAGTGGCTGGATTCTGCACTGCACACAACCTGTCACCTTGTAGAAAAACGGCCCTTTGCCTCTGGGATGGTCAGCTTTCTGGCCTTTGCGATTGCGGTACCCGGGATACTCAGCTTAGAAGTCGAAACAGACTTCAGTCGCAACTTCAAAGATTCGTCAGAAATTGTGCGGTCGTTGCAGTTTGTCGAAGGCCGACTGGGCGGAGCTGGAAGCTGGGAAGTTAGCTTCGACACCCCCGAAAAATTGACAGACGATTTTCTTGAATCCATCGAACTGCTCACAACTCGCTTACGAGAATGCCTCAGTGATACTCAAGGCACCAAGGTCTTGTCACTCACTGATGTGTCCGATCTTCCGCCTCGAATCTTTGGCCCTGCAAAAACTCTGCAGCGGCTGCAGGCCAAGCAGCCTGAATTAATTGAAGGGTTTTACCGCCAAGACCGACAGAAGATGAGAATCGTGCTGAGGTCGTTCGAACAACAATCCAGTGAAGCAAAAGCAGAACAGATTGTTCAAGTTCGAAGCTGCGTAAAACAGTTCTTTGCTGAACACCCCGAATTGGCTCAACAGAAAGAACCATCTGCTTCTGGACTTTTCGTGTTGCTGGCTGAATTGATTAACAGTCTTTTACAGGATCAGTTGATGAGCTTCTTTGTGGCGTGTGCCGGAATTGCTCTCGCTGTATCTGTTGCTTTCGGAAGTTTACGAATTGGAATCATCAGCTTGTTCCCCAACGTGTTTCCCATCGCGATCGTGATGGGAATTTTGGGCTGGATTGGAATGCCTGTAAATATCGGCACCGCGATGATTACCAGCGTTTCGATGGGACTGACAGTGGATTCCACGATTCATTACATCACTTCATTCGAACGTGCTCGAAAAACAATGTCAGTTTCCGATGCTCTTAAGGTGGCACACGCGGGTGCCGGAAGAGCTGTCGTGTTTGCTCATTGTGCGTTGGTCCTTGGCTTTCTCGTCTTAACTGCATCACGATTCATTCCGTTGGTGTACTTTGGGGCCTTGCTGTCTTTGTCCATGGCGGGAGGAATCTTCGGAGACCTTGTGCTGCTGCCGTTGCTGCTGCGTTGGACAAGTCCTGCGGACTCCGCGATGCCGCAATCTGATGTGCTGCAATCTGACGTACGGCAATAACGTGGACACCCCTGCCCGAATCAACTTGCCAGCAATCACCAGCCAGCTCAAGTTTTCCTGAGTCCAGTTGGCCTTCGCCCTTGATGCCTGTGCTGCCTGTGCTGAAAACATGGGCGGCCGCGCTGTGAGTAGCACTCACTGATTTGCGACTTTAGGATCTGTCGCCATCGCAGATGTTGTCCAGACACACTCCCGAATGCCCACCATTCCATACGATTCTTCAGCAAAGCCTTCCCGCCATGAAACATTGCGTCTTCTCATTTTGGTTATCGTTCGTTTGCTGTGCCGTTTGTTGCTTGGTGGTAACAGCCCCCGTCGTGGGGCAGCAAGCTGAAGCAAACAGTAAGTTCTCTGACAAGAATGTTTCTAAAGACGGCAGTGACCAGCTGCGTGTGATGAGCTTCAATATCCGCTATGGACTTGCGAAAGATGGAGACAACAGCTGGCCAAATCGAGATTCCTTTGTTGCAGATGTGGCCAAAGAATTTCACCCCGATCTGCTTGGCATCCAAGAAGCAATGGGCTTTCAAGCCGACTACCTGAAACAGCACATGCCAGATTGGAAGTACTTCGGAACGTCGCGTGACGCCAATCATCAGGGTGAACAGTGCGGGATCTTTGTTCGCCTTTCACGTTTCGAAATTCTGAACGATGGTCAGTTTTGGCTAAGTGAAAGCCCAGATACCAAGTTCAGTAAGAGCTGGGATTCATCGTTGCCACGAATCGCCACTTGGGTTCACCTAAAAGATAAGGTCACCGGAACACAGATCGTCTATCTGAATACTCATTTTGACCACCGCGGTGCCGAGGCGCGTTTGAAATCGGCACAGATCATTCGGAAGTTCGTCGACCAACAGAAAAAAAATCACGCCATCATCGTGACAGGCGACTTCAATTGCGATTTTCAATCTCGCCCCTACGACGCTCTATTGGCAAGTGAGCGACTTCAAGACACTTGGCGGTTAACTCATCCAACAAAGACGGTAAACGACGGCACCTTCAACGGCTTTCAAGGCAAGGACGACGGAGCACGGATCGATTGGGTCTTATGTTCACCCAGCTTTCAGGTGATTGACGCTGCCATTGTGAAAACATCGCAGGATGGAAAATATCCGTCAGACCATTTTCCTGTCACTGCTATTTTGAAGTGACGCGAAATGAGTGCGTGAATCTGGCCCTCGGTTGATGGGCTGGATTCGGTTTCGGCCAGCAGAACGCCTTTCAATGGTTTGCCTCTGCCACCATTTCTGCGCCGACGCTGTCCAGAAATCATCATCGCACTAGAATCCCGACCCGAAGATCTATTCCTCGCCACTCTCCCATTCGACTTGCTCGACGAAAACACTCCGTTTTGAAGAACAACACCAAAGATCTGACCGTCGGCTCAATTTCACGACACGTTTGGAGCCTGACTCTGCCAGCCAGCATTGGGCTGTTTTTCCAAACCATGTACAACGTCATCGACACCTATTACGCGGGGCAGGTGTCTGAAACAGCTTTGGCAGCAGTGGGGCTCAGCTTCCCCGTTTTTCTGTTGGTGATCGGACTCAGCAGTGGCTTGTCTCGAGGTGCAGCGGGTTTGGTGTCAAACGCGATCGGCGCTAAAGCGATCGATGATCAACGTCGCTACATCTCACAAACTCTGTCACTGGGCATTGCGTTGTCAGCGATCCTGACTGGGGTCGGCTTGCTGATCGCGAATCCCATCTTTCGATCATTGGGGGCCGAAGGAGAATTCCTAGAACTGGCCGAAGCCTACATCTTCCCCATTTTTTGCGGCACGCTGTTCTTCATCGTCAGCGGTGTCAGCAACGCAATTCTAACTTCCAGTGGTGATACAAAAACCTTCGGAGGCGTATTGGTCGTCGGGTTCTTTCTGAACCTGATTTTCGACCCCTGGTTCATGCACGGTGGATTCGGCTTGCCTGCTATGGGGGTCGCTGGGATTGCGTGGTCAACCGTCTTGATTCAGTTGTTTGGAAGCATCTACCTTTTTCTTGTCGTCGTCCGACGTGGGCTATTTGAATTCAAAAGCCTCGCTTCGTTTCAACCAGACCTGAAAACCTGGCGTGAGATTTCAGGGCAGGCATTGCCCGCCACGTTCAACATTGCTTCCATTGCGATCGGATTCTTTGCGATCAACTGGTTTCTCGAACGCTACGGGGTCGCGGCGATTGCCGCATATACGGCGACGACTCGAATCGAGCAAATTGCATTGATGCCGACCTTCGGCTTGTATGCTGCAATTATGGCATTGGTGGGACAAAACAATGGTGCTGGAAACATCGCACGAATTCGAGAAACCATGCGCTACTGCATCATGACGGGCGTGGCTGTCAACTTCGTGATGGCTGGCCTGATGTTCTGGTTTTCACCTGAACTGATGGACCTATTCACGGATGATCCTGAGGTCATTGATTTGGGAGTTCGCTGCTTAAACGTGATTGCTCCCATCCACTGGTCATACATTTTGACGGCCGCCTTTATCGCCATGCTGCAAGCGCTGAAGCGACCGTCCTATGGATTCTTCGAATCCATCACTCGAAAAATTATTTTACCGCTGCCAATTCTGTGGTTACTTGTCGTGCGATGGGACAAGTCGATCGATTGGATTTGGTACTGCAACGCATCGATTCAAATTGTGATGACAGCCGTCACAGCGTACTACGCTTGGCGAGTTTTAAACGGACTGATCTCAAAGGAACAAGAAATCGATTCGCCCAGTTCTGTAAACGAACCAAGCTGATGCGAATTCAAGGCTCACGATTTTCCGGCCACAATTCCATCCAAACAGGACGCTCGGCGTTTCAACTTTGATTTGGATTTCTGCGAAGAAGCTTTTAAAAAATGCTGTCTGCCTGCGTCCGCTGTGCGGCGGCAAGGAACTGACTGAAATCGCCGCATGAAGAAACTTGCATGCGACCCCGAAGACGGTTCAAAGATTGGTCACAAACTCAGGCACATTGTTGAACCAGTCATCTCAATACCGCGCAGCAGAAACGGTTTGAATACGGCCAAGCATTCAAACCGTGATGCGTTTTAGATGCGCGCAACGAGACAATGCCTCGCAGGCGGTTGAACCTTTTGTGATTCCGGCGTTGGCTTACAGCCCACCTGATTTGAGCTGTTCTTGCTCAAGACGGTATTTACGAGCCGCTTCCATTTGGTTTGCCAGTTTGTTTTCTGGCCCCGCTGGATAGTACTGCACGTCATCATTCAGATAACCTGCAGATGGCAGAGTTTGGCCACCGATCGATGTCTGGCAACCGGTGAAGAGACTTCCACACAGCATGGCTGCAGCGATGGAAAACAAAACTGTCTTGTGTCCTGATGTCGTCTTCACGAATCTGACTTTCCCAAACCGGAATGATATCGCCATAAGGCAGCGAGAATCTGTCTGTCTTTGGTATCGTCACCGTCGCACCGGATGATTGGTAAATCCGGCATGATCGCTACAGCTTTTCAGCGGACAAGCCTTGGAACTGTGGACAAATCGGCAAAAACCGCTGTTCACGTCACAGGACACCTGCTGTCCATCGACCAAACCACGTTCGCTGTGCGTGCCTTGCATTGCTACTCAAACGTCGCCGTTCAACGTATAAGTCGCAACTCAATCAAGCCGACAGCAAAGTGTCATGATCGCAAAGTCGGCGTTGGGGATTCGAAGCTAAGTGAGATACAAGTGATGCAAATTTCAGCCATTCAGACGAGCGTTCAATTCGCAGATGCCTCGAATAACCTAAAGCTGATGTCGGAAATCGTGATGCGTGAAGCTGGCCATGGCAGCCGGCTGGTGATTTTCCCCGAGTGCTTTACAACGGGCTACTGCTTCGATTCGAAAGAAGAAGCGTTGGCTGTTGCGGAAGAAATGCGGGGGCCGACCGTACAAGCAGTTTGCGATTTGGCACAACAGGCGCAGTGCGGCATCATTTTTGGAATGCTTGAGCAAAGAGGCGATCAGCTCTTCAATGTGGCAGTCTTGGTAGGGCCAGATGGAATCATTGGCAGCTATCGCAAAGTGCATCTCCCCTTTCTTGGTGTCGACCGCTTTACGACTCATGGCGACCGGCCTTTTGAAGTCTTCGAATTTGAAGGAGTCAAGATCGGCCTGCTGATCTGCTACGACGGAGGCTTTCCGGAAGCGTCTCGTGAACTTGCCCTCGCCGGAGCCGACCTCATTGCGTTACCGACAAATTGGCCTCGTGGCGCCGAATACATGTCTGCGTTTTCGGTGAACTCACGAGCGATGGAAAACGGAGTTTACTTCGCCGCTGTGAATCGCATCGGTACAGAAAATGGGTTTGGCTTCATCGGTCAAAGTCGTATTGCGGGACCATACGGCGAAACTCTGGTCCATGCCGATCATGCGAATGAGGAAATTCTTCGAACAGAAATTTCTATTGAGAAAGCTCGGCAAAAAGAAATCACTCGAGTGCCGGGGAAACACATCATCGATCGATTTGCCGATCGCCGGCCGGAAATGTACGGCCGCATTACGGAAGCTCATCAACTGCCATTTCCGGGCAGACCGCAAACGGAATAGCCTTCGGACGACAGGAAATCAGACGAACGCGTTGGTCTCATGTGTAATCCATGGAATTCACGCTGGACCGCTCACGCGTTGCACAAGTGAAACGAACAGCGAATTTTCAGAGTCAGCCTTGCGAAACTTCTTCGCTGTCTGTTCCAAGATGCTGTCTCAGCTTTCGAATTGCTCGAAGGTATCTCATTCCCGCCGCCGGAGCAGAGAGATCCAAAGCTTTCGCGACTTCACCGTTGCCTAGATGTTCGAAGTGCCTCATCATGATGATTTCACGATCGTCTTCTTCAAGCTGATTGAGTGCTTCAAGAAATCTTTGTTCCATTTCTTTACGCAGTGAAGCAGCAGCCGGAGTCAGTTCGTTGTCCTTAAGCAGAGAAATAAAGTCTGCTGTGGATTGATTGTCATGAGCCACGCTGGTGACGTGTTGCTCGCGATCAACGCTGCGACGCTTGGCCACTCGATGACGTCGGTGCATGTCGATCATGCGATCTCGAGCCAACTGACGAAGCCACAAATGGAAGGGCATCGATGGTTCTTTGATGTAATCTTCCAGTCGACGACTGGCTTCGAACAGAACATCTTGCACGACATCGCTGGCGTCGACTCGTCGAGCGACAGCGTTATCTAGCCGCATCTGAATCAACCGGCGAACGGCAACGCGATGACGATCCATGAGCCGATTGACGGCGTCCTGATCACCAGCACGAACTCCGTTCAGAAGTTCTTCGGTCTGTTCTCCTTCGGGCCACATCGGCGGTCTTTGCTAAACCAAGAGTCATGAAACGAGTGTGTCCTTCAGTTTAGTCCACTTCAGTGATTCTGGCAGGCCAGAAAGCTCAAACCCAGCCGTTCGCCGCCTGAAAAGTGAGCCGATCAATTCGATTCGCCCCAATCAGCCTTACCTGCCTCAGAAAGAGGGGGAATTTCGCTCAATTTGTCTCACAGATGGGCATTTGCTACCGTTCTGGTTCGGAAATCCTGACTGTGATTCCGGCGTAAGGCGGAAGTCTTTAATTTACAGAACGTCGGAACGGATTTCGCCGCCCAAGATCCACTGGTCTCTAGGGTGTTTGTAAGACCGGGGATTCACTTTTCGTTACTAAATTCAGTCGTAGGCTGTTTCTGTTTTCGTCCAAATTGCTCCACTGAAGGCTCTTGAGTGTCACTGTTAAATTGGTCTTCGCTTCGCAAAGTGATTGAAGACAACCAGAGCTTTCTGATTTCTAGCCATGTTCGCCCTGACGCCGATGCGCTCGGCTCGGAACTTGGGATGGCGGCCATTCTGGAATCTTTCGGCAAACAGGTGACGATCGTCAACGCCACCGCTCCGCCGGCCAACATGCTGTTTTTGAATGCCGACGGCAGAATCATGAAGCTGGGCGAACAGATTGCAGCCCGCGATCTTCCCGACGTTGATGTGCATGTCATCGTGGATACCAGTGCGTGGCAGCAACTGGGGGCAATGGCAGACGTGATCCAAAAGGCGGGTAAAAAAAGAGTGGTCATTGACCATCATGTCAGCAGCGACAACATGGGGGCGACTGAATTCAAATCAACCATTGCTGCTGCCACCGGGGAATTGATTTTTGAGGCGGCACAGTATCTGGGGGTCGAATTTGATGCTCCAACAGCATCTGCTTTGTATTCGGCAATCGCAACAGATACCGGGTGGTTTCGATTTCCCTCAACGACGGCTCAGACAATGGATACCGCTGCAAGACTGATCGAACGCGGAGCAGTGCCGGCCGAACTTTATCAACTGATTCATGAACAACGCAGCGCCGAACGCGTCAAGTTAGGAGGGCGAGTGCTTGAGCGAGTCGCAGTCGACTGCGATGGCAGGTTGGCGTGGATCGCTGTTGACCACACTGACTTTAAGGCCACCGGAGCAGTGCCATCTGATACGGAAGGTCTTGTGAACGAATGTCTGAAAATCGGCGGCACAGAAGCGGCATTTATCGCCGTTCAGCTGCCAAGTGGCCCCACCAAGTTCAGCCTTCGATGTCGCCAGCCCCATGATGTCTCCGTGCTGGCCGAGACATTTTCTGGAGGAGGTCACAAATTGGCATCCGGTGCCACCATCAGGAAACCACTTGCCGAGGCCTTGCCTTTGGTACTTGAAAAGTACCGTGAGATGCTGTCTGACGCACCTCTGCAAGCCCATGCTTCAGAAGATGAAAAATCGTGATCGAGGTGGCGTTGCAAAAAACGGGTATTTGCGTCGTTCTAGTTTTTACTATGCTTCAGCTGACTGTTTAGCTGCACACTGATCATGGGCGACGAAGCAAGAAGACAGTCACGAAGTATGAGCCTTTCAGGTCATCGTTTGGAAATGAATCACACAAAGTCCAATGTGAATTTTATTGGGCTGACAACACATTAATCACGGGTTCCCGTCGCTGTAAAGGGCGTGAGCTCAGATCAACATGGCCTCGAATTGGGGCGAACGCAGATCGAGTCTCACTCGAAAAGAGAAAGCAGAAATCATGTCAACAGGCGAAATCAAACGCAGCAAGTTAGAAATTCTGAAGCTCGAAAGTCGTCAACTTCGCGGCACCATTGTTGAAGAATTACAAAACGACGAGCCGACTTTTTCGGCCGACGCTTCTCAACTAATGAAGCACCATGGGTCATACATTCAAGATGACCGCGACGTTCGAAAAGAAAAAAACGAAGACGGAACAAAGAAGGCCAAGGCTTTTTCCTGCATGATCCGAACTCGGGTTCCAGGTGGTCGAGTCACTGCCGCTCAGTTCATCGAAGAACTGAACCTGTGCGACCGACTTGCGAATGGCACCGTTCGGATTACCACACGCCAAGCGTTTCAATTGCATGGTGTGCTGAAATCGAA
This sequence comes from Fuerstiella sp., assembly GCA_039974975.1. Taxonomy (GTDB): domain Bacteria; phylum Planctomycetota; class Planctomycetia; order Planctomycetales; family Planctomycetaceae; genus Fuerstiella. The sequence continues at coordinate 153,408 of JBDWHY010000110.1, read as the reverse complement.
TTTGAAGGAAACGATTGCAGCCATTAACCATTCTAAGCTGACAACTTATGCCGCTTGTGGTGATGTCAATCGAAACGTCATGTGCTGCCCAGCTCCCCTGAAAAACAATGCGGTCTACGATCAGATTCAGGAACTGTCTCAGGATCTGGCTGAACACTTTCGTCCGAAATCATCGTCTTACTTCGACATTTGGATGACAGACGAAGACGGCGAAAAAACAAACGTTACCGAGTTCGAGCCCGTCGAAGAGCCGATTTACGGTGAATACTATTTGCCTCGGAAATTCAAAATGGGCATCGCTTTGCCCGAAGATAACTGCGTCGACGTTTACACGCAGGATGTGGGCTTTTTGGCAGCCGTGGAAGACGGCAAAATTGTCGGCTACAACATTGTTGTCGGCGGTGGCATGGGACGCACCCCGGCCAAAAAAGACACGTTCCCAAGACTCGCTAATGAACTAGCGTTTGTGACACCTTCGGAAGCCATTGCTGTCACCGAAGCTGTGATGAAGGTGCAGCGAGACTTTGGAAATCGCGAAAATCGCAAACGAGCTCGCATGAAGTACCTAATTGAAGATTGGGGCATCGAAAAATTTCGAACCAAAGTTGAAGAATATCACGGCAGTGCACTGACGGCTCCACGCGACATCAAAGTCACCGGAGTCGATGACCACATCGGCTGGCACGAACAAGGTGATGGCAAGCTGTTCTTAGGGATCAATATTGAAAACGGCCGCATCAAAGATGACGGTGACCTGAAAATCAAAACCGGACTACGAACGATCCTCACTCGCTACGGGATGGACACTCGACTGACCGCGTTGCAGGGCCTAATCTTGTGCGATATCGACCCTGCTGACAAAAACGACATCGATCAGATCATGGCCGACCATGGCATGAAACCTCTTGAGCTGCTGTCGTTGGCTCGTCGCTATTCCATCGCGTGCCCCGCTTTTCCAACGTGCGGACTATCGATTACGGAATCTGAGCGAGTACTCCCATCTGTGATCGATACTCTGGATGGCGAGGTCGCCAAGCTAGGAATTCAGTCTGAAAAATTTGCCATCCATATGACAGGCTGCCCGAACGGGTGTGCTCGACCTTACACACCAGACGTTGGATTGGTCGGCAAGGCTGTGGGCAAGTACACCATGTTTCTTGGAGGCAATGCCGAAGGGACTCGACTTTGCTTTATCTATCGAGACATGGTGCCACTGGATGAAATTGTGCCGACATTGGTTCCGCTACTCTCGGCATTCAAGGCCGAAAAACAAGGCGGTGAATCGTTTGGCGACTACTGCTTCCGAATGGGCAAAGACAGCCTCGAGGCGAAAGCAACGGCCTAATCTTCTCGTTAAAGCCGTCGCGTTTTCAGCGATTCGTCTCCTAACGTGGCCGATCATAGGCCTCAATTGAATTGTCACGTTGGGCGGCCTTGGGACTTCGAAGTCGTTCGTATCCGCGAACGAAACAGCCAAACGGTCAAAACGGAAACTGTGACATCGTTGCTGGCTTAAGCGGTAACGCTACAATTCAGCAAAATTGATTGGCATGTTTCATTGAAGGCTTGGTTCGCCAACCCTTATTTCTACTGAGTAAAGGACTGAATTCTTGGAGTCAGACGGTCAGGACAATTCGACGTACCTTTCTGAATTGGCTTCTTGCAGTGGCAAGTGGCTTTCAGGAGAAGGTCCGGCCTCAGACATTGTGATTTCCACCCGCATTCGACTTGCCCGAAATGTGGTTGGCTTTCCTTTTATGAGTCGAGCAGATCACGAAGTTCGCAAGACGCTTGTGGATCAACTTCACCAAACCATTTTCGACGCATCGCCTGATCGATCCTATCATTTCGTTGATGTTGAAAGTCTTGATGAACTTGATCGTCGCTTGCTGAACGAACGGCAGCTGATTAGTCGAGAACTATGTGATGCAGATGGTCCTCGCGCGGTCATTATCGATCCGCATGAGCAAACCAGCATCATGCTGAACGAAGAAGACCACCTGCGCATGCAGGTGCTAAACAGTGGTCTCGCATTGGAAGAATGCTGGAACCAGGTTAACGCACTTGACGATGCGATCGAAAGCAAAATCAGCTTTGCCTATGACGAATCACTCGGCTACCTCACTGCCTGCCCAACAAATGTGGGCACAGGAATTCGAGTCAGCGTGATGCTGCATTTGCCAGCGTTGCGAATTACTCGTGAAATTCGCAAGGTGCACGAAGCGGCTCAAAAGATCAACTTAGCCGTGCGTGGATTGTACGGCGAAGGCAGTCAGGCGATGGGAGACTTCTACCAGATCTCAAACCAGATCACCTTAGGCCTCAGCGAAAAGAAGCTGCTTTCAAATCTGTCAGAGGTCATTCCAAACATCTTGGGCTATGAACGTCGAGTTCGAGATTTGCTTTGTCGAGACAACAAGGGACAACTTGACGACAAGGTGGCTCGGGCTCTTGGCACGCTCAGAAGTGCTCGTTCAATCAGTTCCGAAGAAACAATGGTTCTCCTGTCCAGCCTACGTCTCGGCATCAACCTCGGAATGATTGAAGACGTGGACCTTGGCGTTGTCAACGAACTATTCGTGCACATTCAGCCCGCCCACATCCAGAAGATCTACGGCGAACCCCTCGACACGTCACCTCGAAACGAAGCTCGAGCAGAATACTTGCAACGACGACTTGCTGAGTAAAGCTTTTGGCAACACGAGTGGGTTTACTGGCAAAGCCAATTGGCCACTGGCATCACATTCGAAGCGCCGTTCTGAGCAAAGCGGCGTTCTGAACACAGCGGCGTCTTCAACAGCGCCGTCTTCAACAGCGCCGCGATCTGCAACGCGGCGAACTGCAAGGCGGCGATCTGCAACACGCAGTCGCTTCTTCCAGTGATGGGGCCGAATGTCGTCGACCTCGGGATCAGCCAACGACACCAACGACTTTCTCGGCCGACCCATCGTGGTTAGGCGGCCGCCATAACTCTGAGCTCTCCAATTGCTTCATCCAAAGTGCACACGATTCTGCCGGGGACTCGGCCTTCGCTATCGCAGGCGGCAAGCAGCCTCAATTCTTCGCCGTCGGGATGGTCCGCAAGTCGTCGTCGAGCTCGAGCACCCAAAGTGCCTTCGCTGACTCGATGTTGCGACGGCAGTTGTTCGATCAACCAAAACGTGCGGTCCGAAACGATTCCTTGAACAGCTGTTAAAGTCGCTTCGTGGGCTTCAATCGGATCGATTCCTTTCCCGACATCATGCAACAAAGCCGCCACCAAAAATTCCTCATCCCAGTCTCGAACTTCCTTCGCCAAAGTAAACACCTGAAGACTGTGATACAGAAGGTCTCCTTCTGGATGAGTATCACGATTCAATATGACTCGGTCCATCGGAGCCAGTAGAGCGTGATATTGATCGAAGTCTTCTTCTTGAGCCTCGTGCTGGTGACCATCCCCAAAGACGATATTGGCCGCCCCATCGGCGATCGTTAACGACGCCAGTTCTTGCAAAGCCATTCGAATTTCAAGGTCGGTAGGAAGGCACTCCGAAGGCAAAAAGCTTCGAGTGATTGCGCGAGCAGCTCGCCATTTTGCAGCATGAAACGTCGCCTCTTGGCGATTGTGCAACAAACAGGCAGCTTGGAATCCGATCCGTCGGCGAATCTCTTTTGTTTCCATTTGAATTAGCGGACTGACATCCGCGTCAAAATGAAAGATTGGAAAACCTAGTCACTCCTCTTGGGCAATCTGAGACTGCACATGACTATTGGCGGGAATGCTAGCAACCTGATTTGCAAATGCCAGCGAATCTGCTCATCGCGCAACACCCTAGATCTGATTAAGCGATTCACGATCCGAAAGCGGGCACAAAAACGGCCCTCACTGCACAAGCCAGCGACAGCCGCTGACGACGAGACGGCCGGGGTTCAGCCGCCACAGCCCGTCTTTTTACTCAATGTACTTAACAATTGTTGCCGCCAGCTACAGATTTGGTTTTAACTTTCCCACGGCAATCGGCCGTCCGCATGGACACTTAGGCAACATGCAGCACTTAGGCACAACCAGCCAAAGAGTTCAAAGCGGCAATACTTTGACCCAGCAAAAAAAACGTGTGCAGCTTGCTAGCCGTTTATGACGATTATTCCACAGTCCGGGATGTTCCGGGTGCGCTTGATTCTGCGCGGCGAATGAAGTGATGGATTTGTGTTGTCCAAGAGCGGTAGTGGCATCGGCGTTCACCGAAGTCTTCGCAGCTTAAAAGCTGCTCACCGGAAGTGGTCAGCACGGCGTAGTTTTCTTTTACCGACCACGGACGGTGACCACGGTGTCTGGCGAACAAAAACAGGCGAACGGAATTCTCGCTCGATGCCTTGGAGGCATTTCTGGGTTTGGTGCGCGCCATCCACGACTGGTGTTGTGGTTCATGGTGTTCTTGGGATGCGCAAGCGTCGGCATCACAGTCAATGACCTTCAGCTGAAAACAAGTCGTTCAGACCTGTTAAAGCCCGACGCCGCATGGCAGAACTATTCCGACGCTTTCGGTGGCGAATCGGACTTGGTCGTCGTTGTCCAGACCGACGTCGCAAATGCCCCGCTAATCAAACAAGCCTTGGATCAGCTGTCGGAACGTTTGGTCCGTGAACCTCAACTGTTTGCAGATGTCCTTTGCCGCTTGGATCAAGGAAGCTTGCGGCAGAAAGCTTTGCAACTGCGATCAACTCAAGAACTCAACGACGCTCAATGGTTGGCAGATTACGCGGCATACGGTCAGAAATCTGGTAACTGGCAGCATCTTCAACTGGATCGTTGGGTTCGATTTTTGTCCGATCAAATTGCTGTCGCAAATCAGAATCAAAAGTCTCCCGGCAAAGCGATCGCTTATTCCGAGCGGTTCACAGACAGTCTTCAATCTTGGATCGCTGACGATGTTGAAATCAGCCCGTGGCCTGAATATTCGTCTCCCGCTTTGGAAACAACGGCTCAGGATGTTGACGTCGCCTATCTGATGCATCCTGCTGGTAACGCAGGCTTTCTGCGTGTTCGTGTCGCAGATCAGACATTGGAAGACGGCACGACAGTCGCAGCGATGGACAAGCTGCGGCAACACATGACCGAAGTTCAGGAAGGTTTTCTGAAGGAAGCCCCTGACCTATCAGTCGCCGTCACCGGCATTTCAGTCATTGAAGCAGATGGAATGTTAAGTTCTGGCAGCGACATGCTGCTCGCTGCATTAATTTCATTCATTGCTGTTGGCCTGCTATTGTCGTTTGGCCTCAAGGGAATGAAGCATCCGATGTTGGTGCTTGTGATGCTAGTGAATTCGCTGGCCATTACGTTCGGAGTCACCACTCTTGCGGTTGGTCACCTGAACATGCTCAGCATTTGTTTTGTGGCAATCACAATTGGCCTTGGAGTCGATTTCGGCATCCATTTTGTGACTCGCTACCTGCACCTACGTCAGGAACTTTACGAAACAGTAGAAGCAATTCAGCTGACCGGCCGATCCGTCGGCGCTGGAATCTTCACATCCTCTGCCACGACGGCGATTGCCTTCGGAAGCGCAATGCTGACAGGATACCCAGGACTTGCCGAACTGGGGATCATCACCGCGTTAGGCGTTTTGGTTTGTGCTTTTCAAAGCTTAACCTTCTTGCCAGCTTTGATTTCGCTTTCAGATGAGAAGGTCGAAATCGATGAACTTCCCGTGCCCATTGACGGCAAGATGTTTCGCAGCACAGTGGCTTCGTGGCCAATCATCGCCATTTGTGTTTCTATCATCGGAGTCGTTGCGGTCGCCTACCATGCCGTTGATTTTACCGGCGACGACCCCAGCTTAAGAGTATCCTACGATTCCAATGTGCTGAAGCTTCAAGATGGCAGCCTGCCTTCTGTGAAAGCCGAGCGGGTTCTGGATTCTGCAGATGATTCGCTTTTGTATGCCGTGGCTCTGGCAGGGTCTCGAGAAGAAGCGATGAATCTTCGAGCTGAATTTTTGGCGTTGCCTACCGTCGATCGTGTCACTGACCTATCAGGACGGCTGCCAGTGGGCATTGACACCAGAAAAAGCCAGTTGATCCAAAGCGTATCTTCCAAGGCGTCAGCACTACGAGCCGCCCAGCCAACGGTTGATGCCCCTCGACTTGAAACATTCGGCGATGCATTGATATCGCTCAGAAACCGGCTGCAAGAATCTTCAGATCTTCGAGGCAAACGGACAAGTGAAAAGCTAAACGAAGTGATTGCGATGCTGGGCAATCGTCCTGATGATCAACGACGTTTGGTTGATGAATACCAAGCAAGTTTTTCTGAATCACTCCTTGTTGAATTTGACCAGATATCAAGAGCCGATTCGCTTGAGCCGATTCAGGCAAGTGACCTGCCAGTCGCTTGGCGCAATCGTTATGTGAAGTCAGCAGAAGATCAACAACTGTGGTTACTGAAAGTCTTCCCACGAGACAACGTGTGGAGTTCAGCAGCTTTAGGGACGTTCGTCGGGGACTTGAGAGCCATTGATCCAAACATCACTGGAGTGCCCGTTCAGCAACTTGATGCTTCAAAACGCATGCTGGAATGTTATCAACTTATCGGGCTCTACTCATTGGCTGCCATCGCCTTATTCCTGCTATTTGACTTCCTGCGTCCCGGCCAAAAACTGCTAACCATTGTTCCTCCGGCTTTAGTCGTTGGATTCGTTGGGTACACCGCCATGCAGCGAGGATCAGAGCTCAACCCCGTGCTACTTGTGGGGATGTATTTAGGCATGGTGGCATTCATTGCGACCGTGTTTGATTTCCGCAACTTGCGTGACACATTGATCGCCTTGATTACTCCGGTTGGTGGAGGATTGATGTTGCTCGGTTTGATGGCATTGCTAAACATCGATTTCAATCCAATCAACCTGATCGTACTGCCTCTTGTACTGGGAATCGGAGTTGACGACGGGGTACACATGGTGCATGACTATCGCCGTCAGCTGGCTGCAAATTCAGATGGCTATGTTCCGAGTTCTGATACGGTAAACGGTGTGTTGCTCACATCTTTGACATCAATCATTGGCTTCGGAAGCTTGATGGTATCATCGCATGGGGGCTTGAAGAGCGTCGGAGTTGTCCTAGCAATTGGCGTCGCTTGTTGCCTTGTGGTCGCCTTAATTCTGTTGCCCGCAATTTTGGTGTTGGTCGCAAGACATCAGCCGGCATCGCTGGAACCGATCCCCGTAACCTTCCGCCGTCCTCGACGCAAGAAAGCCAAGGCAGAGGACGAAACAAAGACGGCCGCTAAAGCCGATGCACCGGACGCTCCAAGCGAAAACAACGACGAAGGCCGCCGACTTAGTCGTAAGGAAAAACGACGACAAAACGCGGCATAGATCGTCATCTTCAAAGGTGCCGACAAACGCCACAAAATCGTCTTCTGCACTGAGAGTCTCTGCACGGGGCTTCTGGGCAGGGGCCTCCTAGACGGGATCGCCCACGTAGAGGTGGAACGAAAAATGGCAGGGAATGTCGCTGCGAACAAACGCTGAATCAACGCAGCGATTGGTGTCGCTTCAGACCGTGAGTGACATCCGACCATTTAATCCCCGCGGAATGTCAAAGCATATGATTACGCTGAATGGCGAATCACCTTGTTAGCTGGACTGGAGAGGAGTGATCGCGACCGCTATCCTTCATCCGAAATGCGATTGATAACGCAGATGATCCAGTATCTTTTGGCAAAGATGGTCAGGAGGCTGTGCGATGGATCGTGGCAGACGCAAGGAGAGCTTCAGGGATGGCACGCAAAAATACATGGCAACGGCGGTTACGATACCGAGCAGAATTTGCCGTGTTTCAGTCGATTCTTTTCATCTTACGAAGCCTGCCCGTACGCTCGTGTGTTCGGCTGGCAGATTCCATCGCTTGGTTTCTCCATGCGGTACTGCCCAAAAAATTGACTCGATATCACGTTGCCGCTCAGAATATCCGCACTGCCTTTGGCGAGGAAACTTCTGATGCCGACGTCGATCAAATCATTCATGGAATGTGGAAACACCTGACCCGGATGGTCTGCGAGATCATTCAATTGGATCGCCGATTTCGACTCGAAAACTGCAACGAAGTGCTCCGGTTTCATGGACGAGAGGAATGCGTCCAAGCTGTCTTGCAGGACCGCCCCGTCCTGTTTCTTGGAGGTCACTTTGGGAACTGGGAAATTAGCGTCAACACGTTTGGGTATTTTGGTTTTCCCATGGGCGTTGTCGCCAGAGATCTTGATAACCCCTGGCTACATGATTGGTTCTTACGCTTTCGAGAGAGCACTGGAAACCGGATGATTTCAAAGCAGGGCGCCAGCAGTGAAGTTGTGGCCTGCATGGAAGCATCTGAAAAAGCGGCTTTACTAGGAGATCAAGACGCAGGCAAACGGGGTGTCTTCGTAGACTTCTTTGGCAAGCCGGCGTCGACGTTTAAGTCCATTGCATTGCTAGCCTTACAACACGACGCCTTGATTGTCGTTGGAGGTGCATTCAGGCTGCCCGATGAAGACCAAGTTGGCAGTCGCTGGCGACAGTTTGAATTAAGAACTCAGCAGGTCCTTGACGCTCGCGACTTCGACGATGCAGATGGTGTGAAAAAGCTGACTCAGCAATTCACCACAGCTCTTGAACAAATGATTCGATGTGCGCCTGACCAATATTTTTGGGTTCATCGACGTTGGAAATCTGAACCTCGAATTCGCAAGCCAAAGTCAGAGACTCAAGCCGCCTGACGCCTGTTGTGTTTGACACAGATCGTTTCAAACAACAGCTTACGCCGCAAAGAATCATCCGTGATCAGGATGCCCAGCACTTGCTAATGCTTGAAACCTGCCTGGCAAGCCCACAGCAGTCCCTCCTTGGCAGCTTCTACAGTTGTCTTCGCAGTGCTTTGCGAACTTCAGCCTGCAAATCTTCCAGAGACATCTGCAAGGTGGTCTCAACGATTTCGATTCGCCGCTCATGAGTAACGGCCACAAGCGGTCGTAATTCCATTTGCGCTTCTAGGAGGCGGCCGTATGCTTTCGGGTGCCGCTTCATCAATGTCCATGTAATGGCCCAAGATTCAGCATACGCGCTGCGGACTTTCTGCGCATTCGCGAAGGCTTGATCGTCTGTGAACAAATACTGTAGGGGCAGCATGAAGTCTGTCCCCTGAGCAGCCGCCTTCAGGCCTTCAAGGTGCAGCTCGTTGATGTCGCCGGCTCTGCTCCATAGCAGAGAACTTCGTAAACTTACTGGTTCAAAAAAGACGGCCATTCCTTCCGCAATCCATGTCGGGTTCGCGGCAAACCGATTCATCAGTCCAGAATTGTATTGCAAGAGATGGACGGTCTCGTGAACCATTGTTTCCACAATTCGAGGGGATCGCTTAAGGCCGCGTGCAATATCGGTGTTAGAACGTGCATTCCGATCATCTTGATCTGCGGAAAACAGAATCTGATTATGGGTGACCGAGTAGTAGCCGGGAGTGTCAGAAAAATCGACTTCGGGATGCTGCTTTTCTGCGAAGGCTTTTAGGTCTGCGGAAGTCGCAAAGATCATGACCGCCAACCCATTGGGAAGTGGGGGCAAATCGATTCCGCATTTCTTCAACGTCAATGGAAACTGTGTGGCCACTCGTTCCAACAGCTGCCCGCAAAATCGAGTGTAATGAGGCGATGCGGCACTACAGATGACGAAGTGCTGCGTCGTTGTGACTTCGCCATTGCCCATAAGTTGCTTTAGATAGGATCCCGTTTCAGCCGCACTGAAGGAAGCAAATGAATTTCCTGTTTCTGTCGTTGTTGCGATATCGTCGGCGAGAATTTGTACGTAGCTGCCATTGGATTGTTCAAGCAAAATCATTCCGTCTGGCGTTTCAGTGACGATCCGTCCAGTCGTCGGACTCTGACTGCCTTTGGTTGTGATCACCACTTCGCGATCCGCATCAACTGCTTGTGGTCGGCCAATTACAGTCAATGACTGCGAACCATTCTGACTTGCTTGGGCCTGACAATCAGCAGTCGCTGACAGCACAACCACTCCTAGGCACGAGCACCGCATGAATACGGCAGAAATGAGTGTGCTGCGTTTGGTGAACATTTGCGAGTGGATGTCTGTTGAAAAAGATCGGGGCTTCGACGATCAAAGTGGCTTTGAGATTCATTCATATGCCCGAGGCAGGTCAATCCAGAGATCTCGTGCGACAAGCCGTTAAAAGCGACTGGCAACGAAAGCAAAGCCAGCCGTCAGTGTACAACAACGATTCTGCGAAGTCAGCGAACATGTTTCCACCTGAATTTTCAAGCGAATGACCTGTCGTGGTTGGACTGATCGTGGAGGACGGCTGAGCGGGAATGACGAGTGCTTACTGAATTTCACATCGAATACAGTTCGCATTCCTAGGGGCGATGCTCTATTGTGCGTGGCTAACTTCTGAGCAGGATCTCAGGCAGACACGGCAGGCAGACGGAGAATCACGGGTGACTATCCACTTTACAATGGCGATGGACGGGCTTCACCGAGACATCGTAGCGATGTGTTCGAAGGTTGAAGAAAACATTAGTGCAGCCGTGAAAGGCTTGCAGCAACGCAGCGGCGAATTGGCCGCCGAATTGAAGGTGCGTGACGGCGAAATCAACGATCTTGACATTCACATTGAAGAAGAGTGTCTAAGAATCTTGGCGCTGTACCACCCTGTTGCGAACGATCTTCGTCGAGTCACGGCAGTCCTAAAAATCGCCGGCGAATTGGAGCGAGTTGGCGACATTGCTGTGAATTTGGCAAATCGCGCCGCCAGCATTTCGCTGTTTCCCGAATTCCCGATGCCCCCGATGCTGAGCGAGATGACGGACAAGGCTTTAACGATGTTGCATCAAAGTATCGATGCGTACGTCGATTTGGATGCAACTGTTGCTCGAGCAGTATGTGCGGCTGATGACGAAGTCGATCGATTGAACGTGGTTCTGCTGGAACGAGTTCGCGATGAGATCACTCAAGATGTCAAAGTGACTGAACCGGGCATGCATTTGTTTTCTGCAATCCGTCAAATCGAACGAGTGGCCGATCATGCAACCAACATTGCAGAGGATGTCGTGTATCTTGTCGAGGGTATTATTATCCGACACGGTGGCGGTGGCGACACGAAGTCGAAAACGACTTAACGTCAAAGTCGTTGGTCAAGGCCATTGTGCGAATACAACAACGCAGACAGCCGGGCATTCCGTTCTCTAGAGACAGCGGCTCTCTGAAACTGCCGCCGCTTAGAACAGTCACTCGTCACAACTGCCGCTGGTGGCAATGCGGGTCATCAAGCGATCGCTCCAGAAAGAGATCCGCCTCTACGCCAACTAGGATTCCGCTGCGACTACTTAATCAAGTTGGCGTATCGCTTTCGAAATTTGGCCACCTTCGGGCTGATCGAAAACTGACAATACGGTTCACGTTTGTTTTGCTGATAGTAATCTTGGTGGTAGTTTTCAGCCGGATACCACTTGGTTAGTTTTTCTAGCTTCGTCACGATTGGGTCGCTGAAGGTTCCAGCAGCGTCGATCTTGCTGATCATTGCTTTCGCCGCTCGCAGTTGATCCGAATTTTGGTAGAAGACGGCCGAACGATACTGAGTGCCAAAGTCAGCTCCTTGACGATTGAGCGTCGTCGGATCATGAGTGTGAAAGAAGACATCTAGAAGTTGGTCGTACGTCACAACCGATGGGTCAAACGTGACTTGAACGCCTTCCGCATGTCCCGTTGCTCCCGTACAGACTTGCTTGTAAGTCGGATTGGAAACCTGGCCCCCCGTGTATCCAGATTCCACTTTACTGACGCCTTTCAATTGCAGAAAGACAGCTTCCGTGCACCAAAAGCACCCGGCTGCGAATGTAGCGACTTGTGACTTGGGTTTTTCGTCAAGCATTTGAAGTCTCCGGAAAATTCGGGCTCATCAGATGAAGGCCATGGGACGGATTTTAAGGTTCTACGTTGCACAGCCTCATTTTCAAAGGGCATCGCTTAGGCCTTCTGGTGACGACCGGCGATCAGAAAACGTAGCCGTTTCTAAGGAACACCGATTTCAGATTCGTGGTGTTTCACGCGCATAAAAACCGCCGAAACTGTTGAGACAGAATTCGGCGGTTTTATCCAATTCCAACTTGTCGCTCGCAGAGCAGAAAACTTGCCCTGCGTCACAACAAAAATCAATGCGATCTACTTGCGAGCAAATTGTCGTTCAAGCAATTCCATTCCTCGGGCAACATCTGGATCCAAAACGATTTCACCACTTGTTTTTCCTCGAAACATCGTTGAGCGATTCATGCCAGCCGTAGAAACTTGTTCATCAACTTGAAGTCCTTTACCGGCGTAGTTCATGTGATTGGGTGAAAAGAACTTCGCGGTGGTCAGCTTCAGGCCTGTCCCACCTGACAGATGAATAATACTTTGCACGGACCATTTGCCGTAAGTTTTGCGCCCCACAATTGTGCCTCGACCATGATCCTTGATCGCTCCTGCAACAATTTCGCTGGCACTCGCACTGCCTTCGTCGACAAGTAAAACAAGCGGCATTCGACGAGTATTGTATGAGCGAGCTCGGAAGACCTGAGTCTGATCGTAGGACCGACCCTCTGTTGAAACCAAGACTCCGTCTTCGATAAAGCGATCGATCACAGCGGCCGCGGTATCAAGAAGACCACCCGGATTGCCTCGCAGGTCCCAAATCAGGCTTTTCATTCCCTGACGTTCCAGACTTCTCAAAGCTTCTTCCATTTCGTCTTCGGTCGTGTTTTGGAAACCCGTCATGCGGATGTAACCAACTCCGGTCGTATCGTCTAAAATTAAGGCACGAGTGACGCTTTTGATTTGGACAGGACGTCGAATCAACTGGCTTTCGGATAATCGCCCATCGGGATCTTCGAACTTCAAGTTAACTCTGCTGCCTTGAGTGCCACGCAGAAGTCGAGCAGCTTCATCCGTTGAAAAGTCTCGACAATTTCGTCCGTCGATTTCCACAATGAAGTCTCCCGGTCGCAGCCCGCCAGATTCGGCAGGACTGTCCAGCAAGACATTCATCAGCTGCATGCCTTTGCCCTTGCTGGCTTCCATTTCGATACCGATCCCGACGAATTCTCCTTGAATGCTGCCGAAGAGATCGTTGTAGCTATCCGGAGTCAAAAAGTTGCTGTAGTCGTCTAAGGCATTGCAGCCACCAAACAGATATTCCATGACCACAACAGAACTGGCCAAGTTCAATTTATCGGCAGCTAAGTCGCAAACTTCACTGATCGTCATCCGAGCTTCGACTCGGCTTCCGATTCGGCGATTCCAGAACGACTGAATCAGACGCTGTCGAACGGCATTGATATTAGAGCGGTCAGAGTTTTGGAAATGTTTTGCGAGGAACTGTGAGTTCCCCAACGCCATGTAAAAACTTTCCGTTCCGTGAGCGACAAACTTTGTGGCCGTGATGGGATCCACATATTCTGTTTGCACTCGACCCAACACATCTTCCATCAGGTCAAGGCTCTCAGATCGAGACAGAGTCAGCATCTGTTTTTCGAAACTGTTGTCCGCGTAACGACGCTCAATACCGAAGTGAACCCGAGTACGCCGCAGGGCGTAAGTCAGTCCATCATCTTCGGGGAACTTTTCCAAAGCGGCTTCGTAAAGACGAATTGCGTCTCGCCACTGACGGCTGGCTTCTAAAGATTCGCCTTCACCTAACGCCTGGCTGGCAGTAAGCAAAGCCGATGTATCAACTTCACCAGTGTCAGCTTGAAGCGGACAAAGCACTCCAGCTTGAAGGACAAACGCGATGGCTGTCAGTGCGAAGGTTTTGCTGATTGAAAAGATATTCAAACGCTGCATGGTGGTCCCCTTGAACCATTTTCTGCGGGCAGCGACCTGCAGAAAACGAGCTTTCAGAAGCTTTAAGGAGATGCATCCTGCATCGCATGGTTCTTCCTTGAACGCCTAATGCAACTGAGGCGTTGTGTATTGATGGTTCACAGCAACATTCTTGCTGTGTGTCATTCAACGTTAATGAAAGGATGCAGCCTTTCCTTCGAGCTGATTTCGAAGACAAGGGTGCTGACGGCTTTTCCAATCAGCCTTCTGAATCGAATGCTGGGGGGCAGCATGAAAACGACTCAGTCAAATCAATTCACTTTTCGTTGACTACACGGTAGCGATAATGGGTTGTCGCTAGCGGGTATGCCTCGACTATATGGCCGGTTTTCAAGCCGGTCAAACGCTTGTTTCCCTCAGTCTTTCGCCGGTTCGAATATTCAGCACAATGCGTAAAAACGTCAAGGTTTTACATCTGCCTCAACGTGCTATTTTAAGCCTTGCCCGCGGAATCTGAGGAAATCCCATCGATTGCGGGTTTTCAACCTTGGAAACCAACAGTCGAACAGCCGCGCAGGGATCAATTGAAGCGATCATGCCGAAACGACCGGTTGGGTAACATTGCAAACGCTGTGTTCAGAAAACTAAAACGGCAGCAACAGGTGAATCGGCAGGACATCGATTGTTGCCACGGGGAATCGCCCGGGGTCGATTTTTTGCAGCACCGGAGGGTGTCGCGGACTCGTGGCGAATACGTTTCACAGAAGATTGGCACTGACGTGTTGCGGTTGAGTCCATTGATTCGATCGAGGACACTACAGTTTCGCGAAATGAACGATTTCGCGACGGCGGATTTTGGATTCGGCTGAGACTGTTTTTCATCCCATGAGGCAAGGTGAACATAAGTGGTCCACGATTTGAGACGAACAGACCGCAGCGCAGGGCGAGCATTTCTGCAGCAACTGGCTTTTGTCCTTGCCTTGCTTTGCTTCGCCAATGCGGGTGCTCAGACAACCGATTTGATTAGCAGAGGAGCCGTCATTCCGTGGAAGCAAGATGTCGCATCGCCCGACGTTATCTCTGCAAACTTCGAAGAAGTACGGTTCTCTAACGCTCAAGGCCTAAAACTTCGAGCTTGGTATTTCCCCTGTGCTGAAGCAACCCAAACAATCTTGGTGTGTTCTGGCAATACGGGGAATATCTCTTTGTCGCTTCCTTATGCCAAACTTCTATTGGACGGTGGATTCAACGTACTGCTGTTCGACTATCAAGGCTTTGGGGGCAGCGAAGGAATCGCCAGCGTGATGTCGTTGTGTACAGATACCGAAGCGGCCTTCCGGTATCTCACCGAGCAAAGAAATCTGAAACCCGAAAACATCGGAGTGTTTGGTATATCGCTTGGGTCAATTTTGGCACTCATGATTGCCAACGAGCAAAAGGCGGCTGCGGTTGCCGTTGAAGATGTGTTTGTGCCGGAACAAATGCTGGAACGGTTTGGCGTCCGCGAAGACGATCCCAACGTGATGAAGGGCATGGCGGTTCGACTTGCGAAGCAGTTGCTACTTGGGCGAGTCGATCCGATTCAAAATGCGAAGTCCTGCGACTGCCCTGTTTTTCTAATGCATGGCTTGAATGACAGACTTCTGCCATTTTCCGGCACCGTTCAAGTCTCCAATGTATTGAATCCCAATAGCCGAGTCTGGTTGATGGACCGAGCGGGGCATGCTCCAGAAACCTTGGAAGTCAATGATCGCGAGTACTCTGCCCAGCTGACTCAGTTCTTTCACTCCGCGATGTCCAATCGCTTTTCTTCATTGGAAACCAAATTTCGGTCTGAACGACTCGAATCAAAAAACACCACAGGTAGGAACGCAAAGCCTTCTGGGTTTGAAGTCTTAGTCACATTCGCTGAAACCCCAACCCAACATCAACTGCTAAGACCCATCCAGCTGACGTTCGTGAATGATAAAGCTGACTTTCGAGTTGTCCGCACAATGATGGCTGCTGGACAAGCTCGACGTTGGCACCTCCCCTTCGAACCGGTGCACTGTTCGGCCATCGAATTCACCTACGTGAGTCCGGGGACCTTGGCTTCAGAAAACAGTATCAAAGACGTTGATTCCAATTCCATCCACGAATGGCAACCTGAATTGACTCAGTTTTCCGAACATCGTGCTGAGCTGGTCAATTGGACGGTCGAATTTTTTCAAAGCCCTCGTGTGGCTCAACATTTGATGACGAACTACGGTAAAAACTTTTTTCGAGCTTCTCGGTACGTGAACTCCTACCCAGAACGCGGCGTTCAACGCCTGCTCGACTTCTTGAAAAAAGACGCAAATCGGCCGCCTGAAATCTGCGCAAGATATGCTCGTTTGCTGGCTCGGCTTTACTGCTGGCCGTTGCCGAAACAATCGTCTCGCAAGGTGCAGTTTTCAAACGACGCACAACGAGTATCGGTTGCCGAAACGATGCTGAAGTTGTTGCCAGAGAATCGAGACGAATATTTTGAATTGGGGAACGCGTCGTTTCAGTATCGGTTTCGAGACGCAGTCGTTGCAGACGCATTGTTTCGGCTTGCCCGAATTCGTCTTAGAAACGGCAATCAAAATGCGGCTCGACAGTTACTAAGACTGCATGTTCAACTGCTGCCAAGCAATGCCAACACAGACTTAACAGAGCAACGCATTGCTTCGATTTCCACTGTGACTGACCTAGATGGCCCGGATCCCTTTGACCATGCTTTGCGTGAATTGCTAGCAGATCCAAAGCAGCCCAATCCGGCTCACCCCCAACGTAACAAAGAGTGACAGCAAAGAGTCACAACAAAGAAGGACAGCATCTAGCACGAGAACGCTCCGTGATTGTGATCATCGCAGACTGATGCACGGACACTTTGCAATTGGGATGGTCTGCAATCTTAGGATCCGCTTCCTCCCGAACAAAAAGAGCAAAGATGAAATGCCCGGCCGGAACCAGACGAATTCTCAGCTGAAACCGTCGAAAAGCACTCGTCAATTTCCGTCTTGGTCTTTTATCTACTTCTGCTCTTCTGCTTTCGGTTTTGCTTTATCAAAGCCAGCTTTCAACAGCTTTTCGTAACCGGATCTCAGCGGACGGACGTCATAGCCCTGAGACTTCAAGATTTCTGCTGCCATCAACACTCGCCCACCTGATAGGCAGTGCAGATAAACGGGCTTGTCTTTGGGCAACATCTTCCGGATTTTTTCTGGAAGTTCACCGTTGCGAATCACGCTCAGCGGGACAAGCTTGGCCAGCTTCAGCCTGCCAGCATCCCACTCTCTTTGCTCACGAACATCCAATAAAACAGCTCGTTTGCTTTTCACAAAACCATGAACTGCTTTGACATCGTCCACAGTGTGTCCGGCGTTTGTGAATTCGGGCTTGGGGATTGGCTTCAACGCTTCCTTGGCCGCCGACTTGTCCGCAGCCGACTTGTCCGCAGTCGTCTTGTCTGCAGTCGCTTTGTCTGCAACTGAAATCTCACCGGTCCCGGCCTCACCGGCCAACGTGAGACTGGTGCTTAAGAAGAGAAAACAGAATGTGGTCAGCATGAAATCAACTTTCGTGAACGAGCAACGTGAAGAGATGTCCAAGGCGATGGTTTTTGCTGATAACAGCGAATCGGCCCAGCAAGTCAAATCATGAATCATCCAAACGCCCGTCGCAAGCGTGTCGCGAAAGCCGTTCACAAGCCCAGCCGTTCATAAGCCCAGTCGGCACAACACAGTTGGTTCGAACCGCTTTAAAAAATGGTCGCTTGGCAGTCTGTCACGCTTTGGCCCTTAAGCCGGTGGTCGGCCGGAGTCTGGTCCACCTGTGTCTGGTCGACCTGCCGGTGGCCGTGCGGGTGGTGCTGGGCAGCAGTTCACTGGGCACACGTCGTGGTTTGGACCGAACCTCCCGATACATTCTTGCTCACAACCCGTCAGGCGTTCCTGAATCAGTTTGCGAATCATCGTGACGAATTGTGGATCTGTGCCGGGAGTGGCCGCTCGCTGCATGGCCATGCCCAATTCTTCGCACTTCTTCAGAGCTTCATCATCAAGGTCGTACAACACTTCCATATGGTCGCTCAGGAATCCGATCGCGCAGATCACTAGCTTCTTCACACCCTGCTCGTGCAAAGCATCGATGTGGTCACAAATATCCGGTTCCAGCCAAGGGTCTTGAGGTCGGCCACTGCGACTTTGGTAAACAAGATCATATTGGCTGTCTGATAGGCCAAGCTGTTCGGCAACCAAACGACTGGCTTCCTGCAACTGCTTTTCGTAGTCAGAAGTCGACGCCATTGAATCGGGAATACTGTGGGCAGTAAACGCGACCCGGACGTCGGACGAGTCTCCATCGGCAACTGCATCAATGGCCGCTTTGACGTTGCGAGCATTCACGGCGACAAAATCAGGATGATTATAGAAGACTCGAACCTTGTGAACTTCGATCTCATTGGCACCGACTTCATCCTGAGACGCATACACGTTTTCACGGTACTGCCGACATCCGCTGTAGCAGCTGAAACCAGACGTGATAAACGTCAGGACTCGCTTCTTACCATCGTCCTTCAGTTTTTGAACCGTGCCCGGAAGCAGCGGGTGCCAATTCCGGTTGCCCCAATAGATGGGAAGGTCAATCTGGCTGTCTTGAAGTTCAGTCTCCAGTGCCGAAATCAGTTCTCGACACTGTTCGTTGATTGGGCTCACACCACCAAAATGGTTGTAGTGCTCAGCCACTTCAAGCATTCTTTCACGAGGCACTCGCTTACCTCGCAAAACATTTTCCAGAAACGGAATGACGTCGTCTGGCCCCTCGGGACCTCCAAAAGAAACGAAAAGCAGAGCGTCATAGTTTGTGGCGGGCATGGGACTCAGAGTCTTTCTGGAGTGCAGTTTTAGGATCGTTGCTGAAACTTCGACTGTGCGAAAGCCATCAGCAAGTGGATTCTAGACATCTTCTATTTTCATCACCGCAAGCATTCAGCATTTTTTGCCCATGCATTCGGTGTCGACAATGGAAGACGCTACTACGTTACCCCATGAGTCGGAAGCCTACCAGCTTTTGGGTTTCGCCAAAGTCACCCAAAAAGCTAGATCTGGCAACATAAACCAACACTGTTTTCTACTGGTGAAAATTCTGGGTGCTGGAAGAGCTCAGCAAAGAACTGGCTGATTGTTCTTGCTGTGCTCGTGCCGCAGCCGCTCGTTCAAGTTCCGTTTCAAGCAGCCCCTTTCCGAAAGTTTCCAAATGCCCGTAGGTATCAGAAAACTGGGAATAGCGAACTTGCTGTCGAATGTCAGGTGTCAGCCCCTGGCCACCGACAACCAAGGCTGTTCCAGTGGATTGAGCGACATCAAAGAGCAGATTGAAATCTGCCACAAATCTTCGAGGATCACGGACTGTCGTGACGCTAATCCAGAACAGTTTGGGGCGTTTTTCAATGATCGCAGTGCGGATCGCATCAAAAGGCAGCATGTTCCCTAGAGATTCGGCTCGCCAACCAATGTCTCGTAAAACCAGTTCAGCCAACGATGTCGCAATCGTGTACGGATCGCCATCAAGTGTCCCCCCCATGGCGAGTGGTTGGTCATCGTCGCCCTGCGGCACGGCTCGACGCAATTCATGCACCGTTCTTTGGCAGACTTCGCATGCACGACGTTCTTCGTAGATTTGAACGTCGCCGCATTGCCACAAATTTCCAATGGCATGAAAAGTTGGAGTGACCATTTGATCGCAGATTTCTGAAATCGAATAGCCGCTGACGAAAACATCGACCGCAATTCTTCGGGCCCCCAGTTCATCTCCGGCCAAAATCGACTTCATGAACAGATCGCAAGCCTCTTCCATGCTTGCGGGCATGTCCAAGCCGCAACCGTCTGGTAACTCGATTGCTCGAGGATCTCGAATGGGCTTGCCAGACTCTCGCAAGAAATTTAGGACTGCATCCAACTGCAGTCGACGGTGGCCGCCCGCGGTCTTCGATG
The DNA here is from genome assembly GCA_039974975.1 of Fuerstiella sp. Classification (GTDB taxonomy): domain Bacteria; phylum Planctomycetota; class Planctomycetia; order Planctomycetales; family Planctomycetaceae; genus Fuerstiella. The sequence goes on along the minus strand of JBDWHY010000110.1, from coordinate 133,592 downwards.
CTTCGATCAGCCCGCGATCAACCCAACGTTTCATGGATGATTCACTGACTCCAACTGCTTTTGCGACTTCTTTGGGCGAGAAAAACTCAGACATTTCACTACCTGCTTAAAACGGGCGACCAATTAGGTTTGTTTGACATTACCAGAGCCTAAGTAGGGGCTCGGGCGGATCCAGTTCCGTTAGCGACGGAAAAGTCGGGCCGCAAAATAAGTACCGCTGTTCGAGGACTGCTGGTTGCTATCAGGCCTCGAAGGCCTTTTTTACTGGGGTCATCCAATTCGACCAAGTCGACGAGGAGTTTCCTTTGACTGAAACTCGACTGCACTGACAAATGTGATCGTTTATTTCATGAATATATCTAAAACATCCAAGATAAATATAAAGTGAACGTTTCACTCTCCATCTACAGAGGGATTTCAAGTTATGAAAATCGCAATCATCGGCAGCGGAGTCTCGGGAATGACGTCTGCGTGGTTGCTGCATCGAAAACACCAAGTCACGGTTTTCGAAGCAGGGGATTACGTGGGCGGACACACCCACACTGTCGACGTCAACGTGGGCGGGCGGGCCTTCAGCGTCGACACAGGTTTCATCGTTTGCAACGATCGAACGTATCCCAACTTTCTTAAGTTAGTTAACCATCTCGAGGTCACTCGACGGCCGACTGAAATGGGGTTCAGCGTATCGTGCAATCGCACAGGATTGGAATACAGCGGCAGCAGCGTGAACACGATGTATGCTCAGCGAAGAAACCTTATTCGCCCATCATTTCATCGCATGGTCTTGGACATTCTGAAGTTCAACAAAGTGGGGTCACAAGACGCCGACCATGTTTCAGATGACATGACGGTCCAAGAATATCTGGATTGGCGTGGGCTGGGCAAAATGTTCAGTGACTATTATCTGTTGCCAATGGGCGCTTCGATTTGGTCTTGTCCGGTCGGCACATTCGCAAAGTTCCCGATACGATTCATCCTACAGTTCTACCGGCACCACGGCTTACTTAGTATTAGCAATCGACCTCAATGGTACGTGATCGAAGGCGGTTCCAAACGTTACGTGGAAAAACTGACGGCCGGCTTTTCGGACCAAATCCATCTGAACTGCCCCGTCATCCGCGTGAAAAGATTCGCCGATCGTGTTGCCGTGACAACTCAGAACGAAACGGTCGATTTCGATGAAGTCGTTTTTGCCTGCCACAGCGACCAGGCTTTGAAGCTGCTTGATGATCCCTCACCGACCGAAGTTCAGATTTTGGAACAGTTTCCGTACGAGCCGAATGAAGCGGTTTTGCATACCGATTCGTCCGTCCTTCCGAAGCGTCAGGCAACATGGTCGAGCTGGAATTATCGCATTCGAAATGGACAAGGCGCGAAAGCCACTTTGACCTACGACATGAATATCCTGCAAGGCATCGATTCTGAATATCGTTTTTGTGTGACTTTGAATGACGTGGAAAATATCGATCCAGCCACAATTTTGGGGCGGTATCAGTATTCTCATCCCATCTTTACGATTCAAAGAGCGGCCGCCCAGCAACGGCACGCTGAACTCATTCGAAATCAACGCACGTCATTTTGCGGAGCCTATTGGGGAAACGGTTTTCATGAAGACGGAGTCAGCAGCGGGTTGGCCGTTGGGCAAGCTTTTGGTGCTGTCGACATTTTGGACCAAGCACTGAGCGGGAGCTCGACACAATGACGTCGACACCGCAGCGAAAACAGAATCTGTCTCAGCGCCAACACGGCCATCTGCCTGCAAGGAATCAGCTGGCAAGTTGCCTGTATCGTGGCTGGGTTCGCCATCGCCGATTTCGACCAGTGGCGAACCAGTTTCGGTATCGGATGTTCATGCCTTACTTCGATTTGGATGAGCTGCCCGATCTCCTTGATCAGTTTTGGTTTTGGTCGGCCAAGAGATTCAATTTGGCCTGGCATCGTCGATCTGACTACCTAGGAGACCCTCAGACACCGTTGGCTTCTGCCATACGCCAATTGATTTTAGATCGCACAGGGTGTGCCTGCGAAGGGCCGATTCGACTCCTCACGAATGCCCGTTACTTCGGGTTTGGAATCAACCCGGTTAGCTACTATTACTGCTTTGATCAGACAGGGCAATACGTCGAAAACGTGGTGGCGGAAGTCACAAACACTCCATGGAATGAAAGCCATTGCTATGTGATTCCGCAACCACAAAGGCGCGAATCTCGAGCTCCGCAACACGTGTGGACAGCCAAGACTTTTCACGTTTCGCCCTTCATGGAAATGCAGATGAAATACCGCTGGCACATTTCCTATCCGGGTCAAAGCCTGAATATCCACTTGGAAAACCACGAGCAAATCGAGCACGAATCCGCCGAGTTGGGTGATTCACCAGAAGCGTATCAGGACGCCAATCCAGTCTCCGAAGAAGCCGTGACAGCCTGCTCAAGCCTTCGGAGCCCAAAGTTTGATGTGACGATGTCTCTGAAACGGCAAGAAATGACGGGAAAGTCAATGTCCGCCGTTTTGGCTGCCTACCCCTTCATGACCGGCAAGGTGCTGGCAGCCATCTATTGGCAGGCAGTGCGGCTGTGGTGGAAAAAGGTGCCTTTTGTACCTCACCCTAAAAGTTTGCTGCCAAAATCAACGTCATCGAACTGATTCGGCAGTAAAACCCAAAGGTTTTTCAGCATTGGGCTATTCTGCACTGCAATTTCACTGGTCGAAAAGGCTTCTCGGAATAGAACTGCGAAACGTTCTTCCCAAACTTCGATCTTCAGCATACCCAATTCTCTTTGTGTCGAATCTTTTGCTTATGTCCACGTTCGCGCCAACTGAAATTGAGTCCATTCAGCCAGACAAACTGATTTCCGGTTTGGATGCGGTTCAGCAGAAGCAAGCCGTTCAAGATCATTTCGATCTTGAATCCAATAGCACATCGTGTGAAGACGGTGATCGATCGTTTTCGCAAGAAAAGGTCAGCTGGTCCACTCGGACCTGTTCGAAGCTGATCCTGAATCGACTGAAGCAGCTTAAGCATGGACAACTGGTCATCCAGCTCGGCTGTGACCAAGCTGTATTTGGCACGCTGGGCGATGGCGAAACGCCTGCCGTTGTGCGTGTTCACTCAGAATCTTTCTTTAAGAGACTCGTGTGTGGCGGAGGCCTCGCAGCGGCCGAATCTTACATGGATGGAGAGTGGTCCAGCCCCGATCTGACATCTGTGTTCCGAGTGCTTGTGCAAAATGAAAGCGTGCTGGAAACCTTTCGATCAGGACGTTTTTCGCCAATCAGCTGGATGGAACGCGTTGGGCATTTTTTCAATCGCAATTCAAAGATAGGCAGCCGCAAAAATATCCAAGAGCACTACGACCTCGGCAACGAGTTCTTCAATCTGTTTTTGGACGAGTCCATGATGTACTCGTCTGCCATTTTCAATTCTGCGGACACTCCGCTCTTAGACGCATCTTGGGAAAAGGTTGATCGTGTTTGCCGAACTTTAGAACTTGGCCCAGATGACCATGTCATCGAAATTGGAACCGGCTGGGGAGGCTTTGCCGTGCATGCTGCTGGCAAGTACGGCTGTCGAGTGACCACGACAACAATCAGCGAAGAACAGTACGTCTTCGCTAAGCAACGAGTCGCAGACGCGGGGCTGGAAGATCTCGTCACGTTGTTGAAAAGCGACTACAGAGATCTCGACGGGCAATACGACAAACTTGTTTCGCTGGAAATGATTGAAGCAGTTGGTCGGCAGTACCTTCCCGGCTACTTCGAAACCTGCGATCGATTGCTTAAGCCGGGCGGGGCGATGATGATTCAAGCAATCACCATGGCCGATCAAAGATTTGATGCCTACAGCCGAGGCGTCGATTTTATCCAGAAATATATTTTCCCCGGTGGCTTTCTGCCTTCTGTCACTGAAATGCAAAAATGTGTTCGAGACAAAACGGACTTGCGAATTGTCCAACTGGATGACTTCGGCATGCACTACGCAAAGACTTTGCAGATTTGGAACCAACGGTTTCACGCGAAGCTGGGCGAAGTTCGCGAGCAGGGCTTTAGCGAGAGGTTCATTCGCATGTGGCGCTACTACCTGACGTACTGCGAATCCGCTTTCTTGGAACGTTCGACGGGGCTTGTACAAGCCGTCTGGATGAAGCCCGAATGCGAACTGCGGCGAAATGTTGTTGCTGGCTGAAGTCAAAACAAAACTGAGATGCTGATGCCGCACCAGTTGGAACCGACCGCTTTCCACATCTACGCACCCTGAATTTGGCCACCGATCGCGAGCTTCATTCTGTGTTGACGAAAGCCCTTCTTCAATCTGTACAACGACAGCTGAGACCTGATTATGTCCTTATCGTTTCTCACAGCCCCACTGATCGGTTTGGCCGAAGCGGGCTACCTGCCAGATTCGATCCTTAGATTCGGGATGCGTCAGCTCATCGCCGATCGTTCCAAATCTTTGCCAGATTGCGATGATCGATCGGGGTTTCAAAAGTTGCTACAGGAACTCGCCGCCTTACCTGTTGCCACGGAAACCGATCGAGCGAACGAACAGCACTACGAAGTGCGAGCCGAATTCTTTCACTCGTCACTTGGCAAACACTTAAAGTACAGCTGCTGTTACTTCGAGCAAGATTCAGACTCGCTGGACGTCGCCGAAGCGACTTCCCTACGCAAGACATGTGAACACGCATTGCTGGCTGATGGGCAGTCTGTCTTAGAACTTGGATGTGGCTGGGGGTCACTGAGCCTTTGGATGGCAGAACACTACCCCAACAGTAGCATCACGGCGATTAGCAATTCACATTCACAAAAACAGTGGATTGATCAGCAGGCGGCGAATCGCGGATTGAAGAACTTGGACGTGGTGACCTGCGACATCAACGAACTTCGGCCAGAGGAAAAGTTCGATCGTATCGTGTCCGTTGAAATGTTCGAACATGTACGAAATCATCGAGAACTGATGACTCGAGTATCAACTTGGCTGAAGCAAAACGGTCGACTGTTTGTGCACATTTTCTGTCACGATCGCCAGCCATACTTGTTTGAAGATCAGTCGGAAACAGACTGGATGACTCGACACTTCTTCGCCGGCGGGATCATGCCAAGTCGAGATCTGCTGATCGAATGCCAAGATAGCTTGGTGTTAGAAAACCAAGTCATTTGGTCAGGGCAGCACTACGAAAAAACTTCCAACGCTTGGCTGCGAATGATGGATTCGAAACCAGATCAAATTGCCAAAAGCCTTGAAGCGACATACGGCAACAAATGGAAGATGTGGAGACAACGTTGGCGCATGTTTTACATGGCGTGTGCGGAACTCTTTGGTTTTCGTGGCGGCCAAGAATGGTACGTCAGTCACTATCTGTTTCGACAAGCTGACGAAATCTTGCAGGATCGCTAACCTGCCCTACATGCAGCGATTCCAACTAAAACTTCATACAAGCCTAGGTGACCAATGACGACAACAGTTCTAATGGTCACCTTCGGGGCCGTACTTTTACACACCACCATCGCCTGGTTAATCAGCGTCCTGACCAAACGGGCTGATGTGATCGACCCATTTTGGGGGCCCGGTTTTATCGTTGTGGTCATGGCGGCAGCATGGTCTGGCCAAGGAGCGCCAGATAAAGCTCGAGTCGTTCTTGTGGCACTCGTGGCGATCTGGGGCCTAAGGCTGGGCCTGCATTTGCTGACTCGTTGGATGAAAGAACCTCACGAAGACAGGCGCTACGCGGCCATGCGACAAGCTGGCACAGACTTATGGTGGCTTCGAAGTCTGATCACCGTATTTTGGTTGCAGGCCGCCATTTTGTGGGTCGTGGCAACTCCGTTAATCTATGCCGTGACTTCTACGACGGAAGTCTTTCGTATCGGAGTCGCGTGTGGAATTTTTGTCTACTGTGTGGGCTTGTTTTTTGAAACTGTCAGCGATTACCAACTGACCATGTTTCGAAGCCGCTCTGATAGCACAGGCCAAGTGTTGAGCTCAGGACTTTGGAAATATACTCGACACCCCAACTACTTCGGTGATTTTGTTGTTTGGTGGAGCTTCTTCAGCATCAGTATTTTTTGCGGAGCACCTTGGTGGACCATCATTTCGCCGTTGATCATGTCAGTCCTACTGATGAAGTTTAGCGGAGTCGGCATGCTGGAAAAGGACATCAAAGAACGTCGTCTAGGGTACTCTGAATATGTTGAACGCACAAATTCATTCTTCCCGTGGTTTCCCAAGAAGCTAAGCACAAACGATGACTGATGGCGTTGATGTGATGGGACTAATGCGATTTCTGCAACGCATTCACAATCAAAGAAATCAACTGCCGAGATGCTTCGACTTGGCGATGAAGTCGAAGCTTTGACGGTTCAAGTTTGGGAAGACTGCTTTGATCCAGCACCAGCTTCTGAGTAATTTGCTGTGGCCGGTGTTCGGATGATCGAAACTTAACGCTCGCCCAAGCGATTCCATCTAGGTCTGGCGGCGCTTCTGGACCAAGGTGCCCCGTGATCGCGGCGGCGATTGTTGCCCACGACGTTCGTTTCAGAATTCCGCTCGCCATCGCTTGGCTTGTTTCACCACTCACAACGTCGAAGTCATTGAAGTGCTTTTCAGACATGCCCAACCACTGCTTCTTGGTGGGCACTTGATAGACAACGGATGATCCAACCAACACCGACGATGCTCCGGGAACACCTGCGATCATCGATGCAGCCAGTCCGGCCGTGCAGCTTTCTGCCAAGACAAGCTGATGTTTGTTGTCCTTCAGAAGTCGTATCAAATTTGACGCAGTGAGTACTGCTGAATCTGTCGTCGAAAGAGAGGTGTCCATGGGCATTCATGTAAAACTGGGCACTTTAAGAAGATTGCACACTTTGTGAGCTAGCTCATAGTTCGGGCAATTTGCCACCACACAATGCTGGGTGACCTGCCGTTCGGTTGCTCAAAGAAATGGAATTCGTCAATCAGAATTCGGCTGATTGAAATCTCTTCTCTCATGAAAGCATCTTGATGATTCGATCTGTTCTTTCTGCGATTCTAGTCGCATGGGCTGTTGTTGTCCCAAACGTTTCTGCCGATGACCATTGCCCACTCACTGGTCAGCCAACCTGTTCTGGTGCTGCCATGATCAGCCAGGCGTCGTCTTGCCAATCGTCGTCTTGCCAAACATCTGCTTGCCCAGTGAATTCCGCTACCTTCACAACGATGGCATCAACAGGATCTGCTACTCATCAATCCGGCCATCAGCAAGCCGGCAATCAGCAGACCATGACAATTCAGGAAGCCAAAGTGTCTTCTATTCCAGGGCAACCCGCAATGGGTGGCTACTGTCCCGTTTGCATCATTGAAGCGAGTAAATGGGAAATGGGCAGCCCGAACCACGAAGCTGTCTACGACGGACAAACTTATCGTTTTCCGAATTCTGCCGTCCTCGCCAAGTTTCAGCAAGACCCAGCAAAGTACGTTCCCGCACTCGGTGGTGATTGCATCGTGTGCTATGAAAAAGGGGGAAAGCGAGTACCCGGAAGCCTAATGCATGCTGCTACTTATCATGGCAGAATGTACTTGTTCCCAAGTGACAAAGAAAAGCAGATGTTTCGCGATGCTCCGAAGCAGTTCGCCAACGCAGATCTCGCAATCAATGGTGCTTGTATCGTTTGCCAAGTGGTAGCGAACAAGCAGATTGCTGGCCGGCCCGAGTTCGCGGAATTCCATAACGGAATGCGATACCTATTTCCTTCTGCCGCAGAACAGTTGATGTTCAGAAACAACCCTACGAAGTTTCTGCCCAGCGCTAAACAAAGCAACGGAGTTCTCGACGTCCCACCTCCCAATTCACCCGTTGCGACGACTTCCGCTCCCATGTCTGATGCCCCGCAGGCATCAATGCAAAAGTCTGTTCCAGCAACGGAGCAGGTACAGCTGGTTTCATTTCAAGGAATGTCATCTTGTGCCGCGTGTTCTCATGGTGTTCATCCACTCAACGACCCAGGACAGCTGGGCCTTGCCATCAAGACCAATGATGGACAGATCATTGTCGTTGAAGGTGCTCACCAAATGGCTCCGGACACATACCGAGATCGCTTCAACGCCTTGAATTTGGAAGTCACAGGCACAGTGATCAAGTCTCAGGGCAACGTCACATGGATTCAGCCAAACAGCCTGACTCGACGATAATATCAGTGGAACACTGTTGAATTTCATGAAGCCGCTTTGCCATCCCGCAGGGCGGCTTCTTTTATTCCAGCGACCAACCATCGCGATACTGTCGCCGAATGTATTGATCCGCTTCGGGCGCATTCGTTGCTTGCATCTTTTCAGCGTTCCACAGCAGCCGTTTTTTACTGCGAAAGGCGACGTTTCCCAGATGGTTGGCTTCGGTAAGCCATCCGGCGTATTCAAAATTGCATGTTGTTGGATCACCCGTTTTTGCCGCATGAATCCATTCAGCGTGATGCCCCAGTGACTTGGGGATGGTGGGTTGTGGACGTTCAAAGTCTTCGAAGTCTGCTGCTGGTAGCAACACGTGCTTTCCGTAATCTGACAGCAGCATCCCGTCGTCGCCAACAAAGAGAACTCCGCTGCTCCACTGAGGAATTTCGCCATCTTGCCAGATTTGAGGCTTGTCGGCTCCTTGATACCAATTCACTTTGACTGCGGGCATGTCGCCTCTCGGACCATATTCATATCGAGCCTGCATGGAAGCCGGAGCAATTTCAGAATGCGGTTTCGGGCCGCTGGCTTCAATTGAAATAGGAGCCTTCAAATTCAATGCCCAAAATGCCAGATCAATCCAGTGGCTGCCAAGATCTGACATTGTCCCATTCCCAAAGTCCCACCACCGATACCACTTCGGCCCCGGAAAGTAGGTCTTGCTAAAGGGCCGAAACGGAGCAGGGCCAATCCACAAATCCCAGTCGAGATCCCTCGGAACTGGCTCTTCACCAATTGGACGATCTTGTACGGAAACAATGTCTGAATTCTTGATGGCGTTTTGCGGCGATTGCAATCCCCACGCACGTCCCACCCAAACATGACATTCACGAACCGGCCCGATGGCTCCCGACTGCACAAGCTCGACGACTCGCCGATAGTTGTTTCCGGCGTGAATCTGAGTTCCCATTTGAGTTGCGACGTTTGCCTTCGCGGCAGCTTCACGAATGATTCTTGCTTCGTACACACTGTGAGTCAGAGGCTTTTCGCAGTAGACATGTTTACCAAGTTGCAAAGCAGGCAATGTTGCAAAAGCATGAGTATGCTCGCAGGTGCTGACAACAACGGCGTCAAATTCATCAGCGTGATCGAAGATCCTTCGGAAATCTCGTTCTGTGCGAGCCTTGGGATAGGCAGCAGATGCTCGAAGCAGATTTTTAGCGTTCACATCGCAAAGTGCCACGATCTGTTCGCCAGCAACGCTCTTTAAGTTCGAGCCACCGCGCCCTCCGCTGCCAATCACAGCGATTCTCAGTTTATCATCGCTGGCCGCCAAAACTGAATTTTGATTGCTGGCGTATAAGCCGCTTCGCAAAAACGTGGTTGAGGCCGTGAGAGCTGAAGCTTGGTAAAGGAAACGTCTTCTGTTGATCGATGCATTCGACATACTGACCCGGCTCCAGTGAACAAGCGGACGAAGTTCTGAATTCGCTGTGTTCACCAGTGTGCTCGGCCAACAACCAAATTTCCAGTGGACGCCCGATTCTTATTCGTCACCACTCAGTGCTTGCCAAACTTTCGCGGTAAAGCGGTCGGCGACAGCATTGTTTTGCTCTGCGGTCGAAGACGTCTTCGTGCGACCTATTTCAACTTATCCAACAGCCGGTTTCGTAAGCTCGGCAAAGCATTTTCGAATGCTTGATTTGGATTTTTAAAACCATCCATCACTTTGCTGGCTTCGCCGAAATATTTATCAGCCTTCTTCTGGTCGTTCTGTTTCAGTAGCCCAGAATCACTCACTGTTCGAAAGACGGCGTTGGGGTCGACTTGCCCCTTTCGGAAATTTGCAGCGATCGAGCGAACGGAATTCAGACTGTCCATCAATTGTTGATGGTCTGCAATCAAAGCAGAATATCGTCCTCCTAGTTTCGTAGATAGCTCCTTCTTTTGTTCGACGGCATAGTCCGTCACCATCGCCAAGGCTTGTTGCTTCATAGCAGGGAGCTGAGCTTGAAAGGCCGTTTGAAATCCGTTTGCAACTTGACTTCCCAGATCCGATGTCATGCTCACATCAGGTTTCAACGCGCTGCCTTTTAGGTCAATGACGGCGTTCACGGTATGAATCGATTGCAACGTTTGCTCTGCGACAGAAGCCAGCGACACGGCGTAGGGTCGTGCTGTCTGAAATTGTGATTTACCAAAGTCTGATCGCATTTCGACTCGGCCGTCAATCTGTCCTTCGATCAACGTAACGTTGGCCTTCCAGTGCAGATTTGTCAGGCTAGCGGTGAGCTGTTCGGCGTCCGGCTTGCCAGCAGCAACCACGTGTTCTGTTTCATCAACGAAATCGGCCGACAAGTCAGTGACGGCGATATCGGATGTGGCATCGTGCCGAATGACAAGATGAACGGGGCGAACTCCAGCTGTTTGAACTTGCAGAATTGCGGGCTTGCCGTGCAATTTCGGATCACTGGTCACGTCTGTAAGAACGGCTCGAAACGGAGTCGGAAAGTCGCCCAACATCAGTTCGCCGTCCATCAACAATTTGCGACACAATACCTTGGGAGTCGGATTCAGAATTGGAAATTCGATAGAGCGGCCTCCAGAACGTTCCGGTTCGGCAGGAGCCTTCAGCTGCTCTTGGTAACCTTGAATCGTATCGACCCAAGACAACAAGTGCTGCAACTGCAGATACATCTCTTCGCCAATCAATGATTCTGTGATTCGTCCGGAATCTGGCTTCAAATTTTGAATCGTTGACGCAACCATCTGTCGATCATTTTGCTGAGCCTGATCCAACTTCACAAAATCTTGACGAACTTCGGCCGGGACGTTTGTCTTTAATGTTGTGACGAACGCTTGGCTATCTTTCAGCAAGATGTCTGCATCTTGAGCAATCTGCAGGTACAACTGAATTTGCTGAACGGGCTCGGCTTGCTTGGCCGCCTTGATTTGTTGCTGCAGGCGTTCGGCGCGTTGCTTCGTTGTTGAGATCGCTAGGTTCACTTCTTCAAATCGACGGTCCCACTTCACATACAATTGGTTGCCAACTTGGTAGGTTTCAAGTCGATTGGGATCAAGTTGAGACTTAGCTTGATCAGTGAATTGTTCCAGCCATTCGTCTCCAAGATTTTTAACTTTGTCTTGGAGCCACTCAGGGACAACGGGCCCAGAAGATTCAGAGTCTTCGTCGATTTCCAGCTGCCCATTGTCGTTTCGAGATGTCTGAAATCGCACACCCGTGATGGTTGCTTCATCAACAACATAGTTACGATGCATTAATGGCTGGCCAGCCAAATGAAACGAAGCCGTTTGAAATTCGACGAGGTTCGAACCCGGCTTTGAAACGCTAGCAAGTGCCACCTGATCGACGTTAACTCGAGGTGGAAAGAAGCCCGTGGTGACGTCTGCAATGTCAACCTTAGCCCCCGTGATACTCTGCAGGCTGCTTGTAGCGCCCCTTCGAATCAAAGGATCAAAGCCGAAAGCAAAGAACGCCCATACGATTGCAAGAATGATGATTCGAGGAATTAAGTAGCCCCAACGCATGGGGGTCTCCTTATCGAAAACGAAGCTGTGATGGCGAGATCAGGACACGGCAGTGCGAAACTTAAACGGCCTATTCCGACAGGGACAATCGGTCAGCGACTTCCATTCCAAGCAGAACTCGAGTCAGCCAAAATCGTTTTGCGTAGCGAGCCGCTTTTTCTGTGTAAGCGGCAAACAGCGGCTTCGAAAGGCGATAGCTGGGGTAAAGGCAAACCATTCCAACCAGCAGACTTCCCATCACAATGGTGTTGTTGAAGTCTGTCCAAGGGGCCAAGGGGCGGTTGTAAAGGTTGGTCCATGTTTCAAACAAGGCCGGATGGGACAGCACGTACCCACCCACATAATCGAATGCCGAATCCAAATAGCCCGATAGAAAACTGACGACCAAAATTGTGCCCGTCGCCACGGCAAGGTTGGCTCTGCTGGCAGCAAGAATGATGCCAAGAGTCAGAGCAATGAGGTTGCCTTTTGGCACCATCCCAATCAAAACACCAAACGCAAATCCAAGAGCCAGCTGGCCCGGAGTCGCTTGAGTGATGAGAGCTTTCAGGGTCAGGCGAATTGGTCTTAGAAGAAACAGCATGATCTTAGAATCCTGTGAATCCGTTCATCGAGGCCCATCACCGTGACACAACACCGTGACACAACACCACTGGTGGCCCACACTGTCCAATGACCGTGGTTCAACGTCAATACGGCTACCGAAGCATGGGATGCTGAACCGAGTCGCAAAAACATCACTTCAGCGAGGAACGGCAGGCACTTCGACTCCCCAAAGAATGCGGCAAATTCTGCCGGAGTTGACCGCGTTTGTCGCCGGATACGAGACTCAGCACGAGACTCAGCACGAGACTCGTTCAGCAGCCAGCAATTCTGCAGACTTGGGCGCCAACGGTGTCAGACACAATTCCAAAAACGGCGACGGCGATTGATGTGACTGGGAAGGGGAGCGGAATCGCTGAAACTAGACAACCGTCGGTTTGGGATTTTCGCCGTCCTGCTACACTTCGCCCCACCGAGTTCTGAACCGATACGGTTTTGCTGTTGTCTCTGCCAACAGATCACGGAAACGCCTTCTTCGACCGCTCAAAGGTTTGCCACAGTTATGTCTGACCGACAGATTCTTGTCACTTCTGCCCTGCCTTATGCAAATGGACATATCCATTTGGGGCACCTCGTGGAATATATCCAGACTGACATCTGGGTGCGGTTTCAGAAACTACGAGGCAATCGGTGTGTTTACGTCTGTGCCGATGATACTCACGGAACCGCCATTACCTTAAGAGCACGTCGAGAAGGTCGCAGCGAAGAAGAAGTGATCGCGGATATGCGAGACTCGCACCTGCGAGATTTTGACTCGTTTGGAGTTCAGTTTGACAACTACGGCAGCACAAACAGCGAATCCAATCAGCAGCTTTGCAACGAAGTTTGGGCATCGATTGTCGAAGCGGGGTTGGTCAAAGAAAAAGACGTCGAGCAGCTTTACGATGTGAAATCCGAAACATTTTTGGCCGATCGATTTGTGAGAGGAACCTGCCCGAAGTGTTCCAGCACAGATCAACCAGGTGATAACTGCAGCAAGTGCGGGGCCACCTATAGCCCGGCAGAATTGTTGGATCCCGTCAGTACCATTTCAGGAGAGACGCCTGAAATTCGCACGGCCAAACATTTGTTCATCGAGCTCGAGCAAATGCATGAATTCCTCAACGACTGGACTCAGAGCGGCAATCATCTGCAACCAGAAGTTGCCAACTATTTAAAGGGCCACTTCCTCGGCGATGAATTGCGAGATTGGGACATCTCTCGACCGACTCCGTACTTCGGTTTCGAAATTCCCGGAGCTCCAGGCAATTGCTGGTACGTCTGGTTTGATGCTCCGATTGGCTACATCGCTTCAACGAAAGAATGGTGCGACGCTCATGGCGAAAAGCTTGATGATTGGTGGAAGAATGCCAATTCAGAAATCCATCACTTTATCGGCAAAGACATCACCTACTTTCATACCTTGTTCTGGCCAGGAATGTTAAAGACAGCCGGCTTTCAACTACCGAAGTCTGTGCATATTCACGGCTTCCTCACGGTCGATGGCGAAAAGATGTCCAAGACAAAGGGCACATTCATCATGGCATCCACGTATGCCAAACATCTGCCTGCGGGTGCTTTGCGTTACTACTACGCAACGAAACTTGGCAATGGTTTAGACGATCTGGACTTGAACCCTGAAGAGTTCGTTGCCAAGGTGAATTCAGACCTTGTGGGTAAGGTCGTCAACCTAGCGTCTCGATCTGCAAAGTTCGTTGCCAACGCCCATTTAAGTGATGCCTATCCAGACGATGGCGGACTGTTTCAGGCCGCAGCCGCGAAGGCCGAACACATTGCCGAACTGTACGAATCGTGTCGCTACAATGCAGCCATGCGAGAAATCATGGCTCTAGCAGATGTTGCCAATAAGTATGTTGAAGATGCCGAGCCTTGGGTTCTGCGAAAAGATGAAACAAAGGCAGATCAGCTTCGAGACGTTTGCACGGTGGCTTTGAATTTATTCCGGCAGTTGGTCATTTATCTAAAACCCGTGCTGCCAGATCTGGCCGACCAAACAGACGCCCTTCTTGGCACTCCCATGACAAGCTGGGATAACTCAAAAACTCCGCTGACAGGAACGCCCGTCAGCAAATTTAAACACCTCATGAAACGAATCGACGACAAACAGGTCCAAGCCATGATTGATGACAGCAAAGAAGATAACGCCCAAGAAAATCCAGAAGCGGAACCGGCACAGGTTCAGTTTCACGACTCAGACACTTGGAAGGATGCGGGCGATGCTCTTGAAAAAGAACCGATGACCGCTGAGTGCACGATCGACGACTTTGTGAAGGTTGATCTTCGAGTTGCTCGAATTATCGAAGCGGGCCACGTCGAAGGGGCCAACAAGTTGCTGCAACTGACACTGTCATTGGGCGGCGGCGAAACTCGAAACGTGTTCGCCGGCATCAAAGCGGCGTACGAGCCAGAATCACTGGTCGGCCGACTCGTCGTTTGTGTGGCCAACCTAAAGCCTCGACAAATGAAGTTCGGCCTCAGCGAAGGCATGGTTTGTGCCAGCGGTGGTGGCGGCAAAGATGTGTTCTTGTTAAGTCCTGACGATGGTTCTGTACCCGGCCAGCGAGTTCACTAATTGGCCGTGAATCTGTGCGTGCTCAAAACAAAGTCGCACAGATTTCTTGATTCAAAAACAATGGCATCGCTCGTGATACGGGCGATGCCATTTTCGTTTCAGCCTGCCCGCTGGGCACCTCAAGTTGTGATCATCCGCACACATCGCGAACATGCAGGTCCATGCTTCAGTTTCGAACGCTTATGCAGCAGACGCGCGAGTAAGAGACGGACTCGTGGAGCCACGGTTGAAGAACACTTCCGTGAGTGAGTGATTCCGTCCCCGCGGCCTCCCCAACGCAGCTTGCTCGCTGATTCTTTCGCTCGCCTAAAGCAGCTGGACAAGTCAGTGAACAGCGTCTCACTGACATACCACGATGCTCGCCAGAACAGACAGGGAATGTTTGACGACTGAGCCGATCAGCAAATCGATTCCACCAGTTGGCGCTTGAATTGCCCAAATCGCCTGAGTTTGCTGCGTTGATGATTGCGGCTTGATCAGCAGCAGGTACATTCGCACATTGGCGAGACTGCGGACTATGCGCAGCGACGAAAGTATCGGTCCAATTCGTTTACCGAAGGCTTCTGACACGATGAAGATCTCTGTTTATTCTGGTATCCCACTGCTGATTTGCTGCGGGCTGTTTTCGAATGTCACGCAAGGGCAAGTCGTTAACAACAAGTACGGCCAACCGGACAAGTTCCGGCAGCTTGAGGAAATCCTTCCTACTCCTAACGAGTATCGAAATGCATCGGGTGCCCCAGGGCATGCGTATTGGCAACAAAAAGTTGACTATGACATCAAAGTGTCATTAGATGAAAAGAAGAACAGCCTGACCGGTTCCGAGGTCATCACTTACACGAACAATTCTCCTGACACGTTGAAGTATCTGTGGTTGCAACTGGATCAGAATCGCTTCGACCCCAGTTCCAACGACAACCGCCATCAAACAGCGTCGCCGATCGGCAGCACGATGAGCTACGGGGCGATGGAAAAACTGATGGTAGGCCGCACCTTCCCTGGCGGTTACACCATAGACGATGTCAGTGATGCGGCTTCCAAGAAAAAGCTAAGCCACTTCATTACTGGCACCAGCATGCGAATTGATCTCACCACTCCGCTGGCAACTGGTGAAAGTGTGGGCTTCCGAGTTTCTTGGAGCTACAACATTGTTGACGGCACGTTGATTCGAGCTCGAGGTGGTTTCGAACGCTTCGAAGAAGACGGCAACAACATTTATGAAATCGCTCAATGGTTTCCTCGACTGTGTGCCTATTCAGATCTCACCGGATGGCAGCACAAAGAATTTCTTGGGTCAGGTGAATTCACTCTCGAATTCGGCGACTACACCGTGGCAATTACGGCTCCGGCTGACCACATCGTGGCATCAACAGGAGAACTGATTAACCCAGACGACGTTCTGACGGCCGCTCAAAAAGAGCGTCTGAACGAAGCAGAATCAGCGAAGAACCCCGTCTTTGTCGTGACACCAGAGGAAGCTAAGAAGAACGAAGAAAAAGGTTCTGACGAAGTCAAAACTTGGATCTTCAAGGCTCGCAACGTTCGAGACTTTGCATTCGCGAGCTCACGCAAGTTCATCTGGGATGCTTTGGGGCACAGCGTCAATGGCAACAAAACCATGGCGATGTCCTACTATCCCAATGAAGCAGAACCACTGTGGAGCAAGTATTCGACTCATTCGATTGTCCACACGTTAAACGTGTATTCGAAGTACACCTTCGACTACCCGTACCCCGTCGCCATTTCTGTAAACGGTCCCGTTTACGGTATGGAATATCCAATGATCTGCTTCAACGGTCCTCGACCCGAAAAAGACGGCACGTATACGGCTCGCACCAAGTACTCGTTGATTTCAGTCATCATCCACGAAGTGGGACACAACTACTTCCCGATGATTGTGAACAGTGACGAACGTCAATGGACGTGGATGGACGAAGGCCTGAACACCTTTCTGCAGTACCTCACCGAAGTGGAATGGGAAGAAAAGTACCCAGCTCGACGTGGCGAACCTAAGAACATCACTTCTTACATGTCCAGCCAGTCTCAGGTTCCCATCATGACGAATTCGGAATCGATTCTTCAGTTCGGAGCCAACGCATATGCCAAGCCAGCGACTGCTTTGAATGTGTTGCGAGAAACTGTAGTTGGGCGAGAAGCGTTCGACTTTGCTTTCAAAGAATACTCCCAACGTTGGATGTTCAAACGACCTTACCCAGCAGATTTCTTCCGATCCATGGAAGACGCCTCGGGTGTCGATTTGGACTGGTTCTGGCGAGGTTGGTTCTACAGCACAGACCACGTGGATCTAGCAATCGCAGGAATTGAGCATTACGAAATCAACAAGGACGATCCTGTTGCCGCCAGCAAGCGAGCTCGTAAAAAACGGGAAGATGCTCCGAAGTCAATCTCCAAGCAACGCAACAAAGGAATTGATCTTCGAGTTGACGAGTATCCTGATCTGAAGGACTTCTACAACAGCTTCGATGACCTTGATGTATCGAAGGAAGACAAGAAGAAGTTTCAGGACTCATTGGCGAAGTTGACCGATGAACAACGTGAAATGCTTGGTTCAGAAACCCATTTCTACATCGTCGATGTCACCAACGAAGGTGGCCTCGTGATGCCCGTGATCATCAAGCTGACTCATGCTGACAATAGTGAGCGAATTGTTCGACTGCCCGCAGAAATCTGGGCCAAGAACTCAAAGAAGATCTCACGCTTGATCTTGTCTGAAATGGAAGTGGTTTCGATGGAACTGGATCCCTATGGGGAAACTGCCGACACCGACACTTCGAACAACGTGTACCCACCTCGCATCGGACAAAGTCGCTTTAAGCTATACAAAGCTTCTGAGAGATCTTCGAAGAACGAAATGCAGAAGGCGGGACTTGGTAAGAAGCCAGAAAAGAAGGAAAAAGAGAGCAAGAAGGAAGACAAGAAAGAAGACTAACTTCCTTGATGTTCTTTCAGAACAACAACACGTCCTCGGGCCTCGCCCGAGGACGTGGTTTTCTGAAAATTCGCTCCTGAGTGCTTTGTTCAATCACAGGTTGAATCAAGCTGACGACCTCGTTTTCGTGAATGCCTGCTTCTGCTGGCCTTCCAACTCAGCCACCGCTTTGACTTCTTAGAAAGCGTTCCTATGTATCGACTGCTGACTGCCTTTGCGGCTCTGGTTCTGACAATGAACACGTGCCAGGCCCATCCCAATCATATTGGAGTGACCGAAGTCGAATGGAACGCCAAAACGGGTCGATTTGAAGTGGCGATGAAGTTACGTGCGACGGACTTGGAAGACGCCATTTCCGTCATCAATAAAAAACGCTGGCGTCTTGAAACTGCCGAAGACAAAGAACAGCAGATTCAAAGCTACTTAAAACAGCACTTCAGCATCACGTTCAAGGATCACAAAACATGCCGCCTTCATTGGGTGGGGTCTGAACTTCTACTACACGATGTGTGGGTTTACTTCGAAGCAGAATCGCTCCCCGGTTCGGTCGCAAAAACTGCAGCGTCGGAAGTGCTGACTTTCGACGAATTACTGTCCTCAAAATCATCCAATACAAGCGATCAATCGTCCGTTGTGATCCGCAACACGACATTGATGGAAATCCAGCCAGAACAAACTCATATCGTCGCCATGATGAAACAAGGGCGTCGCACGACCT
The DNA here is from genome assembly GCA_039974975.1 of Fuerstiella sp. GTDB lineage: Bacteria > Planctomycetota > Planctomycetia > Planctomycetales > Planctomycetaceae > Fuerstiella. The sequence continues at coordinate 115,057 of JBDWHY010000110.1, read as the reverse complement.
GCGTTCTCAACAAAAAGCAGGCGTCCGCAGAATTTGATGGTTCGACTGCTGTCGCGATCCATCGCTCGGCAAATTGAAGCCAGACTCCTGCACCAAAGTAACCATCACTGTTCTCTGTGAAGAATGCCCAGGCAACCGAACTTATTCCACGGGCAGAAAAGAAGCCTCACTCGGCGATCGTTCTCCACAGCGGTTGAACAAACGATTGCCTCAAAAAGCTGACAGCCCCGGCGAAACTTTCACCCTGCAATCAGCCGACCACTCCGATTCCACCTCTCTGGAACACAGATCATCACTTGGGGGTGCGGCAGTATTTGCCGCTCCAGAACCGTCTAACAGATTCGGTTGGTGAGGTCCTAACGAAGCTGACAACCAGCTCTGACAGACTGGTGGCGTCTTGCGATTTCCGTCATTCAAGCGTCCCCACGAAGCGGTCACAATTCCGATCATCACACCGTAGCCAGCCATGGAGGGTGTTGATTTGCGAAATTTCTTGCTTCTAACTTGTGGTCTGATCACCCTCACGGGCTGTTCAACAAACCGCCAGTTCGCCAATTCGGACACCGCACCAGTGACCGATCAATCGGTCGCTGCGAACGCTGGTCCCGTCGTTGAATCCTACGCTTCAACGATCACCCTCCAAGCATCAAAAGCCCAAGCGTCACACCAAACTGCGAGCAGTTTCCTGGACGCGCCCACCGTGCAGTTGGTTTCACGTTCTGAAAATACCGCTTCGCAAGAAATGGCCAGCACCAAAGACACGGATCGTTCTGACTCTCAATTGACGGAGCAATTGACGGAGCAAGAGACCGGGGCAATTTTCCCCATTGTCGAAGACTTAACGCTGGCCGAGGCCGAGCGATTGGCGATGGCTTACAATCCGACTTTGTTGCAGCTGCAAAATCAAATTACCGCGGCCCGAGGGCAATGGATTCAAGGTGGCTTAAAGCCAAACCCAGTCCTGAACCTGACGTCTCAGGAAATCGGCAACGAAGGTTCCGCCGGACAAAACGGAGTATCTTTAAGTCAAACGATTGTGACTGCAGGAAAGTTGGGCCTGAACCAAAAGGTGTCCGCTTGGGACATCCGTCGCAACCAACTGCAGTTGCAGATCCAGCAACAGAAATTGATGACGGATATTCGAAAGCAATTCTATGTCACTGCGATCGCTCAACAACGAATCAAAGTAAGTGAAGAACTTTTAAGCATCGCTGCAGAAGGTCAAGAACAGGCACGACGTCTGGTGCAAGTTCAGGAACCTTTGACGGTCTTAAAGCAGGCTCAGTTAGAAGCCGAGCTGGCCCGAATCCAAGTTCAGAATGCGAACATTCAGGCAATTGCAGAATGGAGCAATCTGACAACGTTGATGGGCCAACCTTCATTGGAAAAGCGACAACTAAACATCGAAGCAAACGCGATTGATGACACTCTAGATTTCGACCTTCTGTTGCAGGACATTATTGCCAGCAGTCCTGAACGAGCGGCAGCCGCAGCCTCACAAGAACGAGCAGCTTGGGCTGTGCGTAGAGCGTGTGCTGGAGCCACTCCGAATCTGAAGGTTCAAGGTGGAGCATTTCACGACGATTCAACGAACGACAGCTTTGCAAATGTTCAGCTTTCGATTCCATTGACCGTTCACGATGTGAATCAAGGCCGAATCCTTGAGGCTCGATCCAACCTTGGATCAGCAGCGGCCAATGTTCGAAAAGTTGAATTGCAAATTCGCCAACGCTTAATTTCTGCCGTCCAACAGTATGAGTCTGCCATGCAACAGTGGAAAACTTATGAGAACCAAATTCTGCCAATCGCTCAGCAGAATCTCGATCTGACCAAAGCCGCTTTTCTGAGCGGAGATTCCAGCTATCTGCCTGTGCTTACTGCTCAGCGTAGTTTCACCCAGGTGCAGCTTGCCGCACTTCAGGCTCAACAACAACTGGGAGTTGCCAAGGCAAGAATTGATGGAAAGCTGCTTGAAGGCAGCCTGTAAGCGACATTAAACGTCGCTGTCTGTCCAGCCTCGTCCAGATTCAGTCAGCAGGCGATCCGCTGCGGCAGGGCCCCAAGTTCCAGCTGGATAGAACTGCAGTCCGGCCGGGCCCGACTCCCATTCCTTCAACACAGGGTCCACAAACTTCCAAGCTTCCAGCAATTCATCGCTGCGAGTAAACAGAGTGTTGTCGCCTCGCATCACATCTAGCAAAAGACGCTCGTAGGCTTCTGGCAAATGAGCATGGAACGTGTCTTCGTAGTCGAAGTCCATAACCACGGGCTGTACCTGATATTGCATCCCGGGCCGCTTTGTACTGAAGCGTAAAAAGATGCTTTCCTTGGGCTGAATGCGTAACACCAGTTGATTGGGGCGAGCTTCCACGATGCTGCAAAGATCGCCATCGCATTGAACGGTGCTAAATAGATTCAGCGGGGGATGTTTGAACTCAATGATAATTTCAGTCACTCGCTTTGGCAGCCGCTTTCCAGTTCTCATGTAAAATGGAACTCCCGCCCATCGCCAGTTGTCAATTTCGCAGTGCATCGCAACGAAAGTTTCTCGAGCCGACTTTTCAGGAACTCGTTCTTCATCGCGATAAGCCACGGCCGGTTTTTTATCGACGAGCCCATCGCCATACTGGCCTCGGATCGCCCAATCGGAAATCTTTTCTCCTCCGGGGCGCAGAGCCTGCAAAACCTTCATTTTTTCGTCGCGAATTTCACGAGCCTGAAAGTACGCCGGAGGGTCCATGCCGATCAGGCACAGCAGCTGCAGCATGTGGTTCTGCAAGACATCTCGCAACGCTCCAGAGGTGTCGTAGTAACCTCCACGCCCTCCTTCCATTCCAATCGATTCAGCAACCGTGATCTGAATGTTGTCGACGTGATTGCGATTCAAGAGAGGCTCAAAGAACGCATTGCCAAATCGAAACAACAAGATGTTCTGAACCGTTTCTTTGCCTAAATAGTGGTCGATACGATACACCTGTTCTTCGTGCAGATGATTACGCAGCTGCTCATTCAACAGTTCTGCCGATTCAAGATCATGCCCGAATGGCTTTTCCACGACGACTCGCAATCGATCACGATTCTGTCGATCCTTGGGGATCATTCCTGCCGCGTTCAGCCCTTTGACGGCGTCGTCGAACAAGCTAGGGGCCGTGGCGAGATACACGACTCGAGGATTATTTTCTTCCGTGCCTAATTCAGATTCCAGTTGCTTCGTTGATTCGTGCAAAGCCACGTAGTCGTCTGTGTTGGCGATATCGACTCGGCGGTAAAATACTTGGCTCGAAAAACTGTCCCACGCAGTTTTCGTTTTTTCATCAGCCGTATCGCCCAGAATCGTTGCCTTCAACTCATTGCGAAACTGCTCGTCCGTTTTTTCCCGTCGAGCGACTCCAATCACAGGGCTCTTTTTGTTCAGAAATCCTTGTTGATGCAATTGGAACAGGGCCGGTATTAATTTCCGAGCCGTTAGATCGCCACTGGCTCCGAAAATTAAAATCGATGTATCACCAGCTGTGAAGGAAGCAGTCGCCATAATTGGTTTCTTGTAAGAAATGACAGTTGAATTAAAGGGAACGGTTTCAGAGTCGCAAAAGTGAATTGCCACAAATCATTCATGGCCAATCACCGCCGCACTATCCGTCAATAACTTGTTTGATCAGTTCAGGCGACAGCTGTGTTAAGTCTGTGACAAGATGATCGGCATCCGCTAATTCTTCGCGCGAACGTCCGCTGCTGACCACGCCGACACACTTCATCCCCGCCGCCCGAGCTGCTTGAAGTCCGGGGACAGCATCTTCCAACACAACGCAACGTTCCGGAGGAACTTGCATCCCCTTGGAACCTTGCAGAAAAACGTCTGGGTTCGGCTTGCCTGCCTTCACGTCGGCTCCGGTAATAACAGTGGTGATCGCGTCTTCGGCCTTCAATGCTTGAACGACCGCTCGAACATTTAACGGAGGCCCACTGCTGCCAATGGCCATCGCGATTTGATCGTCGTGCAGAGCGTGAATGAGTTCGAAAGCGCCGGGAATTGCTGGAAATTCTTTGGAAATCATTTCTCGATACAGCGATTCCTTTTCATCTTCAAAGTCTTTGATCCACTGATCTGAAAGGCTGGAATCCCAACTTTCTCGGATCACTTCTCGAGCCGTTCGCCCAAATGCCAACGCAAATTCGGCCTCCGTACAATCGAAACCATGCTTTCGGGCGCTCGCCTGCCAGGTGATAAAATGAGCTTGGTAGCTGTCGACAAGTACCCCGTCGACATCAAAGATGACTCCATAGCTGATGGAAGACATGAACAACCAATTGCGTTAAAACTCGTGGATAAGAAAATTAGGACAGCCGTGTTGTACAGGCTGTCGTCAAAAACGAAAACCAGACATGTCACGACCGCAATGAAAATTGGAATCATGGCCGATATCCACGACCACGTGGATCATCTTCGACTCGCCATTTCGCTCTTTAACGCTCACCAATGCGGAGTCATCCTGATCGCCGGAGATTTAGTATCGCCGTTGGTTGTCCCCAGTCTCAGGAAACTGACCGGAAAAGTGTTTGTGTGCTACGGAGATAACGACGGCAACAAGAAGGGCATCGCCTCAGGAATGTCCATCGTTGGCACGTTAGGGCACGGCCCATTTTGCATCAAGACGCATGATGGCCTCAAAATCACAATGGCTCATCAATTAAATGAAATGAGGAACTGTCTTGGAGATTCCGATGTCTTTGTTTTCGCGCACAGCCATAAACCGAGCATCGTGAAAGACAAAAACGATCGCTTGTTCATCAACCCCGGTGAGGTGGCGGGCTGGATGTTTCGAAAACCGACTGTTGTCATCTTAGATTCAGAAACAAAAGAAACAGAAGTTGTGCAACTGGCCGAAATGAATGAGGGCGTTTTTATCCCGGAACCCGGTTAAAACCCTAGCTGCCCGTTGAAAAAGGCAAGCCGACGCGTAAGCGAGGGATGTCGAACGTGCAGAAGTTCAGGGTTTCGGGGGGGGATTCATCCTTCGCTGACGCGTCGGGTGAACACATCCAGGCTTTGCCAACGGGCTGCTAGCTAAGAATCCAAGCGTTCCCAAAACAACGATAGGAAAGTTTGATACCGCTTAACGACAGCCTCCGTTGTTTCGCCCCAGTCTGACTCACGCCCCTTGCTTATGCCGACGACACAAACAACATTTCTCTGGATCACGTCATGACAATCCTTGCGATTGATGTTGGGAACAGTCGAGCGAAGATTGGCATCTGGCACAATGTGAACCCAACAGGGCAAGCTGCCGACATGCTGACGGCAGTGCCGTTGACTCCCGAAGTCGATCTCCCGACAGAAATCCGTCGATGGCTAAAACTTGCCAGCAGCCCCAAAGTTGACCAAGCCATCGTCGCTGGAAGCAATCCCAATCCCGTCGATGATTTAATGGCGTCTTGGCTAGGGAAAGAAATCCCCGTCATTCAAATTCGATCTTATCAACAGATCCCATTAAAAATGGACGTTGAAAATCCTGAGACAGTCGGCATCGACCGGCTCCTCACGGCGATCGCTGTTCGATCTCGCCAAACGATTCCCACCTCCGTGATTGTCGTAGATGCTGGCACCGCAACGACCGTTAATCTGACGACCGCAGATGGTACGTTTCGAGGCGGAGCCATTTTGCCTGGCATGAGAATGTCGGCTCACGCTTTGCACGACTACACAGCCGTGCTTCCACTGATCGACGCAGATTCACTCGTGGGAACAGAATCGCAGAACCATGCCGCAGCAATTGATCCTTCCGCCCCCACACCGAATGAAATTCTGCGTTCAGCACACGATGGCAGTTCAGTGATCGGCAACGCAGGCCAAAACACAACATTGAAGATGCCCGGACGGCATACGACATCGGCCATTCAAAATGGAATTTTCTGGGGGCATCTCGGAAGCATCAAGGAACTGATTGCTCAGCTAACCGCTAACCAGAAATCATCAGGAACAGACATCTCTGACCTCGCAATCGCAATCACGGGCGGAGGAGGAAGGCAACTGGCGAGATTGATTCCTAATGCTGTTTACGAAGACAGCTTGGCCTTAATCGGTCTGTCAACTTTGGCACGATCAACCAACCATTGAGCGCCAATGCTGGTTTCCAGATGTTTAAAACATCAACGCGATCAAGCGTTCCTTCCAATCAGTCAGTCAATTGTGGGATGCGGCTTATCGCAGCGACACATGCTTGGAAGCTGGAACCTGTCGGATGGCCATTCGTCGGACCGTAAACCTTCGGGGCCGTAAACCTTCGGGGCCTCAATTCTTCAGTGGCTTAATCGTCTTAACAGTGACTTTAGGGCGGTTGGATTGATCGCCAGCACCGACGCTCTGATCGTCACCGTGATCCATGCTCTCTGCGGTAACGGCCGTAAGATCTGTCGACGTGATCGACGAAAGTCCAGTTGAAGACCCTGATTCAATGGCTGCTTGTTCTTCTTCAAGCAAAGCAGTCGGGCCTTGAATGGGAATGGTCACAATGAAGACACTGCCCTTACCAAATTCACTTTCCAAAGAAACATCTCCACCTAACAAACGCGACAGTTCACGAACGATCGACAGGCCCAATCCGGTTCCTCCGTATTCACGCTTCACGTGATCTCGGCCTTCCGATGATGTGCTGCCTTGGCGGAATTTTTCGAAGATCTGTTCTTGTTCAGACAGCGGGATTCCAATCCCCGTGTCTTCAACTCGCAATGCCATTAAGTCTCCGTTGGCCACTTCTGATGTCACCCGAACACGCCCACCTTCAGGAGTAAACTTAATGGCGTTGGAAAGCAGGTTCGTCAAGATCTGTCTTAATTTACCTCGGTCTTGATTGATCGAAGGCAATGCAAGTTCAGCATCGACATATCGTAGTTCGATGTTCTTTTGGTCGGCCAACGGCATGATTTGGTGAACTTGGGCGTCAATCAAATCTCTAATATCAAATTCGGCAAGCTGCAAATCCATTTGCCCGCTTTCGATCTTTGCCAAATCCAACAGGTCATTGATTTGAACCATCAGATTGCGGCCCGATTTGCGAATATTTTCGACGTATCGCTTTTGGCGATCATCAAGATTCACCGCTTTCGCCAACATGTCGCTAAAGCCAAGAATGCTATTCAACGGCGTCCGCAGCTCGTGGCTCATCGTCGCCAGAAATTCATCCTTCATCTGATTACTGGCATCCAACGTTAGGTTGGCCTGAGCCAGCATGTCGGCTTGCAAAGTGCGTTTTTGAGCCTCATCTCGCAGCTCTTCGTTCTTGTCCGTGATGTGTCGTAGCATTCGGTTAAATGCCTGAGACAGTTCTTCGAATTCGTCTCCTGTGCTGATATCTGAGCGCTGACTCATGTTGCCGCGAGCAATTTCAATACTGACTTCCTTCAAGTGTTGCAGAGGCTTCACAATGATGTACCGCACAATGACCCACGCGACAATCATTGCCACGACTGTGGTCACAATACCGGAAGCGAGCAGGACCAAGCGATTCTGACTTAGCTGAGCTTCAACGCCCGCCATCGACAGACGCACGGTGGCCATGCCAACCAGCGAATCCGGCACATAGCTGCTGACCCCTGTGGCGTTGTGGCAGGTCATGCACTCTCGAGTTGCCCTGACTGCCTGGTAATAGTTCAAATAACGGACACCGTCTTCATCTTCAGAAAACGAGTACGTAGAAGGTTCATTATTCTGAAGCTTCAAAAACGCTTTGTAGTCGGTAGCTGTTCCCGGAGTTTCATCTGCTAGCAGCAGCCCCCAACGAGCATCCAGCTGTAACTCATCAACTCGACTAATTCGATCCTGGAAACCTTTCCAATCCAAGTTTCGCAGCACCGCCGACATGTCGGTGGCCGCCACTTTGGCCGAATCCGACTTTGCCGTTTCCGACCCCGACGTTTCCGACCCCGACGTTTCCAAATCTTCCAGAGGACGTTCACCTGCTTCGGGCAACCAAGCCGGCCGAGTCTCTTCAGGTTGATTGGCCGACTCAGTTGATAGATCCCCGGGAAGTCCGTTGATCGACGGATCCAGTTCAGCCGCCTGCTCTGCTTCCAATGCAGACGCCGTAGAATCAAAACGTCGAGCGAATCGCTTAATGTGTTCGCGATAGATAATTTCTGGCACCAAGGCGGACGCTTTGTCGACCTGCTGAGATTCCACCAATCGGCGAGTTCGACTTGCGTAAATCCAAAAGCTGGTCGTGATCAAACAAAGCAGCGCGAAACCGAACATCAGCCGGCACTTGCGTTCTAGGCTGGTTTCTCCCAATAGTTTTTTGAAACTTCGGTAGTTCATCTGCAATCGATAGTTAAAAATTCTGCGTTTGCTGCTGCACGTTGATCAGATTAAGGCGATGATGCTTCGCCTCAAAATTTTAAATGTTGCACACCGTTCTGCTGACTGGTTTTGCTCAGTATTTTCGATTTACCAAAGCAGACATGACGTTTTCCAAAGTCCGTTCTTTGACTTTGAAAAGGTTCCATTCTGACAATTTCATTGGCCATCCATCTGCCGCTGCGTTTGATTCAAACTGTATCAGGTGAAAAACCGGTCTCAAATGTACGATCGCACACCAGCTGTCTCATAATCCAGATGTGCAAAATGCAGACTGGCCCTAAACTCAATTCAAACAGGCGTCCTTCGGAAAGCTGACGTGGTTGAATCCAAATCGTAACGCCCGAATGCGTTGTGCGATATGGTGATTTGATCTAGGAATTCAGCGGTGCCCCTTCCGAAGGCCATCCGCCTTCCTGATGACTCAATTCTGTAGATCGTTCACGAAAGCCGACCATGACCACCAACAATGTCGTTCTTGCAATGACGGGAGCCAGTGGGTCTGCTTACGCCGTTCGCTTAGCTCAGGTTCTGCTGCAGGCAAATTGCACTGTCCACTTGATCGCCAGCGATGCAGCTCGACAAGTATCCGTCAGAGAACTCGGCGTGACAATGCCGCCTGATTCGGCGACAGAATCGCAGTGGCTCGGTTTCTTGAAAACCTCCCTGCATTCGCAAGTCACTCAAGGCTGGGGGTTTCAAGACACCGAAATCCCAGCCAATTCCAAACTGACGGTTCATTCGAAACAGGACTACTCTGCCGGAATCGCCAGCGGATCTTTTCTGACCAAAGGCATGATTGTTTGCCCATGTTCCATGGGAACTCTATCTTCCATCGCAGCAGGAGCTTCCACGAATTTGCTACAACGAGCGGCCGATGTTCATCTTAAAGAACGGCGTCCTCTGGTACTTGTTCCTCGCGAAACACCACTGGGAATGATTGCTCTACAGAACATGGTGACGTTAACTCAAGCAGGAGCCACCATCATGCCGTCGATGCCCGGATTTTATCAATACCCAACTTGCATCGCTGATCTGGTCGATTTCGTTGTCGCTCGAGCGTGCGATCACCTAAAAGTACCTCATCAACTTGTGGCTCGCTGGGGCGAAGACAATCAGGCCGAACCTACTTAAAAGGTGTCGGGGATTGAAATTTGCTCGCACGAAAGCCATTCGATACTGCAACAACCTTTCGATTGCATCCAGCAGATGACCGACGATCTCCACGACAAAGCAGTTAAGTATCTAAAACGTACCGACTCGAAGTTGGCGAAAGTCATCGTGGAAGTGGGGCCGTGTGAATTGAAACCACAGGGAGGATCCTTCGCGATTCTCGCTCGATCAATTCTGTCGCAGCAGATTTCTGTAGCCGCAGCAAAAACCATCCGAAGAAAGCTGCAAGCGTTGCTTCCCAATCGACGAATGACGGCCGCTGCCATTCTGAACCTGTCGGAAGACCAGCTCGCATCGGTTGGAGTTTCAAATCAAAAACGCGGGTACCTTTTGGACTTGGCAACAAAAGTTAATGACGGTGAAATCAACTTTCGACGAATTGCCAAACGGCCCGATGAAGAAGTGATTGACTGCCTGATTCAGGTCAAAGGAATTGGCCGCTGGACGGCTCAAATGTTTCTTCTATTCGGACTGGGAAGGCCAGATGTTTTTGCTCCCGATGATCTGGCCATCCGCAATGCCATGATCAACATTTTCCAATTGAAGTCGCACGACAAAGCGCCGATGGAAGAAATCGCGTCGACTTGGAGCCCTCATCGCAGTGTGGCATCGTGGTATCTTTGGAGATCACTGGATACCGCAAAGAAGGTCTCGTCGTAATCACGTTCGCCGGCGATTCACCACAACCAATCACTAACAGTCTTGCGACACAATTGGCCACCGCCACGCTGAATATCAGCCGCCTTTTTTCTCCATGCGAATCATGCCGTCCCAGTCTGCCGGAGCAGAGCGGCCGCTTTGAGTAATCTTCATGGCAAGGTAATCCTGAGCTCGATCGTCCGCAGGCATGCTGTGAAGATACCGGTAAGCTTCCGACCAGTTTCCAGCGATGAATTCCTTCAGACCCAATTCGAAATCTTGCAGATGCTGATTCTTAAGCTGAGGCAGTTTTTCGAGGGGCGGTACTAATTCGCTGACGACCAAGGAATGGTCCATGCCATAGGGTTGAACGTGCAATAGTTGCCGTAGGCGGCCTTCGAAACTGTCCCCTGCATCACGAATCATTCGGTCCAGATGATCATCGATTAAGATGGGAACATGCAGCTGGCGAGTCATGCCTTCAAGACGACTGGCGAGATTGACGACAGGACCGAACACAGTGACTTTTACTTGTTCACGAGTTCCAATTTTGCCCGCAACTGCTCGACCATGAGCGACACCGATGCTTGTTTCAAAATCCTTCAACGGATGGTTTTCATCCGCTCGAGCGTTCGCGAATTCATCATGAATTGCCAATGCCGCTCGACATGCATTTAACGGTGCTTGATCCGAACTGATCGGCCAGCCCCAAAATCCAAGAGCTGCGTCTCCCTGAAAGTCTCCTGTGACTCCGCCAAACCTTAAGATCTGACTTGTCATGACTTCCAATGCCATGCTGACTCGCTCAAGCAACCCGGTTAGATTGTCGGCCTGCTCTTCGGCCTGATGACTGAATCCTCGAAGGTCACAAAACAGGACAGTAATGTCGCATTCGCGCGGTTCCAACATCGACGTATCAAGATCGTTACCCAGCGCTTCCAAAACAGGAGGTGAAAAGAACTGACGCAGCCCACTTTGCTGCCGTTCTAGCTCTCGCTGTCTTTGCAGAGAATTGACGATTTCAGCAATGAATTCTGTAAACTTAATATCTGCATGCAGTCGCTGCTGATTCAGCTTCGCTCCTTCTGTCGGGCTTTTACCAGCCACATAAAACATGCGGTAGGAACCGTTCAGTTCCGGTTCGGCTTCAGATCCTGCCGTATCTTGCTGATCAAAATTCTGTTGATCAGCATCGTCATCGGCAAGGTCGTTTGGCAGCTCATCCGTTGAATCGTCTGTCTGTTGGGCGGTTTCAGAATGATTCGTTTCGTCCATCGAATTCGAAGACGCGACAAACAACGGAGTACAAAACGCCCAGTGAAATTCGGCGTGCTGAGTAAAATGACTGGATTGCTCGGCCTGATCATCCCACACATTCAGGATGGTTCTGTTTTGGCTCGCGGCGGTAATGGCCAACCGAGAACTGACTTTCATCATTCCGTCGGCTTCGTACCGGCGTTCTTGCTGCAACGTCTTTACTTTGCGATCACTCGCAACTTCCACGACCGCAATTCCGTCGGCGTTCTGAATTCCAGCCAACAGCAGACTGGTCAGCCTGACGTACAGATCTCGATCAACACCGCTTTCTCGAATTACGGCCGGTAAACTGGTGAGTACTTCGATCCGCTTGTCGGCGTCTTCGTAGCGAAGTTGCTTCAGCTTTTGTCGATCGACAGCCAACTGCTGCATGGAAGAATTTTGAGACGAATCGGTTTGAGTAACGTTCTGGAATTCAAAGCGAGTCTTGCCAACCACAAACGATTGACCGGCAGATAGCAATGCTTCTTCAATGGCTTCGCCACCGATGAAAACGGGATTGCTGGCGGATCCTGCCTTCGACAACTTCAGCCCACCGGCCACACACTGCAAGGTTGCGTGGTGCCGAGAAACTGAATCATCCCAAGTCACTGTCAGATCTGTTTTAGAGTCTCGTCCCAGCTGATAGTCACGATCTTCTGACAGCAGAAATTCAACATCCAGCCTCTGAGCCTGATGGTACACCAGCAAACGTTTCATATCAGCAGGTTCCTTCCGTCCGAGCGGCTTAGCATCGCGTCAACATTCACTGGCGGTTTGTCGTGGAACGCTCCGTCACCAGAACGCTGAATTGCCGTTCAATCCACGACACTTGTTGTCTCAATGATCTTGGAAAGCTTAGAACTTGCTCGACATCAACGTTGATAAATCGGCAAATACCCTTTATCCAGCTGCAAGATAATGCTGTTGATGGCTGTCGCATAGACAGCCCCTACCTGTCGATCTGGCCAACCGCCGTTGCTGCTGACATCTTTCAGCAACTTTTCGGTGATTTCTTTGCGGTACTTTTTCCAGCGATCACCACCTTGGCGGTAAATCACCTGAGCATAGTAGAAGTGCATGTAGTGCCAGTGTCCGGAACTGGATTTCAACGACTTACCGGGCCAAATAGTACGGTCACAAAATGTTCGCATGTTACGTGTCAAGTCGGTGTCGTATTCGCCCGCGTTAAACAAGGCAGCCAAAGCCGCTGCGGTGATGGGAGGCCGTTCACCACCACCTCGAATGCTGTATTGCACTCCACCGTTCGGCGTCGTGCATTGAGCAATATATTTTTTGGCCGAGTCGATGATTTCTTTGGGAACCGGAATTCCAGCATTGCGGCAGGCTCGCAACCCTTGCACCTGAGTAATGCAGGTTGACCCTTCATCGAAATCTTGGCCTTCCTTCGCTGACACATAGCCCCAGCCACCTCGAGTGGTTTGAGCGGCCGCGCAAAACTGTACAGATGCCGTCAACACGTTTCGAATTTCTTCGCGTCGTCGAATATCCTCTTCCTCACCATACACTTGGCTTAAAAACAACATCGAAAAACCATGGCCATACGTATAGTGACCGTCGTTGCGATAACCGATCAGTCCGTTTTCTTGGCTCATCGCAAGCAGAAAATCGACCGCTCGACCAATGCTGGACGAGTATCGACCAGTTGTCGAAGTCGATCCTTCGGCAAGCAAAGCAGTTCCCGCCAGTGCCGTCATGGCAACGCGATACTGCCCCTGTTCTGCTTCCCAGTACCCCTGCCGCTTCTGGATGGAAACAAGATAGTCCAGAGAACCACGAACTGCGTTATCGACGTCGTCAGCAGATGCAGACGACAGTTCGTTCGTGATGGTAAGCCAGCCGCTCATCAACACCCATGTCGCTAAAACAACGCCCGTCTTCCTTGAAATTTTCATAGCGATTCGGTTTCTCAGAAGCTTCTTTGACTGCAGACGTCGTGAGGCAAGACGGCTGCGATAAACAAAACACACGGCCTGACATTATAAGGCCTTTCAGCAACAAGTGCGAATCTTAAGGTGGAACGCTCTGTCCACTTTCCACCGAGAAGTACTGAATGTGCGTAACATTGTACTCGTCTTAAAATCGCCGAAAAACTGTTCGATTCCAACAATCTCTTTCCCGAAATGGTTGACGGCTTCAATGTGCTGAAGGCATCATTTGACCGCGACTGGCCGCGTTTCCAAATATCCGGCGGAACGATGTGTCATGTTCAACGACAAATTCTAATGAAACTCTGAATTTCCCACCTTCCCTCCTGAATTTACTGACCAGGATCAATCACATGAAACGCTGGCTACCTATTCTTGTCGCAACGACAGCCGTATTGCTGCCAAATGCTGTTGTTTTCAGCCAAGACAAAGCTGAAGACACGGCAAAGAAAGTCGAAGAAAAAGAACTTTCGACTTCAGAACAGATCACCAAATTCATCAGCGATGGCCAGTTGACCAAAGCTGACAAACTGATTGATGGGCTCGAGCAAGACAGCAAACAAACGGATCGCTTTCGGACACAGCTAGCGACTGCTTTCATGCGAAAGCGAGACTACGCCGGAGCGACCGCTCAGTATGAAGCTCAACTGCAAGCAGAAATGGCGAAAGAAAAATTCTCGGCGGCTCGAATCGCGAGCCTTGTCGGAACGCTTCGAGCCTACATGCCTCGAGCCAATCGCGCCGACGAGATCATGGCAATGGTTGAAAAAGCCAGCGAGCTTGTGTCAAGCAAGGTCGATAAGTCGAAGGCATCGGCCGATATGGAATCGCTGCTACGACTGAACGTCGTGAAGTCATCACTCTTGCGATCAGATGATCAGGTAGATGAAGCCAACGCAATTTTGGCCGCAGACTTTAAGCTCACTCAAGAGCTACACGCGACTGAAGGTTCGGACATTTCAGCGCGATTGTATTCTGCTGCCATGAGAAACTTGATGCCGTCAGAAGCTGACATGAACGTCCGCAGTGAAATGCTTGCGGAACACCAAGCCTTGACCAGCAAACTCGCAGAAGCTGGCGATACAGAAATGGCTGTCGCTTTCGTTCAGGCTGCACTGTCTGAAGTGGGACGCAGCTACCGTACAGAACCAGCGGCGGCAGAAGCCACGCTGATCACTCTGAAAGAATTTGTTGATCACCACGCCGAGAACAAAAAAATCGCGGCCCGACTGACTCCTTACTCACGCTCAATTGCAAGCTACGAATCTCGTCTTGAATCATCAAAGAAGCTGCTCGCGATGATCGGCAAGCAAGCTCCAGCAATGGATGCCGATGTCAATTGGGTGGGCGTCGAACAACCGATGGACACCAAAGGCAAAGTCGTACTCTTAGACTTTTGGGCTCTGTGGTGTGGTCCTTGCATCAATACGTTTCCTCACCTGAAGCATCTGACAGAAGAATACGGCGATCAGGGATTTCAGGTTGTTGGAGTCACCCGGTACTACAACTACACATGGGATGAAGAAGCAGAACGTGCCGTGCGTGGTGATCGATCAGCGGATCCAAACCCTGAAGTCGAAAATGAAGTCCTGCAAAAGTTCATGGCAAGCCACGGTCTGACTCACCCCACCGTCGTCGTTTCTGGTGAAAGCACAATGCACAAGGACTTCGGAGTATCCGGTATTCCTCATGTCGCATTGCTGGATCAGCAGGGACGAATTCAAATGGTTAAGGTCGGATCGGGTGAAGCAAATGCTCAAGCGATCGAATCCAAAATCAAGGAACTACTGGGGCTAACAGAATCCAGCGCAACATCAGCTGGCGAATAGACGGCAACTGTAAAACACGGAGCCCGATCAGGTTTCGGTTTTAACGGTAGATATGAAACGCTCTTCAAGGCCATTCGTGCTTTGATGAGCGTTTTGCTTTTACATGCGAAATCACAAAGTTGATTTTCCCTTGGAGAACCAGTTTGATTTTCGCCAAGCGGGTCGTGATGCTTGTACAATTCATTCGTCGTCGGCTCGAATTCTCGACTTGGAAGCGTAGAATCCTAAGCAATTTCAGGGGCATCGTGTTCTTCGTCGCCCATGATTCCATAGGTCGTGTGATTCCGAAATGGCGTCGCAGATATGGATCCTTCAACAAGCTCGAGGATGAATTCCGCGAGTGATTTTTGAAAACAATCAATGCAGTCACCTGCCATAGCTAATGAGTTTTTAGCTTTGACTGAGAAGTCCGGACTTCTCACGGCAGAGCAGGTGCGCAAAGTTTCAGTGAAACTGGGACTTGCCAAAGACGCATCGGCTCACAAAGTCGCCCGAGAACTGGTGAAAAACCGGGTGCTGACGCCATTTCAGGCCGAACGGCTTTTAGAAGGACGTTATCGAGGCTTCGTGATTGATGGATTTCGAGTTCGCGAAGTGCTTGGTGTCGGAGGCATGGGGTGCGTGTATATCGCCGAAGACCCAAAGAATAACCGCAAGGTTGCTTTGAAGGTTCTTGCCGCGAAGCATGCCGTTGACGCAGGCATGCTGACTCGCCTAAAGCTAGAAGCCGAAGCGGGCATGCAAATTGATCACCCCAACGTGATTCAGACTTACAAAGTCGACAGCACGGGGGCGGTCAATTATTTAGTCATGGAACTAATGAAAGGCATCAGCCTTCATGAACTCGTCGCTCTTCAAGGTCCCATGCGATGGGGCATGGTGTGTGACGTGTTTGCTCAAATTGCAGATGGCCTTCAGGCTGCTCACGATGGAGGTATTATCCATCGCGATATTAAGCCTGCCAACTTGCTGATCGGCGGCGATGGCACAGCAAAGCTACTGGACTTTGGACTTGCTCGAATCTCCGGCAGCGCCAAGGACGAGTTTTCACTCGCGATGATTTTTGGACATGATTGTTTGGGGACTCCAGACTACATCAGCCCCGAACAGGCCATTGATAGCAACAACGTAGATGTCACTGCCGATATCTACAGTCTCGGCTGCACCATGTATGTCGCGTTGACTGGCCGAGTTCCCTTTCCAGTTAAGTCCAGCCGTCAAAAAATTGAATGCCACCAGACGAAGTTTCCGAAACCAATTACAGAAATCCGGAGTGATGTTCCGCCCGAAGTTGTGGCGATCCTTGCGAAAATGATGGCAAAGAAGCCAGCCGATCGTTTTCAGTCGGCTGCAAGATTGGCCAAGGCTCTGCAGCCCCATCGCAAACCTCGAGAAGTCGCCTTTGATTTTCGTAAGCTGGTGACAGTTCGAGCCAAACAGGCTCGAGACAAAGAGCGTGCCGCCGAAAAACAACGCTCTGCAATTACGAATCCTCGTTCATCAATTACATCTGCTGGTCAATGGGTGGGAAATTCGAGCCATCAACTTGAAGCGGAACTGGACACCTTCGCCGGCGATGAAACACCGCCTGTTCGAGAAGCGGCACCCGCTCGTCCGTACCAAAGCCCAACTGCGGGCGAATCCAAAGTTCGAACAAGAACGGCAAGTCGCAACGTGCCCAAAGGTTGGTACCTGAAACGGTTGAAGGCACGAGGAACCACGCCAGTGACTCGAGTAAAAACTCGAGTTGGAACGTCTTCAGAATGTGAATTCAAGATGAGCGGCACTGTCTGCGATACTCGACAATGCACCATTGAATTCGAGAGCGGTCGCTGGCAACTGAAACAAGAATCCAAAGATCAACTTACCTACGTCAATGGTAAAGCTGCCCACTTCGCCGAACTAAAACACGGCAGCAAGATTACCTTCAAAGACGGCAGTGGCTTTCAGCTTCTTAACGATAGCGAAGCGTCAAGATTATCTGCGTTACGACGCAAATGGCTGTTGTTTGCGGCTCTGGGTGTGATCACGGGAGCTAGCGTTGTGGCCTGGTCACTGTGGTTCTAACGCTCTTCTTGCAGCTCTGTGACGGCTGGACTTTTCCAGCAATCAACCGTGTGAAGCATTTCGAATGCCCTCGCAGAATGCTGTGAATCTTGGCGAATTCCAAATGCCAGTGGAAGCTCAGCCAGTGGGCCACAATCAGCGGCAATCAGCGGCACACGTCAAGCACGTCGGCTATTGATTCAAAGCTGCAATACCGCCCGCAATTGCAGCGATGGTTAACACGGTAAACAGAATTTTCCAAACGCTATACGGCCGCTCTCCTTGAACTTCACCCGTAGCGGCATTGATAAAGATCTGGAACGATTTGTCTTTGTAACGATATGCCATCAACCACACAGGCAACAACAAGTGCTTAAACGTAATGGCACCGTACTTGCTGTCGACGCTACTGATTCGCTGAGTATCGCCGCCAATTCTCTGACGCACTTCCGAATGAAGAGCCGCGTCAATGCGTTCTCTTGCTTCGTGAAAGCAAGTATCCAAATCGATGTCGTAAGTCCTTGCCAGATGGCCCGCAAGCATCTGCTGATTGAAGCCAACGACTTTTAAAAGAGGCCAAGGTTCCAATGCCAGCATGTACTTGCGATTTACTCCCGTGTTGGCCAGCACTAGCACATCATCGAAGAACCTTTGGAATTTTCCAGACGCTGAATACCAGCGTGTTTTGCGGACGCGACGCTTTTTCTCGCCCGTCCCCACTGTCACGTAGTAATATTCACCTCGTTGACCTCGATAAGCAGTAAACGTCATCGAATCGATCGTGTAATACGATAGATAGACTCCGTTGAACTTACCGGATGCCCCTTGCTTACGAAAAGAATTCGGGGCAAACCAACGGCCTTGAACCCATTGGTTCAAGTTTCGCTGAGCATGATCTTTGTCGATCTGAAAAGGCAACACACCGTCAACCGGAATACGGTGTTCGGTACATTGATGAGCATGTTCAAGCTGAACGGGTGATCCGCAATACGGACAATCCTGACTGGTCAGCGTGCCAATGAATTCAATGTTCCCGCCACAGCTATCGCAGCGTAGTTCATTCCGAGTTGTGCTGTCGCCTGAATGCTCTTCGTCGCCTTCATTGATCTTCTTGATGGCTGCCTGCTCTCGCCATTCGCGAAGGCGATCCAGCATGGAATGAAAGTCATTTTCAACAACCACGTTGGATGAAGAAATTTGAATTTCGCGCTGATGTCCGCAGTAAGGACAAGATAGATTTTGCTGACCAATATGGAATTCCAGATCTGCGCCGCAACCATCACACGGAAAGATTCGGCCTGCACCCGCATCGAACGTCTGGCCAATTTCGGTGGTACCGACGTCCGGCAACCGAAGGTCCAGCGGGCCATCGGGATCGCCCGGATGTCCCGTCGGTAAAGCGGGAAACGATGTTTCGTAGAATTCGTCGCTGGATTTACTCATTTGGTCCTTCGGCAGCGGCTGAAAGCCTGCACGGATCACTGTGCACCATAGACTGTTCAGGTCGCTGACGTCCGCCTGCAACAAGGGGTCGACCGCCTTGGCAGGCGGTCTTACGGAAAATCAACATGCCCATGGCGTGGCGATGCCTACTACAAAATCGGCGGTGCACTCGCTGGTGGAGGTGGTGGAGGTGTCGCGCCGAAAGCCGGACTTAAAGCCGACACTTGGCCAGCTGCCTGCCATCCCGCCATGCCAGCACTCCACACAAGAGTGTCCCTAGAAATTTCTCGAGCAGAAATGCCTTGCGCGACTTGTTGCAAAGTAAATGGTCCTTGAGATTCTCCATTCACAGCCAAGTACCACGTGGGAGCAGGTGGCGTGGGAGGAGCCGCAGCTGGCGTTCCCGCGAAGTTCGGCTGCATCATTCGCCCGGCCATCGCCATTCCTAGGCCCATTCCCATCCCGTCGGCTGCTCCACCACCTGCGGGATTGTTGGCAGCGTCTGTCATGGCAGTGCCTAACTGATACTGCTGGTACTTGTTCAGGTCGCCAATGACGCCCATGCTTGTACGAGTATCCAGTGCTTTCTCAACGGCTTCCGGCAATGAAATGTTGACGATCAATAGCTGAGGAACTTCCAAGCCGTATTCGTCATCAATCCGACTTTGAACTTCTTGCCGCAGTGTTTCACCAAATTCTGAGTACTGACTTGCGAGATCCAAAGCGGCGACGTTGCTAGATCCGATCACATCGGCGAACGTGCTAATGATGATCGATCGCAGCAGTTCAGTCACTTCGTCGGTACTCAAAGACTGGCTGGTGCCAACCATCTCTTCCAGCAACGCTTTGGGATCTGCAGCGCGGACAGCGTACGTTCCGAAGGCACGAATTCGAATCGGTCCAAATTCTGGATCACGAAGCATAATGGGGTTAGGAGTGCCCCACTTCAGATCCGTCACCTGCTTGGTGCTGACGAAGTAAACTTCGGCCTTAAAGGGACTATTAAAGCCATACTTCCACCCCTCAAGAGTACTCATGATGGGCAGATTGTCGGTCTTCAATTCGTAGTGCCCCGGAGGAAAGATGTCAGCCACCTCGCCTCGATTCACGAAGACAGCCATCTGCCCCGGACGCACAATCAGTTGAGCACCGTTCTTGATTTCGTTTTGATAGCGAGGGAAACGCCAAACCAACGTGTGTTGCGAATCGTCGACCCATTCAATGATGTCGATCAGTTCATTACGCAGCTTATCGAACAATCCCATTGTGATTCAAACTCCAGTGAAACAAACAAAGCACACTCCCCCGCCCAGCGAAGGCGGATCCACGAGTGCCGCTTCAGATCGAGGTGACTCGGTTGTCGTCAGTGTATTTCCAACCCTGCGAACCGCAAGTGACCCGCGTGAGTGTTGCCGCTGGGTCACCTAATCGGAAACGCTTCAAAAGCCCCGTTGGATCAAACAAATTGAACAACTTGGGGAATCAAATGAAACGGGATGCGGCAAACTCCACACGCAAACTCATCTACAGTAACTGAAACGCAGCCCCGTTCCACGATGGGGTCACGTAGCTTGGACGCTTAAACGCGGTCTGTAGACCAGCAAATTCACTGGGGGCAGGCAGATGCGAAAGCCGAACAATCGACGGCCAAGGAAATCGCAACGCCACAAATTCGGCTCTGCAACCCACTGAACGCGTCTCGACTGAAGCTGGCTCGACCGAAGCTGGCTCGACCGAAGCCGTCTCGACAAATGCCGACTCGACCAGAAGCCGGCCGACCAGTTTCCGCCTGAATATCCTGCAGCGAACCGCTGGTGAGCACTGAGACGAAAATTTCACTCGCTGCGGAATGTGCCTTGGCTCTACGTTCGCAATTTACCCAGAGCGAACGGAACCACGTCCTTGCCAAGTCAGTCTTGGCACGTCGTGCTGACTGTTGTTGAGAGTGCGTGATCGAAGCCGTTTCGATTCGATTGGAAATCATGTGGCTTATTGGAAGCACACGGAACCATGCTCAAAACACCGATTCAATATCGTTTCGCAAGTTCAGTTCGATCTTCACCTGCGAGCTCATCGATCGATCTGATGCTGAGCGGTGTCGGCTTTACGGCAGTCAATTACAACTTCGGACGGCTCGCATTCTTCATCTGTTGGCGACGGCGACGTTCTTGCATGGCCGCTTCTTCTTCTGGAGCGAATTGAGGGCGATTGGCGTTGTTGTTATTCATATTGCGATTCGCGGCAATCTGAATTTTGTTTTCTTTCCAATCCCAGCCCAACGGGTCGCCAAGTTCAACACTGGCCAAATAGGCCCATGGAGTATCAGGGTGTTCGTCGATGACTCGAGTCAGATACTCGATGGCTTTCTTATGCATACGACGCACGGTTGCTCCTGCTGCCACCTCTTCGGCAGGGATGAGTTCCCATTGGTTGCTCCCCGGTTTTTCGAACGTCTTGGGGCTAGACTTCATTTCGGCCAACATCGCGTTGTAACCGTACGCCCGCACTCGCATCGCCAAAGATCGGCCCATGGCAAGATCATAAGCTGCTCGCCAACGATCGCTGTCCAACTTGCCTCGGTCTTTTTCACCAAGCTCCAGTAAGCCCGTCAATTGGCTCAGAAAATAGTCTAACCGAGCCAGTGGTTTTTGAGCTTCCGTGACAGCAGCGCGAAGCACGTTGTCGTTGTCTGCTCGAAATTTCAGTTCCGGAATCGGAATGTCTTCGTCACTCAAAAGTTCAAGGCGCCCGGCCTGAATCAACGCGGCTTTCGCTTTGTTGGTGGCCAGTTGTCGTTCGTAGTCGCGAAGAGGTCGGTAGTCCGGAGCATACTTCCGCATGATTCCTGAGTCCCACTTGCGTCCTCGACTGTCTGCAGCCACGAAGAAAATGCCGCCGGTTTCAGTGCACAGCCGAGTCAACGTGTATGGGCCATAGCCCGAAGACATGTTGTCGAGACCACGAGCCTTTGATGTCCAGAATGGCAACTGAATTCCTTCAGCCCTTGCCGTTTCGGGGCCCATATCTGCTGGTAGGTATTCTTCAAACGTTTCGCCGTCGGCTTCCCACTTGGTCAGGAGGTAACCCTTTTCTCGACCAAAAACAGAAGCGTTGCCCACACAGTAAACTCGCACTCCCTTGTCGGTACAGCGTTTCACCGTTTGCTCGAGCAAGGCGTAGTCATTGCCGCGTTCGTCTGTCACCAAAATCACCATCATGTTGGCGCGCTGCTTTCGCTTTTCAGGTAGGAAAACCTGAAGAGCTTGATTAACAGCGGTGAAGACCATTTCCACACCCGATTCATCATTCTTGATTTGGCCAACAGCTTTGGTCAGCACATCAATATCCGCGGTTGGTTCCTTCACAAGAACGCGTACGTTTTCTCCGTAGCCAACAATTCCTGTGGTCAAAGATTCTTCAACACCAATGTCCAGTGCCTTCAGTTGACCGTAGATCGATCGAAAGCGTTCCGACACCATTTCTCGGCGACGTTCCATCGACAGACTCTCGTCCAAAACCCACACCACCATCGTTTTTCGTTGGCGAATCGAATCGGCAATTTCCTGAGTCAGTCGGTCAATTGCTCCAGAAGTGCCACCGGCGTGTTCTGTCGTTCCCGTCAGATCGATTGCTTCAATCAAGTCTGCCTGATTGGGACTCATCATGGGTTCGATCATCTGCACTCGAGGATCAATCAATTGCTCCTCGATCGTGTCTTGCTCTTCGCGATGATTGTCGAAACCCGCGTCCTGAGCGGCCGCCATCGATGGACCCAAGATGTTAAGATCACTGCTGCTACCAACGTCTTCTGTCACCTCAGTCGAAATGACGTACTCTTCTTCTTTCACGTCTTCCGGTTCGATTGTTGAAGTGATTTCGAAAACCACCTGAGACTCAATCACCCAAGTGACGCTCATCAGGCCAACAATCACTCCGACATGCAGCATCAAGCTGATACCCCACGCTGGCATGTCATGCAACAAATCCCAAAGGCCTGAAACGGCTTCTGGATCTGACTCCAACGAACTATCTGACTGTGAGGGATGAACTGCACTCATCGAATGTACCTCGGCAGCGAACTCAGGATATTTTGATTCAACACAACTAGCATTCGGCCGCTCTATTCTACTTAGCTTGTAACAAGTCCAGATTTGAACGACACAAAAACCAATCGACAATCTTGCGCCAGTGATTTTCCTGACCAAATCTTAGGTCTCAATACCCAACACCGCAATCTTTTCACCCGGAAAGTGAATGACCAAGGTCCGATTTTGCGGTCCTTCGATTGAATAGCCAGTGATCCGCCACACCATTTCCTAGCAGCTTGTGAAAAATCCAAGGCTTCACGGGTGTGATGTGACCAGAATCTGTGCGCAAAATCAAAACGCGCTCAGAGCGTAAGATGTTCGTGGGAAAGCGAAGCATCCAGCAAAACGCAGCATTTCGAAAGCAATAGAAGCGGAAAGCCAGCACTTTTGCAACGCCGCAAGGACAGGCGTGATCTCGCATGACACAAAAAAAGCGATGAAGAAAGTGTGGTACGGGGCACGAACCATCACCTCTCCACCGCTCCACTCCCCCCGAGGGAAGAGTCTTCAGTGTGTAAAATCTGACCGACGGGCACAGGGAATCGTTTGCGGGACCTGACTGCCATGCAAACCAAAACTGACACCTAGTGTGCAAAAAACGAAACCACCAAGTACCTCCCCGTAAACTCCCCCCTTAGAATAGTCAACTGGAAATCAAACACCAGCAATCTCCCGCTAAGACAGATGCAACTCGGCTGCATCGAGTTAGATTTTTTGAAAAACCACATTCTTTCTCCGGGATTTAGAACAGGCAAAACTACGAAGTTCTGGCCATTCTGACTTGGTTACTCGGGGAGACCCGGACCTCGAAATTCAATCGAATCAGTTAGGCTGATCTTGATGCGGGTGAACGCCACGTTTCCGTTTTTTGTCATTCGAACGATTCGGAACGAGACCATACAGAATGATTGAGACCACAAAGTATGGGAATTCCCCCACAAGATGCCGATTTACTACGAGCATAGCCGTCAGAGGCATACCGATTTCTAGTGAACCAGACAACAAATTTTCGCCGCAAGGCCCACTGGAAACCCAGCCACGAAGGCAAACCGAATCCGCCCAGCCATGGTCTGTTACAACATTTGGTATCTGCCCAAGCGATGCATGCCTTCAAACACCATCTGCGTAAATTCTGCTGCTCACAGCAGCGCAGCCCCCGGTCCCCATTCGCTGCATGACACCTGCGCAAAGCTCGCCCAAAAATAGGCAGCATCAAAATCAGTGCTTTTGAATCGCGGCAACTTTCGAAGCGCATCTCAAAGCAATAAGCAACGACGACCTATCGCAGCCCGTCGAAAAAGCCGGGATGTCAGACATTAGGTATCGATGAGTAAACGGGGTGACATTTGGCAAAATAGGCAAGGGCAAACGGTTACAGGGATGGCCAAGCCGGGGAACTGAAGTTCACGACAGATTATGTTGATTCCAAGGATTTCGAATTCCGATATCTCCGACAGTGAGGATTGCAGTGACAGACGATCTGCTGATTTCGGCACGAAGCCGCTGTCAGCAAATCAATTGAAAATCTTCACGCGAATCGACTCATGGCATTTTCCACGGCACGGACGCCTTGGAATTGCTTTCTCAGCCAGCAAATCTCTCAACAGGTTGCTCGGCGAAATGACATCAGTCCAAGTTTCGAATTCGCAACGCCTCACACTGACCCATTTCAACCAGACGGACGTGCGACAGGATGTCGCCGAAAGGGAAGTACGACATGAAGTCGCTTCAGCTGATTCGAGTTCTTGTATTCGTGATCGCCATTCCAGTGCTTTTTGCTCGAGCAGAAGCTCAACTGGTTCCCGGAACGGGAATTAAGCAAAACAAAGTGGGTGATGACTTCGAAGATCAAAACTGGCAGTGGATTCCAAATGGGATGAAAGCCAGCCGCGAGCAAGACGAAATGGAACGCCGACCTCTGGGCTATTCCAACAATGGTCGTTGGTTTGAAAGTCCCAAGCGAGGCATGCCGGACGTCATCGAACGAGTGCCAACACCGGCAAACGGATTACCCGGCAGTTCACACGCCTTGCGGATTCAGACAATGAATTCCGGCATTCCCAATCGTCCAAGCCGATCGATGGAACAGGATGACTTGGTCATGGCCTGTGCTTCCCGAATCGGAGGTATCGATGTGTCTCGTAGCCCAAGCTGCACCTGTCGTATCTGGTTGCCGCCATTCCAGAACTGGGAGGACCGATCAGGGACTCACTTTGGATATCGGATTGATGTAAAGACGACCATCACTGAAGCAAAGAAGGGCCTCATCTTCACTCGACGAGTCAAAGAGCAGGAAGCTTACTGGCCAGGATTCTTCTTCGAATTCCACAGTGAAAACGATGCTCGCTTCGAACAAGACGAATGTGTGCTGCTGATCCGAGGCAATAACCGAGGTCAAGAAGTGAAAAGCAAACTGAACCTGACTCCTGGCTGGTGGACATTCGGTATGTCTGTGACACCTGATGGTCGAGTTCATTATTACGCTCGTGAAGGTGTTGAAGATCTACGAGCATCAGACCACCTTTACAGCGCCTTCCCATACGGGTATTCGGCTGAGATGTTTGCGACTCAGTTCTTCAATTCTGTCAACAGCGACACGGGCAGCACTTGGTCGACTCCGTTCATCGTCGACGATCCTGCTGTCTTCAGCCTGCGATAAAACAGCAGCAGCAGCAAGCGTATAAATGACCCAAAGGGCACGGTAAATTTACCGTGCCCTTTGTCGTTGATATCGGTCCGCCATTAAAACCGCCAAGCCACCCAATGCCAGGCCTCTAATCAAGTTGAAACGCTTTCGGTAGCAAGTCCGACAGACGCACAACTTCAGGTTTAGTTCCATCGGGATGATCCAGATTATCGAGAAGCACCAACATGGCTGGGTTGAATTCAAAAAGCACCTGTCGACATGACCCACATGGATACGGATGTCCCGTCAGCGAAATACAGACAACACTGAATTTTGTTTCACCTGCTGCCACCGCAGAACATACGGCCGTACGTTCTGCACAATGAGTCAAACCGTAGGTCGCATTTTCAACATTGCAGCCCCTGTAGATCGTGCCAGATTCACCTAGCAAAGCGGCTCCTACCTGATAGTTCGAATACTTGGCATAAGCGTTTTGCCGCACTTCACGAGACGCTGTCACAAGCTCGAACCATCTATCGGGGAGCTGTTCTGATTTTAGAAGATCCGAATCCATGATTGGCACTTGATTTCGTTTTGATTGGATAGAAAGCCATTCGCTGTTGTTCGCCAGCGAATGCTAAATCAACATTCCGCGTTCTAACATTCACAGATCGTATGAAGGACACGGTACGACGGAATACAGAATGTTGGGCGTTGGTTAGTTCTTACGGCTGGAAGCCCCAGAAATCCGGTCTTTTGAACCCACCGATAATCGCAGTCACGGCAGAACCGTTGGGGCTGCGATTTTCAGGCATTCAGTTCTTGGACTTCTTTAAGCGACGTTTTCGCTCTTTCAGTCCCTTTGCTCTCAGGTTTCCAATGTCATTTTCCGTGGCAAGCAATCTTGTCAGCATCGCATTGGCAAGTTCTGGCATTTGGCTAGCCAGATTCGTCTGCTCGCCAACATCGCTGGTTAAGTCAAACAGTTCCACAAGGTCTTCGTCAATCCATTGCACAATCTTGTAGCGACCTTCAATCATTGAGAGTGCTCGAGTATCTCCGGTGCTGTCAGGACGAGCTTGCCACTTGTACCAAAACATCGCGTCTCGTTGATACGTTTTGCCTTCCAAAGCTTTTAGGTAACTTCGCCCATCAACATGCTGCTGAGGTCGTGGTGGCAGGTTCGCGATGTCTAACATCGTGGGGTAATGATCAGTCCCCATCACCTGTGAGATCGATGTTGATCCGGCTTCAATTCTGCCTGGCCATTTCACAATGAGAGGGACTCGAGTACCGCCTTCGAAGATCGATCCTTTTCCTTGTCGCAACGGAAGGTTGGATGTCGCGATCGCGCGTTTCTTGGTTAAGCCTCGAGTCGACAGTCCTCCATGATCAGACGTCAAAATGATGGCCGTGTTCTTTGAAATCCCCGAATCCTGCAAGGCCTGCATGATGCGTCCCAAGCTGCGATCTGTCTTTTCGACCATGGCCGCGTAGGTGGGATTATTTTGGACTGTCTTCGTCATCCCCTGGCGATCTCGCACGAAGTCCGCATCGTCCTTCTTCCCGCCCACTTCAATCCCCGCTTGACGCAGTTTTCGTTGGTACTTCTTTGTGATTTCTTCCGGAGCTTGAATAGGAGTATGAACGGCGTAGTGAGCCAGCACCATCAAGAATTGTTGGTCCTTGTTGGCTGAGATATATTCGACCGCTTTATCCGTCAAGCGATCAGTCAGATAGTCGCCTTCCATCCCGTCGACGGGGTTCTGTACCGTTAGCCCTTTTTCTGTGCCGAATGGGTAAAAGAAGTTTCCTGTGGCTCCAGCTGATCCTGAGTGAACAATGGTTTCAAAACCTTGATCACCTGGTCCACCGCCATCCTTACCCAAATGCCACTTGCCGATGTAGCAGGTGCGATAACCGCTGTCTCTGAACGCTTCACCAAAGGTCACTTCAGTCAAAGGAAGATGATGTTTGTGGTCTCCCGATCGGATTGATTCATTTTCGATGCGACAGGGATATTTTCCGGAAAGTAGGCCCTGACGTGAAGGCACACAGCGCGAATACGCGGCATAGGCATTTGTGAATTTCATGCCTTCTGCAGCCAACTGATCCATATAAGGTGTTTCGTATAGACGACTGCCGTAACAAGACAGATCTTGCTGCCCAAAGTCGTCAACGAAGAACAGAATGATGTGATTGGGCTCTGTGTCGCCCTTGCAAACTTCTTCGCTTAACGTGGCCGAAGCGATTAACAAAACAACAAAGGGCAAAACGTGCTTAGGGAAGATGTGAAACAAGGTTTTGCGAGCTTTCCATTCTAAAACTTTGCGGCAGTTCCTGTGTGTTCATTCAAGCAGACTAGCACATCCGGTTCAAAGTGTCAGATTCGATGCTGAATGGAACTGTTGGGAATCACCTAACGGACGTCCTTCGGCGGTCAATCACATTCAACTTGCGGCTGCATAAAGTTGGCCAAAGCCGCTTGCAGTTTCGTAGCCATCGGCATGTCTGGTAAACCGGCAAAAACAGAGACTGAGATCGAAAAGCAAGAAGGCAATTTTCGCGATCACGTTTCCGCTTGTCTGTCTCGATACAATCATGCGACAATCCGACATCTTGGGTGTTGGCGTTTTCAATGAGCGATGAAGTGATATGAAAGAAAAAATCGAACGATCTGTGGGATTCATGAAAGCCACAGCGCTGGGTGGAATCCTGTTCTTGCTGCCTCTTGCGGTGGTGCTAGGACTGCTTGGTTACGTTTACAGCTTTGTGGTTGTGCTTTACGAACCAATGCAGGAATGGGTTCCGGTCAAGACGGCTGCAGGAATCGCCATGCTGTTTGCTGTCGTGGTCGTCGCGTTGCTATTGATATGTTTTGCCGCGGGCTTGATGGCTCATCGAGCAATCGGTCGACGAGTGGCTAATCTGATCGAAAAATACTTAACCACATTCTTTCCGAAGTATGCGATCTACAAAGACTTGCTCGCCGGAAACATCGGCGGCACGTTTGATGTTCCCACTTTAAAGCCCGTGCTTGTGAATACGCCCGAGTGTCAACGAATCGCCTTTGAATCCGATCGCCTCGCAGATGGTTCCGTTGTCGTGTTTTTCCCCGGAGCCCCCGACCCATGGATCGGCAGCGTTGGTATTGTCACCGCCGATAAAGTGGAACAGCTAAACGTCCCATTCAACGACACAGTCGGGATGCTCGAGCAACTTGGTCGAAATTCTCAGAAGCTGATTGAACAAGAGAACAAGCCGAATTGAGTTGGATTCATCGGCGTTCTCGGTCGACTGACCCTTTGCGTCGCAAAACCGGCCAAGGTCCTGTCGAATTTCACTCTTACAGACGGTCTTTCGAGATTCCTTGGTTAACTCGGCGTAGACTCTCGCCCCTCAGCTTGCGACCGACCGAGCGGCAAGCTGATTTGTACTGTATTCAAGGGAAAGAAAAATCATGAAGACCGTAGCAGTCATTGGAGGCGGGCCGGCCGGGCTAATGGCTGCTGAAGTGCTAAGCCGAAACGGCCTGCAGGTTGCATTGTTCGAAGCGAAACCTTCCATCGGTCGGAAGTTTTTGGTGGCAGGAAAGGGCGGTTTAAACCTGACGCATTCCGAGCAATTCGACGACTTCGTTTCTCGCTACGGCACACAGCAAGACAGAATACGATCTTTGTTGAAGGCATTTTCTTCTGACGACATTCGCGAATGGTGTCACGGTTTAGGCGTCGAAACGTTTGTCGGAAAGTCAGGACGCGTTTTCCCAAAGGACATGAAAGCTCTGCCCGTATTGCAGCGTTGGCTTCAACGTTTGAGTGATCAAGGAGTGGCCTTGTTGACTCGATATGCTTGGCGTGGCTGGGATGCAAACGGTGGGCTTCAGTTTGACACGCCTGACGGAGCAGCAACAATTCAGGCAGATGCTGTCTTGTTGGCACTTGGCGGAGCCAGCTGGCCAAAGCTAGGGTCGAACGCCAACTGGGTGCCCGCCTTACAACAACAAGGAATTGCGTTGACAGCCTTGCAGCCATCGAACTGCGGTTTCGACGTTGCATGGAGCGACCACTTCAAAGGTCGCTTCGCAGGCGTTCCTCTAAAATCTGTTGTTCTAAAATTCACGACCACCAGCGGAATCGAATTTCATCGCAAAGGGTCCTGCATGATTTCTGCCGTTGGCATCGAAGGCAGCTTGATCTATGCGGCATCTGCCTTGATTCGAGACGAAATCATGGCAACGGGGTGTGCCACGATTGCCTTCGACTTAGCGCCTGATCGGTCTGTTGAAGATCTAACCAAACGACTTTCCGCGTCTCGTGGATCTCGAACGCTGTCCAGTCATCTTCGCAGCAAAGCAAAAATTTCCGGAGCAGAAGCGGGGCTGTTGCGAGAATTTGCTGCCCATGCAATGCACGATCCGGTCACGCTGGCGGCGGCCATTAAAAACGTGCCGGTTTCACTCACAGCAGCTCGCCCAATCGCAGAAGCCATTAGCACGGCTGGCGGAGTTCAGTTTGAATCTTTGACTGACCAGCTGATGGTGAAGTCTCATCCCGGCCTATTCTGCGCTGGCGAAATGCTGGACTGGGAAGCTCCCACCGGCGGCTACCTATTGACCGCCTGCTTCGCGAGTGGTTTCGTGGCGGCAACAGGCGTTCATCGTTGGCTGATTGAATCTGAAGGCTAAGTGCCCCAAGTTTTCACCGCAAAAGTTTTAACCGGGCAAAAGGAACATGAAAATGCGGATACTGTTTACGGGAGGATCCGGTAAGGCGGGCCGTCATGTTGTCGCTCATTTGGTGGCCGCTGGGCATCAAGTTCTCAACTTAGACTTGATTCCAGCGAACATTCCAGGCGTCTTCGATTTAACAACGGACTTGACGGACGCGGGGCAAGTTTTTTCTGCACTCTCTGGAATCACCAGCTTCGAAGACCTGGAATCAGGGAACGGAGTTCACAAGTTCGATGCTGTGATTCACTTTGCCGCGATCGCTCGCATTCTGCTGCGGCCGGATACGGAATGCTTTCGCATGAATTCTGTATCAACTTACAACGTGCTTGAAGCTGCGGTCAAACTGGGAATCCCCAAGATCATGATCGCGTCTTCAGAAACAACATACGGAGTCTGCTTTGCCGATGGCGAAGTACGACCTCAATACATACCCGTTGACGAAGACCACCCCACGGTTCCCCATGACACCTACGCGATGTCGAAGGTTTGCAATGAAGCGTGTGCACAATCTTTTCAAGCTCGATCTGGGGCAGAAATCTATTCGTTGAGACTCAACAACGTAATCGAACCACATGAGTATGCAGAGCTGACTCCTTTATGGCGTTCTGACGCGGCCTGCCGTCGCCGTAACATCTTTGGCTATATCGACACTCGTGACTTAAGTCATTTCATTGACTGTGCATTAAACGCGGATGGTCTCGGCTATCAAGTCTTCAATGTCGCAAATGCCGATTCGTCAGTAGGAATGCCAAGTGCCGACATCGTACAGCAGTTTTATGCCGGTGTTCCTGTGAAACATCAGCTGGGACAGTTTGACACCATTTATGCCATCGATAAGGCTCGCGACCTGCTGGGCTTTCATCCTCAGTCTCGTTGGAGACACACATAACGCAAACTGCCACTGAAAAGCTTGCTGGCGACGGCCAATCGAAATCAACGGGGGAAGCCGAGCCGTCTATTGATTAACAGCAAATTTCAGAATTCTTACCGCGGTGCCCACACGAGACGTGTTTTGCTTCTTTGCGATTCGCAGTTTTATGCTGTGTTTGCCCCGTTCCAAATTTGGGTCCAACATCACAGTGCGCGGGTAGTGCAAGCCTTTACTATGGCTATGGTACAGGTCAACTTGTCGCAACTTTCCACCGTCAATTTGATATTCAACGATTCCAGCATCTGGCCCAGCCAACACATACAGGCCAATACCGGTTCCGCTAAATTCCAAAGAGCATTCTGAATCGACTTCAGTGCTGCACAACAATTGCATGTCGTTGAATCGTTGCCGCGTTGATCCCGGAAGCTTGGCCCAATCTGGCTTATGAACAATCCAGCCTGCGCCAGGTTCAGCGGCTGACGGTGGCAGCATTGATCCCTTTGCATAACTGTTTTCATCGATGATTCGAGCAGACCGATGAGACTTGCTGCGAGGCTGGTTGTCGGTCGAATCTGACCATGCGGCATCAAGCAGATCGGCAATCAGATCAGCGGCAAGACGGTTGCCTGGACCCTTGGGGTGCGTGCCCCCGAATTCCTTCCAGGTCAAAGTGCGGGCCGTGATTTTCTGAGCCACTTCGCGAGCCAGATCGCAAGACGATACTCCATAGTGAGCGGCCACTTGCTCATGAGAACCGCTGCTGATTGGCGTTTGATCATTCTGCAATTTTTGTAGCATCGATGGATTCACAAAGTGGGTGACAACCATGTCCAGCTTCGGAAGAACCGTGCGAGCATGCCGGATGATACCTTCCATGCCTCGAACACATTCCTGTCGGGCATGCTGTCCATCTTGGTCGTCGTTGACAGCGAATTCGACAAACAGCAAATCGGGATTGGCAGACAGAACATCTTCGTCCAATCGAAACGCTCCTGTTGTAGAACAAGTTGAACTGATGCCAGCATTTACAAAGGTGAACTTCGTTTCTGGGAAGCGTGCCTGAAGATCATTCTGCACCATCACTCGATAGCCCGCCATTTCGGTAATTGAGCCTCCAAGAAAAGCCACGGTGCCTTGTTTCTTTGTTTCGAAGGCATGTCGAGAATGATCGAAATGGCTGCGGAGATGCACATTCTTCGACCGAGGAAGAGCCACCGCTGAGGGACCGGTCAAGTATCCCAACGATTCAAAGAATGTGTGCATTCCAGATAGCGTTTGCAAATAGGCTTCGCCTGGCGTGCCGTTTCGACCATAGTTAAAGAAACCATGAGTCGCATTGGTAAAGCCATTCAGATCGCAGCGATTGCCTGCTGCTGTTGCCAGTTCGGTGTACCGCTTGGCTGTCACGAATGGAACAGTGGTATCGGCTTCGCCGTGAAAGATGATGGTCGGTGGAAGTCCTTGATGGATGTGGTGAATCGGAGAAATGCGTTGGGGGGGCACTCCGGTTCGCTTCGCAATATCGGTGAATTTCGAAACATCTTGATCCGTTTTCCCCAAGTCAATTTCATCGAACGGTGCCAACAACAAGGCCGGATTAAAGAGAGCCAAAGCATTTGGCACACTGCTGGTTTTCTTCGACGCTTGTGCATCGAGTGCAGGGATAGCTCCCAAGCACGCCGCCAAATGACCTCCCGCTGATCCACCACCGGCAGCGACGCGATTCGGATCAACGCCCAACCGTTGGGCGTTTTGGCGAATCCATCGAATGGCAGATTCCGCGTCCTCCACGGCCTTGTTTGCAAGACTTTCGTGGCGAGAAAGCACTCGATAGTCCGCCGTCATCGCCACCATTCCCTGCGAAGCCAAATAGCGACAATGCTGTTCGAATTGAGCCGGATTGCCGGCCTTCCAACCGCCTCCGAAAAAGAACACGATGGCCGGACGCGAATCATCCTCGTTGTGATGGGGGGGATCGAAAATCCACATCTTCAATTCGACATCACCAATCGTTTTGTACGTTTCTGCTCGAGCATCTGAAAACGTTGGAGGGTAACCGCCTTGCTGAGCAAACGCTGTCGAAGTAACCAGACTGAGGACAAGGAGTGCGTGAATTTGTGGCATGGCGAATTGATTGATTGTGGGCCAAGTAAACGGCAGGCGCGAAACAGAATCCGTCTACATTAGATGGACGCCATACAGTCGTCAAAGCCAAGCGGAAAAGTCTGTGCCTTCACTGAACGTTATTCCAGCCAGCAGCACTCAGCGAAGCGAAACTCTGCAGGGCGGAACTCTGCACAGCAGAGCCTTCGTGGTTTCACTCGCGCCTTGTTTCAACCCCGGCCACCCAAGCTAAGAATCCAATCTGGTTCTAACGAACGGGCGCTCGTTGTTCTGCGTTTCGGGCTCCCAAGTTTCCATAGCGGTGGTAGTCGATGCACACGGATTGTTCTTGCACGTACCACAGCAGTTCAATGCGCCCGATTGGAATCACGGCCGTTTCTGCAATATGCACGTAGCGTCCAATAACGGCCTTTCGGATCGCGTCGGGAACGGCCGCGGGACACGCATATCGAAGTCGAGTAATCGCACCGGTATAAATTGCTTCAATCACAGCATCATCATCTTCTTCGATGAATTCGATATCCGCCGCCCACACTTCGGTGATGTCATGCAAAGTCTGCAACAGCTCATCATGCACATTGACTGGGCTGCTCACGAAAACTCGCCCGCCCACTGACCGAGCTGCTGCGATTCTGGCGACAATGTCATACCAAGTATCTGTGAAAGCGATACGAATGCACAAACGAGGCACCGGAAGGTATCTGCGAATATTGTCTTGACCAATCAGCTTAAAGTGGTCGTGTTCCTGAAGGAATTCTTCCTGAGCCGCCGTATCAAATTCACGAATCAGTTGAGTTAAACGAGGCGAGTCTTCGGCCAGTTTTCCGGTAAGCCGAGCCAGTTCTTGCGCCAGCTGATGCAGTGCAGGATGCTGAATTTCGGTAACCGTATCAGGACGAACATCGGTGACAGACCGATCTTCATGGAAGTTCATTAGCTGAGCCACATAGTTGGGACCTCCTGCCTTGATGCCAGGCCCGAAAGCACTCTTGCCCATTCCACCAAACGGTTGTCGTAACACAATGGCTCCTGTGGTCGAACGATTGACATACAGGTTGCCCGCCTTAATTCCCGACAACCATTCTGTTTGTTCACGATCGTCCAAGCTTTCAAGTCCAGAAGTCAGTCCGTAGCCCGATTCGTTGACAATTTCAATGGCTTCACCCAGAGACGTAAACGGCATCACAGCGAGCAATGGGCCAAAGAATTCTGTTACGTGAGTATAGCTACCTCGAGTCACTCCCCATTTGATTCCGGGAGTGTAGATGCATTTGCTATCGTTTAATCGTTTCGGAAGGAGAGCCCACGATTCTCCGTCTTCAAGTTCCTTCAGGCCTTTCAGTAGGTCTCCGGTTGGAGGCACGCTGAGTGGCCCGAGCTTATTGAACGTGTCCCACGCGGAACCGGCATACATACTTTTCGCCGCATCCACCAACGACTTTTTAAAGTCTGGATCGTCGTAAACTTCCCGTTCAAGTAACAGCAGCGATGTAGCCGAACACTTCTGACCGCTGTGCCCAAAAGCGGAATGGATCACATGTTTAATGGCCTGATCGCGATCCGCCATCGCTGTGACAATGGTGGCATTTTTGCCACCCGTTTCGGCCAACAGATTCATCGATGGCTTGGTGTTGAGCATGCGTAATGCGGTATCTGTCCCCCCCGTTAAAATCACGCAATCGACATCGTCGTGGCTTACCAACTTGCTGCCCACACTTCCCCCCGAACACGGCAAAAGTTGCAGGGCAGTCCGTGGCACTCCCGCTTTATAAAAGCAGTCGCATAGAAGCTGCGAAACCAACACAGTGTTGGAGGCTGGTTTGAGAATGGTCGTGTTTCCAGCAGCCAGTGCGGCCGCGATGCCTCCACAAGGAATGGCGATCGGAAAGTTCCAAGGCGACACCACCACCACGACACCTCGCCCCGAAGGCGTCACGGCAGGATGATCGTCACACAGTTGTTCGAAGTACTTTGTGGTGGCCACATAGAATTCAATAAAATCGATGGCTTCCGAAACTTCCGGATCACTTTCGGGCAGAGTTTTTCCACCATCGGCCATCGCAGCACCCATC
Organism: Fuerstiella sp.; assembly: GCA_039974975.1. Classification (GTDB taxonomy): domain Bacteria; phylum Planctomycetota; class Planctomycetia; order Planctomycetales; family Planctomycetaceae; genus Fuerstiella. The sequence goes on along the minus strand of JBDWHY010000110.1, from coordinate 79,819 downwards.
AAATCGCCTCGAGCTTGGCGGACTTCAACGGCGACCTGCTTGAGAATTTGAAAGCGTTCTTCGGATGATTTTTCCCGCCAACCTGACGGGTCTTCTTTCGCGCAACGCATGGCCGCTTCTGCATCTTCGGCGTTGCCTTGTAAATAGCGGGCGACAATGACGTTGTCCCGAGACGGGTCTTCGGTCAACTTTTCTTTTCGACCTTCCGTCACTTGCTGGCCGGCCACGAAAAGTGGAACTTTCACGGCGTTGCTTCCGCACAGTTCTTTCCATTTCAAGACGATAGAATCGCCCCATTCGGCATTCTGTGAAAGACTAAAGTCTGTGTCGGCAGCGTTCTCAAATCCCTTCCAGTCTCCGACAACTGGATCGACAGCAAACGTTTCCGTGTTGCGATCTTGTTGGCGGCGAGGCTGATCTGAAAGTTGTTCAATCAGATCAAAGGACTGTAAGAAACCCGCTTCCAATTTTTTCCACGCATCAGATCCAACTTCGATGTTAAACGCATGACGAAGGAAGTTATCGTCTCCCGTGTTTTCATCTAAGCGACGAACCAAGTATCCGATCGCATGAATAAAGTCTTGCTGTCGACAGGCCGGGGCGTAAAGCAGCACGTTTCGAGTCAGTTCGTGCAAGGCCCGACGCTGATGGTTGGCCATCCCTTCCAGCATTTCAAATTGGATGCCATTTAACGCTTCCATTTCTGTCGCCAACACCAACGCGTAGCTAATATCGAACAGATTATGAGACGCGATCCCCGGGCGGACGGCGACAAGATTGTCTGCCTGAAAAGCGTATTGCACCATTCGTTTGTAGTTGGCGTCGGTTTCAACCTTGTGTTTGAACGGAGCTTGAGGCCAATCGTGATGAGACGCTTCAACGCGTTCCATTTCCATATTCGCCCCCTTGACGATGCGAATTGTGACTGGACCTCCACCAGCGGCGACTCGTTTTTTGGCCCATTCCGTGACTTGCTTTTGCCAGTAAAACGAATCCGGGATGTAGGCCTGAAAAACAATTCCAGCAGCAACATCTTCCATGCCGGAACGATCCAGCGTTGCCATAAAAACTTCTGCGGTCAGCGACAGATCGCGGTACTCTTCCATATCCAAGTAAACAAACTTGGGGACAACAGTTCCGTCTGAACGAGTAAACCGGCCGCGTGCGGCGGCCCGGTAGAGCAGCTCCATCCGTTCGCACATTTGTCGAATGCTGTGGTCTCGAGCAATCGGTGAAATCTGCGAGTAGATCGTGGAAATTTTCACGGACATCACTTCAATTTCAGGCATCTGAAATGCCTGCAAATGAGTCTTCAATCTGTGATTCGCTTCATCCTCGCCAAGGATGGCTTCGCCCAACAAGTTGACGTTCATTCGCACAGCTTCGTCTCGCCGAGCATTCAAGTGCTTTCGCAGAACCTCCTCTTCGGCGGGCAAGATCACGTTCGCAGTTTCAGCTCGCATCTTATCTTTGACAAGTGGAATCGTGACTCCGGGCAAGTAACCTCCAAACGACTGGAAGCCTCGCAGCATCGCTCGCTCAACTGGATCAAAGAACCGAGGAATACCTTGCACATCCAAAATATGAATCAGCTGCTCGGCAGATCGAGCGGCGGCATCAGAGCGAAAAGCCTGATCTGTCAGCGCAGTCATCGTGACCTTGTCACTGGGGTTTTGAATCATACGATCCAGTTCCATCTGCTGCTTCCGTTCCGCAGGAGTCTGCAGTTCGGCTGCTCGCCGTTGTAAGGTGCGAGCGATCAGTAAAGTTTTTTGAATGGTGCTACTGATAGAAGAATTTGTCTCGGGAGTAAATTCTCCAAGCAACGCCCGGATGGCGGAATCGATGGAAGTCTGAGTCATGATTTGAAGTCTCAAAATGGCAATGGCTTCGGCCGGAATACGACCGCACGACAATTGGCAGCGTATCGACTTCTTGAGACTTCAAATCAAACTTTCAGCCAGAATTTCACGTTGGCCACTGCTTTGCAGCCGACTGCGACGCTGCCAGTAAAAGGTAACCTGTCAGCTCTCTTAACCAACTGTTCGAATTTTAAATCGCCAGACGATCGATGCTGGCCCTTGTCAACAAGAACTGATTGTTCTGGGCATTGTTGAGCAACAGAGCAGCTGGAGTCAGGCTCACGTTCTCAAACACAAGCTGTTGTTCTGGCGTTGTTGCCTCGCGATTGTATACTGTACTTCCCCTCCCGACTCGTCTGATCTCGTTGCAACGCGATCAGATTCCTTCCAGTCGATTGCCTTGCCGATGAAGTTGGTTTGCCTGTCAAAATCATTGCTGCTGATTTCGTGCCTGCTTGCCGCACGTAATACAGTAGCCGCAGATGATCGAGCAGAATTTTTTGAAGCTCGCATCCGGCCTGTCCTGATCAAGCACTGCTATTCGTGCCATTCCGCCGAGGCCAAACATATTCGAGGAGGATTGCTGCTCGATTCTGCAACGGGAATTGCTGACGGTGGGGAATCAGGGGCCGTGCTTGAGTCGGAAATTCCCGACGACAGCTTGCTGATTAGCTCCATGAAACATGAATCTTACGAGATGCCGCCAGCGGGTAAATTGTCCGACGAAATCATCGCCGACTTCGAAAAATGGATTGCTGATGGGGCTTACGATCCAAGACAGGGTGGCGAACGTGTCGAACGGCGAGTCATCGACCTTGAAGAAGGCCGCAAGTTTTGGAGCTTTCAACCCATTCAAACACCTCAGATTCCCGCAGGCAATTTCACATGGGCTCAAACGGCAATCGACAAGTTTGTTGAAGTCAGCCATCATGAGAACAAAGTGTCAGCAGCCGCTGACGCAGACTCGCTAGAGATCTTTCGAAGATTGTCGTTCGCTTTAACGGGTTTGCCACCCACGCTCAAACAGATCAAAGCATTCCAAAAAGACAACCTGCAGAATTCGCAAGCTGCACTGGAAAAGTGGACCGACCGTTGGCTCGAATCACGTCGATTCGGAGAACGCTGGGGCAGGCACTGGCTGGATGTCGCTCGGTTCTCTGAATCCAGCGGAGGAGGCCGCAGCCTGTTGTTTCCGCATTCGTGGCGTTTTCGAGACTACGTGATTCAGTCATTCCAAAATGACAAACCTTTGCCGCAACTGATCAAAGAACACGTCGCTGGCGATTTGCTTTCGGCAACTTCCAAACAACAAAAGGATGAACAGTTGGTTGGTTCGGGCTATCTGATTTTAGGGCCGAACAATTATGAACAGCAGGACAAAGAACTGCTAAGAATGGATGTGATTGACGAACAGATTAGCACGGTTGGCCGCACCTTCTTGGGCATGACACTGGGATGCGTCCGATGTCACGATCACAAGTTTGATCCAATTCCCGCTACAGATTATTACGCCTTGGCCGGAATCTTTCGCAGCACCCAAAGTCTCACCTTCGGCAATGTCAGCGGATACGTGACAACGTCTTTAAAGGCGGCTCCAGAAGCAGCATTTTTCGATCAATGGCAAGTGCACCTGGCTGAACTGAAGGCAGAACTAAGCGACTTAAGTTCCGGAATGAAGCAAAAGAAAATCGTCAATTATCGGTCTCAAGTTTCGTCAGAATCGTTGCCTGGGATTGTGATCGACGATCGACAAGCTGATTTCGAAGGACAGTGGGTACCGTCGACTCACGTGAAGGTTCATGTCGATCTGGGGTATCAGCACAACGACAACAGGCAAACCAACCAAAAAGTTTCCTTCAAGGCCGACTTGCCGAATGCCGGCAAGTATGAAGTCCGGCTTGCTTGGACTCCGGGCCCCACTCGATGCGCGAAGGTGCCTGTCCAAATTCATCATGCCGACGGTAAGACGATTGTCGAAGTTGATCAGCGCGAACGTCCAACGGATGGCCTGTTTTCAAGTCTTGGTCGTTATCGATTCAAACCGAATCAGCAGGCAATTGTCACGGTTGCTCCGGTAGCCAAAACATCAGGCTATGTCATTGCGGACGCGGTGCAGTTTCTTTCGGCCGCAGATTTCCCCAACCGTTCGGTCGTGACAGATCCAGAAAGACTGAAGCAGGATCGACTGAAACAACAAGTCCAAAACTTAACCAAGCAGATCGCCTCATGGCAAAAACAAAAGCCAGAACAGCCGATCGCAATGGCAGTGAAAGATCGTGCCAAATCAGCGGATTGGCATCTGCATGTTCGAGGTGAAATCCGTAATCTGGGCGAGCTTGTTCCTCGAGGAGCATTAAGCGTTGCATCTGCTGTCGATTCCACGGGCAAAACCAACCCCTTCCAGATTCCTGACGGCAGCAGCGGTCGTCGTCAGCTAGCAGATTGGATTGCAGATGAAGGCAATCCGCTGACTCGGCGAGTCTACGTGAATCGAATTTGGCAGCATCTGATGGGCGAAGGGATCGTGAGGACTCCTGACAACTTCGGCATGACGGGCCAACGTCCGACTCATCCTGAACTGCTGGACTACTTGGCATCGACCTTCGTAACAGAAGATGAGTGGTCGACGAAAAGCCTAATTCGACGCATCGTGCTGTCTCGAACATTCCGACTTTCTTCTGCCGTGACAGAAAGCCAAGTTGCCGCTGATCCTGACAACCAATTGTTGACCAGAGGATTTCGTCAACGCATCGATGCCGAGGCTTTGCGAGATGCGATGTTACGAATCAGTGATGAACTCGACCTGACCGTGAAGGGCGGACGAACCATTCAAAAAGTGACGACTTACGACAACGACTATCGACATCGCAAATACCCAACGATGGCTCGCAGTGTGTTCGTTCCATCGTTCCGCAATGCCCCTTTACCGTTTCTTGCCACGTTCGACGGAGTGAACAGCAACATGGTGTCTGGCGACCGCAGTGAGAGCATTTTGCCCAGCCAAGCGTTGTATTTGATGAATAGCGATTTCGTGATGGAGCGATCACTCAAGGCGGCGCAGCAATGGTCGAGACAGACGGCCAGTTCACAACTGAATCAAAAATCAATCACAGACATCTACCTGATGACATTGGGAAGGCTGCCCACCGTGGATGAGATCACTTTGGTGCAGTCATTCTTGAATCAAAACAATGACCGTCAGCAAGCTTTATCAGCCGTGTATCAGTCGTTGTTTGCTTCGATCGACTTTCGGTATTTGGATTAGGCACGAGCCGATGGCAGCGGATGTTCAAAAGTAAGTCAGCCGGACCAAAAGTCGCAGTGACGAGAATCAGAAATGCAGCCAGCCGTGTGCAGTGCGAACGAGGGAAACAACAGATGAGCGAATTTATTCAAAGCCGCAGAGCGGCCCTTCAAAATACGGCATGCGGGTTCGGTTCTTTGGCGCTAGCTGGAATGATGGCCGGGAACGCCCAAGCGCAAACAGATGGGCCCGCTCATTCTTTGCGCCCCAAAGACCCCATGTTTCCCGCCAGAGCCAAACGTGTGATCTTTATTTTCATGCAGGGTGGCCCCAGTCAGGTAGACAGCTTTGATCACAAGCCTGAACTGATCAAATCCGCTGGCAAGACAATGGACTTTGTGGGCGTGCGTTCCACGACGTTTGGGCAAAAAAGCCAACGCCCATTAATGCCTCCACTTTGGAAATTTCGACAGCACGGTGAATGCGGTCAGCATGTGAGTGAACTATTTCCGAACATCGCCAAACATGTTGATGACCTTTGCTTCTTGAAGGGCATGCACACTGATGGCGTCGCTCATGGTCCCAGCACATTGTTCATGCACACGGGGGCGACAAACTTGGTAAGACCATCCATGGGGTCTTGGATGATGTACGGTTTGGGGACTGAAAATCAAAGCCTGCCAGGCTTTATCCAGCTGCGACCATCTGATACCAAAGGTGGTCCTCGCAACTATGCGAATGCATTCCTGCCGTCCGTGTATCAAGGCACCGCCGTGGGCAAAGCCAGTCTTCCGATTTCGGAAATGACGATCCCTTTTCTTCGCAATCAGCAGTTAGGTTCGGCGGAAGGCCGCCAACGATTTGAACTGACTCAACAATTCAATCAACTGCAGGCAGCAAGACGAGTCGATCGCGATTCTCGCATGGACGCGATGATTAAAAGCTATGAACTCGCATTTCGGATGCAGGCCACAGCGCCGGACGTGCTAGACATCGCACAGGAATCGGCGGCGACTCAAGAAATGTACGGCATTGGGCATAAGCCCACTGACGAATTCGGTAAACAGTGTTTAATGGCTCGGCGGCTTTCAGAATCCGGAGTCCGCTTCGTGCAGATCAACTACAGCGACGAATCTCCGACTCCACGATGGGATCAGCATTCTGGAATGGAAAAACATATGGTTCATGCCACCGCCACGGATAAGCCGGTTGCCGGTTTGCTGGCGGATTTGAAGCAACGCGGACTGCTGGAAGACACGTTAGTTTGGTGGGGAGGAGAATTCGGTCGTACTCCGTTCTCACAAAATGGCAACGGTCGAGATCACAATCCTCGAGGCTTCACTGTCTTCCTTGCTGGTGGTGGTGTCAAAGCAGGATTCAGCTATGGCGAAACTGACGAAATCGGCCACGAAGCCGTGGCTGGCAAAGTGCATATGCACGACCTGCACGCGACAATCTTGCATGCCATGGGCATCGACCATGAGCAACTCACATGGAAGCACGCAGGACGTGAATTCCGCCTCACCGACGTTTTCGGTCGAATCGTCGATGATGTTTTTGCTTAGCTTGGACGGGTAAGCTCGGCTATCGCAAACAGGAGCTGTCACTGCCCCAGTGACGAACCCGTACAAGGCAAAACGGAATCAAAGTCAGGTGCTTGGCTCACCACTCTTCGTTGGCAAATGTTTGCCTGCAAAGGGGTGCCAGCGACGTACTGGGGAACAGCGAGAGAGCGAGAGCGAGAGAGAGAGCGAGAGAGAGAGAGAGACGCTACCGGAGATGATCGGCACAGTGAGCAATCATCTCTCAGAACAGCGAGGCTCTCTGAAACAGCAGATCTGATGCTATACCAGCTCAGAAACCGTTCCCGTACTGCCGGCGAAGGATTCGATGGGGACATTCAGCTGTTGCAGCATCGTCATAAAGACATTTGCTAACGGGCGATCTTCTTTCGCGACATCCAACTGCCAAGGTTCTCGACCACCGTCCCAGGCTCCTCCCTGAGCTTTCGTTCCAGCATGGTTAATGAACTGGCCGTGCTTGAAGCCCAGGTTCTTGCCGCCAGCTAAAACCAAAGGATAGTTGCGAGACAAATGGAATGCACTGGATGCCGAACCAAATAGCAACACGGTGTTGTCCAGCATGGACCCGGGCCCCGCAGGTTCGGGCGTGTTTTTCAACTTCGTCACGAAGCGGGCAAATTCCTCATTCAAGAACTGGCAGTAGATTCCGAACTGTTTCCAGCCTCCCGGTTCTTTGGTCGCATGAGATAAGTGGTGAGCCGTTGTGAGGCCGACAGCCTTGGCCAGATGGTCGCTGATTCCAAATCCGTTTTCTCGACCAAGTTGGTACGTGGCGACTCGAGTTGAATCCGTCTTGAATGCTAAATACACCAGCTCAAACATCGTCTGAACGTAGCCTCTAGGCTCGTCCGGCGTGATGTCTAGATTCAGGTGATCCGTTTCGACAGTGGGTAATGGCGTGTCGATCCAACTTTTAGCTTTCTCAACTTTAATTTCTGCCTCCCGCACAGAATCTAGATATTCATCTAATCGATGTTGATCACTCATAGACAACTTTGTTCGAAGAACTGTCGCATCAGCCAACATGTCGTCTAACGCACTGCGACTGATTGCTAAGCGTCGAGCTGCATCGCCATTGCTTTTCACAAAAAGCATGTCGAAGACTCGTTTCGGACGATGTTCAGCAGGAATAGCTCGACCGTTTCGATTGAACGAAAGCGTATGAGTTCCTCGAGGAGTTCCTGTGCCTCCGTCGGTAGACATCACGAGTGACGAAAACCGAGTTTGGTCTCCAACATATGACGCGTACATTTGGTCAAGCGAAATTGCATTCTGATACGGCCCGCTTGATCCTGTTGCGGCGGCTGTTAGGAATTGGTCTGAATTTGAGTGGCCATGAATTTTCCGAGCCAAAGGGTGCGAAAACCCAGACAGAATCGTCACCTCGTTTCGAATCGCTTCGTACGGTTGACCTGTTTTTGTGAAAGTGAAATCCCTGCCGTTTCCTTGAGGAAACCAAGCCCAGTCGGGGTAAGCAGGATCTTCAGGAAGAGGCATGGGGACGCCGTCCGGAAAATAGAAACACCCAAGCCGCTTGGGGGCATCTTGATCTGCGACGCCGCCAGCAAAAACGGGCGTGCATGATTCGAACAAAGGCAAAGCCAAAGCGACTCCGGCGCCCCGAAGAAATCGTCTTCGATCAAGTGAGTTCAGATTCACGGTGGGAACTTTCGGTAGAAGAAAATTTGAGCAGAATTGGTGTCACACAGATGCTCATTTAAGCAACCGTTTTGTCATGAATAGATCACTCACAACAAGCTGTTTGATCATCGTGGTCAAACCATCTCCTTGACGCCGCACTTCCATGCAGATGTTGTCAATTCTTGAATAATCGTTGAACACCAGAGGACGACCAAGTGAATACGTCGCAAGCTTGTAAACAAGAGCTCGAACGAATTGGTCTTGGCGGTTCTGCAGCAAGAACTGTTTCAGGCCATTCATGCCATCCAGTTCTTGATCGTTGTACAGCAGGCTGGATGCATCAACAGACTTGCCGTTAACTTGGTTCCTGAAGCGTCCTGCAGCATCATAGTTTTCGAAAGCGATGCCCCAAGGATCAATTTTCGAATGACACGACATGCATGCCGGATGATTGCGGTGATCTTCGATTCGCTCTTTCAAAGTCATTTTTGCGATGGCTGGATCAGCAAGATCAATTTCAGGAACGGCGGGCGGAGGTGGGGGTGGCGGATCGTTGAGCACACTTTTAAGAAGCCAAACTCCTCGCTTCAATGGATGAGAATCTTTGCCATCCGCATTCATGGTCAACAGGCCAGCTTGAGTCAACAAACCGCCACGACGATGTTCTACAGCCAACGACACTGGTCGGAACTTGTTGCCTCGAACATTTGGAATACCATAATGATGAGCCAGTGTTTCGTTTAACATCGCGACATCCGAATGGACAAAGTTCAAGACGCTCTTGTTACGACGAAGCATGTGCTGGAAGAATTCCACGGGTTCTTGCTGCATCGACTGTTTCAAGGCCGGGTCGGCGTTGCGTGGCGTCTGTTGGAATTCCAACAATTGCATGTCCAACCACTGGTGGACAAATTGCTGCGAAAATCGCTGACCACGATCATCCGTCAACATGCGATCCACTTGAGCCATCAACACGTCGCGTTCCATCAATTGACCACTCTGTGCAAGATCTCGCAGTTCGCGATCTGGAACACTGGACCACAGAAACAATGATAATCGGCTGGCCAATTCATCTGCAGAAATCGATACTTTGCCAGCGTCATTTGTGTCATTCGTGACATACAGAAAACTGGGGGAAGCCAAAACGGCCCCCAAGACCTCAACGACCGCAGTTTCAAATGAATCGCACTGTTTTCGTACCGCTTCAAACAAACGAACCTTGCCATCCACTTCGCTCGCTGAGGGCAATCGACGGAAAGCCCGAGTCATAAAACGAGTTAAAATACGCCGCGCATTTTCGACTTCGACTTCGACTTCGACTTCGCCGGTGCCGGTGCCGGTGCCGGTGCCGGTGCCGTGAATGTTGTTGCCAAAAATTTGTTGGTGCGACCTTGGTGGCCATTCGTCGTATACCGGAGCAGTGATCTCTACAAAATCCAACTGGATGCTTCCATGCCTTCCTTCAGGTGCCGAGCTATTGACCAATCGAATATATTCAGAAGGACTGGGCATCCCTCCCATCTTCGACGTTCCTCGAAATGTGTTCCGAGGATAGATGTCGTTCAGGTGAATCTCCCACTGATAAATCTGAGGCGCATCGGCTGTTGCCGTGATGGCCAGATCCTCATCACTGACCCGAACCACGGCTTTGCCTTCGTTGCTGCCTTGAAAACCGAAGTGCAATTGCAAGCTGGGAACATGATGATCTTCTGGCGAAGTCTTCGACGCTCGTACTCGAACTCGCATCACACCTTGATTGGGAACTTGATCACCAAGTTCAATTGTCAGATATTGATTTCGCCCAGACGGTATGACGGCAACGTGATCGTACACTTCAGGAAACTGAGGCTTTGTCACAGCTGGAGCAAACGCATAATGGGCTCGACGGTATTGCCACTGCGCTTCTGCAAGTCTGCCACTCTTCAAGTCTTGATAGTACGAGCGGCGAGGAGTTTTCTTAAAGCGACGGAGAAGATCGGCAATTTTTTTCTGTTGTTGATCGGGATCATCTTTGAATTCGTTTTTTAGGCCTTCCAACTGTTTGTCTTGTTCTGCGAATTCTCGATTCGCGGCTTCAGCCATAGTGATGCCCCAGTGAATCACCGGAGGACGACTTCCGGTCGCCACCGCTTGATAAAGAGCATTGCGGGCGAGTTCGCGATAAGTTTCCAATTGTCTCACCGACATGTGCAACATCTCGGAACTGTTTTGGAAGCCGTCTTCGGAATAAGCTTCTGGCGGAAGATCCTTGGCAAAGTTAAGAGGCAGCCCGAGTAGATCCTGCATTGCCGAGTTATATTCGTAACGAGTCAGCCGACGGAAAGAAGAATGCCCACCGGTGGCTCGACGGACACTGGATGCAATCTGAATTTCATTGGACAACCAGTCTACAATTTTGCCGCGATCTTCGTCCTTCAGGTCATCGGAATCTGCAGGTGGCATCTCGCCGTTGGTTAAAACAGCTTGCACTTCCAACCACCATGCGACGTCGTCACCTGTGATTAGGTCCGGATTCAGAGTGTCGATCCGCAGATTGCCTTCTGTGGTTTCTTGGCCGTGACAGTAAACGCAGGCCTGTTCAAGCACGGGCTGAATTTCAGACCGATACTTGTCCAGCCTTACTTCCGGCGACTCGATCGCATGGTCGACCGTACGCAATCGCTGATTCAAATACTTGGACTGTTTTAATCCAGTGATTCGAGCTTGCTCCAAAGACGCCGACTGATACGGATCTCCAGCGGGTGGATTCTGTTCAGATGGGTCTTGCCCGGGTGTTTGCTGAGCGACTGTCTGTTGAGCAAGCGTCTGCAGAAACAAGATCGCGCAGCAATGAGCGCACAGGAAAACACAGACAGCGATTGGCGATCGATTGCTCATGGAAACGCGAGGTAGGATATGAAGGTGGGAAAGCGTTGGGGAGGGCAGGCGAGGGGGCCTGAATGCTGGGGCTGGGTGATGTGATAACAGTTTAGTTGTCAGGACGGAAATGTTTCGCCTGCTGGCATTCGACGGCGAGCCACTTTTTGCAGAACTTCAAGATCTTGAGGGTGAGCTCATGTCAATCTTCTGGTAGGGCGAGGATATCATCGTCGTCATCGATTTCAGATTGGGCAACCGGCGGTTTGGGTTCGGGTGCAGCCTTACGATTTTGGCTTTGCTGCGGTCGAGAAGACTTTTCGGTTTTCGGCGGATCAGGTGCGACTGATTCATCGTCGCCAAAGGCCATCAGGTCGTCGTCATCTGCCAGCAATGCGGCGGCGATGTCGTCGTCCGAATCCATTCGACGTATTTTTCTCTTCCCCTTTGATGCGACTGGTTGAGATTCATTGTTCAGCTTAGGGGCCGCTGGATTGGACTTAGCATCTGTCTTCACAGCCTTACGTTTGGGCTTGCTGCCTGGGACCGGTTGGCCCGTACTTTCAAACCACGCCTTCGATTGCCTAATCAGTTCTGGTTCGACTTCTCGAAAAGCATCCACCATTTCCTGCGCCGTGCCCCAGCGATCATCTCGATCTGCTTCCAATCCCTTCATGATGATTTCAGCGATTCGTGGATTGACGTCAGGCGCCAATTCAAGCAACGGCACGGGAGGATTATTGATGTGCTGCATCACTGCATCCAAGGTCAACACAGCATCCCATGGATGACGCTTGGTATACATTTCGTAGCACGTCACGGCGTAGGAAAAGATGTCGAGACGATGGTCTGTTGGGCGACGTTTAATCAGTTCGGGTGCAAGATAATTGGCGGTTCCCGTTCTGTTGCCTGGCTTTTGGAAGTCCGGCGTATTGGGAACAGTCAAACCGAAGTCGATCAGTTTGATGTCGTTCTTTTCTGTGACCATGATGTTTCGAGGACACAGGTCGCGGTGGATCCACTCCTGCTGATGGAAGTACGCGAGAGCTTCCCCAATTTGAATCATGTAGCGAATCCGATATCGCTTCATCTGATCAGACTGCAAATCAACCAGCAGTCCAAGCCCCGATCCTTCAACAAATTCCATCACCAAGAACACTTCGTCCTCGGTCGTGATGCCAGTATCAACAGTTCGAACGACGTACGGGTGATTCAGCTGAGTCGCGATTTCTTGTTCCGGCGGCTTGTCTAATCCTCGGAAGCGATCCTCGAACTTGCGAGTCTTTTCTTTGTCCAGCACTTTCACAGCGATGCTGCGACCGTCCATCTTGTCTTCAGCTCGCCAAACCTTTGACATACTTCCTTGGCCGACTCGACCAATCAGTTGAAAACGCTTTTTGATGTCGACCTTGTCGACTTTGGCTTTTCCGAAAAGACTCATGGTTGTCAGCACTTTCGCAGGCAAGCAAAACGATCAAATCAATCACCAGTAGTCACGATGGTACTGAAATTGAGTATCGAACAACAGGCTTTTGTCTCGAGGAACAAGCACGGCGAGACAGTGGCTACTAGGAAACACTGATCACTTCAGCATCAGCTCCGCTTAGTTTTGGCGGTGATACAGACCGTTCTTAACCATTATCATTAATGCATCAATAAAATCCACGTGCAGGCCGAAGCTCTGTCCCCTCATTCGAACTTCACGGGAAATCTCGTGAGCCACTCGCCAATTGCGGCACTGAACCTCGCTTGAACAGGAAGAACGGATGCTAAAAGCGTACTCTGAAATCACGGCTGCAGATCTGGAGCAGAACCCCGTCTGGGAGCTCGCACCTGATAGAGAGCACCTGAGCAAGAGAGCAATTGGACGAAACCTGCCTGCGACCGGTCAAGGAATGACCGATCGATGATTGTGGCAACCGGATTGTTGGCACTCTTGGAATTCTGGCCAACGGTGGCACAGCACCAATTCTTTTGCAAAACGTCGATTTGCAATGTTCGTACGCAACTCAACACTTAATCTGAGTTGTTGTATTCAACAAAATCGGAAATCAGTTGGACCTCACCCATGACCACGATATCGCGATGGGCGATCACGATGTGGTACGAGGCAAAATTCGGGTACGTCCCTGACGATGAGCTGTACGATCCGAGATCAGAGCCCTCGCAATAAGAGAGAAAAGTCACCGACGGCACAACGCAAAAGACGCTTGCTCGACGCACCACCGCGGTGACTTGATCCGGCTGACTAGCCATTCATGACTTGGTCGATCGTGTTTCGCAGAACAGCTCCACTTTTCGCCAACGCGGCAGATTCTTTGCTCCACAGTTCCACTTCGATGTGGCTTTTGACTCCGCTGCGACCCATGACAGTAGGCACAGAAAGACAAACATCGTGAATTCCGTAAGCGCCATTCTGAAGACTACTGACAGGCAGAATACGATCGTCATCCAACGCAATGCTGTGGACGACGTCGGCGATTGAAACTCCAACTGCGAAGCCGGCTCCACCCTTCTTCTTGATCACTTCAGCTCCGCTTCCACGAGTCTTCTTTTCGACCTGAGCGATAACGTCTTGAGTGACGCCCGGATACTTATCCAACGGAAGATTGGCAATTTGAGCCTGTGACCACACAGGCACCATGCTGTCGCCGTGTTCTCCGAAAATTGTAACGTGAGTTTGAGTCGCTGGCACGTTTAATCGAAGAGCCAACATGCTGCGAAGCCGCGTTGTGTCGAGAACTGTTCCGAGCCCAATGACTTGGTTAGCGGGAAGCCCAAGTTCGTTTACGGCCAGATAGGTCAATACGTCAACCGGATTAGATACCACAAAGACGATGGCATCTTTCTTCATTCCGTGCTGCTTTAGGTCGGCCAAGATGTTTTTGAACAACGCCACATTGCGGTTGATCAAATCCAAACGGCTTTCATCGGGCTTACGACGAAGTCCAGCAGTAATGACAATCACATCGCTGTCTTTGCACAGTTCAGTGCCGCCAAATGAGATGGTTTGTGGAGCCATAATCGAAGCTCCATGGATCAAGTCCAGAGCCTGACCTTCGCACAAGTCTTGATTGACATCAACCAGTGCGATTTCTTTGACAATTCCACCGGCTTGCAAAGCGAATCCCGCACAGGAACCCACTAATCCACCACCACCAATAATGCTAACTTTCATCGTACTGTTCCTGTGTCTTCTTTGCTGACCTGTAGAACGAGCACAGTTGCTCGTTGAATCTGGAGGCAGACAAAAAACGTCTGCCCAAACTGGCTTCCACCTATTTGCCCAACGCGGCCAACACTTGGTTCGTGATCATTTGAACAAGATCATCGTTAGCGTTTCCAGCTGCTGGAGTTTCGCAGGCTGTGCCACAAGCTTCTTGCAGAATGCCCGGGTAGGTTGGAGCAGCAGCGAAGGCTCGCTGAACGGGAATCTGCTCTTTGTAGCCTTCACGGAACGCGCTGTTACCACACAGGTCACAGTCTTCGTTGTGGAAACGAGGATCGTCGAAGCCCCATTTTTTCTTCAGATCCAGAAGCTCACGGCTTTTGCCTTCGCTTAAGTATTCCGGTTGCCCCATTTGCTTGGCCAACAGCAACATTTTGCAGTAGGCGTCCAGAATTTCTGTCTTCCAGTAAGCGTCTTCGACACTTGTTCCAAAGCTGACTGTTCCGTGATTCTTCAGAATCACGGTGTTCGTTGCCTTCAGGAACGGAGTCACTGTTTCAGCAAACTTTTGGTCACCAGGAGTCTCGTAAGGAGCGATTGGAACTTCGCCCATGAAGACTTCAACTTCAGGAAGAATACACTGTGGAATTGGCTCTCCGGCAATCGCGAAGGCTGTTGCGTGAGGAGGATGGCAATGGACGACAGATTTCACATCTGGTCGATTTCTCATAATTTCCAGATGCAGCAGCACTTCACTGGTGCGTTTTCGCTTGCCGGCAATCTGATCGCCGTTCATGTCGACAGCACAAATATCGTCTGGCTTCATGAAACCTTTGCAGATCTGAGTGGGCGAACACAACACTTCGTTTTCGCCCACTCGAATACTTATGTTGCCATCATTCGCTGCAGCAAAGCCCTTGTTGTATAGGCGACGCCCAATTTCGCAGATGTCTTCTTTCAGCTGACGATCGTGAATTCCGCTGGTCCATTTGCTCATGAGATTACCTTTTTGAGAGTCGGTTTGATTTCGAGTTTGAGTCTTAGGTCGTGACTGTGTCTTTGAGGAAGACAGTGTTTTATGCGTGGCTAAATTAAACGTTGATCGAATCTAAGATCGCTGCGTTGTAGCCGTCAATTGGTTTGGTGTTGGGATGAAACGGAGCAGCCGCTTCTGCACTTTCGCTGACTGCTAAAAGACAGCCATCACCTGCTCCAAGTTCATCAAGAATAACGATGGGTTCTGTTCGTCCCGCCGGATCTCCGTTGATGCCGTCGTGAGTCAAAGGCACAACGATTTTCCATGATGCTCCGTCAAGAAATTCTGCTGACTTCGACAAAGTGACTTTGCCTATGCACTCCATAATTCTCATCGGATTTTTTCCCGGAAGCACGCCCACTGAATGATGTGACGAGGCCAACCCATCACAAATTCGAATCCCTTAGCCGTTAGCTTCCTATTTCTTTCCACAAAGATGGCTGTTTCAATCCCACTGAAAGTTCCTTCAGAAGGCTCATCAGCCCAGCGATCGACCACCCAGTTGGGTTGAGACAGATCACATTCGGAGCCATCGTTGTCTGTAGAGTTGTGAAGTTGTCTGACGGATGAACCACTGCGGCTCGAAATCGTTGACTACGATTCAGTAAACAGGCAGCCAATGACGGCTGCTGCACACTGCACAACATCATTGTATTTTCTATCGCTGCGACTTCAGTGGCCGCTTGAAAGTCGGTTGTCGATGTGACCACTGGCCACTCTGCAGATCTTAACGCGGCCTGCAAAGTGGTACTGGAAGTACTCAAAATTGCCACGCCCTTCAGTGCAGCTGGCTTTGCAAACTTACTGTTGCTGACGTCGATCTGGTTCTGGCTGATATAGTCCCGAGCGGTCGGAGTAATCACAGCACCGGATGCAATGCGAATAGATCGCCCTTCAGCCTTTGCTGCGATCAACGTATCTTCTGTAATGATTCGACCGTGAACTTCGATGCTACTTGCACTGCTACTTTGAACCGGAATTGAAGGTGACGCCAAGTTTGACGCTGAATGGCGATTCTGAGAAACGCTGCTGGGCGAAGTATTGTTTGTCGATGTGCCATGCTGCTGAACGTGCAACGCCACACCTCGGCCGCGCAGTTCATGCAGAACTTGCTGAGTGATCGATTCAACTTGTTGGCGTGTGAAGTTCAAAGTAAGTTTCAAGGTGTCCGAAGAGTGATTATTAATGCTGTAAAGTGATCAACTTGCCTGCGACTGATTCGTTTCTAGTGTTGATCGATGATGCCTTGAATGGCAAAACGAATCGGACAATCGTTCCGCTGAGTCAGGCCTCGAATGCTTTTCCCATCGCTCGTAAAAAACACTTTGTCACCCTTCCGAGCTCCCAGACTATCGATCGCTAAGAATGGAAAACCTTCCGGCTGATCCGCGATATCCAATGGCTGAATGGCCGTCAGCTTCCAACCGTCCAAAGACGGATGCTTGACAGTTGCTGTCGCGTTTCCAATGACCAATGCTGCTTGCAAGAGAGTAAGGTTTCTGAGTGAGGGTTCTGAGTGAGGGTTTTCAAAGAAGAATCGTGATTGGGCGAGCCCCAAAAGGATTCGATTCGCAGCTTCAGTTTCTTCTAATATCTGTTTCCAATTTTGGCCTGTGATGGTTCCAAGATTTCACTCACGTGCACCACCAACTGGCACACGCGTTTTCGAAACTCAAGCTTTTCAAATGATGAATGCAAAATGAGTTTCTTGAAACCTGTCACCTTCAACCTCCTAGATGATCCGTAGATCCTCCACCATGGCACAGCGACGTTGTCGAGTAAACGTCATCGGACTGGTGACTCCTTCTCCTGTTGGAGTAGCAATGCTGAAGGATGGGAAGCCTTCGCCCCCAAGTCCCAAGCCTGCCATGCAAGGACCATTCTTGACAAACAATGTTGTGTTCATCATTCGTCCCATTTTTGTGATGGTGCGAATGTCTCGAGAATGAATAATTCCTGTGTGACCGAATCCGTGCTCGTACTTCACAGCCAAGTCGATGGCGTGGTCAGCACAGTTGGCTCGAACAAATGGCACGAAAGGCATCATTTGTTCTTCAGGCACAAACGGGTTGTGTTCGTCTGTTTCGCCGTACAGAATTTGAGTATCCGCTGAAATGGTGAGTCCAATTTGGGCGGCCAACCAAGAAGCGTCTTTGCCGATGAAGTCGCGATTCAAATGATAGTGGTCGTTGGCGTCTTTGGGAGGCGTGAATGCCTTGGCGGTGAAGGCTGCCACTTGCTGTGCGTCTAATCGGTATCCGCCGTTTTGGCCAACAGCAGTCATCAATGGATCAAAGATGGAATTGACTGCGAAGACTTCTT
The DNA here is from genome assembly GCA_039974975.1 of Fuerstiella sp. Taxonomy (GTDB): domain Bacteria; phylum Planctomycetota; class Planctomycetia; order Planctomycetales; family Planctomycetaceae; genus Fuerstiella. Next base: position 62,106 of record JBDWHY010000110.1, on the reverse strand, counting down.
TTTCTGCAATGCAAAGAAGGTTGTTATCAAAGGCCGCACCTTCCACGATCGACTTCGCGGCATTGTCAATATCTGCAGTGGCATCGACGACAACCGGAGGATTGCCGGGACCAGCCACGATCGCTCGCTTCGGACTTCCCAATGCTGCTCGAGCCACAGCCGGACCGCCGGTCACGACCAGCAATTTGACTCCACGATGATCAAAGATTGCCTGAGCTGATTCAATGGTAGGTTCACCAATAATCACGACCAAGTTTTTCAGACCGGTTGCTTCAAAGATGGCCTTGTTGAACCGGCGGACACCTTCTGCAGCGATTCGCTTGCCGCTTGGATGAGGATTGACGATCACGGTATTACCGGCTGCCACCATGTTCACGAAGTTGGCGGCCAAAGTTGGCAGAGAATGAGTCACAGGAGTGATGGCTCCGATGACCCCGAAAGGAGCGTATTCAGTCACGGTCAATCCAAGATCTCCGCTGACCGCTTCTGTCTTCAGAGCTTCAATGCCAGGGACAGACTTGATGACACGAAGCTTGCCAATTTTGTGTTCAAGACGACCGACCTTGGTTTCTTGGAATTCCAGCAAACCTAATTCTTCAGCTTGCTCATCACACATCGTTTTCACGATATCGATGGCCTTGGCGCGGTCTTCCATCGACGCAGCAGACAGCTGCACAAAGCCTTCGTTTGCAGCGGCAACGGCTTGATCCACGTCGTTGAATACTCCCCAGTCTCCACCGTCCGTTTGACTGGTTGGTGCAGATGAACCAGAAGTAATTTGGCTCAGAACTTCTTGGACGATCTGGCGGACGGCTTGTTCAGTGGCTTGCATGGCGTTGATTTCTGACTGCGAGTGACGATGGTTGATTGGGTGGATTCGCAAAGCGATCCTGTGATTCGAAGTGGAAAAGCTAACTAGCTCATTTCGATTTCTCGAAGGCGATCGGTGATCTTGTTTTGTGTGCCGAAGACAGTCGGCATTCGCAACAGAATCAAGACAATGAAGACGCCAGCGATCGCAAGGCTGCCCACCCATTTCTCGATCATGTATGCAATGGCGTTAAAAAAGACGGCTCCTTCAAGAAGCGCCGAGCCAATGATGTGACCACTTCTCATCGATGTCATGACTGTCATCTGCTGATCTTCAACAGCCATGGATTGAAGCTCGGCTTTACCGATGGATTCAAGTTGCTTTGCCATGACGAATTTGGGAACAATTGTGTGAGCCACAAAATGTGCTGCAGCCATTGCGAAACCAATGATGGATAAAATTTCAGGTTGTCCACCCAGATCGCCCTTTGCCAGAAACAACATAACGCCCGTCAGACAAGCAGCTCCGAAAGCCAAAGCCCCGGTTATGATCTGCATTCCAAGAACGGCTTGCACGAAGTCAGGCGATGGCCTTTCATCTGCTGCAAGCTCGTTTTGTGGGGATTGGTCTGACATGCGATTTACTGATTCAATGAGACTTGAAGTTGGTCAATGAGCAATCACGTGGCTTGTAAGGACTAATTTTCGTTGGTGGAAAAAATTTCTTTATCTTGAACGCTCACAGAATCCACTGTGCCAATGACAGCACAGTCGATCGGAAGAGTTTTTGTCGCAGTTGTGAACCGAGCACTGCTGCCTTGAACGCACAAAACCACTTCCCCTTCGCCTGCTCCGACCGTGTCCACTGTGATGAATGAACGTCCGGTTGGCTTCAAGCTGCTTTGATCCTTTTCGTCGACGCGAAGAGGCTCCACGATGAGCAGCTTTTGGCCCACAAGTTCTGTGGCTTTGTGAGTCGAAATCACGCTGCCTGTAATTCGTCCAAGAAACATTCCATTTGCCCTTCCGGCGATTTCGTAACGCTGTACTGGATTGATTAACCAATCACTTCCGCCGTTTGACGAGCCACTACCAATTCTTCATTCGTCGGGATGATCCAAGCCTGAACTCGACTCTCGTTGGAACTAATCGAGACTTCTTCATCTCGCTTTGCTGCGTCATTCTTGGTGGAATCCAGCTGCAACCCCGCCCAATCCATGTCGCGACAACTGTTCGCTCGAATTCGTTGGCTGTTTTCTCCGATGCCACCTGTGAAGACGACAGCGTCGACTCCACCTAGCAACGCCATGTAAGAACCAATGTAAGACCGAATCGAAGCTTCCAACATCTTCAACGCCAGCTCGGCTCGTTCGTGCCCTTCAGCCGCGGCGTCTTCTAAATCGCGACAGTCTCCGCTGACTCCACTGATTCCCAGCAACCCACCCTGAGAGCTCATATCAGCCAGCACTTGTTCGAAAGTTAATCCTGTTGCCTTCATGATCACTGGGATCGCGTAAGCATCAAAATCCCCCACTCGATTGTTATGAGGCAGGCCCCCTTGAGGACTCATTCCCATAGAAGCGGCCTTGCTTTCGCCGCTATCAATCGCACAAATCGAAGCGCTTCCACCTAGATGACAACTGATGATTTTTAAGTCATCCCGACCCACCAATTCGGCCGTTCGACCGGCGATAAACCGATGGCTGGCTCCATGAAATCCCCAACGGCGAATTTCATGATCGGTGTACCATTCGTAAGGAACCGCGTAGGCTCGATGCTCGAATGGAATCGTTTCGTGGAAGCCAGTTTCCAGAGCAGCCACAAGTGGAATCTGAGGAAACGCTGACTGCAGCTGTCTCATCGCTTTCACGTACGGTGGGTTGTGAGCCGGAGCAATGTCAGACAAAGCCTCCATCTTTTCCAGCAGCTGATCGTCAACTTTACGAACTCCGCTTAGGCTTCCGGCGAAAACGGCTTTGAAACCAATTCCCGCAACTTCATCGACTGATTTCAGGCAACCGTTGTCGCTGTCTGTTAATTGATCTAAACAGATTTTGACAGCTGCTGCATGGTCCGGAATGTTTTGTTCCGAACTGTCATTGAAGTCTCCGATTGATACCGAACACTTGCTGATTGCTTCCCCAATGCGATCAATACCGCCTCGAGCAAGTTCCGTTTCGCTCGACAAATCGAACAAACGGTACTTAAAGCTGGTTGACCCCAAATTGGCAACAAGAACGATCATGGAAAACAGGCTTCACGGGAAAAAGGATTCGGAAGAACAGATAGGGCAGGGCAGATACTAAATTTCAGCAGGCTTGTTATGCAGGACGGGGCAACCCCGAAACCTGAAACCTCACCCCGTCGCCAGAGACGACCTAGACAAACTGTTCCAGCAGAGTTGTTTCTGGGCGAGGAATCAGATGAGCACTCACCAGTTCGCCAGATTGAGACGCAGCAGCGGCTCCGGCATCAACAGCGGCTCGCACAGATCCGACGTCACCTTTGATGACTGTCGTGACGAATGCTCCGCCAATCTGAACCTGCTTTACCAAAGTGACGTTGGCTGATTTCAGCATCGCATCGGACGCTTGAATCTGAGCAATCAGTCCCTTGGTTTCGATCATTCCAATAGCTTCTGACATGAGAGTTCCTTCAATGCAAATTTGTTTTGATATGTGTGCGGAGAGTTCTGTCGGCAATGTTTTAAGTGAGAAAGGAAGGGTCACTTCAGACCGGAAACCTTAACTCTGTTACCCGAACCCTTTACTTGGTTGCTTTGGCTTTTGGCAGAACGGCGATCAGGCCTTCAGCCGGTCGAGGAATGACTTCGACGCTCATGACTTCGCCCAGCTTTGAAGCGGCTTGAGCACCCGCATCGATGGCCGCTTTGACTGCTCCAACATCACCAACGATGAATGTTGTGACAAGTCCACTTCCGATCTTGTCCCAGCCAATCATGGTGACATTGGCTGCCTTCAGCATGGTGTCGACAGCTTCCAGCATGCAGACGAAACCTTTGGTTTCGATCATTCCCAGAGCTTCCATTGCTTTTGCCATTTTGTTTGCTTTCAGTTTCAGGGTTCAAGAGTGACTTTATGATGAACCAGCGGACAGTTGCCGCCGGAGTTCTTCGATGATCAGTGTCCAGCTGAATTCAATATTTCGCCGGATTCAATTTTGGGTCGTCGGCCTCTGCGAGGCCGATTCTGTGTTGGATGCGGCCTGTGTCAGGCCAGTTTCGTGTCGGGCCAGTTTCATGTCGGGTTCGGACTCAAAAAGCCCAATGACGGTCGGGGCAATTCCAATGGAATCACGGCCATTCTGAGGGAAACGTTAGTGGTTGCAGCCGCAGGCTTCTGGTTTCACCAATTCAACCTTGGTGGCGTTTTCCAAGTTAATGGCGTTGCCTTCATCGGTATCTAAGTGGACTTCCAACTTGATGTTGTCGCCCGCTCGAACGGCCAAATCCTCCAAGACAGTCGTGCAGCCCGGAGATTCAATGCGAAGGTGAATTAGCTCTTTGTCGGCGACTCCGTAGTGAGCCAAATCTGCTGGGCCCATGTGGACGTGCCGAGCCGCTCGGATCACACCTTGTTCAAGTTCGACAACGCCTTTGGGTCCAACAAGCACGCAGCCCGGAGTTCCCTGAACGTTGCCGCTGATGCGAACGGGAAGATCGATGCCCAACGAAATCCCGTCGGTGAAGGCAAGTTCAACCTGCGAATCATCTCGGCAAGGACCGAGAACTCGAACGTTTGGAATCATGCGGCGACGAGGACCAACGACTGCGACTGTTTCTTCCGCAGCATAGTAGCCGTCTTGGTACAGGTCTTTTTGAGGAGTCAATGTGGCTCCTGCACCGTACAAAATTTCGACGTGTTCCTGAGTCAAGTGAACGTGTCGAGCAGAAATGTTCACAAGTAATGGGTTACGGCCCGATTGGACAGCAGGTGCAGGCTGACCGGCGGCCGATTCAGTGACTGCGGAACGTAGTACGGGAATGCCAGAAGCGGGCGAAGCAGGTTGCTGCTGATCTAGAATGCGCCGAACAATTTGTTCGATGTCGCTTCTCTGTAAAGACTGTGTGCTGATCACGCTGTTGACGTCTCCAGTGATGACAATCTGGTGAACTCTCGAATAAGCACAGATGTGCATTCGAAAGACCACCCTGATCATGCTGAATATAAGAGGGCGAAAAGTTGTCTATCGATCGGCCGTTGCCGATTCCATTGAAGCAACAATCATTTGAATGTCGCTTTGTTCGATCTGTTCAATCCATTTACTTTGAATACCATCATCCGTAATGATCTGGTGGACAGAATTTAAAGCACACAGATGGCTGAGTGCTCGATGTCCAAATTTACTACTGTCTGCCACCACAGTGACACGATCCGCCGATTCAATCATCTGACGTTCCGTTTCGACAAGCAGAGCGTTGCTATTAAACAGCCCGTCTGTCGTCACTCCTCCGGCTCCCATGATTAACTGATCCACATGGATCTCTTTTAATGCTCGAACCGCTTGATCTCCGAGGGCCACTCCGGTCTTGGGATAGACATAGCCGCCCACAAAAATCAGTTCGATCATCGCCTCGTTCATCAAAGTCGACGCAATCGGAAGTGAATTTGTGACGACCTGCAAAGATTTACCGCGCAGTGCTCGGGCAACTTCTAATGTCGTTGACCCACCGTCCAACAAAATCGTGCCGCCATCCAAAACGCCTTCCGCTGCACGCTCTGCGATCCGAGTTTTCTGTTTTGATGCCTGATTCTGTCGAGACTGCAGGTCTGAAAGAGAATCGCCAGCGTAGGCGGCCCCACCTCGAGTTCGATGCAGCTGCCCCTGAGAATCCAACAACTCCAGATCTCGACGAATTGTTGATTCGCTGACTCCAACCTCTGCCACCAAATGCTGCAGAGAAACAAAGCCAGACTGCTCAGCAATCCGCAGAATCAAGTTCCTCCGTTCTTCAGTGATCATGAATTTTTGCCAGAAAACGAGATGTTTTGCCAATTGTTGCACGGCGATTTAGCAAAATCAATCACCTTAATGACAGAACATGAAAGAATATGATTGAAAGATACCCATTCGCACGTTCTGCCGATATTGATGTCGACGTGAACCACGACTGAAATCGAGCGCCGATGCCCCGGATGGACCAAATTCGAACGACTCAGCAAGGCTGTGTGTCACAGCTTCACATCGAGGCACAACATCACCGTGAGACGTCCCTAAATTCCGCCACGCCTTAGCCCACCCTGCAGTTTTCACCCAGCCACCGAAGCAAGAAGCGGCAATTTCTGAATGATTCGAAAACGGCCGTCATCCCCGAGACTGCAGTTCGTTTCGACCAGAATTGCATCCTCGTCACAAAAGACGAGGCACGCTCAACGGAACGGATTGCGAAGCCTAGTGCAGCCATGAAATCTTGACCTGTTGCTACTGACCGGCCCAACCGGACTACCCAACCGGACTATTTGTGGCTGAAGCAACCACCAATGTTCGGAATGAGGTGTGAATCAAGAGTGGCGGGTTTTCGGCTGTGGTGGGAAGTCCTAACATGCGGTTCAGCAGGGAAACTCTCGAGTTTGCTCACTGACCGCAGTGGTCAGTTGTGGCCACAGACTTGGCAGGCTGTTCAATGCTTTTGCTGAACAGCACTGGCACACCGCTCCAGAATCACTTCTATCAGACTCTTGCTCCCCGCTTCCGTCATAAACCACCAGAAACTGTCAAAACCGATCGCATGACCAGCAAACCCGATATCCGCGAAATCCTTGACGAACGTATCATGATCATCGATGGATCGATGGGTGCGTTAATCATGTCGGACAACCCGACGGAAGAAGGCTATCGCGGCGAGCGGTTTAAAGACCACCATATTGACGTTCGCAACGCCACCGACCTGCTGGTTCTGACTCAGCCCGACCTCATCGCCGACATCCACCGTCAATACTTGGAAGCCGGTGCGGATATCATCGAAACAGACACCTTCAATGCGTCGATTGTCGGCATGAAGGAATTTGAACTGTCTCATTTGGTTCATGAGCTAAACCAAACAGGAGTTGAGCTCGCCCGATCAGTCGCGGACGAGTACACAGCAAAGAATCCCAAGAAGCCTCGCTACGTCGCCGGAAGCATCGGCCCGACGAACGTGCAGCTATCGATGAACGCGGATACTCCGGGCACCCGTGTTGTAAGCTTCGATGACATGGTCGAAAGCTATGCCGAACAGGTTCGAGGAATGCTGGATGGCGGAGTAGATTTGCTTTTGCCTGAAACCAGTTTCGACACGCTGAACATGAAGTCTTGCCTGTTCGCAATTTCCAAAGTGTTTGAAGAACGCGGCACCGAAGTTCCCGTCATGATTTCGGGAACTGTGTTTGCTGGCGGAGTCACTTTATTGGGGCAAACAGCAGAAGCATTTTACACGGCGGTTGAGCACTTTGATGCCATGAGTATTGGCTTCAATTGCGCGTTGGGACCTCAGCAGATGAAGCCGTATCTGCAAACTCTTTCCGACATTAGTACTCGTTACGTCACTTGCTATCCCAATGCGGGAATGCCGGACGGTATGGGTGGCTTTGATAACACGGCGGGCGAATTCACTCAGCATGTCGTGTCGTCTGCCAAGGCGGGGCTGATCAATATTGTCGGAGGGTGTTGCGGAACGACTCCAGATTATATTCGCAGCGTGTCAAAAGGCATTGAAGGCTTAAAGCCTCGTAAGCCTTCTGCTGGCAGCGGCTGGTCAACGTATTCGGGCTTCGACTATCTGGCTCTTCGGCCAGAAGCCAACTTTATGAACGTGGGCGAACGAACCAATGTGACAGGTTCACGTAAGTTTGCTCGACTGATCCGAGAAGAAAAATATGACGAAGCTTTGAGCGTCGCAGCCGACCAAGTCGAAGGCGGAGCTCAAGTGATCGACGTCAACATGGACGAAGGCCTCTTAGATGGTCCTCGTTGCATGGAAAAGTTTCTATGGCTGCTGCATGACGACAACATGCGAGTGCCCATCATGATTGACAGTTCAAACTTCGCTGTGATCGAAGCGGGCTTGAAATGCGTTCACGGGAAAGCCATCGTCAACAGCATCAGCCTGAAGGAAGGTGAAGAAGATTTCCTTGCAAAGGCGAGACTCATTCGCCGCTACGGTGCTGCGTCGATCGTCATGGCGTTTGACGAAGAAGGGCAAGCGGCGACCCGAGAAGACAAAGTCCGAATCTGCAAACGAGCTTACAAGTTGCTCACTGAAGAAGCCAACTTTCCGCCCACTGACATTATTTTCGACCCCAACATCCTCACGGTTGGAACGGGCATGGAAGAGCATGCCAACTACGCAGTTGATTTCATCGAAGCGGTTCGCGACATCAAACGCGAGTGTCCGGGAGCAAAGACATCTGGCGGAGTCAGCAATATCAGTTTCAGCTTTCGCGGCAACAATGTTGTTCGAGAAGCCATGAATGCAGCGTTCCTGTTTCACGCTATCCGCGCGGGCTTGGACATGGGCATCGTGAATCCCACTCAGCTGGAAGTTTACGACGAAATCGACAAAGAGTTATTAGTCTACATCGAAGACGTTTTACTGAACCGTCGAGACGACGCGACCGAACGACTGATCGACTACGCCGAAACAGTGAAAGACAAAGCCGCCGGAACAGTGAAGACGCTGGAATGGCGAGAAGGCTCGGTCGAAGAACGACTTCAGCATGGACTCCTGAAAGGCATCTTGGATTTCATCGATGATGATATCGAAGAAGCCCGCCTGCAATACGACAAGCCACTCGACATCATTCAAGGGCCGTTAATGGACGGCATGAATGTGATTGGCGAGCTCTTCGGAGCGGGCAAAATGTTTCTCCCTCAGGTCGTCAAGTCGGCTCGAGTCATGAAGAAAGCGGTCGCTTGGCTGGAACCATTTATGGAAGCTGCCAAGGCATTGGGCGACGAAAGCGATCGGTTTGAAGCCAGCGGACGCTTCAAAGGACTACGCGACGAAGCAGTCCAGATTGTTGAACAAGCTGAAGCCAGCTCTGATGGCACCGAAGCCGACAGCAGCGCTCGAGGAACCTTCTTGATCGCCACTGTAAAAGGCGACGTACACGACATTGGCAAGAACATTGTTGCCGTTGTTCTGCGATGCAACAACTTTAAGGTTGTTGACCTAGGAGTCATGGTTTCGTGCGAACGCATTCTGGAGGAAGCCAAAAAATGCAATGCGGATATCATCGGTCTGAGCGGATTGATTACTCCTTCGCTGGAAGAAATGATCGTGGTCGCCCGCACGATGCAAGAAGAAGGCTGGGACGTGCCTTTACTTGTTGGTGGTGCAACGACAAGCGCGAAGCATACAGCTGTGAAAATCGCGGGAGCCTATGAGCATCCCGTGATTCATGTGGGCGACGCATCGCTGTCTGTTGGAGTCGTCGAAGCACTGCTTGATCCTGAATCGAAGCCGGCCTTCATTACAAAGAACTTGGAAGCTCAGGAAAAAGCTCGAGCCGCGTTTGGCAAACGCCAAGAAGCCAAGCTGGTTCCGTATGCGGAAGCTCTTGAAAAACGATTTCGCATTGACTGGAAGGACTACACCCCTGCGAAGCCCGACTTCGTGGGAATTCGAATCATCGAAGATTTGCCGTTGGAAGAGCTGGTTCCGTATATCGACTGGAGCCCCTTCTTTAGTAGCTGGCAACTGATCGGGAAATATCCTCGAATCTTCGACGACGCTGTTGTGGGCGAAGAAGCAAAGAAGCTATTCGCCGATGCTCAGGCGGAACTGAAGCTTCTGTTGGCAGACAAGTCACTCACCTGCAAAGCCGTGTACGGCTTCTTCCCAGCGAATTCTGATGGCGACGACATTGTTCTTTGGAATGATGACGAACGCACGGACGAGCGAATGAGATTCCCCATGCTACGTCAGCAGTGGGAACGAGTGGGCCAAAAAGACTATCGCTCGTTGGCCGATTACGTGGCTCCTGCAGACAGTGATGCTGCCATTCAGATTCCAGATTACATGGGAGCATTCGCTTGCACGGCTGGACATGGCTGTGATGAGCTGGCAAAGAAAATCGAAGCCGAAGGTGACGATTATCGATCCATCATGATCAAGGCATTAGCCGACCGCTTTGCCGAAGCGTTCGCGGAATACTTGCACTCGAAGGTTCGAAACGAATGGGGCTTCGGTACGACCGAAGAACTTTCCAACGAAGAATTGATCGCAGAAAAGTATCAGGGCATCCGACCCGCGTTCGGTTACCCTTCGTGCCCCGACCATCTTCCAAAAGGCCCGCTGTGGGACTTGCTGGACGCTGAAGCATCCACCGGAATGACGTTGACGGAAAGCTTCGCAATGTTCCCGGCATCATCAGTCAGCGGCATGTACTTCAGTTTGCCTGAAGCTCGTTACTTCGCAGTGGATCGAATTACAAAAGACCAAGTTGAAAACTACGCCGAGAGAATGAAAATCACCGTCAAAGTGGCCGAACGCTGGTTGGCTCCAAACTTGGGTTACACGCCTTAGATATCCGTGCAAACTGCCAAACGACGCCCCCGAAATCTGTATCAAATCCGCAGACTCAGGGCTCGGAAGCACTCCGTTCAGTCGAACACAAAAATATTGCCGACGTTTCAGTTGCTGATACCCACAGGCTCTCGCCAAACAATTTTTGACGTCCTTGTTGTGAGATCAACGGTGACTGAGGCGTGTTGGAAATCGCGTGAATAGCGGTAGCCTTCCTTTTTTGCTGGTCCTGTTGGAGGACCCAGCGGACGATCGTATTCTGCAAACCAACGCATCCAACGATCGTTGTTGTTGGCCGAATATCCTTCGTGAACTCGGAAATAGCTGTACCGTTCTGCGCAAATCAGGAAAACACCTAACGGATAAATCAGGGCGGCTTCAGCCTCCTCATCGGATCCAACCTTTGCGTGCGTTTCATCAATCCCCATTCGACTGGTGTGATTGGGTTCAGCGAGCCCCGTCGTAAACGCGATCAGCTTTCCCTGCCGAGCCGCAGTTTGCATCGTTTGAATTCCCTTCGCAACGTAGTCCTCGTAGCTGACCTTCCCCACGTTGTGATAAAAACCTTCGAGGTAGGACCCATCGAAGTAATCAAGATATTCAAGCCCACCGTTTTCGAATCGAGCTCGAAGAATATTCGCAATCATCAGTTTGTCCGGACCGATTGCTTTTCGAGTTTCCTGCATCAATGAGTGGTAGGCATCGATGGTTTGCTTTTTTTTACTGACACCAATTTGCGCCGACAAATAACGAGGCTCTAACGCCTTGATATTCCCATCTAAAAACACGCCGTCGATGGCAGAATCAGCTGTCATTGACTGACAAGCACGCACCCACCAGTGACGCAGGTCGGGATTCGACAAGTCGTAAGCGGGGACTTGATTGCGTACCAGCTTTGTGTTGCCTTTTTGATCCCGAAGGAATGCTGACGGAATGTCTTCCAATTGGCGGTCGACGGCATAGTTGTCGTAATGCACGAACACATTGCGATAGTAAAGTACCTTGGCCGACGGGTTTATCTTTTTGACAGCCTTGGCGGCAACCAGTGTTCCTTTTTCGACAGAGCCATGGCTTTTGTAACCATTTGCCTTTTCGAAGGTGACCAGTGGGAACTTGGCAATAAACTTGATTTCATCATCTGTAAAGGATGTCGCTTTTCGGATGTGTAAATACAAAGGAATCCGGTCCCACGTGAAATCAGGGTAGGCCCTTTTCGATTCTGTTTGTTCAGCCATCGAAGCAGAGCCGTTTGATTGCTGAGCCGATAATCGGACGAAGTTCGTGATGAACAATCCGACCACCACCACAATCTTGATCACGAATTGTTTCTGAGACATGGAATGAGGTTTCAACCTTGGGTTACTCATAAAGAATCTTCAGCGGCAGCGGGTGCCACCTCAAGAGCTGCTTAATGGGCACAGATTTTGACTTGATTGTTCGAGCGATGCAATCGGCTCTCAACTTACTGAAGTCAGCTTCAGTGCCAATGGGACCACTCAACGGTGATGGCTTCTTCAACTGAATTCCAGCACTTTGTGGTGGTCCTTCCGCTCTGTAAGAAAGCCGACCGGCAGTTGGGCTCCCGCGTTTTGTCCGCATTTGCTATGATCTGAGATCGTGGCAATCTGTTGATTTCGCCGTATTTTCGTTTCAAAATCGACGTGACAGGGAAGTCCATGCGATCGTTTGCTGGCAAACAAATCGTTCTCACGGGAGCCGCTTCTGGCATTGGCCGAGCACTCGCGTTGCGGCTTGCAGAAGAAGGCGCCGCTCTTCACTTGGTTGATATTAACCAAGATGGCTTGAATGAACTGGCAGCGCAGATTCCAAATGCTGTCGCGGCGGTTTGGCAATGCGATCTTTCGTCAGCAACCGACATTGATCGATGGTTAGATCAATTGGAAGTGTTTCCATCGCCGATCGACGGGCTGATCAACAACGCAGGAGTCGCTTACTATGGTGCGACAGATGCAATGACGATGCAGCAATGGGACTGGTTGATGAATATCAATCTCAGCGCTCCCATTCGAATTACTCAACGCCTGCTGCCCGCTTTGATGCAACGCCCTGATGCTCATATCGTGAACATGTGCAGTATTTCGGGGCTTGTTGCTGGAGGTCGCTTTGCCGCTTATCACACCAGCAAGTTTGGGCTGATCGGATTTACAGAAGCAATTCGAGCAGAATTTGGACGCAAGGGAATTGGAGTCACCGCCATATGCCCAGGCCCCGTGCAGACCGCGCTCTATGATTCTGCAGAATCAGCGAACACAGACAAAGCGGTTCCTAATCCGCCGGCTTGGGTTTGCACGACTGCAGAAAAAGTGGCCGCCAAAACAATGAATGCCATGCGAAAGAACAAACGCCAAGTGCTCATCACTCCGATGGCTCATGGGTTGTTTCAAATGAAGAAGTTCGTGCCTGGGCTAATTGATTTTGCGAACCAATTCAGCCGTAAAAAGAAGCGAAGAATCAAAGAACTGCAACTTCAAGAAGAAGCTCGAATCACCAGCTTGGCTCTATCACCAAGTCAGAATTCAAAAGCGGCTTAGATAGGCTGCCGGCGGCGGCTTGCCATCAACGCCGGGCAGGACAGAGGGCCTCACGCGACAAACCACAAATCCTCCCCCATTTGATAGCCTCTTGTCGCTGCATGTTTTGAGATCATGTCTCGAGCCCCCATGGCTCCAACAGCTGACACCATCACAGTACCATCACTGATGGGCATTTCGTCGCAGTGAATGACGTCCACTCCATCAAGTGATGTGCCCACCTTTCGAGGATTCACTTCAATGATTCTTCGAACTCTTAGGCCGATTGCTCGCAGCCAACGAAACCACAACTTTCCGGTTTTCCCGCTGCCCCACAGATCCACTGTTTCAACACCACTTAACACATCGTGGTGAAAGTGATGACGTCGGCACGCCATGAACGCGTCAGAGGAATAGCGGCTATCATTGCGAGTCAGGCGTTGATCACCATCCGTCCATTCCAGCAGTGATGCATTCACCTTTCCGAACTTCATCCCCAACGATGCGGCTCGCAACATCAAGTCATAGTCTTCGGGGAAATCGTTGTTGGCAAACTGCAAATCGAAGTACTTTCGGCGAGCCAAAATCGTGGGGTTCACCAACGGAAATTCCACAAATCGCAACGCCATGATTTCGTCATGACCAATCGTCTCTTGATTGATCCACTGTTCGTATCTAGACATCGAAGGCACGCCTTCGCCTGTTGGCTTGGTGATACGAATGCGGCTGCCAACGACATCTAAATCTTGTTCATGCAGTCGCTCCAGCTGCAACTGCAGTCGTTCAGGATCAGCAAAGTCATCGGCATCCATCCGAGCGATAAATTTAGACGTTGCATGTTGCAATGCCGTATTGGAAGTGCGGGATACTCCTTGGTGGTTTTCTTGCAGAAACAGCAATCGAGGATCAGAGATTGCAGAGACGATTTGCGGCGACTGATCAGTGGAACCATCATCCACCACGACCAGCTGAATATCAGGTAACGTCTGATCAAGGATGGATCGGATCGCTCGCCCAACCGTGTCTTGAGCGTTGAAAACCGGCATCACGACGGAAACTGAAGGCATCTTGATGTCTAATTCCGGTTAGCGAGCGGCTTACAGATCGAATGTCCTGGACGAACTCTGTTTCAACAGAGATACTAGAGACTAGGTTGAAGCTGCAATTTCCCTTTGGGGGCGATTGCCTCATTTGAATTCGAGTTCTCGAACGAAGGTGCACCCCATGGTAGGCCAATCCAAGGCGATTTTCACGGCGACTCTCATTCTATGCGTCTCGCTGTTCGAATCCGACGCGAATGCATTTCAGGTGTTTTCGAATTCTCGAGCTGGCGCTTCCGCAAAACCTCAGAATACACGTTCTGCCACAGGCACAATTTCTCGAGGCAATCGGCATGGCTTGGCAGGTGGCCTGTCGAACCATCAGTGGTCTTATAATTCTCCGGGCGGACAGTTTCGTTCGAATACGTCACGGCGTTCGACATCATCGTACGGATCACGAAATCATGGCACCGTGTTCCACAACTACAACTCGGGCACGCTGCAGCGATCTGGAACTTCCACCTATTATGGAAATCCTGTGCGTATCCAACGCCACAGCGGTGTTGCCACTTTTTCTGGCCCAAGTTACTACAACCCCAACGTGCCGGGCTTTAACGGAGTCGCCGTCGGAGGGGTGATCGTGAACGGCGGATTTGGAAACTCGGGCCGCTATCGGCATGGCAACCATCAGGCAGGTCCCGTCTTTTTGATCAACCCCTATGGCGGATCTTCTTATTCGCCATACGGCACCAACTATCCCGGGGTTCCCGGGGGTCAGGTGCCATTCGGAGTCTACGCTCCTCCGATTGTTGTATCCCCCTTGAATCAAGGGCCAAACCTGAACCTTGGAGTCAATGTTGTGCCAAATAATGTTGTGCCAAACAGTATTGCGCCAAACAGTGGTTTCATTGAACAAGCCCCGTTTCCCAATCAGCTGCCGCAGCCAGAATTCAATCAGCCGGGCTTTCCACAGGCGGCGGAAAACTTCCGCAGCCCCATTTCGATTGATGAAGCCCCCATCGCCAACGAATTCCCACTGTCCGCTGCTCCGACAGACACAGTGGTCTCATCAACCAGCAGTCGTATCCAAAGCTTGCGTTATCAAGCATCGGCCGACGTGGCGTATCGAGAATCTGATTTTGCAAGCGCGGAAGCTCTTTACCGCACGGCGACGAAGGAAGCTCCTGAACGTCAGGCCCCTTGGCTAAGACTCGCGTTTACTCAGATTCAATTAGGAAACAACGCCGACGCCGTCATCAGTCTGAAATCCGCTTTGAATCGCAATGATGATCCAACGGCAGCTTGGGTATCTTCAAAAATGCTCTCGGGAACATCTTCAGCGGACCGCAGTTCGTTAAGCGAAGAAGGACTTTTTGAATGGCTAAAGCAACGCCCCAACTCAAGTGACCGACTGTTACTGACAGCCGCGTGGAGCCAATTCAGAGGTTCATCTTCTGCGGCTCGAGAATTGATTCAATTGGCGAAGAACGCTGGCCTAAGCAACAACGTGGCTCGCAACTTAAATGCAGTCATCACTGACAGTCACGCCCAAGAAATCCCAGGTCGCAACGATCAAGAACCGAACATGCCCGAACCTAGGGAATCGAAGGTCGATTCCTTTTCTGATGCAGACATTTTGCTGCTACCTCAAGCAACCGAAAAGCCAGTCATCCCGCCAGAGGTTGAAGAAACACAGTCATCGGATGCACGGTTCCTTGAAGCTCCTCAACCAATTGGTGGCCAGCTGATTCCAGACCAGTCTTTTTAAAGCCCCCCTCAGCTTGATTCTGAAGCAACACTGGCTGATTGCCGAAAATTGTCTACAACAGACACATCACAGATGTTGTTGATTGATTTTCGGACGAAGCGAATGCCTGAAGGCCACACAATTCACCGCATTGCCAGCGACCACACCAAGGACTTCGTTGGACAAAAGTTATCCGTCGAATCCCCTCAAGGCCGCTTCGCCGAAGGAGCCAAGTTAATCACGGGGCAAAAGCTGACGGCCGTCGACGCGTATGGCAAGCATTTGCTTTACCGATGGGGAAAGCAGACTTTGCACATCCATCTTGGCCTGTATGGTAAATTTCGAAAGCACACGCTTCCCGTCCCTGAACCTCGAGGACAGGTGCGGCTACGAGTTACCGGCGACGAACTGGCGTTTGACTTAAACGGCCCAACCGCCTGCGAATTGATGCCAGATCACGAAGTGAAAAGCTTGCTGGCTCGAATTGGACCTGATCCACTGCGAGCTGATTGCAACCGACAAATCGCGTTTGACAAGATCCAAAAAAGTCGTCGAGCCATCGGCAAACTCCTGATGGATCAAAGCGTGATTTCTGGAGTCGGCAACGTATATCGTGCAGAAGTTTTGTTCCTACAGAACATTCATCCTGACACTCCTGGAAACACGTTCACCACAAGTCAACTTGAGGAAGTATGGAACCTGATCGTTGAGCTCCTGAATATCGGCAAGAAATATAACCGCATCATTGTTGCTGACCCAGCGGACGTCGGAAAATCTCGAAGTCGAATGAACCGAGATGAACGGTTGCTGGTATACAAAAAGAAGAACTGCGGTCGCTGCGATTCGGCAATTGAAACGTGGAAAATGGATGGCCGGAAGGTGTACGCATGCCCTGTTTGTCAACCAGCACAGTAGTGAGCGTGGCCAAGCCGAAAAGATGTTCGACATGCAATTTTGCCCGCTAATATGCGCAAAAAACGGTCGCCTTGTTGGGCAAGGCGGCCGTTCATAAACTTTGAAGCGTGTGTTCGGTTGATGTGCCGATCGGGCAAAAAATCAAAGAGTGGGGACTCCAAGATCATCCGAAAGAGTATCGAACAGCCGCTTCTGGTGCTGTTCTGTCATCGATGTGACCAACTTATCGCCTTCGACCAATCCGCCTTCAATGCAAACTTGTTCTTGGTTGGCTTGGCCAAGTTGCACCTTTCGAGAAACCAGTTCGCCGTCGTCCAACACGAATACAAAGTTGTGGCCAGAGACTCCGGTCACGGAATCTCGAGGAATCACCAATTTGTCGCTTCGATTTTCAAGCACAAAACCAACAGACACGTCTGCCTTCGGAGACAGATACTTGAACTGATCTTCAGTCGGCATTAACTCAACATCAACCCAGTAGTCTTTGATTCCCGGAGTGTATCGACTGCGAGCTCTCGGATACCGGGCAACCGAACGGATCTGTCCGGCCACGATCACATCTGGGTATCCTTTGGGCACGATGGCTAATTCCATCCCCGGACTGACTCGATAAACCAACGCTTCATCAACAGGAACGCTGACTTTCATTTTGCGAGGCTCAGGGATTTCAAACACCGTTTGATCTCTGCGAACTATCTTCCCTTCTTCGACACGAGTAATCCCGCGACTTCGCTCCCACCACGAGTTACCGTAAATCACTTGTCCGCTTCGCGGAGCTCGCAAGACGCATGCTTCGATGCTATCCAGTGCTCTTTTGTGGTACTTTTCGTAAATGCGAACTCGGCGTTCCCATGCAAGACGAGACAAGCGAGCCTTCGTCGCCGACAGACTATTTTTCAACTGTGTGCGAAGAACATTTCGAGCCGCGTTGGTGCGTCCATGATCAAGCATCAGCGATGCACGTGGATGACTGAAACCCGTTAGCAAATCTAACTGACTTTGAAGCTTGGCTTGCTCCTGTTCGGCATTCATCAACGACAATGAAGTTCGAGACATTTCGGTTGATGTGGTGACCCCCATCAGCCAAAGACGCTCAACGTGTCTGGCATCGTCTTGCAAAGTAAGCAGCCGAGTGTTTTGCAACTGCAGATCATCTTCCAGCTGACGAACACTTTCGGGGAAGTTGGCTTCAGAGTAAACGCGAGAATTTTCTTCAGCTTTGGTGAACTTAAATTCTGCCGCTGCCAATGTTCTTTCGCTGGCTGTTGCCAACATTTTTTCATCGTGCAACGCGTTATCTAAAAGACCTCGATAACGAATCAACGTGCTTTCACGACTGCGAGCGTACTCTTCAATTTGTGAAGCATCTAACACGCAAACGACATCGCCTTCCTGAACCCAAGTTCCTTCTGGAACCAAGCTTAGGATTTCCGTTTTCCAAAAGCATTCGGAACGAACTTCCGTCGATGCAGCCGGCTCAATAATCCCTTGACGTTCCATCTCAAGCAGAAATTCCGTCGGCTTCAACTGGATGACACCAAAGTCGTCGTCTGACAGCGACATCGACTTGTCGTTGGCTCCGGTCAGAACAAGCAAAAACAAGCACATGACCGAAGCAGCGCCGAGCGATGCGAGTGTCCTGTGTCGGTGGACGAAATAAAAACGCAGTTTCAAGAGCTCAAGCATGGTCGTAGCAATCTGGTCGCGAGGTGGGAGGGAAGGGTGCGACCTTAAGGAAGGAGGGTGCAGCAGGACTGCCGCCTTGGAATATTAGACGGTCGTTCGTCTAGTTTCCATCCTGACATTCAGCGAAACGGCGGATTTCCCAGTCGATACGCAGCATTTCGACGATCATCCAGTCTCCGGTAACGATTTTGCTGATCATCCCCCAATGGACGGGATTTTGACGTTTTGCCAACGATTTGACCATGACCGCCGTACCAATTCGCAACAGACAGGTACGCGCCGGCAATTCTGTGGGAAATGCCAAGCGAAAATGACGGTTTAGGTTTTCTACGAAGAGGCTCTTTCGTGACCGAAAAAAGCGACGGCTCTGGCCCGGAATCCAGTTCGAATCGTTCGAACCCCGAGCAAGAAACAACGGAATCTGAAATCGTCAAGCAGGATGCGTCGATAGCTTTCGATGAACTACCGGAACAGGAAGAACTGACTCCTGAGCTGATCGAAGAAGAAGCGATCCGCGGTGATTTCATGTTGAGATGGGCGGCCATCTTCTTGACAATTTTGTTCGGTTTCGGATTGATTGCGGACACGCAGGCATTGGTGCACATTCGCTCTGGCGAATTCCTTGCCAGCAACGGTTTTCTACCGAATCAGCAAGACGGTCTTTCTTACGCTGCTCCAGAAGAACCGCTCAGTAACACGTCGTGGCTGTTCGACATTCTCATGGCTCAGGTTTACGGCATCGGTGGGCTCAGCGGCCTGACGATTTTCAAGGTCGCCATTGCTGGACTAATTGCCTGGTTGCTGTCACAAGTTTCTGTACGAATGATGCCCACTTGGTGGAGCTCGATTTGTTGTGTTCTGGCCGGAGCGGCATTCAGCATCGACCTGCTTCCCATTACAGATATCATGACTCTGCTTGGGCTCACCTTAACTTTGCTGTGGCTGCACAAATCGACAGATGGATCGATCAGCGGACTCCACTGGAAACTGCCTTTGCTGATTGCCATCTGGGCCAACCTTGACACACGAGCCTACCTTGGAACCTTCGCCGTTGTTCTGTTTGCACTTGGAACCAAGCTATCCGGTCAGCAAGACAAACCAGTCGATTCAACAAACGAACGTTCAACCACACATCGCTCGAAACTAGGACTCGCGGCGGCTTTGTGTTTTGTGGCCCTGTTCGTCAATCCCTTCCCGATCGCAAGCGGCCTGTCAGCTGTCACGACGTATTCTGTCGAATACCCCAATCTCTCCGCGATGAAGATCATTAAGCTGAATGCTCCTGCCATTCAAGATGGCCGATCGGAATACTTCTCGTTGCTCAGCGCCGAAGTTTGGCACGGTTTTGAATTTGCCTATCTGGCAGGCGTCTGCTTGCTCGTTATCGCTCTGATCGTGTTGCTGCTAAATCGAAGCCGACAAGACCTATGCTGGGCAGTGACATTGCTGGGCTTCTTTTTGCTGACATTGATCGCTGTTCGAGAACTGCCGGCAGCTGCTTTGGTTGCAGCCGTTGTTGCAGGCACATCCGCTCAACGTTGGTATGGCCGAACATTCCGGCAAGAGTATTCGATCGATACCGCAGAAGTCATGTTTTCTCGCGGTGGACGCGCGGCCACTGTGTTCGGGATGGCCTTGTTGGGATTTTGCATCGTTGCCGATCGCCTGCCAACACGTACGGCCATTGGATTCGGCTTAGAACCTCAGCTGGAAGCCACCGTTACGTCGCTCTCAGACCAAATGTCCGAAATCCCCGTAGACGAAAATCTTCTTAATACAAAACTGTCGCAAGGAGACCTGTTGGTTTGGGACGGCCGCCAAAGTTTCGTGGACAGCAGAGTTCGCCTGTTTGGTCGACGCAATGCCGTCTCGTCGGTCATGAACAAATTTGAAGCACTACGACAAAGTCTCTTGCCGCCTCCGAAACCACCTGAGCCGAAAGAAGGGCAGGAAGCCCTCGAAATTCCAACCAATCCATTTTACGACAAGGAATGGAAAAAGTCTTACGACGCCTACCAAATCAAACAGGTTATGATTCGTCTTAGTCCTCCTGGCCCGCCCGCTTACACAATGGTGGCTCAATTTAACGGAGCACGAGAATGGGTTCCGGCAAGCCGAGGACCTTCAGCCGCCTGTTATCGTTACTCAAGCCTCGGCAATGAATTGCCCGACTTTTCGACGGCCGATCTCGCGTTCAAGCTAGACAATGCCCCCGCAGAAAAAGACGTGGTGAGCATGAGCCGCTTCGATTTCGCACAGCCACCGACCTTCTATCAAGAGTACCTGTATCTTGAACGCCCAACCGCTTCCGCCGCGTTGCGTGATGCAGAACACATGATGATTTTAGATGCGGCATCTGACAACACGGCGATGCAAGTTGCCATGCAATACAGCAGCAACCCTTACCAAAAACAAGCCGTGGCCAATCTTGGCTACTTGCTTGCAGGACCAATGGTTGCCATTCGCCGCACCAATGAAGCATTAGCAACCAACCCAAATGACAGGCAGGCCTTCAGAATTCAAGCTCTTGCCTATCAGCGATTGTCAACTTACGAACAACTGATCGCTCAGGTCAGCAATGGCCAAGCGTTACCCAATCTTAGGTACTACCAAACTTTGATGGCCATGCATCAGAGCTTGATCGTTGCCCCAGATCAGCCTCAAATGATCTTTGATCTTGCGAACGTGTTTCAGCAACGAAATCGATTCGATCTTGCATTGAAGTACATCCAAGTTTTCCTTGAACTGAAGGGCGATGAACTTCTGAACAACCCTGACAATGAAAAACTGATTGAAGAACTTTACGCGCGAGAAGCGGCTTTGGTAAAAACGTGCGAAGAAGCCGATTCATGGCAAACCGAAATGGAAGCTCAGGACCTGCCCGACAGTCCTCAGGAACTAGCACAACGACACTTCGAAATCGCTTCTTCTCTCAGCAATCAAGGATTTGTTTTAAAGTCACTTGAATACATGCAGCAGCAAGATGCTCTGCTGCAGCCACTTTCAGCAGCTCGAGTCCTAAAAGGACAACTGCTTCTAGAAGCGGGAGAACTTCAGGAAGCTTTCCAACTCCTGAATGGAGTCGCCGAAGTGGCAAGTGATCCTAAGTACATGCAAGAATACATGGGAATTCGCTGGCAGTTTCCAGTTGCACTCTCCCATCTTGGTAAGGCAGCCTACCTAGAAGCCACCGATGCCTTGAAAGGTCAATACGCTGCCTTGGGACCAGCCAATGGAACTCCTCCGCAGATCATTCAAGCGATCCTGAAGACTCTGCCACTGGTGCCCGCGGTGGAATCACAGTTCAACGCTGAAATCAGTTCGTGGCCCATGCTGCAACTGAACAGCAGCCAAATTCCAATGTCTGCACTCCCCACAGCCAGAACATTGCCCCTCCTTCAAATGGCTGTCCTGAATCTTGAAGCAGGACGGACAGAGGAAGCACAGAAGCAACTGAAACAGCTCTCGGAATCTGCAGGAGATTCAGCCTACTTGCCACTTGCCGCTGCCTATCTGATGCAGTTCGGAGACGAGGCTGCAGAAGAGTTGCTGGCAACTCGCCTCAACACCTTTTCCCAATTTGAATTTCCGGAAATCCCCACTGAAGACGGCGACGGCGAAAAAGAAAGCAGCCAGCAAGACGGCGAAGAAAATGAAGACGGCGACGTTGCTGGAAAGCAAAGCACAGACCAAGAAACTCAAGCTGAAGACAAAGCTCAGTCAAGCAAAACGGATGATGCGAAGCCAACGGCTGATAAGCCAGACAAAAACAAGCCAGACGCCGCTGAATAACGGTTTGCCAGTTGCGAAGTTCTGAGTGGCCTAAGTCGCCAGACTGACTCAACATAGGCTGCAAGACGGCTGGAAAATACACGTTCCGGCAGAACCTGCCGATTCTCATCTGCACACGACCGACACTCATCGTAGAAAATCACGACCGTCTTGCAGGGTGAACTGGCCCTGAACTGACCGACCTTCCGATCTCACACATAGTCCCGTGTGATTTTGTAAGTGAAATTCAGGTCATGAAACCCGGATCGGCAGACGGCATTTTGACGGTACTGGCAAGCCTGCTAGTAACCGCCGTGCTTTTTATTGCTCAGCACTTTACCAGTGCACCTCGTACAACATCTCAATCCCAGCCAGACAACCATCTGGCAGAAGGATCAACGAGCGCGCAGTCAGACATCACTTGGACGAACCAGCCGCAGGAAAATCGAACAGCCAGCACGTCTGCTACCGGGCGACCTTTCGATCCGTTTGATACTCCGTTCGGAAATTCACCACCGGCTTCTTCGGATACGAGATCCAGAGACCAGGCAGCTCCCAGCAGACTGCCTGCGATTCCATCATCAACCAGCAGTCGGACGCGCACATTCGAATCACCGCCTTCGCCCAACGCTGGTTTTGAATCCTCGTCCGCAAATCAAAACCGCAGATCGCAGGAAGATAATCGCCAATCATCGGATGCCGCGACTGACTCGTTCAAAGTTGTCAAAATCATCGATGGCGACACAGTTGACCTGCTCGTAAACCGTCAGCCTTTTCGGCTGCGTTTGAACGGCATCGACACTCCTGAAAAAGGGCAGCCATTCGGCAACGCGGCCAAGGATGCTCTTGCGAAGGCCATCGGAGGCCAACAGGTCCAGTTCATCGTTCGAGACACAGATCGATATAACCGGTCCATCGCTGACATTTACTTTCGAGGCGTGCATATCAATAAATGGCTTGTCCAAAAGGGACTCGCATGGCACTACAAAGCCTTCAGTGACGATGCCGAACTGGCTGAAGCAGAACGGCAAGCGGCAGCGGCGTCTCGAGGTCTATGGGCGGACCCTCGGCGTGTCGCTCCGTGGAACTGGCGCAAGCTTTCAAAATTGGAACGCGACGAATACCGTTAGCTCATAGAAAATCGCTGGCGAACACAACGTCGCTCGGCCCATTCTTCTGAGACCGGCCTCTGATTGTTCGAATCGGTTAATCAGAGTACAATCTGTAGCCATCGGCAGCTTGAAACTTCGGTTGATCGCAGCCAGCTCAAAGGTGGGCGAAAACAGCTTTCTCGATTCAGACTGGCAGGATGCCAAACCTAGCACCATCAATCAGCGAATTCCTGCAAGGGAATCAAATGCCTGCCAGCGGCTCCATTGCCTTGCTGGGAAGTCGAGGAGCTGGCATGACGGCTCTGGGCGAAATCCTCGCAGATCGTGGCCACAGCCTGATTGGATTTGATCAGGCTGTGTCCGCCCCAACAGGTTCGGCCTTGGCGGCTTCAGCACCACTCCACACTGTTTCAAAGGGCGGTAACCAGACTTACCAACTGCCAGTTTCGCCAGCTGACACCACCCAAAGCATTCAACAATCGCACCTGCTCCAGACTCACAGTTGGAACTGGAATGCAGCACTCGCGGCCAATTCAGTCGTGTGCATTTGCAGCCCCGCGGTGAAACATGATGATCCGTTGCGCCAAGGTTTTGTGGACGCCGGAATTCCAACCATTTCGTTGCATGAAGCGTTAAACTCCGTATTTGCGAACTGCCATCAAGTGTGCGTTGCGGGTACTCATGGAAAAAGCACTACCACGTCGATGCTGGCGTGGATCATGGAACATCAAGGGAACGATCCCGGCTATTTTATCGGTGCGAAATTTCAGCACAGTGGGCGATCTGGAAAATCGCAGAAACTGATTTCTGCTCAACCTGAAAGCCAGCGATCACAACAGCAAACAGCCATCATTGAAAGCTGCGAATTCAACCGATCCTTCCACCAATTGTCGCCATCAACCATTGTGCTGACAGGACTGGAACGAGACCACTTTGATTGCTTCAACAATCAGCAAGCCGAAGATGATGCATTCTTAAAGTTGCTTCAGCGCCTGCCTGCGAACGGTTCGGTCATCTACAATGCAGATTGCCACAGAACTGCCAAGCTTGTTCGTGCAATCAATCACCCTTCCATTGCCTGCCGAATGCAAGGTCCGCCTACGAATAAACGGAGTGGGCCGTCACTGTGTGCAGTTCCGCATGCTTCTGAATCTTTGACTGAATGCCAAGTCGCAAATTTTCAACAGCTGCAATTTGGCATTCGCTTTGATGTTCACTTCGAATCGCAACAAGTCGACGTAAAGCTGCCCGTTTACGGGCGCCATAACGCGACCAATGCCGTTCAGGCAATCGCAGCGGCTGTAAGTCGAGGACTATCGCTGACCAGCGCGGCTCAAGCACTCAGCAGCTTTCCGGGCATCGAACGCCGTTTTCAGTATCGAGGTTCGGTTCGAGGAATGCAGCTGATCGACGATTACGCTCACCACCCGACTGCAGTCAGGACAACCCTGCAGGCCGCCCGCAAGAAGTTCCCCAAACAAGAACTTCGAGTCTGCTTTGAGCCTCATCAATTAATTCGGCTGGCACAGCTGCAAGACGACTTCGTTGACGCTCTTTCTTTGGCCGATATGGTCTATGTGCTGCCTGTTTTGGCGGCAAGAGAGTCAGCAAGCACTTCAAAGTGTCATCAGGAAAGCCATAAACTGATAATTCGCCTCAGAAGTCGCGGAACTTCGGCATTCTTTTCGCCCAATCTTGACCACGTGGTTCGGACAGTAGACCATTCGGCAAATCCCAACGCCGTCCTTTTGACTATGGGTGCAGGCAGCACTCACTTGATTCATGACAAACTCACTCACTCAATTCGACG
Organism: Fuerstiella sp.; assembly: GCA_039974975.1. Lineage (GTDB taxonomy): Bacteria > Planctomycetota > Planctomycetia > Planctomycetales > Planctomycetaceae > Fuerstiella. The sequence continues at coordinate 37,158 of JBDWHY010000110.1, read as the reverse complement.
ATATTCTGTCGCGTGACGAATCTCTGGCTCCATTAACCTGGCTTAAGTTGGGTGGACCTGCATCGTCATTTTACCGGCCTGAATCCCGTGAACAGCTCATTTCACTGGTCCAGTGTTGTTTGGCAGACCAGATCCCTGTGCGCATTCTTGGCGGAGGGTCCAACATTCTGGTTTCCGACCAAGGAGTCGACGGCGCCGTCATCAAAGTGGCCGAGCCATTGCTTGGGGCTGTCACTGTCAATGACACAACCGTGAAAGCCGAAGGCGGAGCGTTGCTATCTCATGTCGTTTCTGAATCCGTTCGCGGAAACCTAGCAGGACTGGAAAGCCTTGTCGGAATTCCTGGCACGCTCGGAGCCGCGATCGTCGGTAACGCCGGCGGACGCCACGGCGATATCGGAGAATTCGTAACCGAAGTTGAAGTACTGACGCACTCGGGTGAATTGGTAACTCGAAGTGGAGACGAACTGACCTTCAGTTACAGAAACAGCAGCATCAACGACCTGCTGGTTTTGTCAGCCACGCTAAGCCTGAAGACAGACGACCCAGAACAACTTGCCGCACGAATGAAGAAGACATGGATCATGAAGCGATCCACACAACCTCTCGCCGATCAGTCGGCCGGTTGTATCTTCCGCAATCCTCGAGGTCTCAGCGCCGGAGCTTTGATCGAACAATGTGGACTGAAGGATATGGCTGTCGGAAAGGCTCGCATCAGTGACCGACATGCAAACTTTGTCGTCACTGAAGCCGGAGGCAGTAGCACGGATGTCATGACGCTGGTCAGTCGAATTCAAAAAGCAGTTCAAGAAAAGTTCGGAGTCGAACTCGAACTTGAAATTCACTGCTGGTAGTCAAGCAATCACCAGCAACCAATCGGGTTGTCACCAAACTTCAGCTGCATCCATCACAGATCAGTCACGTTGCCGCGCGGCACAGGCTATGAATTGGCCTTCACGGCGATTACTTTAAGTCTATGACTCAAAATGAAACATGAGTCCATCATTGCTCGACTCGCGTGAATCGACAGCAATCTCAACGCTGGTGACCACTCGGTGAGGGATCATGATATGAAATCCCTGCTGGCTACATCGAGCGACCAGTCATCAGCCAAAACGGGGTCTTCTGCACCTACGATGACGCGCATCTAAGCCCAGCGGAATCCCCAAACTGGCAAGCATTCCTTGCCGCAAAAATCTCGGAAGAACGGTCGATGAAGGAACGGCTTAGGAAATTCCGATGCACGGTGCATTAAAATTCCAGAGCTTCCAGTTCGTCCATTAACACATCAAGGTCATCGCGATCACGCTGTTTGATTCCAACAGACACGCCAACAGCATCTCTGCCGTCTAGAACAAGTTCTCGGTCTCGTTCCAAAACCGCCATGTCGACAGCTGAAGTACCGTCATCTCCACCGAACAGTTTCGACAGATCGATCTTAATCCCGCTGACTTCTCCGTCTGCTCCAGCAATCGCCGGAGTCTTATGCTGAGGAAAAATAATCGCGTTTTCAGGGCACACTCGGCTGCAGGCCGGACACCCCTTTTTGCAGTTATCTTGCTCTTCCACCAGAATGCTGTCCAAAGCATCCACACCGTAAACGCCAAACAAGCAGAAGTCGATGCATTCCATACAGTTCGTACAGCGGCTGTAGTCGATGACCGGATACCAACGTCTTCGAGTATCCTCTGGCAAAGACTGCTTCTGAGCAACAGACACGTTCCCTAAATCGAACGCCTGTCGAGCGACAAGCTGCTGATCGGGATTCAGATAGCGTTCCAACTGGCTCGCTTCTGGATTTCCCTGAATGAAGCTCATCAGATCAACAGTCTGATCTCTCCCTTCTTCAGCAATTCGTCTCACCTCAACAATGTAGTCGTCGACGTCCGATGCACTTCTCAGATCGATGCAATACACATGACGGTCCGGAATATCCGGGCGACCAATGCCGTTGCGTGGAACGGTGTCTGGTTCATCAACGTCATCGTCTTCTTCATCGTCCTCGTTCTTAAGCAGAACTTCCCCTTCATGGCCTCGAACACCCGCTCGATCCAATGTCCATCGGATTGCACGCTCGTAGAGCCAACCAACAACCAGTACATTGCCTGGCAATGACTTCATAAAGGTCATGCCAGAATGGTCGTGCCCCATGTCGTACAAATGAGGCAATAAAGAAGCCTGCACTCCGGGCTCTGCGATCAAAGCGGCCAGAAGATCTTCCTCAAGCTGCCGCTTCACAGGATTGCGACCCTGAGCTTGGCAAATCACAACTGTTAACTTGGTGTCAGACATGATTCCTTCGAATCAAATAAATGGCAGAAGCGGGCGGCGAAACAGCTAGGAAACCTGCCACCACGCTACCGCTGGACCGGCAAAAAGTCAACAAACGCCGGCACTCATCCATTCGAAACCCACCCCCCAGATCAAAGCTCACGACAAACTTGATCGCTTAACGAAGAGCCCTGTTCCAACCTGATTCGCGTTGGTTGGTTTACCCAGCAAAGAATCTCGGCCGCAGCACGAGGGGGCAAGGCGAGCACGAATCAATCCAAGAACGCTTCCGGCAATCGACGCTCGCTCACACCACTGGTGGCCGAACGTCAATCATCGATTCTCCGAATCGACATCTGGGTTCACTTGGGTAAAGAAAGAGACGTGGACAATCCTTGGATTCGCTCCCCTGCGTTTCGTTAAGATGTGGCAGAAACAGGTCGCGTTGGCAGCCGCTTTGAACAAGTGACCTTGCCTCACAACAGGATCCAGTACACTCAGAGAAACTTGCACTCGCAAAGAAGGGCGAAGTCGATTCGACTTCTTTGACACAGAGAGAGCTCTTAAACAGATCCTAAAGAATGGATCCGGAGTCTTCTTGTCATGGAATGATGCCATCTAGCTCTGCCCAATCAATGTGGGTCAGGCGATGAATCATCAACACGCTCTTTACAGGTTTGCTGCTATGGAACTTGCGACGGCTCGCAACAGCACATCAGATTGAACAGGCTTTGTCAGCAAAGTGGCACTGTTCTGAGCCAAAAACTGACGGTCGATTACGCCGTCTCCGTGTCCCGTTAAAAACATGACTGATGAGCTTGGGAAATGCGATTGAAACACCCGGCAAACATCTTTGCCACTTGCGTTTGGCATCACAGCGTCAGTTAACAGCAGATCAAATTGTTCATCGCCTTCACTCAGCAGTTGAATGGCTTCGCGACCATCCTTCACAGATCTCACCCGATAACCGGCAAGCTGAAGGCACTTGGTCATCACCTCTCGAATACTGGCTTCGTCTTCTGCAAGTAAAATGGCTCCATCTTGATTGCGAACTGGCTCGACATGAGGTGTCGTTTCGACTTTGCATGGGGCCAGCTTCGCGTCAGCCAATGGCAGAAAAATCTGGAACTTTGATCCTCGCTGAAAAACAGATTGGACGGTAATCGCCCCAGAATGCTGCCTAATGACTCCGTAAACGATCGACAATCCAAGCCCTGTTCCACTGCCAACTTTCTTAGTGGTGAAGAAGGGTTCGAAAATCTTCTCGACCACAGCCTCTTTCATCCCCAGCCCGTTGTCCGAAATTGAAATCACGGCATACCGCCCCGCAGCCAACCGACAACCATTCACTAGGATTTCATTGGGAACTTCATCTTGATGAGCGCGGATGGTTAACTTGCCACCTTGAGGCATGGCGTCGCGAGCATTCAAACATAAATTCATCACCGCTTGTTCAATCAACGTAGCGTCGACTTCAACGGGCACTGGGTCACTTGCAGTATTTGCAACAACCTGAATCGTCTCGTCAACTGTGCGTTTCACAACAGTCGCGGCATTGGTCACAATCTGCCGCAGGTCAGTCGGAGTCGCTTCCAACGACGATTTACGACTAAAAGCCAATAGGCGTCGAGTCAAATCGGCCCCTCGCTCAGCTCCACTAATCAACGATTGGATATCAGACGTGTTCTTTCCGTCGGCGGCTAGGTCCGTTCGGACTAACTCACCATAGGCGATCACAACCTGCAGGATGTTGTTAAAATCGTGAGCGATCCCCGCAGAAAGCTCGTGCAGAACTTCCATTTTCTGTGACTGTCGCAGTTGATTGGCCAGCTCTAACCGTTCTGCTTCGGCACGCTTCAAGGCGGAAATATCTACTAACGCACTTCGGAATTCGTCCCCGCTTGAAGACGTGGTTTCCATCCGCAGCCAACACTGCACGGACTGAGATGTCGATTCCAGCATCAGCTCTGCAGCGACGGCGTTATCGGCTTCTGCAGCCATCCAAAGATGTTGACGCAATACCTGTCGAGAATGGGGCGTTAAAAATCTCTGCAGAGTACTTTCTTCATCCACCGCACCCCCTGCGCCTAACATCAGTCGGGCACGCTCATTGGCTTCCAAAATCTGGCCATTGCAATCGTGGCTGACATACCCAACTGGAGCATGATTCCAAAGGTCTCGAAACTTCTCGGTCGCTTTGTTCAGCTCGTTATGAGTTCGTTGTAATTCTTCGTTCTGCTGCTGAAGCTCACATTGATGCTGCTTCAAATCTTCCAGCATGCGACGAAGTTCCACCGAACCACCATGTTCTGGTTTTCCCGCTGATATCGGCCTCCTCTCCATCTCCCGCCCCTCTTCTTCTAATTGGGTTCAAACAGACCTCACCAACAACCTCGGCCCGTCCAACTTCCTTTAAATCTCGATTTCGTCATTCGCCAGTGGTTAAGCTGAAAACCGATCGGCCCCCACTCTGTTCAAATGCCCTAACATCCAGTCAAGCTTCGAAGGATCCAGTGGCTTCACCAAATGCAAATCAACCCCAGACTCTTGCACTTCATCCCGATCAGAATCTTGGCCGTGCCCCGTCAATGCCACAAGCGGCATACCACTTAGTTCTTGACGAGACCTGATGCGCTGAGCCACTTGATGACCATTCGATTTAGGCAAACCAATATCAATGATCGCCGCGTCGGGCCTGATCCGCTCAATCAGTTCTGCGCCTTCTGCTCCATCACCCGCCTGATGCCCTTCGTACCCACGAAATGCCAACAAGGCCGCAAACATATTTCCCACGTTATCTATGTCTTCAACCAACACGATCGTTTGAAGACTGTTTGCAGATTGGCGTAATTCTGTTTTTTCTGGACGGGCTGCCCGAGTCATCGCTGGCAGCTTCACAGTGAACCGACTGCCACAGTGAGCACCTTCGCTGTGATACACAAATTTTCCGCCGTGCATCCTCACAACAGCATCAACAAGCGTCAGACCAACTCCCATGCCGCCGCGAGACAAATCCAATGTTTCATCAGACTGATAAAACAAAGAGAAAACATCTTCGATGCTGTCCGATGGAATTCCAACTCCAGAATCTTCAACCTCAAAAACCGCTTGGCCATCTTCGCTGCACAAGCGAATACAAATAGGGCCACCATCTGGAGAGTACTTAATCGCGTTTACAAGCAAGTTCACGACCACCCGCTCGAGCCTCGCTGAATCGCCATTCACGACAACTGGCTCATCAGACAGCTCTGTGGTGATCTGCATCTTTTGAACATCTGCAGTTGCTCGGACAACCATCAAAGCTGCCTGAACGACTTCACGCAAATCGACATCACCGAGTCGCAGTTCGAGTTTTCCATGAGTCACTCGAGACACATCCAACAGATCGTCAAGCCGTCGCGACATTTGTCCAAGCTGACGTTGAACGACTGAAGTGGCCGTTGTGCGAATGGTTGTGTCCACATTTTCGTTAAGAATCAGCGTTGTCGCATTTTGAACTGCTGCCAATGGATTTCTCAGTTCATGAGACAACCCGGGAAGCAACTGATCTCGCCGCTGAACGGCCTCTTCAGCGTTATATAGATCGGTGACATCTTCAAATGAACCTGCCACCTTGGGAGATCGTTCAGCGCCAAACTGTGCAGTGCCAGACTGTGCAGCACCAAACCGTTCCGCGGCGCCCCGAATGCGCATCCACCGATGTTCATTCGGTTCCGACACCGCCATTCGACACTCGAGATCAAACGGCAAGTCGTCTGGAAGAGAACTTGTTAAAGCATCGAATACCCGATCTCGATCTTGCGGGTGTACCAACTGACGCCAATTTGACATCGTCATGGACGTATCGGTTGGGAGTTCAAACAAGGTCAGAAATCGGTCAGAACACCAGACCTTGTCTTCTTCAACATTTTCCCAGTGCCTAATGCCCGCATTGCTCCCCCGAGCAGCAAGAGCAAATCGCTCGTCACTGTTCTTGAATGCTTCTGTCGCTGCTTGCGGGTAGGTCAAATCAACCAATGTCACCACGGCGCCTTCGACTGACTTTCTGGTCACGTAGGGGGTTATGCTCATTAAAGACCACTGACCAGATTTGTCTTGCACTTCCTTACAAATGGGGGATTCATTGCTGATTACTTCTTTGATCAAACCTGATCGCTGACATTCCGTCAGCGTATGTGTCAACGAAGCGATCGGCCGACCGGTATCCCGAGGACCCAGATTGAAGACGTCAGCAATGCCTGGCGTAAATCGCCTAATCCGCAATCTGGAATCCAGAAACAACGTTTGCACATTGGTCGACGTCAGCAGATTGTCGATATCGTCATTTCGCTCTGTCAGCTCTTCAATTTTTCGTCGACGTTCCGCGTTGACCAAATACAGCTCTTTATTGGTGCTTTTGAGCTCTTCGTTCGAAGCCTTCAACTTGGCATTCGTTGACTGAAGCTCTTCAAACATCGACTGCAGACGATCTTGCCTGCACTGCAATTCTCGTTCAAGATTGTCCATCGTCTTGACTTGCGAGATCGATAATTTGTTTGCATCGGCGGTAACAAGTTCAGCCTCATTCACTTCAATGTGGACAAGAATATCCGCCTCTTCGTCAATCATCTGCTCACTGGAATCGTCTTTAACCAGCTCGACTTCCAAGCTGACCGTTCTTGAGACGCTTGGAATTTCACATGCCACACTTTCAACCAAAACTGGCCCACCGTGGCGTCTTAGTTGCACCAGTGCGAGTGAAAGCGGGCGTCTAAGCGATTGGTGTATGACATTTTGAAGATCATTTTCCAACCGGCCATTGGCGAACACCAAAAACTGACCAGCACCACCAAACAGATGCAGAATTTGGTGAGACGAATTGATCAACACGGCCATCGAATCCGGCCGCTGCAGCAACGTGTCATAGGTCGACAACACCTTTTGATTCAAGGTTCCAGCTCGGCCCGTTGTTCGTTTGGTGAGAGATGGTTGCCGGTGGCGAAAGGGGCGCTCCCTTGAATTCACTGCACCATTGACCCCACTCGGCTTCCCAAAGGTTCTCAGCGATTCATCCACAGGACAAAATTCATCGCGAAGCTTCCCCAAAGATTCGCTTGAGCCTAAGCAAAGTGCTCCCCCAGATTTCAGTCCGAAGTGGAATAACGAAAGCACTCGCTGTTGTGTGTCAGGGGGCAGATCAGCCAGTAAGTAACGACACGTAATCAAATGCAATTGCGTAAAGGGAGCATCTCGAACGACATCGTGCGGCGCAAACACGACCATCTTTCTAAGCTCGGGGGTAACTTGAAACCCATCATGCCGCTCGATAAAAAATTCCTGTCGTAGCTCAGTACTGACTCCCGTCAATTCCTCTTCGCAGTACACACCTTGTCCAGCCACAGCCAACGACAGTTCATGAACATCTGACGCGAAGATTCGAACCTTCCTTTCGTAGCCTCGCCGCTGAAATTCTTTGGTCAACAAAATGGCCAAGGTGTAAGCTTCTTTGCCTGTCGCTGCACCGGCCACCCAACAGCGAAATTCTTCACCGTCCGCAAGTGAATCCAACAAGGAAGGCAGCACGTCTTCTTCAAGCCGGTCGAAGACCTCTGCATCTCGAAAGAAGTTTGTCACTGAGATCAAAATGTCGTCGTAAATCCGATTCCATTCTGTTGCGTCGCGCGAAGCCAGTTCGGCAAGCTCAGCAATACTCGTGCATCCTCCCAGCTGCACCCTGCGTTCGATTCGCCGAGCAATTATTTCTGATCGATCGCATGAAAGATCGATACCAAATTCGCGGTGCAACAACGCAAACAAACTTCGCATTGCAGACATCACCTGATCAATGGGCTGATTCGGGTACGCTGCCACAGCGTCAGTTAGGACCGAACCGTCTCCTGCGATTCGATTCATTGCGAGAGCGATTTCATGCGGTGCTAATCGAAATTCGACAACGCCCGCATCACGCGCGATGATTTGCATTCCGCTAAATTCTGCTGCTTCGGTTGCCTGCACAATCACCATGCCGACTGCCGAATGTATGTCACGAATACGTCGTGAACCATCTGTCCCTGCTCCAGATAGAACCACGCCGACGGAAGTTTCGCCCGCATCCTTAGCCAAAGATCGAAAGAATTCGTCGATGGGAAAAATGAGCTTTGCCGAATCCAAACGTTGGGTCAGCAGCAATCTGCCGTTCGAATAAATCGCCTCTTGCTCACAGGGAAGGACATAGATGTGATCGGCTTCAACGCCGACAGAGTTCGAAACCATTCTGACGGGCATGTCCGAATGCCGTGAAAACAGTTGGTCCGTCAAGCGATGGCAATCAGGCGACAAGTACGGAATGACGATGAACGCCATCCCGATCGTGGCCAACAAATTGTCAAACAAAATTTCAAGCGTCTGAAGGTCGTCCGCAGAGGCACCTATCCCAATCACCTTTTTAGGAACACTAAAAGTGTCAGACGATTGCATGCAAACTCCGGGTTAAAGCACGTCGACCCACGTGGGTGAAAAAACGTTCTACCAAGAATCTAGCAATTCGCTTCGGGAAAAATAGAGTCACGCGGAGATACCCAGGACTTTATGACCCACAGTCGGGATATCCCACCCGTCACGCGGTGCAAAATCCAGTGTTTTCAACCATAAACACCTACTCGCCCGCGGGGACTACCCCTACTATTCAGTAATTCCCAAAAAAGCATCGCCTGTTTCTCTCTTCGCGTTTTCGGAACATAAAAAAGTTCAAAGGACCGATCACGAAGTGTGGCACGGAAGCTAAGTCATGAGTTTTCGATTAACCGATAGGGGTGCCCACATTGCTCGTCATCCCCCATCGACATCCTCCGTCGACAGAATCAAAAAATGGTCTTTCCGGAACTCGATGCCCCTGTGACGATCGTTGGAGCCCACAGTGGCGGTGCTCGATTTTGAGTTCATGCTCCTTAAGACATCAAGATTCTTCGTGAAGAAATCTGCACCGAAAACGCGATTGCAAAGTCAACTTCTAAGAAGTCAGCTGCTGCGGGAAAAGAATGCCAACACGCCCAGCGAAATGTGCTGAGTTCTCTGGAATTGTTATCGCAGGTCGGTAGATCTCAGCTTGAAGCCAACAAGTCCGACAAGGCTGCCGCGACGTCTGCAAGAATGGCTGGCTGCACAAAATCACTGGCTGCCAAAACCTCATGTTGCAGGTACTGGAATCAGCCTGTCCGGTTGCCTCTTCAGACCAATCGAAACGATCTGAAACCACATCAACGCCCGCCATCGCAAGCGCCAGTATCCATTGAGGGTCGTCAAAATCACCCAGCCTTCAGCAGGAAGAACAGGGGCCGTCGAATTCGCACTCTTCAATAACGCTGCACCACCGCCAGCGCTGGGAGAGTGTGATTCCATGGACAATGAAACTCACGATACAGCATCCGTAAACAGCCACAGGATTCGGCAATTGCATCACAGAGATGTGTCTGTTTATTGCGTTCATCGGGCGCAGGCAAAAGCTTCTTGATCCAGTCTCCGCCTTCGAAAAAGAAATTAAGGCGTCAGCCCTTCGTTTCTCGATCGCAAGGCTCACCAAAGAGACCACGGTCGAAATTTTGCCAGAATGCCCCTCCCGCGAAACATGGGGGAACTCTATACTCGGCGAATTGCAGAGTATTTCTAAAACGCGGCAAGACTAAAGTCATGGACAACATCAGCGAACATCGCTACCGAAATCGACTCAATCAGTTGATGCTGCAAGCAATGACGCTGGACTGCAATGCCGAGTCCGACGTAGATCGGCTGAGACAACTGGAACGCCTTGAAGCAGTCTCTTTAACAGTGCAGCAGTTAACAGAAGACTTTAAGGTTCAACTTGATCCGGATTGGCTGGAATCTCGAGTGCGGATTCTTGTGGTTGAAGACGACGCTTGCCAACGCAATGCCGTGGTTGCCGGACTCAGAACCGCTGGCCTGTTTGTTGCCGAAGCGACTGATGGAGCCGATGCTGTCAACTACTTGCATCGGGCCATGTCACCTGACGTCATCCTCATGGACATCGAAATGCCATTCTGCGACGGAATAGAAGCAACCACGCTGATCAATCACATTCCTATGGGCGGGCGAGTCAAAATGATTGCCGTGACGGCCAAGAAGCCGGAAGAACTGAACCTTTCTTCCTTCGATGGCTACATCCAAAAGCCGTTTCAGCTGTCGCAGCTTATTGGAAAAATTCGTGAAGTCGTGGAAGACATCGACGAGTCGGCTGATGAGCTAGAAAAAAGAGCGTTCGCGAAATAGCAACCGGGGCAAACCAAGTGCAGATTGCCCCTTCCAGAAGTCTCTCTGACCACCCGTCTTGCGACTTCAAATCGCATATCACCGCAGAACATCTGTCGGCAGCCTCAAGCTGTCAATCGTTGAACTGCAGAATGCCAAACCGCAGAACAACCTCGTCCTGTCAACTTTTCATGTCGCAAACATCATTACATGCGACCGGGCGACACGTTGCGGCGGCTGGCACGATTTTTCCGTGGCAACGAACAGGGGTGCCCCTCATCGTTCGCCATCCGATCGACACACGGCCCTGCTGCTTCTTCAACAGACATTCCAAGCAGTTGCATTCGCTCTGCTTCAATCGCATCTTGACCGCCCAATTCCTTGAGACAGATCGACCTTGCACTCATGGGGCGAATGCTAGGCTGAGTCAGTTCTCTTGTGCTTTGCTGAGAACTGTCTGGTGAACCGAATTGGAACATTCGAGCGAACTGCAAGTCATTCTCGGCTGATCCCGCCCCAACGGTTTCGAAAAACGAAACCAGCAAAGTGGGGATACACAGACTGAGCAAAACGGAAAATGCAATCAATCTTAGCATGGGGAGACTTCTCTAAGAGGCGTTTAGACGGCGAGTGGTAACCACGGCGAAAAACCACCGGATAATAGTTAACTCGCCCGGTCGCCGAAATTATTACGGACTACTTAGCAAGAATTGCCATGCAGAGCAATTTCTTCAAATCGCGGATATCAATTGTTGGATGAGCCTACGTTTTTTGAAATTTGTGCGTAAAGAAATCAATCGCCTACAGAGAATAGAGTGCTGGAACAGTTTCTCCCCTTCAACCTGCGGACCGAATGAGCGAGCTCCCTCAAACACGACAAAGCCTGTTGGTGCGGCTTCAAGGCCAAACCAATGACGCGTGGGCCGAGTTTCTCGCTATCTATGAACGAGCAATTCTGAATTATGCGCGTAGCCGAGGACTGCAGGATGCTGACGCGAAAGATGTGACACAGGAAGTTCTAGCAGCCGTCACTCGAAAAATCGAAACGTGGGACCCATCCGTTCACAAGGGCACATTTCGTGGCTGGCTATTTCGAGTCGCTCGCAACATGGCCGTTGACCTGACCAGCGCGCAATCCAAAGCAGCCCGGCCAACTGGCGATACTCAAGTCGCCGAATTGATTTCGGAAGCCGAAGTTTGCGATAGCGGCGAGGAAGAAGTTTTTCGCGCAGAATACCGCCGAAAAGTTTTTCAGTGGGCAGCAGATCAAATTCGCCCCGAAGTCAAGAAATCTTCGTGGCAGGCATTTTGGCTCACAAGCGTGGATGGTCAAAAGGCAGAAGTCGTCGCAAAACAACTTGGACTGAGCGTCGGCGCTGTTTACGCTGCAAAGTTCAGAATCGTGTCCCGCATCAGAAGCATTGTCGAGCGATTCGATGAAGACGATCAGTCTCACGAGAGCATCCCGAAAACCATTCGACCTGAGCAGTGAAAGCAAAGCATGCCAGCCAGACAAATTCATTCGTGCTGCGACAAACTGATTCTGCAAAGACTCTTGTCAGAACAGCTCGCCGGGGAAGAGGAAGCCATCGCGCTCGCTCATATCGAACAATGCAACAACTGCCGGAATTTCATGGCTCAGCTTTCCGGCAGTGGTGACCTAGAACTAGAAATCGAACAGCATCTTGCAGATCATGGAGTCGATGATACGGGCCTAGAAACTGTCATTGATTCCAATTTAATCGAAGCCGAAATCGACCACATCCAAGCCATGCTCGGCCCAACCGACGACCCTCATATGATGGGACGGCTGGGAAGCTATGAAATCATGGCTTTGATTGGCCGCGGTAGCACGGGAATCGTCTTCAAGGCCTTAGATCGTGGCCTGAACCGATTTGTCGCCATTAAAATGCTCATGCCATGCTTTGCTGGTAACGCATCGGCTCGAGAACGCTTCGCCCGAGAAGGACGATCAATTGCATCTGTGCGAGATCAACATGTTGTTCAAGTGTTTGCAGTGAGTGAGCACAAGGGTATTCCGTTTATTGTCATGGAATATCTGCCAGCTGGATCACTCGCCCAACGCATCACAAAGGAAGGCCCACTGCAGACCATCGAAGTGGCTCGAATCGGAATGCAAATCGCAACGGCACTCGCTGCGGCTCATAAACAGGGAATTGTGCATCGAGACGTAAAACCCGCCAATGTCTTGCTGGCCAACGGTACGAATCGAGCTCTCGTTACAGATTTTGGCTTAGCCCGTTTGCTTGACGAAGCGTCAATGACGCACAGTGGAGCAATCTCTGGAACACCTCAGTTCATGTCGCCCGAGCAGGCTCAAGGAGCGATGATTGATCACAGATCAGACCTATTTAGCTTGGGCAGCGTGCTGTATAGCGCCTGCACGGCTCAGTCTGCATTTCGAAGCGAAACCGTTTTTGGAGTCATCAAAAAAGTTTGTGAATCAGAACCACGCCCCATCCCTGAAATCAACCAACAGATTGCCCCTTGGATGTGTGATCTGATCGAAAAACTGCATCAAAAAAATCCTCAAAACCGCTTTCAATCTGCTGCTGAAGTCGCCGAACACTTGGCAGCCGAAGTCGCCTATGCACAGGCCCCCAGCACCACATCGCAACCGGTTCGAGCATGGCAAGTACCGGCTGCCCGAGAAGCCATTGGCAAGATGATGCAAAAGAGCCTGCCTGTTGCAATTGGCACCGTCACATTTGGAATGGTTGGGCTAATGATTCTTGGCGTGGTGGATTCTCCAGAAGCTAATCTTGACCGAAACACCCAACAAGTCGTCAACCCAAAAACGGAATCAGCAAGCTCACTGATCGATGACGCCGACACCAGCCCAAACTTGAACGTCACGTACTCAAGCTTCGGTCGACACTCAACCTTCGACGAAGCGGAAACGTATTTTAGTTCAGGTCAATATCAAGACGCGATTGATCACTTTCAGGTTGCCGCCCAACAGCCAGAACTGGAAGGAATTGCACAGTATCGAATCGGCTGCTCACTCGCATACTTAGAAGAAAATGAAGCAGCCATCGCCGCGTTGCGGCAAGCGATTGAAGCCGGCTTCGTCGATGAACAGCACTATCTTTACGATCGAGATCTGGATCAACTGCGAAACACGCAGCCCTTTCATGAACTGCTCACGTTGCTGTCACCACGGGCAGAAGTTCAGACGTTACTCGCAGACGCAAAAACGTATTGGGTTTGCGAAGATTACGCTGAAGCCGAAGAACGGTATCGTGAAATCCTGACTGTGGCTCCAAAATGCGAAGATGCCGTGCTGAACCTAAGCTTGATGCTGCATTTTCAAAGGAAGCTAGATGACGCATTGCCGTGGCACCAGCGTACCGCACGAGGTGAATGCTATTCTCATCTGGGCTACTACAACATCGCCTGCTACCACGCGTTGAAAAATGAACCCGACCAAGCATTCTGCTTTCTACGAAAAGCGTTTGATGCGGGTTACAAAGACGTCGCCCATCTCGAAGCCGACTCAGACCTAGATTCCATTCGAGACGATCCCAGATACCCACTGCTGATCGACTTCGCCAAAGAACAAGCGTGCCAACAGTTAGCGGAATGCAACGACAGCCAAATCGAGTGTGGATAGTTTTCCAAGGCCAAAGTCCATTCCTTTCGTCTGTCGTTAATTCGTGCCATCACGGATGATAAGCCCGACGGCATCGTCAATGAGCAGGACATAGCGACCGTCTATTGTGAAATCGATTCCGTTGTTACGGAATTCGATTAAGCCGATGGCGATCGGCGGCATTGCTGGTTGCAGCGTTGAAAGGCAAGCGGGAATTCGTCATCAGTCAGGGCGATGAAGACGCAGGACGTGCCAGATTGGCCAAGAGACCGGCACCGGCTGTTGCACCAACCATGCAGCTGGCAGACCCTGGACTAAATGACCCGCCAACGAAGGCAGAGCAGTTCCGGGCGATGGCGCTGCAGTGATCTGCATTCCAAAGGGGTGCTGAAAACAAGCACCCCTACGGTTCAATTAGAAGGGGTGCGCGTTTCACGCGCACCCCTTCCAAATAAACAAACAAAAGCAAATCAAATGAAATACCGTCTTGAACTTCCCGATGGCAGCTTCAGTCGTCCGTATGAGAAAAATGAACTTCAGAGTCTCAGAGAGCGGTCGAAGATCCCAGAAGGAACAAAAGTGCTACTGGGCACTGATGTCGACGCGTGGCTGGAAGAGTCCCTCACCGACGATTCTGGGCCAGCAACAGATAAGCAAAAGAACTTTGCAGAATCACTCGGCGTCACGCACCGTGACGACATCACCAAAAAGCAAATGACGTCGCTGATTGATGCGGCACTTGACAATCAAGCCGCTCGCGAGGAAGCTCGCTGGAAATCGAAGGACAACGTCAAAGCCCTGAAACGCGAATTACTGGATGAAGCAATTGAGGATGGACACGTTCGGCTGCTTGAGAAAGCGACACTGGAAGAACTGATCGAGGAATCAAGAGAGAAGCCCAACGCACCGGACGACTGCGGGGCGATACTGATTCGAATCGATACAAATGAGTATTCCGACGCCGCTCTCTGGGCAATGGATCACGAAGATGATGAGCCATTGCCCACGCTGAATTCCATCGAAGTCACTGGCTGCGATGATATCGATGGAGATGAATTTTGGGGGTTTATTCGTGCCCTGACCGTCCTGATGAAACGTCCCGACTGATAGCCTACAGCCGCTGACATCGACAAGAATGGAACAACAGGGAAGTGCTGGGGCCAACCAATCTTTCCAACCACATTCACATCATCCTGCTTAACTGGCCGGACGTTGTGGAACACTGGATAATGACGAGGTGATTCTGCGATGTTGGCACCTGTACCTTCGCTGGATCGCAAGACACACGCCACTGCGTCTAGGGTCAGATTCACCCAAGTCACTCAGGTCCACCTCAGCCACAGCGCATAAAAAAACCGGGAGGACTTGCCACCCGGCTTTTTCAATTTCACTCGTCTAGCGGATCGACAGTCAAGATTTCTGCCTAGATCCACATGGACTCAGCCAAACAATGTTTAGCTTTTAGTACCGGAGGCGGGACTTGAACCCGCACGGGCCGTTAAGCCCAAAGGATTTTGAATCCTTCGTGTCTGCCAATTCCACCACTCCGGCTCGCTTGAGCGGGGAGTATAGTGTTGATGTCCGGTGACGCAACATTGCAGCCAAAATTTCGCGAAGACAAAGTCCAGTCTCGTTCAATTCAGCCTGACTCATCCTCAGAAAACCCCAGAAATGCCGGGGTTGCCACCGAACCTAACAAGCCATCAAGTCACCCAAAAAATTTGACAGATTCCGACTGCATCGGCTTTCACACCGAATTCCCAAGTACCGAATGACGGCAGAAAAGAGACTCATCGGCGCTGTTAAGCTCGTCAGCCACGCTTCATTTAGCCTCACAACTGCGACGGCATGCGACCGTCATTCATCTAAAATAGACTGGCCGTGGGTTGGCACGTCGGCATTTTCGATTCTCTGTTCGCGCCTTCAGTGCGAAACGGAAAGCTTCTCACTATCTGCAGCCTTCTGCTGCGTTTCAGAAACCAACGCCATTTTCAAAATGTAGGCAGCGATGGCCATGCTTCCGAGACTCAGTATGCCAAGCAGCCACAGAGCCTTTGATGTCGCCGATTTTTCCAGACGGCACACAAAAATCCAGACGCAGAAGAACGCCAAATATGCGTCCAACAAAGTCACCTGGAACCAAACGTCGGCCATCAAAGCCGCGTTGTCAAAAACACCACGGACATTCATCGCTCGTACCGTAAACGGCACCATCAGCAACAAGGCAATCACTGCGTAGCTAACCAGTGTTTTCTTAGACGTCATGCGAGTGGTATTCCCATAGAACAAGGGCTGAAGCCTATTCCGTGATAGTCGCCCGAGATGAATTGACGAGCCGTTTTTGTGCGGCAGAGACTTCTATCACTTTCAGCTGAAAGCGATAGAAGTAGAGATTCGGCCATCAAGCCAGACAATCTCATGGGCAAACCAACTGGCATCAGCCTGCTGCTGGCAAAGTTGAATCTGAGATGCATTCAACGCCCGTCAGCATGGCTCACTCGATGCCCAAAACGGGCTTAATCAACAGCCACGTGGCGGCCGTCAAAACGGGAACTCCGATCAAATTCAAGAGAACGCCGTATCTGACCATGTCCTTCACTGCGATCTTTCCAGACCCAAACACGATGGCGTTCGGAGGCGTCGCAATGGGCAACATGAACGCGCAACTGGTTGCCAAGGCGGCCGGAACCATGACTAATCGAGGATCAACTTTTAAGGCTATGCAAAGTGCTGCCAGCGTTGGCATCAAGGTACTTACAGTCGCCACGTTGCTCGTAAATTCTGTCAGGAAGGTCATCATCAAACAGACACAGGCCACGATCAGCCACAGAGGAAAGTTTTTCAGATATTGCTGCAAAGCCAAGCCCACCCATTCGGAAAGCCCCGTTGTCCCAAACGCACTTGCCAACGCAAAACCGCTGCCAACCAGTAACACAACGTCCCATGGCAACTTCGAGGCAGTTTCCCAGTTCATCAACCGAACAGGTCGCCCATCAGCGTCTCGAGTCCCCGACGGCACACAAAACAGAACAAACGCCATCAGCATGCTGATCGTCGAATCATTGATATGCGCGACATAGAAGGAAGAGACTTCGGAACTGCCCAACGTCTCAAACCACTGTGGACACCATTCGGACCAACCTGCCAAAAGTTTCGTACGACCGAATCTCAACGGAGCTCGAAAGACCCACAACGCGGCCGTCATTGCAAAGATGATCATCATCTTCACTTCTGCCCCACTGGGTGAACCGAGTCCCGTGAGCCGATCTCTAAGTTGTCTTTTCGTATCTTGCTGACCTTCTGTGCCTGTTGGCAACTTCCAAGTCAGAACCAACCATGCCAACCCCAAGTACAAAATTCCAATGGGCAAACAGGCCATCAACCAACTTGCCACCGTTAACTTAGGAGCATCAGGAAACATTTCCTCGTAGACACCCACTGCTTGATAATTTGTCGGAGTCCCGGTGATGCTTGTCATACCCCCCAGACTCGCCGAGTAAGCAATGCCAAGCAGCAGTGGAACTGCCAGAACGTCCTGCAAGGTCCGTTGAGAATCTGAACCAAAACTGGATTTCTGACCGAGCTGATTGCTTGATGGCGAAGCCAAAGGCACATCAAGCGTCTTCAACAGCGCGAGCCCAATGGGAAGCATCAAGAGCGTTGAGGCCGTATTACTGATCCACATCGACATTCCGGCGGTTGCCAGCATAAACCCCAATACGACTCGTCGAGGACTAACGCCAACAAGCCGGACAATGTGCAGAGCGATGCGAGTATGCAGCCCCCAGCGTTCGATACCAAGAGCAATGATAAAGCCTCCAAGGTACAGAAACACCAGATCGTTCACGTACGTTCCACTGACCTCTTTCGCAGTTTGAAGCCCCAAAACCGGAAACAGAATCAAAGGCAGCAGGCTGGTCGCTGCCAACGGAATCACTTGCGTCATCCACAGCCCTGCCATCAACACCACAACTGCAATCAAACGCAGTGCCTCTGGGCTCATGTTCCGCGGAACGGGACAGCAGATAATCGAAATCGCGGCCGCAACAAAGATCACCGCTGCTCCTGCGGCCAAGCGATCAGTTTTTACAGAGCCGCCTCGGTTTTTAAGATTCGAAGAATTCATCGCCTGATCGTAGTGGCCGGTTCGGCAAAAATCGACTCACGAACGTTTCCGCACGGCGTAACGAAACTTGGCAGAATAGAAACTGAGAGGAGACAATCTTAAGGATCCTCGAAGTCCCGCCAACGTCGACGAAAGACTCGATTTTCGCGTTGCTTTGAACCGAGAAAGACAATGGTTTTCAGCTTCCGGAAGCGGACGGGCTTCAGTTTACTTTTGACGTTCAATTGATACCGTAGGGACTGTCGCATTCGTGGGATTTCCCTCTAAAATGCGGGTCGAGTGACTACTCAGAAGTTGAAATCTGCATGTTGCAGCAAAAAACTCTGAGTGCAGCCGCTCACTGCAGCACAGGCGAAGCCGGTGCAAATGAGCGAACCGAAATTTTTCGGAACGTTGCTTTGCACCAATCAAATTCAGAAACAGAGGCATCTCGCCCCTGGATTCTTAGACACTCTTTCAATTTTATCGGGAATTGACCATGACTTCGGCCAGGCTTTCACTGGACGGCAGCGACTACGATTTGCCTGTGATCAAAGGGACAGAAGGCGAAGTCGGCTTCGACATCACCAAACTGCGTGCCCAATCCGGAGCCATCACCGTCGATCCGGGATTCACCAGCACGGGTGCGTGCGAGAGTGCAATAACGTTCATCAACGGCGAAGAAGGCATTCTGCGGTACAGAGGCTATGCAATCGAGGAATTGGCCGAAAAGTCAGACTTCGTCGAAGTTGCATGGCTGTTGCTTTACGGCGACTTGCCTTCGAAGCCAGAGCTCGCTCGGTTTCGTGAACGTCTGACCTATCACAGCATGATTCACGAAGACATGAAAAAGTTCTTCGAAGGGTACCCAAACAACGCACACCCCATGGCTATCCTATCTGCCATGGTTGCCAGCCTGTCGGCTTACTACCCCGAGACGGAAACAGAAGGCGATGACGACGAAAACATCATTCGCCTGATCGCCAAAATTCGAACCCTGGCGACCTATGCTTATAAGAAGTCAATCGGGCAGCCAACTGCGTATCCTCAAAACGACCTTCGCTACTGCGACAACTTTTTGCACATGATGTTCGCTGTGCCGTGCGAGGAGTACAAAGTCAACCCCGTGATGGCTAAGGCTCTGAACGCACTGCTGATTTTACACGCAGACCATGAGCAAAACTGCAGCACTTCAACTGTGCGAATGGTGGGCAGCAGTCGGGCCAACATCTTCGCAAGTATCTCCGCTGGTATCTGTGCTTTGTGGGGACCATTGCACGGTGGAGCAAACCAAGCAGTTTTAGAAATGCTGCAAATGATCTCCGATGACGGCGGCGACTACAAAAAATGGGTCGACAAAGCCAAAGACAAATCAGACGACTTCCGCCTGATGGGCTTTGGTCATCGTGTCTACAAGAACTTCGATCCTCGAGCCACGATCCTCAGAAAGATGTCTGACGAAGTACTGGCTGAACTCGGAATGGACGACCCTCTTCTAGACATCGCCAAGAACCTAGAAACAGTCGCCCTCGAAGACGAATACTTCGTCAGCCGAAACCTGTACCCAAATGTCGACTTCTACAGCGGCATCCTGTATCGGGCTATGGGGATCCCCACCAACATGTTTACAGTCATGTTTTCGATTGGACGATTGCCGGGCTGGCTGGCACACTGGAAAGAGCTTCGCGAATCAGATTCTCGGATCTATCGACCTCGCCAGATCTACACCGGTGAAAACCAGCGACCATTCGTCCCGCTAGAAGACCGTGAATAGCCGACCGTGACTAGCCGTTTTTCGGTCGGCCAAACGAACCAAGCGTCACAGCTTGCCATTTCAATTACCAATGGCGACTGTGACGCTTTTTCGTACCATTTTTGAAGCGACAAAGTTTCTCAACCCGAATGCCACCGTCGCTCTGCTAAACGCGTCAGTGTTTGGTGAGCCCAAAGAAGAACTCACACCGCCTTTCTGAATCATCGAATCAAATAAAACATGACTACATCACCAATAAGAATTGCTGTTCACGGTGCCGCTGGAAGAATGGGCCAGCGAGTCGTCGCCCTTTGTGTTCAAGATGACCAAGTCGTGCTTGCGGCAGCATTGGACAATGCCGCCCATCCCACGATCGGAACAGACGCGGGGCTCCTTTGCGGGGCGGGTGAAGCACATGTCACCATTGGCGATGAACTCCCTCAGTATGTCGACGTTGTGATCGACTTTTCACTTCCCGAAGCCGTTGACGGAATTCTTCAGAAGTGCGTCCGCGATCACGTCCCCTTAGTTGTTGCGACAACTGGAATGACGGAAGACCAAAAGGCAACCATCGAAACAGCCGCTGAAACAATTCCGATTGTCATGGCCCCCAGCATGAGCACGGCAGTCAACCTTGTCATGAAACTGGTCAGCGATGCGGCTGCCGCACTGAAAGATAATGCAGCCGGAGTCGACGTTGAAATCATTGAACGTCACCACCGCTTCAAAGAAGACGCCCCCAGCGGAACAGCTTTACACTTTGGCAAGCTTGTGGCAGATCAAATGGGACAGACAAATCATGTCCATGGACGTTCCGGACGGCCCGGCGAAAGACCATCTGACGAAATTGGCTACCACGCACTACGAACGGGCGACAACGTTGGAGAACACACTATCGTCTTCGGGCTCATGGGAGAAACCATTGACCTGTCGGTCAAAGGACACACTCGAGACAGCTACGCGTACGGAGCCATCACGGCTGCCAAGTTTTTGCGTGGTAAAAAATCCGGACTGTACAGCATGGCAGATGTCCTGAACCTGAAGTAGATCCGGACTCAACCCAATTGCCCCCCCAAGTCGTCTAGCAGGATCGTATTCCAGACTGCCAGACCACAGTAAACCGGCAACCGAACCCTTAAACATGCAGCGACCAGCGAACCCGCATTGTTGGTTGCTAAACGGTGAAGCTCACACGAAGAAAGCCGAGTCTGATCAACGTCAATCCGCTGATCAGTACTCGGCTTTTTTCGTTTTACGAAGTGGCTAACAGCCCGTTAAAAAAGGTAACCCGACTCGCGGGCGAGGGAGATCGGCTGTGCAGAACCTCAGGGATTCGAGAGGATTCATCACTCGCTGACGCGTCGGGTGACCACATCTAGGCTTTTTCAACCGGCTGCTAACAGTAACTCGGCATCAGTAAAATCACGCCACGGCCTTAACCTAGCAGTGACCTCACCACTAAGCAGCCGCTTTTCGCATCACAGAAGACATGGGGACAACGTCAACGTTTAAGCGACGACCTGACGCGGCGATGAATGATTCAAAGATTTGGATGTCCAAAGCAGAAGCCGTATTGCTTTCTGGATGCCATTGAACTCCAAGACAGAACCAATCTTCAGTCACTGATTCGTAGGCTTCAATGACTCCATCTGGACATGTTGCACAAACTCGGAAGGGATTGGCCAACTGATTCACAGCCATGTGATGGTGACTGTTGACTCGAACTTCACCCGGTCCAAAAATATCGTCTAGGTCTGTACCAGGGACGATTTCCAAAACATGTCGCAGGTTCTTTTCAACTTCGTCACGGTGGTGAAGGGCGGTGGGACATTCTTCAGGAATGTCTTGGAACAATGTGCCTCCGCACAGCACGTTGACCAACTGCATCCCGCTTCCAATCGCTAGAACGGGCAGCTTCATTTCGATGGCAAGACGAGCCAAGCGACGATCAAAATCTTCGCGACGCTTTGGCATCGTTCGCACAGCTGGACTTGTGTGCTGAGACATTCGAGTTGGATCGAGATCCAAGTTGCAACCTGAAAGAACGACTCCACCGACAGTCGAAAGAACCTGTTTCAGGTCGTCGTCGTTATCGTATGGAGGAAGCAACATTGGGATACCGCCGGCCCCAATCACACTATCGTAGTAGCCAGAATTGAACCAACTCAGGGCAGCCCCGTTGTATCGTTCAGGGCGAAAGTCTCCGGTGATTCCAACAAGTGGTTTAGTGTTCGGCATTGTGGTTTCCCTCCCTGGAAACAACTGCATCATTGCAGTGTAGTCGTATCCACAGAGAAATCAGGTGGCTTCCTCAGAAACCATTGGCCGAAAGCATCACGGAGTGTCAGCAGATCTGCAGACGCCGGATCCTTCCAGCAATTCCTTCATTCTTCGCAGACTAAAATAACCGGCATCCCATCCGGTCGTTGGGCGGAATGATAGTCTGGCAGAAACTGCCGGTAAAGCCATTCGATGATTTTGTACAAAATAACCGCACGGAACACTCTATGTTGTGCCTTGCCACTTAAACAGCCACATCCAAGATCCGCAAAAAGTCGATATCTCGAAATTTTCGCGACCAACCACGGCGGAAATCCGACCTCACAGAGTGAATTTGACGCCAGATTAAGGACAAGATTTGCTCACGTCATAAAACGCGGCCGGATCAAGACAGTGTTGGCGACCACGCTGATTGTCGCGATACCTGCTCTCTGCTCTCTGCTTCAAAGGCATAGAAGTCGCAGAAGGCGTGCTACTGCTAGCCGTGCTTTCAGCTTGAGTCAACAAAGAGCTCCGCAAGCAACCTTGGCCATCAACGTTACGAACGGCCAAACACCATGATCGTGATATCGTCGTTCTGAGGGTATCCATTGGCGTGATCTCGGACGTCCGATAGCAACGTCTTGCCAAGCTCCTCAGGCACAGTCGCCCCATTCCTGATGAAATCAACGACTCGTTGCTTCGTATACAGTTCCCGGTCTGGATTCATGGCTTCGTCGACACCGTCAGTCACGAGCGTGAATACATCACCCGGATCAATCTGACGTTCAATCACGTCGTAGGAATAGTCTTCCATGATTCCGACGGGGATCCCAATGATTGAATCGTCAATTTCTTCGATTTCCCCGTTCGCTTTTTTCACGATCGGCGACATGTGTCCGGCGTTTGCCAGCGTAATTTTGTTTTCGTTAAGATCAATGACGCCAAGAATGTAGGTAACAAATCTGCCTTCAACCATGCTGTGACACATGTGATTGTTGATGCGGTGGATGGCAACAGATACGTCATCTGTGAATGTCATGGTGTTTTGAACAACACTAGAAATCCGAGACATAATCAGAGCTCCGGGAACACCTTTCCCCGCGACGTCTCCAAACGACACACATACTTTGTCTTCGCCAATCATGAAGCAATCAAAGTAGTCGCCTCCAACCGCTTGAGCGGCATCGTAAGAAGCGAAAAAGCTGTACCCGGCGACTTCAGGCAATTTGCTCGGTAACAGCGACCGCTGTACTCCCATCGCGATTTCCATTTCCTTATCGGCCTTTTGTTTGTCCAGATAACTGACCAAAAGCCGTGCGTTTTCGTACGCATTCGCTGATTGACTGGCAACGGCCAACAGCAACTGCAAATCTTCTTCAGTGAACCTCTTCATTGGATTTTGAGTATCCAAATTAATGACTCCGAAGACTCTTTCTTCGTGATCCATCAAAGGCACGCACATCATCGAATGAATGGTGAGGCTAGAAATGGATTCACTGGCACTAAACCGTGAATCACTGGCAGCATCGGCGGAAAGAATGCCCGCTTTTTCCTCCACCACCTTATCAAGAATGGTCCGACTTAAACGCACACTTTCGTCGTTGGAAGCGTCTCGATGTTTTTGAGCCACAGGCTTCATATCTGATTCGGGGTCTGTGCGAATCAGAATCGAACCACGGTCGGCCTGTGGAAAAATTTCAAACAACGCCGCAAGAATTCTTGGGCTGATGTTCGCGATTTCAACCGTACCTGCCAAAGCTTGGTTGATCTTCAAAATTCCTTTCAGCTTATCTTCCGGACGAACATCAAGTAGTCCGTAGCCTCCCGCCGCAGCCGACCCCATGATCGTGCTGGCACCGTCGTCGGAAAAACTAACACCAGATGTCGCGTCAGCAGCTGGCCCGTCCCCAGCAGGGCCATCGTCTGATTCAAAACGGAATTTAATCGGCCCCAGCTTAATGCGGTCTCCATCCTTCAAGATCGATGGAGTCTTCGCTGGGATCAACTTGCCATTTAGAAATGAACCGTTGCCACTGCCAAGGTCTTCGAGAACGACAGCTCCTTCAATTTCCGCTAATTGAGCGTGAAATCGAGAAACCATGTTTGAATCCAACTGAACTGTGCAGTCCGGATGCCGCCCCAGCCGAACCGGCCACGTTTCCAATTCATAGGGGACAGCTTGTCCATCTTTCAAAAGCACGAGTCGAGACATAGGTTTCGGCTGTTCTTAATTTCACTTGGTTTCGAGAATTCCCACACTGGATGCCCGGTGAAAATAACTCATCGCGGCCATCTTTGCACAGCCATAACAGACCGAATCCCACCGGCTGGGCAACATTTCACACAAGACGTCCAAGACATGGACCCATTGGTTCTGGTGATATCAGCATGATGCAAAACAACAACACAAGAACATAAGGAACTCCCCACCCACGTTTCACGCTGCCCTGCCAAACCAGTCCGCCTACTCAGCTGACAACGAATCATCTGAACGAATCATCTGAACGAACCATCTGAAGCGCTGCACGCATCCGCCGCTGGAGATCACCATAAAGCGAACAAGCAGCCGCCTTGTGACGAGCGGCGAAATCGAAAAAGGCACCACAAAAATCGTACCTTTCGCTCATTTCGTGGTTCGAAAACCATCTGTAAATCTTGGAGCTCGCCCAACCTGTCAACCAAGGCTCTGTGCGTGAGTTGACCACTTCTGTCGTTGTCTGGTTCAGGCTTACAAAGTAAGCTCAACCAGCAGGCGTTGGGCTTTGTCGATCACACGTGTGGCTGATGGCTCGAGTGAAATCAATGACCAAAGACTCGACAAATCGGCTGCTCAATTACGCTCCAAAAATCGTTTCGATATTGCCTCGCAATACCTGTTTGCCCAGCGTGACTGCTCGTTCGACCGACCAACGTTGAGCGACCACGAAGTCTTCTGCTAAGACTCGAGCCAGAATACGCCGGTACATGGCAAACTTGGGCAGTGCGAATTCCAATTTGTACATGTCACTGTAGTAGCCAACTTGCTTCGATGACGGCACAGCCTGCAGCCGCCCTCGAGTATCTTTATCGATGAAGACAGGAATGTTGCTGTACCACCAGTGACCGTTGGTCACGACATTCGGGAAAATCCAAGCGTAGCTGACCAGTTCCTGATTGCTGGTTTCCGAAAGCACAGAAATTGGGAAGGTGACGTCAGGGAACGCATTCAACACTTCTTTGTATTGAATCAACGAAACGCGCTTGTCGTACAAATCTTGACCCTGAAACACGCCCGCTTCGAAGACCGATCGATTCACCCCAATCATCAAGTCGAAGGGGAGCTTGTGTTCTGAACAGAATTCCGCCAACGTCCAAAACACGAAAGAACTGACGGTTGCCTGTTCGTCAACAGAAAGCGGCTGTCCACCAACCAATTTTTGCACAGCTGAATCTGCAGTCGCAGCATCAACTTTGGTTGGAGCGAAGGAAGGCGGCAGTGAAATCGCACATGCCCGAACACCGTGAGATTTGAAGTGATCGAAAAGCAACCCGATGCTGGACTTCAGCGATGTCGCGCCCGTCAGGGCCGTATTGGTGCATTTTTGCAGACGCTCTTGCACAGAAGGCTTGGCAAGGTGAAACACCAAGTCATCCGTTCGCAAGCAGGGAATGTAAAAATCGGTGTTGAACCCTTCCAAGGGATCGTCAAAATCATTGGTCAGGTAAACCTGATCAAGGCCCGACTTTTCCAAGACCTGATGCTCCCAATCTGACTGCTGCATTTTTTGCAGACTGCCGTCGTACAGTGACTCCCAGTTTGATTCCGTCACTCGATCATCTGCAAAGTCAAAGAACGTTTGGCACATTTCGATCAGCCAGCTGTATTGAGCCGTATTTTCGATGTGCTTGAGCCAAGGCACCAAGTTGCCCACTTTATCTTTAGGCGAAAGGTCGGGGCCCTCGATATGGTGCTTGGGCATTCCCGCCGAATGACACAATTCGGTGTAGTAGTGATATCCCATGATGTCTGCCAATGTGGACGAAGCGGCAGAATGTGGGTTGATATGCGTATGAGGATCGATCAGCCGCAGGGATTCGAGTTCTGAAAGAATTTCCTGAGTAACTTGCTGTGACATCGAGTGTCCGATCTGGTTCAAGCGATTGAGTAAAAGGATATGATGAACGTATCATCAAAAGCGGGGCGAAGCAGGGTTTGCGACGCTCGACGCCTTCCACCACAGATCTTAGTGTTCGCAACGTCAATCTTCCATCGCTGAGATTGATCTTACGGCGGCTCTCACTGGTGAAAACCGAGCTCGCTGCGTTACCTAATGAAAGAGTTTTTCGTGATCGCCGATTCTGATTCGATTCCAGCATTCAACGACCTCAAGGCACTGATCCAGTTTCCCACCGTCAGCACAACTTCGAACACCGAATGCTGCCGATGGATCGAAAAACGACTGGAGCAACTGGGATTCGAAACAGAATTCCTGAGCTACACAGATCAATGGGGAGAACAAAAATCTTGCATTTCGGGCTGTCTGCGCCCAGCCAACGACTGCCAATCAAACGGCCGAGGCCTCGCCTATTTTTGCCACAATGATGTCGTCCCTGTCGATTCATGGTCCTTTCCAGATGCCGGCCCATGGCAGGCGACTCGAAAAGATGATCGAATTTACGGACGCGGCAGTTGCGACATGAAGGGTTCCCTCGCATGCCTGCTGGCTGCCGTTGAACAATCATCCGGCACACTCACCGCACCGCTGTATGTCTTCTGCACGGCTGACGAAGAGGTTGGATTCCATGGAGCTCGAAAAATTGCCAACGAGTCATCTCTTTACAAGGAAGTGGTGACGCAGCAAATCAATTCGGTGATCGGTGAACCAACGGAATTGCGGGTCGTGCATGCTCACAAAGGGGGCAGAATCTTACAATTCACAGCTCAAGGTCGAGCAGCACATTCCAGCACCACAGAAGGCATCAACGCCAACTTCCTGATGATCCCGTTTCTAAACGAACTGAATCAGCTGCTTCAACACCTGCTGTCGAATTCAAAGTATCACGACGACCGCTTCGATCCTTCCAGCATCACTCCCAACTTAATCCTCAATGATCACACACCGGCGGTGAATATGACTCCCGCGCAAAGCGTCGCCACCGTTTACTTCAGAACCATGCCAGACATCGACGTCGAATCAATCGTCAAGCAATTATTAGATCTTGCAAAGGTTCATCAAATCAAGGCAGAAAAAACTGGCGGAGGCGATCCTGTCTTCACCAATCCGACCAGCCCCTTTGTACAACAGCTCTTAAAGCTAACGGGGACTGCAGCATCAGAAACAGTGTCTTATGGCACGGATGGCGGGTGCTTTTCTGAATTGAAAAACATCGTGATTTTTGGACCGGGCAGCATCCGTCAAGCTCACACGGACGATGAATATATTTCTATACAGCAGCTGCAGCTGGGAGTCGACATGTTCGAAAAACTGATCGCGTTGAACTGTCAAGATGCGGCTGTAAGATCGCCCGTTTGTTGATGAATCATGCTGGGTCGCAAAAAATTTCAAGTACGAATCTCGGATGCGAAATTTTCGGACGCCCCTGCAACACCAACACACCAAACAGGAATCGAAGTCAATCTGGAATCAAATGCAGTTTTCACACCAATCAATTTCATCTGGATACAATCGTTTCGCGTTCGAAGCTGAACCCAACAAACTGACCATCACATTGTTTCAACACAGGGAACAGGTTCAGTGACTGAATTTTGTTGTCACTTGGCCTCAGTGTTTTCCCCCTGATGCACCGCTTGCCATGCTGCTACCACTGAGCACCGATGCACCTATTTACCACTTCCCGAAAGCGACAATCATGTTGATCGTGGTCAACACGATCTGCTTTGTTGCCACAGGCTGTGGTGACCAAACACAGCTTGAACAGTGGTTGCTTCAGTATGGCACAATCAATCCGTTGCAATGGGTGACTTCCATTTTTGCCCACGCCGGATTCGCTCACCTGATCGGCAACATGTTTTTCCTTTGGGCCTTCGGTCTGATTGTCGAAGGCAAACTAGGATTCAAAGGAATGCTGGTGATCTATCTGGGAGTTGGAATTGGGCAATCCGCAGTTGAGCAGCTACTGATGTTGGGATCCGAAGGGGGCAGCTTAGGAGCATCGGCCGCCGTGATGGGCCTGATGGCAATCTGCTTTGTGTGGGCACCCAAAAACGAATTCAGCACCTTTGTGATGTTATTCGTTTGGCCCATCTTTTTCGACATCACCATCTATTGGTATTGCCTGCTATGCCTGATCGAAGAATTCATCGGATTCTTCGCATACGACCACGGAACAGTGGGCACTTCAGCTCTGCATTTAATGGGAGCCTTCGTGGGGTTTGGACTGGGCACTCTGTACTTAAAGAAAGGGTGGGTTGACTGTGAAAACTGGGACCTGTTTCGAGTGATCGCAGGAAATTACGGGCCTTATGCCGACCCAGATACAAACGTCGGCAGCCATGCTGACCCAACCTTGATGTTCGGCAAAAAGGATGTGGCCGTCAAAGACAGCGAGCCTCATTCATCACAGCGAACAAAAAAGCAAGGACATCTTGCACAAGTCGACCAGCTCGTGGATTCTGGCCAGTACATTGAAGCGGCCGAAAAAATGTTCGACATGCGTCTGAAACATTCCAACGCCACCCTCGATTGTGACAGACTTAAAAAATTGGCGCTGGGGTTAATTCAGGCCAACATGCCAGAAGAAGCCGAACTGTACCTAGAAGAATCCGTCGAGCGATTTCCAGACAACAGCGATTGGGCTCGTCTTAGACATGCTCAAATTTCCCTGATCGTCAACAAACGCCCGCGAGCCGCCATCGAACAGTTGAAGGGGATTCGGCTATCGAGACTTTCTGAATCTCAGGTCCGACTCGCCAAAAAAACGGCAGCAACTGCAAAGAAACAGATTCAAGCGGGCATCGAAGACGCGGAAATGGAGTGGTGATCGCTCTCTAAGGACCGGCCAACAGAGAATGCGGGAGATTTTCGTTCCGGAACGACAGTCACGTCGCCGCAACGATTGTTTGAAGACGGGTTTGTGATAAGAATGGACGGCTGCGGTCGAACGCTGCACTCGCTTCGCCGCTCAAGCCCACCTGCACTTTCACTTCATCAAATCCACGCTTCTTAAAGATTCCGCTCATGAAAATGGTCGTTTGGGGCCTTGTCGTGCTCCTGCTTATCCTGCATCAAGACAACTGGCTATGGGACGATGACAGGCTGGTCTTCGGATTCATGCCCATCACCCTTCTGTATCACGCAGGCATTTCGGTTGCAGCAGGTGTGACATGGTTTCTCGCCACAAAATTCGCGTGGCCGACACACCTTGAAGATTCCTCCAGCTCTGAAGGAGGAACTCACTGATGACTCAGCTTACCATTATCGGCTGCTACTTGGGCCTGTTGCTTCTGCTGGGGATTTTCTCCAGTCGACTGTTTAAGGGCACCAGCAAAGACTACATGCTGGCCAGTAATTCCATTGGACCATTTCTGTTGCTGATGTCGATTTTCGGCACAACCATGACAGCGTTTGCTCTTGTGGGTTCAACAGGGGAATCATTCAAAGAAGGCGTGGGAGTCTATGGATTGCTGGCATCTTCCAGCGGAATTATCCATTCCCTATGCTTCTTCGTGCTAGGAATCAAACTTTGGTCGTTGGGCCAAAAGTACGGCTATACGACTCAAATCCAATACTTCCGAGATCGTTTTGGCAGTGACAAAATTGGGCTGTTGCTGTTCCCTATTCTGGTCGGCTTGGTGATTCCTTACCTGCTGATCGGAGTCATGGCATCGGGTGCCGTCATTAACACG
This sequence comes from Fuerstiella sp., assembly GCA_039974975.1. GTDB lineage: Bacteria > Planctomycetota > Planctomycetia > Planctomycetales > Planctomycetaceae > Fuerstiella. The sequence goes on along the minus strand of JBDWHY010000110.1, from coordinate 7,067 downwards.
ATGACAAGTCGAGTTGCCGTGCCAGTTCCATCTGAAGTTGCTGGCGAAGCGCCCACTCTGGTCGTGAAAGTTCCAGGGGCATTCAAAGAAGGAACCTTCCCAGAATTTTTGGAAAAAAAGGCTGACAAAAAAGGCAACGTCACCTTTTCGGCGGGCAGCAACGGAGGCCTGCCTAAAGAGCTTGCTTCGTTGATCATTTGCGTCGTCGTTCTGGTGTACGTGTTTTACGGAGGAATGCGGGGCACCGCATGGGCGAACACCTTCCAGACGATCGTCTTTATGATTTTGGGAATGATCACTTTCTACATCATCGCGATGAAGCTAGGAGGTCAGGACACTTTGCTCGCGAGCTTGAAATCAGCCAGTGAAGCAATCCCCAAACATAAGTTGATTCGTGGAGCCGTTGGAGAAGGGCACGAGGGAATTTCAAAGCTGAAGTTCTTCACCTACTTGTTCGTGCCTTTGTCTGTCGGCATGTTCCCTCATCTGTTTCAACATTGGCTGACAGCCAAGAATGCCAACAGCTTCAAGCTGCCGGTGATTGCTCACCCAATCTTCATCATGATCGTGTGGGTTCCCTGCGTGCTGATCGGTGCTTGGGCAGCATCTCCACTGTTCTTAGACAATCTTCCGCCACCTTTGCAAGCAAAGCTTTTGGCCAATCCAAACATTGTGCTTCCAGTGATGGTGAACAAACTGGCAACTCCTCTGCTAGGTGGTTTCCTGACTGCTGGAATTCTTGCAGCCATCATGTCTTCGTTAGACAGTCAGTTTTTGTGCATCGGAACGATGTTTACGGAAGACATCTTTAAGCATTACAGCAAGAAGGACAGCATCGATGATCGCAAAACACTCTTGATTGCTCGCAGCTTCATCATCCTTGTCGTGCTGGTCACGTACACGCTGAGTCTGTTTGAACCTCGAGCCGTATTTACGCTTGGAGTCTGGTGCTTCAGTGGGTTTTCGTCTTTATTCCCGCTTGTCTTCGCAAGCTTGTACTGGAAGAAAACCACCAAAGCCGGGGCGTACGCATGCGTGCTAGCAGCATTCGGATCGTGGTTGTATTTGTTTGCACAGTCTGACTACGCCGCCATTCGAGAATTCACAGTGAAACTGCCGGGCACGGACTACGAAACCATGCCTGTGGCAACAATGATTTTGTGCAGCACGGTCGCGTTGGTTGTTGTCAGCTTGCTGACGAAACCACCAGAAGAAGCTCGCTTGAAACGATTCTTCGACTAGCAGCGAGTTGAAAAAACCTAGATGTGGTCACCCGTCGCGTCAGCGAGGGATGAATCCCCTCAAAATCCTGAGGTTCTGCACATCCGATATCCAGCGCTCACGCGTCGGGTTACCTTTTCAACGGGCTGTTAACGCCGCAAGAAACGAAGGGGATTCCATCACAAAATCCGGGGTGCAAACCGCATCCCGGGTTTCGGATACCACAACACAAACGCCCCATTGACGCTTCGTAAACCACGCGACAATTGGCGTGCCGATCAAACGCACATGCCGATCTTTGTGACGCCCAAAGCTTAGAAATTCCAAAGCAGTCGGGACCACTGAAACCGACGACCGCCTGCGATCCATCTCACGGTGTCTACGGAATGGTTTTCAACCAAGTTTCGTTAAGCACGATCGCCGTCACCCAAACACTCAGCCCAATGGCCAAGATCCACCCGTAAAGCTCTTTGTAGTTTCGGTAAACAGAACCTTCGATTTCTGTTCGCTCTAGCTGGTCGATTTCCTCGTACACTTTTGCAAGGGAATCAACGTCTTTCGCGTTGAAGTACTTGCCACCCGTCACGTCGGCGATTTTCCTCAAAGTCTTTTCATCTAAAGTCACGGACTCCATCCTCAAAACTTTATCACCGAACACGTCCACAGTTGGAAACGGTGCCATCCCGTCCGATCCGATTCCAATGGTGTAAACTTTGATCCCAAATTGCTCAGCCGCAGCAATCGCATCTTCCGGATCGATGACTCCAGCCGTGTTTTCTCCGTCCGATAGCAAAATCACAATTCGACTTTTTGCGGCGATGTTTTTGACGCGTTCAACACCCAAAGCCAAAGCGTCACCGATCGCGGTTGCCTGTTCCTGCTGAAGCAGTCGTTCATTGATAACTCGTCCATTTTCGTCACGAATCGCGGCCGGAATTTTCACTGTTTCCAACACCGAAAGCACCGCGTCGTGGTCTAAGGTCGGAGGACACAAAGCTGTCGCAAATCCTCCGAAAGAAATCAGGCCGATCAAGTCGTTGGGGCGTCCACGAAAATGGCCATCCCCGGCAATAAATTGTTGCAGAACTTTCTTCACCGCCGTCAGACGATCCACTCGCTCTCCATCGATCGGAAAATCCATCGCCTGCATGGATCCCGAATGATCGATGCACATCTGAATGGCGATTCCCTCGGTGCGGATACGAGTCTTTTCATCAGCGGCCTGAGGACGAGCAACAGCGACAATCATCAAGGTGAACGCCAGCAATTGAACCCAAGGCAGACTTCTTTGTAGGCGCTGTCGAAAAGTTCGCGGTAAGCCTGCCACAAGATCGAGGCTGGAATAAAGGACTGTGGGTCCCGGATAACGTCGACGCCAAAAAAACACAAAGAACAGGGGCACGAATACCACCAAAAACCATGCAGATTCAAAGCGAATATGACTCAGAGGGGACCACATGTTCAGGCAAAATTTCAGAGAGGGTAGGGCGGATGTATGGAATTTTAGTGGGTTTGTGAATGGAAGTCAGGGATCGTTGGCCGTTTTTTGCTTCAGGCACTGGACAGCGGGCAGCCGGATCAAGACGATGAACGCTTCACTTTGTGCCAAAGTAAGGGCCCCACAATGAGTAAGCCGGCAGCATCAGATCGAGTATTCCTGAAAGACAAGGCATACGAGCATCTGAAGTCTGAGATCCTGACAGGAAAGCTCGCAGCAGACACATTTCTTTCAGAGCGATTGCTTGTGGATCGCTTAGAGATGGGAAAGGCGCCCATTCGAGATGCCGTTGGGCGGCTGCGTCAGGAAGGCTACCTAGAAGTGGTCCCACAGCAAGGAATGATCGTTCGTGGCTTAAGCCTGAAGAACATGCAAGACACCTTCGAAGCTCGTTCGATGGTCGAACCGATCGTTGTTTTTCATCTGGCAGGTCGGTTGCCTCGACAGTTCGATCATGAACTTGGACTGATACTTGCCGATCAAAAATTGGCTGTCAGTGAAGAAAATATCGAAGTGTACGCTCGTCGCGACGTGGACTTCCACCTGACGATTGCCAAAGCCTACGGCAACGAAGAATTAAGCCGGATGCTGGAACGCAGCTGCGAGAGAACTTTCCGAGCCATCTTTTCTGTCGTTAACGGTGCTCGCGATCGCATGCTGGGCGCACTCAACGATCATGAAAATCTGTTACTGGAATTGCGTCGCGGCAATGGCGAAGCCTGCGAAACGATCATGAAAAATCACATCGCTGGTACTCAGCAACTGTTTTCACCAGGAACTCCCAATGCCACTGATACGTTTGCTGTAAAGTAAACGATTCCACAGCTGGCTGGTCTATCGAAATCAACCGCGACCTGAAAAGCGGGCAACAAGTTTGCCTGTTGCTCATGTCGACCATTTCCGATGGAACCGTGTTAAGGCCTGAAGCCCATCAGCCAGACGCATCCATCTTTACTTCAGCCTGAATCATCATCAGATCACGTCAGCCAAGCACAGAGCTTTTGCTGCAAGGGGCAAGATGTCTGAGTCTGCGAAACAGTGGCTAAAGCGAGTTGTGACGGCTGCCGTTGCCATTTGCATCAGCGGCGTTTTCATTTCCAACCTGCCTCAGCCACTCGGCAGTTGGATGGCTGCAACCATCATCGGTGTCTTGTGTTCAATCATTGGATTTCTAGCCACTGATCGAATCCAATCGCAGCGAAGCGCGTTGGCACCCGACCAATCTGGGCAGGGCAATGCAGAAGAATGGTCCGCCAGGCAGTGGAAGGAATGGGCCAGTCAACAAGCAGATCTTCTCAGGGTTGAAAGCGAGGCGGTTGCTGGGCGTGAACGACGACTGGCTGAAAAGTTGGCGCGACATCACGAAGTGCTAGAATTTCCGGTGGCCAGCGACTTTCAACAGTTGGAAGATCATTCAGGAACACTTGGAGAAGCAGACCGAAAAGTCCAAGAACTCCTCGAAGCAGAAGCCGCCGCGGTTTACGAAAAAATCCGCAGCAACGCTTACCGAATCAACGGTAAAATTGATGCAAGTGCAATTCGATCTGACGTGCTGGATCTTGTGGAACAAGTTGCTCGGATCTATCAGCCCAACAGCAAGAATCCTCTTTTAGAAACCAGCTTCAATCAGCTGGCTCGAGCATTTAGCCGCATCTGCTTGCACTGCCTGGTGCTACTGGAACAACTCCCGCTGGATGTTCGAAACTACACGTTGAACGAATTGTTCACATACTTTCAGCGAGCAGCAAAGGCATACGGAACCTACCAACAAGTTGCTCCGTGGATGCAACGCCTTGGACGAACAGCCTACGCAGGACGGTTTGCCGCAGGAGCAAACCCGGTCACCCTTGGAGCGTGGTGGCTGGCATCAGAAGTTGCTCAACGAGGGGCCAAACACGTTGTGGCGAACGTCGTAGACCGCCAAGCGATTGCCGTTCTTCACGATCTTGTGTCGGTGGTGGGGACCGAAGTCGCCAACATCTACGGACCAGGCTATCGACAACGAGACGCGGCTTGGGTTTATGGAAGTGAACTCTCTGAATTGCTGTCACGGTTCCCCGTGTCTCGAGATTCGTTAAAACAAGCGTTAACAGAAATGACGCAACTTCCTTTGAAGTGCGAATACGATCGCATCTATCTCTACAGGTGCCTGGCCACCACGAAGCCCTCTGGCTTTCTGCTCACAGATTCCTCGACACTCACTCGCGAACAACGAGAAGCCATTGCCGTTGGTCTCGAACGGTTTATCAGCGAAGTCCTGTACGGAGTCGATCAGCAGGCTCTGCAGACTTGGGCATCGGAAACGGAAGCTCGGCTAGATCTGAAACTGCGAATCGGATCATCTCAGGATGCCACGCACCAAGCAGTGGATCAGCAAGTCACTGATTGCATTCTGAGTATCTGGGGATTTTGCACTTCCGTGCTTGCCATTGAAAAAGACGACTTGCTTCAACCGCTCGAGCGGCTGCAGCTATTAAAGATGTTGCCTCTTCTGCAGCGTCAACAATTACTGACGGACTTGACCGCTGGAAAGATCGTCGAGTACTCGATCCCGGATCTGGACCCAGCATCCACGCTGCTGCCCATTTACCTGCAAGACCTGTACGCCAGTGCCGTGGGAACTCGACACTGCCACCAGCACCACTCTGACTTGCTGCTTGAAACAGCGATGCACTTCCGTCTTTCGCGAGACGACGCAATGCAATTGATGGTGTCAACCTGTCGCAATGAACTCTCGATTCATCCAGAATCCGCCACAGTCGCAAAGTCGTTGACAGACCAGCAGTCAACAGCAGCCGCTTTCTGTGCGTTGGAACATGAAGAACTGAAGGATGCTTTTTGCTCAGTCACAACAATTTCAGTCACAGCGATCTCAGCCAGTGCCGCCGACGCCAGCTCAAAGTCGCTCGACGACGCATGCCTTTTGCTCTTCGAAAACACGAAAACTCATTCCTTCAGAATCGCTCTGGTCACCACGGCGTTTCAACACCACGGCGTGTGGAATTCTGTGACAGACTGGGCCGTTCAAGCAATTGAAGGTTACGTGTACGATGATTGTCAATTCACACGAATCAAGTCGGACCAACCGCTAATTGAAGACACGGACCCCGGCCAATGGGATCATGTCACCGCTGTTGCTCTTGGCGGCAGCCTATTAAACCGCAGCTACGAAAAACGCTTCGCATTACTGTTAGCAAATGGCGACGGAGCATCCGAACCATCGCCGTGACAGTCATTGATACGGAATGAGCAAAAGACAAATCTGACATCAGCAGAAGCAAACTTTCGATGCAGCAATCTGTTACTGCATCACTTTCAATGACTGCCCCTTGTTGGCGAAGTATCGGTTGTCTTTTTCCCAGTCAGCGCGAGTGTAGCGAATCGTTGATGTGTCTGTTTCCTGAACTTCAATGCAGTCCAAGCTGAAACCCATCGCAGAAATCTCTGAATACAGAATCCAAGCCAAGTTTTCGACGCTTGTCGGTCCGTCAAATACTTTCAAACGCAACCGTTCTCCCGTGCGTTCCATGTGGCCCAACAGAGTCTCATAAAGCGGATCTGTTCGATTGATCAGCATCCCGTGATCAAAATTTTCTTTCAGGTAGGGTTCAATCTTGCCGTCAAAGTCACCAAACAGGGTGCTAATTTCGCCTTCGCGTTCGACTTCAAAATGAATGCGCAACCCATACCGGTGGCCGTGCAAATTGCTGCACTTGTCTTGCAAAGTTTCATTGCGATGGGCTGCGTAAAACTTGTACTGCTTTTGAATAATCATCGATTCGCGATCTTGAATAACACGGGCCAGCAACAAGAGAAGTCCACACCAACCATCGTCAGCCCGGGACACTCTCGAATCTATATCCTATCCACCACAGCCCGCCGAATTCAGTCCGAGCCGTCGCAATTCACGACTTCGACAATGACTGTCTAAGAATCGGTGAATTCAGCAAAGATCGATGCATTGGCTTTCGCTACTTCCCGGCCTGCTTCATCTGAATCGCAACCAAAACATCGCCCATGTGTTCACGGTATTGCTGATCCAATACAGAAAAGTCGACTCCTGTGATCTCTTGCAAGGAAGGTTTTCGATTCACGTTGGCCAGATCTGGGCGATACACAGAATTCAAGAGCGTCACAAAATCATCTTTGTATTGACCGCCTTTGTACTCCATCAAAAAATGCACGACGCCGGAAGACTGAGAATACAGCTGGCGGAAATTTGCATGAGTCTGAAACTGATCTCGGCCCATCCCACAGAATGTCACGAACGGCACGAAAAAGTTGTCTTCAAAGAGTCGGTGTTGAGCAGTCACAAATCGGACATAAGTTGGATCTCCAACCGTCACTT
>JBDWHY010000109.1:0-46667 GCA_039974975.1 Fuerstiella sp. | reverse complement strand
CTGCGAACACACTTTTGTGCTGAGTCGAGACGGCATTGCACCGGCAACTGTTCAATCGAATGAGAAACTGCGGGAAGGAGATAACCTGAAGTTTAACAAGCGGTCGCTCAAGGGAGCTGTCACTGCCAAGATCGGGGGACGAGTATTAAGGCGTCATGCGAATGATCCAGACCCATTCCCGAGTACGTTTCACGCTCATGATCTTGAAACTGGGGAAAAAATTGACCTAGAAACGGGATTGATTTACCCTCCGGGCAGCAAACATTCCTCAGGGAGCCTGAGCAAGAAAGACCTCGCTACGGCTGAGGAAAAGCTAAAACGAGAGTGAATTAGCTGTCAGCCATCACTGGTTAAAGGTCAAATTTCTGGGTATGAATTCATTGTGATGGTTTGCTTGAATTGGCAATGAACCTACTGATAGGCTTTGCGGTACAGGCTAGGTTGATCCCCGAAAACGCTGTTCCTATGCGGCGCTGCCTGTGCTTTTCCAGCATGGGGTGTTGCAAATAGGAGCAGCAGCAATGGCAAGTGTCCACAAGACGGCCAACGGGTATCGCGTGCATTTTCGCGACCGGAACGGGAAGCAGAAGGCAATTAGCTTGGCCGGCCATACGAAACGCCAGGTGGAAGAGGTTTCTAGGAACATCGAAGACATCGTAAACTCCCAGATTGTGAACGATGCCCCACCTCAACGGACCCAGAAATGGCTGGTGGGAATCAGCGATAAGCTCCGGCTCCGCCTCGAAAAGCATGGCCTCGTCGAGCCGGCTGCTCAGGCAGACAGCAAGGTTCACGGATTCGTTGAGTTTGTCGAACTATACATCGCGAAGGGCCGAACGCGTGACGGGCGGCAAGCTGCTGAGAAGACCTTGGAAAAGTGGCGAACGACGCTTAATACGATCAGGGACTTCTTCGGCTATGCAGCTCTGGAGGATATCAACGCAGCCAAGACTCACGAGTACAGGGTGTGGCTGGAGAAACACAAAAGTTTCAAACCGAACACGTACAGGAAGCATATTCAGAATTGCAAGCTGTTCTTCAATGGAGCGATTCGGGAAGAGATCGTTTCCAACAACCCATTCAGAGACATTCCTTCAGGTTCAGTGAAAAACAGAGAACGCGACTATTTTCTGACAGGGGCTGATACTGAAAAAATCATTGCTGCCGCTCCTGACTCAATGTGGCGTCTGATCATTGCTCTGTGCCGCTATGGTGGCCTCAGATGTCCTTCTGAGGTTGTTGACCTCAAGTGGGATGATGTGCTTTGGGATCAGAGCAAGGTTATCGTCAACTCGTCGAAAACCGAGCACCATGAGGGGCATGAGTCGCGGGTGATTCCAATGTTCCCTGAATTGAAGCCGCATCTAGAAATGGCTTGGGATGATGCACCTGATGGGGCCACCAAGGCAGTTCAGCGGAAGAGCAGAGATTCAAATCTCAGAACGACGCTCACCAAAATTATCCTTAGGGCCGGTCTGAAGCCGTGGCCAAAGCTGTTCCACAACATGCGGGCGTCTCGGGAAACTGAGCTGCTCACTTCGGGCGACTATCCCGCCCACGTCGTAGCAGAATGGATTGGCCACAGCGTAACGATCCAGAACAAGCACTACGCCCAAGTGACTGATGACCACTTTCAGAAGGCAAGTGGCGTGGTTACAGATCCTAAAACTGTAACCCAGACTGTAACACGATTGTTGGAAAAGGCCGGACAGGAGCAGACAGACATTGCCGAAATCGTGGAAAAACTAAGGCTTTCAGGACTTCTAGCCGACACCTAGTACCCCGAGCAGGACTCGAACCTGCAACCTGCCGCTTAGAAGGCGGCTGCTCTATCCAGTTGAGCTATCAGGGCAACGGGCGGGAGTGTAGTGGATTGACGACGAATTTCATGTGTTTTGATTCCACTTTTTCGTCGGGAATCACTTCTCTGACACAGGTGTGCCATCTGAGTTGCCTATTTTCACCCTTTTCAGCCCTCAAAAATTCAGAACGTCATCGCTCGATGCCGCTGATCGGATTCATTTCAATGAATGTGGGAATTGACGAGACTGTATTTCTGTATGGGTGAGCGGCAAGGCGTTCGGGGCGGTTGGTGCGAAAAAGCCAAGGCGAGCGTTTTGCGGATCACCAGATTTCCCCGTGAAGTTGGAATGAACAGGCCAGAACCGAGGACAGTTGGCTCTGGCGGCCGTCGGCGACGCCCTCAGACGACTCATTCCCGATCAAGGTGAATGGAATTCTGCGATTTCCACAAACGCACTGATTCTGCTTGGCGTACTTTCGTCCGTAGGCAAAAAACCAGACTTCAGATCGCCCCATCTTGGCACCTTCTGAATCTTGGCCCAGTCTACAAAAAGCTTTGTTTTGCCTGCATTTCACGGCGGCCAAACGGAAACGAAACACAACTGCCCGTGGCGGACATGTCACGGGCGAGACTTTTGATCTGGCTTCAATTAAGCGATTCAAATCCATGGAAAACGCGATCGAGATTCGAAACCTAAGCAAGGTTTATCGAGATTTCTGGGGACGAAAAAAGGTTCAGGCCGTCAAGAGCTTGAGCTTGGATGTGAAGAAGGGCGAAGTGTTTGGACTGTTGGGTCCGAACGGATCTGGCAAGACCACAACGATCAAGATGTTGCTGGGACTCCTGTTCCCCACTTCAGGCAGTATCAGCATTCTGGGCAAGAAGGCTTCGGACGTTTCGAAAAACGAACGCATCGGATATCTGCCAGAAGAATCCTATCTGTACCGCTTCTTGAACGCTGACGAAACATTGGACTTCTACGGTCGTCTGTTTGACATGCCCGCCAAAGAACGAATTGAGCGAGCAGATCGTTTGATCAAAATGGTGGGCTTAGATCATGCTCGCCGACGTCAGCTGAAAGAGTACTCCAAGGGGATGACTCGACGAATCGGTTTGGCTCAGGCCTTAATCAACGATCCCGAACTGGTGCTGCTTGACGAACCCACTAGTGGTCTGGACCCAATTGGTACTCGAGAAATGAAGGACCTGATTCTGGACCTAAAAGAACAGGGCAAGACGGTTGTATTGTGTAGCCACCAACTGGCCGACGTTCAAGACGTGAGCGATCGTATCGCCGTGTTGTTCCAAGGTGAACTGAAGGTTCTTGGTGAAGTGGACGAGCTGCTTGAACTGCGTGAAGAAACTCAGATTCGAACGGGCAACTTAAACGACACGGCCGTCGCTGAAATTCAAGAAGTCTTGAAGAAGCATGGCGTATCAGAAGCCAGCTTTGAAAAACCTCGAGCCGACCTCGAAGAACTGTTCTTGAAGACGGTTCGAGAAAGTGGAGAACGGCCGGGACGTCGATTTACGGCAGAAGAAATGGCGGCCACTCAACCCGCAGCCGCAACGACAGATGAATCGGAAAGCAAGTCAGAGTAGTTCGGCGGCGAACTTGTTTCGCTTGATCGTTCTTCGTTCGACAGCGGGTATATGCTTTGAGCAGCCTGCCATGTCATTGTTATTTTCTCTGAGTCTTCGACTTTACGTTTTCGGGAATCGCCTGAATCATGGATTTCGATCCAATCACATTTAACCTGCAAGCGTCGTTCATCAGCTGGCTTCAGCTGGTAGGAGCCTTGTTGGCTATCGGACTTGGTGTTGGCTTTTTGCTGTCCTTTTCAAACAACGGAGCCAAAGGACCTCAGGCCTTCGTTGGTGGAGTCACCAGCTTCTTTGGCGAGCTGATTTCTCTTTCACCAAAGCGAATTCTCGCCCTCATGTCGCTCACACTGAAAGAAGCCACTCGCCGAAAAGCGTTGCTGGTCTTCGTCGTGTTTGCCGTGCTGTTGATGTTTGGTGGCTGGTTCCTTACAGATTCGAACGAGCGGCCCGAACTTCAGTTTGGAGTCCACGTCACGTTTATGTTGACGGTGATTTCGTGGCTGATCTTGCCCATCGCTATCTTTTTAAGCTGCTGGGGCATTCCAGAAGACATTCGCATTCGCTCACTGCACACCGTGGTCACCAAACCGGCACGACGAATGGAAGTCGTGATTGGCCGGATTCTGGGCTATTCAACCATGTGCGGCATTGTTTTAGTGCTGATGGGAGTGGTCGGATACATCTGGATTCAACGTCAATTACCGGCCACCGTCACGACGGACACTGGCGAGCGAAGCTTGATGACTTGTCGAGTTCCCGTGTATGGCAACCTGTTCTTTTTAGATCGTCAGGCATTGCCCAAAGAAGCGGGTTTGAATGTGGGCGATTCGTGGTTGTACCGAAGCTTTGTCGAAGGCAACTCGGCGAGTCGAGCAGTTTGGTATTTCCGAGGAGTCACAGCAGATGCTGTCGGAGATGAACTGACTGTTGAATCTCGATTCGAAGCATTCCGAACGGTGAAGGGCTCAAAGAATTCTGTTCAAAAAGGAGTTGAAGCTCAGTACACGCTGGTCAACGACATCCGAGCCGAAGCGTTTTCTTCACTCGGTATCGGGGCCACTTTTCGTCCGATCGCCGATGCTTTTAAAGACGCAAGTTTTGTCTTGGCGGCCGACCGCTTAGATTCGGCTTCAGAGAACCTGACAACAGCACCTGACAGTTTTCCGGTCACCGATTGCAAAATGCTGGCATTGGCCTGTATTCGTCAAGTTGTGCCAACGCTGGAATCCATGGGAGAAGACTTTACGGACGTGGCTGCTGGCTTTAAAACGATGGGCGAAGCGGCCCAAAAAATCAGTGAAGCGGATCCCGAAAGTTATCAAAACCTATCAAAAGCCTGCAAAGACCTGAGCACCATTGTTCGAGACCGAGCAGAAGACTTATTGGCCAGCATGCCTCGAATAGAAGTGCCGTTGGATTCGTTTGCGGTATCGGAATACCACGAAGGTGACAACGTCGAATCAATTCCTCGAAAGCTATCTTACGCGGGTAGTAACGAAGCAGCCGCTCGATTCATTGCCTCTGTGCTGAGCCGATTGAACGACGAAGCTTCATTGGTTGATGGTTCTGAAATCAGTGCAGATCTGACCGCCACATTGCAGCAAGATGACATTGGAATCGCAGAATCGAACGCCGGACTGATTCAGAAATTGCTTGAAGAAGACTTGGCTGCAGATGCTCTGAAAATTGAAGGCGGCAAATTGGTTGTTGCCGATGGTCGTCGCTTGCTGACCTATATTGATCAACTGGTTCGAGAAGAACGTCTGCTGTCTCTTGATGCAGCAGGTTGGGTGTTAACCGCAGATCTGTTCGATGACCTTGCTCCTAACGGAGTCTTGCGAATGGAAGTCTCATGCTTGAACGATCAAATGTATTTGGGGATGGCTCGACCAGACCTATTCATTCGCCTGAAGGATCGTCCATTTTGGGTAGGTTACACAAAAGCCCTGTTAACAATTGGGCTGATGTTAAGCCTTGTTGTTGTGGTGGGTGTCACGGCAAGTTGCATGGTGAAGGGGCCTGTTTGCTTCTTTCTCACGTTGACTCTGTTCATCGTTGGGCAGTACTTCCATCCGTTCATTCAAGAACTGAAGGCATCTCAACAAGGAACCGGCATGATCGAATCTGCGATCTTGATGGTTCAGCATCGTAACCCAAGCACGGGAGCCGACATCAGCGAATCTCGCATGCAAATGGTGTCTGTGGTCGATAATTCTTTGACGACGTTTCTTAGCGCAGTCAGCAATATCGTTCCGGACTTCAGTGTCTTTAGTGCGTCGGCCACCTACATCGAAAACGGATTCGACGTCCCGTGGGCGTCGTCTGTCCTGCCATCACTGGCAACATTTTTCGGATTTCTATTGCCCTGCATCCTCATCGGGGCAGCCTGTCTGAAGTTCAGAGAGCTGGAAGCCAAATGAACACGCTTTCTTCACACAAACGCAAACTTGTTTACGGCTGCGGAATCGTCTTTCTGCTGATCCCAATCTACTATCTTGGGGCTCCTACGGCTCAAGATATTGAACCGGGCGTCAAGACAGAAGTCAAAGGGGGAGTGCTGGCTCAATTGCGAGTCCGTTACGACCTTGGCGAAAGTACGCTTGGCGAAATCGACCCATCCAGTGCGGCGATGAACTTGGTTTTGCTTGGCCTTCGAGGTCCTGCTGCCGGAGTTCTGAACTTGCAGGCTTTGGAATATCAGAAGAAAAAGGATTGGGCGAAGTTAAAAACGACCGTCGATTCGATCCTGAAACTGCAGCCTCACTATGTTGAAATTTGGAAGTTCCAAGGCTGGAATCTGGCATGGAACGTGTCACGAGAATGGGACAAAGTGGCCGACCGGTTTTACTGGGTTAAAGAAGGCCTGAAGTTCGTTCAGCTTGGCACGACTCGAAATGCCACGGCCGCCATCTTGTTTCACAACGTCGGCGAATTTGCTGGCAGCAAGATCGGTAATTCAGACGAGAAGATTTTCTTCCGGAAGTTCTTTGTGAGCGACCCCGACAAGGAACGCTTCGACGGTAAAGCCGATCCAGAAATCAACCCGAGCGGCAAAGACAATTACCTTGTCGCCAAAGACTGGTTCGACATCGCCAACGAAAAGGATCGCCAGTTTGGCCTGAAGGGCAAGACGATTGTGTTTGCTCGTCAAGCTCCTGCTCGAGCACTGTTTGACTATGCTCGTGCTCGTCAGCGAGACGGATTTTTCGGCGAAGAAAACCGAGCCGATTGGAACAACGCTTACCAAGAATGGACGACTGTTTACGGGAAAGAAATTTTCTTGGGTCTGTATGATATCAAGTACAAGCTTAACAGCACTGAAGAAGACTTGGTGCAACTTGCCGAAGAAAACGATGTCACCCTAGAAGTTCAAAAGCGAACTTGGGACAGCAACCTGAAGATGACTAACTATCGCTTCTGGATGGATCTTGCAGACTGCGAACGCGACCCCATCATGGTGGAAGCTCATAAGAAGATCTTCGACGGTAAAGTCGACTACAAAGAAGGTCGTATTTACGACGACTTGGATGAAAACGACAAACCCATTCCGTCGGCTGCAGAACGCAACTTTATGGAAGGCATGACAAAAATGGTAGAAGCCTTCGAAAAGTACCCCGACATGGCGTTTCATGACCTGTATGTCGAAGAAGGTCTTTTGGCCCTCTACTACTGGACCAAGTTGCACCAAGTCAATGACAAGCAGCCTGGCCGAACTCCGATGGATGCGGTTGCAAATCGAGCTCAGGATTTGGCCTTGGAAGTGGAACGACAGTTCCGCACCGAAAACAGAAAGGGCATCATTGACCAGTTCTAACCGTTCATTGATGGCAGAGCTTAAAGATCACAGTGGTTAGGAAAACATTGCCCCCAGCTGAGACGCTTTGTGAAAATGTGCGAAGACGCAGACAGCGTTCGCCAGAATCACGTTCACAATCACAATCGCGTTCACAGTGACGGGCATCGGATTTCGTGTTGTTCATTTTCATTCTTCAGTAAGAAATCGCCGAGTGTTAGCTGGACCGATTTTTGCCCGTGAAGCGCTGACGGCACCTCGCCGGATTAGCCACTACCTGCTGAGATCTGGGTATGTCGCCTTTCTCTTGGTGTTGATGTACACCATTCGTCAGGCCACGATCGGATTTCAAGACACGAAATTCGCTGGAGATATAGCGACCTACAGTAGCTTGGTTTTTAGTGTGTTTGCCGTGCTGCAACTGACCTTGGGCATGTTCTTTGCCACTTTGTTTACGTCAGCAAACATTGCTCAGGAAAAAGATCGCCGTACTCTCATTTTGCTGCTCATGACCGACATGAAAAGTCGGGAACTGACCTACGGCAAACTGTTGGCAAGTTTGCTTGTGGTCGGAGTGTTAATGGCGACGTCGATTCCCGTCTTCAGCATTTTAAGATTGTTGGGCGGAGTCACCTGGAGCCAGATTATCTGGGCCGAAGCTTTGATCATGAGCACCGCTTTGGCGGCTGGTACTTGGGGATGCTTGGTTGCCTTCTGGCGACAAAAAACGTTTCAGACGTTGGCCATCAGTGTCTTAGGAGTCGTCCTGTATGTTGCTTTAACCGAGGGGCTCACGACAGCGTTTGCGGGAACACAATGGGGCAACGCAATTGGAATGGCGGCTCCGTATTCAGCATTGGCTGGAGTCCTGAATCCGTTTTCTACGGACTTCACTGGCATTGCTTCGGTCACTGCTTTGCCATCCGTCGCCGTGCTGCTGTCGATCGCACTTATCTTAAGCTTGTACACGGTTGTTCGACTTCGAGTTTGGAATCCTTCTCAAGCACTCCGCCAAATTGCGGCTGTTGGAACTGAAGTCGACGAATCGTCGTTGCCTGCTGATCAAGCATCAGAAGCTTCTGCGGACAAGATTGCGGCAACTGCCACAGAATCGATTGCTCCCGTGGTGAAGCATCGGTCAGTTTGGAACAACCCAGTGTCGTGGAAGGAAATTGCAACTCGAGGCTACGGTCGCAAAATCGTATTCATCAAGCTTGCGTACGTCTTCTTGGCCGCCATCATTGGCTATGGAATGTTGACGGTGGCCGATCCTGACCGTCTTGTTTTGGGCATGGTGAGTCCAGCGGCGTCTGCATTTTTGGCTCTCAGCGTGATCAGTTTACTGCTGGTGAATGCTCAAGCTGTGACTTCCATTTCGACGGAACGTGACAGCAACACTTTGGACATTTTGTTAGCCACAGATATCAGTGCCAAAGAATTTATGACGGGCAAAATTTTGGGAGCCGTCTGGAATGCTCGCGAAATGATCTTGGTGCCAATTGCACTGTTGGTGTTGGCCATGGTGGCCGTGCCGGGTTCTCGGATCACAGGCGAAAACCTAATTTACTTGGTTGTTGGATACGTCGTGTTAAGCTTGTTTGCGACGATGCTGGGACTACACGCCGGCCTGACTTATGAAAATTCCAGAGCCGCCATTGCGAACAGTTTGGGAACCATGTTCTTTCTGTTTGTCGGTATCTTTATCTTCATGCTGCTGCTGGTTGAAGCTCGGTCTTCGTTCGCCATTCAGATGCAAAGCTTCATCGTGTTCATTGGACTGGGAAGCATCGGGCTGTATAGCTCGTTGACGTATAAAAACCCGTCCAACGCGCTCACCATTGCCGCCATTGTGCTGCCATTTCTGACCTTCTACGCCATCACAGATTTTCTGTTAGGCGGAAGCCTTGGAGTCACATTCTGGATCTGCGTCGCTTACGGCTTTGCTTCGATTGCGATGCTGATTCCATCCATCAGCGACTTTGATGTCGCCTTGGGCAAGACGACTCACGACGCAGGCTGATGCAGCCAGAGAATTTCTCGCGGCGCTGGTCATGATCGCCCTGGTCTCCCGGCCCTGGTCTCCCGGTCCTGGTCTCCCGGCGCTGGTCTCGCAGCCCAAGTCATGATGGCCCATGCTATGATGGCCAGTACTCTGTTGCCCACGTTCTGTTGGCCGGCACCTTGGGGACGCATTCCGAGAGCGTGTATCGCGGCGTGTGTATCACAGGCGTGTACATCACGGGGCGGTGTCACTTATTCGCAGTCGTCACCCACTGGCATTCGTCAGGCATTGGGCCGCTAACAGCCCGCAGCGTAAGCTTGGATGTGGTCTCCCGACGCGTCGGGTTACCTTTTTCAACGAGCGACTAGCCGGGGAACAGAATCACGGCGGCAAGGGCCAGCAGAGTAAACACGGCCGTGACTTTGACGATGGCTTCCAGCATGGCGATCTCCTGGCGAAGATGAGACTTGGTCGAGAATATGCGGTGTTCAAATTACTTCGGACAAGGATGTGGCTATTGGCCGCCTGTCGTTTCGTCGACAACACCTCTCTTCACTGGCCGATCGGCGGATTTCGCTGAAGCTCATCACAAAATCACTCAACATAGGCCGTGCGAATCATCTGACCAGCCGATTGCTTCGACCAGTAAAACTGCAGCTGCAGTGACGATGACAGAAAGTTCTCGGATTATGCGGCGTTGGTTGTCGGCCAAGCTGCAGCTGTGAGCAACCAACTGCTTGCGACCAGGTATAAGCGACCAGGTGAACAAAGTTCGGTTTTCGGAATCTGGTGTGGCCGAAGCGACGAGATCCGCGCAACACGGCTCAATGGTGATTCGCCGTTGATTCCTTGAGCTCTGTCCCGCAACGGGTGGGCGGTCAGCCGCTCGCCGCGGCTGCAGTCGCAAAGTCGCAGTGTGGCGGACCAGATCGCCTGTCAAGTTCGAACTCAGGGACAGACCCAAGGGCGATCCGACAAGAAATCGTGCGAAACCAGACTGTAAATCTTCTCATAATGCAAGCAGGCATTGTTTTGCGACGAAATCCGGTCAGAATCTACCGCCCGCCTCTCTTTGACCGTTTGGAATCTCATTCATGTTGCACCGCTTCATTGTCTTCTGTCTGTGTCTTTGCGTCACCTTTCCCACCGCCATTAAAGCGACCTTTGCGGACGACTATTCTCCTAAAATCGCGGACAAGTCGGACGAAGGTCAGATGGCGTTGCAAACGTTTACCTTGCCTGAAGGCATGCAAGGAAAGCTGGCCGCCGCTGAACCCGCCATCGCCAACCCGGTTGCGTTTACCGTTGCCGATGATGGTTCCATTTACGTTTGCGAAACGTTTCGCCAACAACACGGAGTCGAAGATAACAGAAGCCACATGAACTGGCTGATGAATGATCTAAGATTAGAGAGTGTGGAAGAGCGGCTTGTGATGTTCAAGCAGTTCCTCGGTCACGACGTCGAAAAGTATGCCGCCGAACATGATCGAATTCGCCTACTGAAAGACGAAGACCAAGACGGAGTCTTCGAAAAAGACACCGTGTTCGCCGATGGATTTAACGACATTCTAGACGGGACAGGAGCCGGAGTTTTAGAAGTCGACGGCAATGTCTTTTACACGTGCATTCCTAAGGTTTGGTCTTTAACCGATTCCGATGGTGATGGCATCGCCGACAGACGCAAAGCCTTGCATCACGGTTATGGAATTCGAGTCGCTTTTCGAGGCCATGATATGCATGGCTTGGTTCGAGGACCTGATGGTCGAGTTTACTTTAGCATCGGAGATCGTGGCTACAACGTTATTACTCCGGAAGGCAAGCGTCTTAAGAAGGTCGATACGGGAGCCGTATTTCGCTGTGATGCAGATGGAGCCAACCTAGAAGTCTTCGCACATGGACTCCGCAATCCTCAAGAGCTGGCCTTCGATAACGATGGCAACCTATGGACGGGAGACAACAATTCTGATGGTGGCGATCAAGCTCGCTGGGTTTACATCGTACAAGATGGAGACACCGGTTGGAGAATGTACTTTCAGTACGAAGCCGATCGTGGACCTTGGAATCGAGAACGCATGTGGTACCCGTACCGAATCGATGAACAAACAACGGCCGTGCAACCTGCCTACATCGTGCCTCCCATTGCAAATCTTGGCGACGGCCCATCCGGCCTAACATACTATCCCGGAGTCGGTTTGAATCATCGCTATGACAATCACTTTTTCATGGCCGACTTTCGAGGTGGAGCATCAAATAGTGGCATCCGCAGCTTTAGTGTAGAGCCCAAGGGGGCCACCTTTGAGCTCACAGATTCTCATCAATTCATCTGGCAAATCTTGGCGACCGACATCGACTTTGCTGCCGACGGTGGCTTGTACGCAACCGACTGGGTGAACGGCTGGAACGGTGAAGGCAAGGGGCGACTGTACCACTTTTCAGACACCAACTATTCCAAGGATGCCATTGCCGCTCAGGTGCCCACGCTGCTTGCGTCAGGAATCAAGGCCGCCAGCGATCAAGAATTGGCCACCCTGCTGGATCATGTGGATCGTCGAGTTCGCCAGAAGGTTCAATTTGAAATGGTGAAGCGAAATCTAAAATCCGAATTGATCGCAATCGCGTCATCTGAAGAATCACGAATCGCCAGCCGCCAAGCGGCTTGGGGACTGTGGCAAGTTGGATTGCAAGATATCAAAGACGCTCCCATGGTCGGCGAATGGTGTGCGAACACCATCGATGGCTCACCCAATCAAGCCGATCAAGCCGTCAGAATTCTGACCGACTTGGCACGTCGTCACGGAGCAAAAGCAATCTTCACGTCTGAACAACAAGCCACGCTGACCGCGTCGTTGAAGAAAGCCATCATCGGTTCCGACCGACGCTTGGCAGGTTTCAGTGCGGTTGCCTTAGGAACCTTTGGTCGAGCCAACGATTGCTCTGCCTTGGTCGATCTGCTGGTGGTGAACCAAGACCAAGACCCCGTCTTACGCCACCAGGCGACGATGGGCTTGCTGAAGTTGGCAACCAAATCACCGAACAGCATTGAACCGATCGTAAACCACGAATCTGCCATCGTAAGACGCAACGCAGCCGTGCTGTGTCGCCGACTGAACGACACGGCCTCTTTGCTGCAGCTGGTTCAAGATGCCGATGCAGATGTTCGCCTTGAAGCTTGCCGAGCATTAATCGATGAACATTCTTCATCGGCCGACACGGCTGTCATGAATCTAAGCCAAACGTCTCTGCAGCAACCCGCCATGCTTCGTCGCTGCTTAGAAGCCGCCTACCGAGTTGGCACAACAGAAGCTGCGAAAATTGTTGCTACAGTGGCAATCAATTCCAAGGTGAATCCAGACGTCCAAGCCGTGGCCGTCGATCTGCTATCAACATGGAATTCTCCGAAGCAAACCAATTCGGTGAACGGTATGTACCGAGAACTTCCAAGCCGAGATGTTCTTGGTCTCGACGAAGTGGTTTCTGGAGTCCTACCGCAGCTGCTGGCGGGCACTAAGAAAACTCGCAAAATCGCGATCAAGATGGCGGCCGACTTGGGCATCGAATCGGTGGTCCCTCAGCTTTCAAAAATCTTGGACAACGACCAGGCGTCGGCTGCGGATCGAGTTGCATCGTTTCGAGCATTGATCGCTCTCACTGCAAAACCCAAAGAGCTACTGCAGAAGGGCTTGAAGAGCGAACTGGAAGAAATTCGAGTCGCCGCGCTGAGCGAACTCTCCAAATCTCAACCAGAAATTGCCATCCCTGAACTCCTCACGATTGCTCAACAAGGAGCAACCGTATCTCGGCAAAAAGCGATTTCTCTCTTGGGTGGAATCAAATCCAAATCCGCAGTGGCCGCTCAAGAAACGTTGTTCGCAGACTTGGCACAGGACAACCTTCCCAACTCTGTCATCTTAGAATTGCTGAAGGCGGCCAAAGCTTCTCAAGCTGGATCCTTGACGAAGATGGTTGCCGCATATCGCCAGAAGCAACAGGAAGTAGGAACCGAAGTTGCTAAGTGGAGCGAATGCCTAGAAGGCGGTGACGTGGGTCGCGGTTACAACGTCTTCTTCGGCCGAGCAGCAGCGTCTTGTCGTCGATGCCACAAAGTGAACGGAGACGGAGCAGACGTTGGGCCAGACCTATCAGCCATCGCCAAAACCAAAGATCGAACTTATCTATTGGAAGCCATTGTTGACCCAAACAAGGCCATCGCCAAGGGCTTTGAAACAACGATTATCATCGACATGAATGGAAAAACCTTAAGTGGAATCATTCGTGACGAAACAGACAAAATGATCAAGATGGTGACGGCTCAAGGAGCCATCCTAACCATAGCCGTCGACGATATCGATGAACGCTTTTCTGGACAAAGTGGAATGCCAGGAGACCTCGCAAAGAATCTCAGCCGTGATGATTTGCGAGACTTAGTTGCCTATCTGTCGACACTCAAATCAAACGATGCAGGGCAACATGGGGAAGGGGAATAACGTGAAGTCGCGGCATGCTCTTTTTGCCAAGCTGGTCAAAGCTTAAAGCTGATTGGGTGACCGCGAACGTGGTGGGATATTCGCAACCAAGCAACCCGCCAAGCAAGCGCCAGTGAAATCATAGACTCCATGAAGTCTGGGCCAGAACAACTGAACGAAGACACTGGACAAAGACACCGTGCAGAAACAGGGGCCATTTCCGCAAGTCTGTTGTTCGCAATCAATTTTTCTTTGAGAAGACGATGAAACGCATTCGACTGGCTGCTGCGACTGTGAACCAAATCCCTTTGGACTGGACGGGGAACACAGATCGAATTTTGAACTCGATCGCAGAAGCTCGGCAACAACACGTCACCGCGCTGTGCGTTCCTGAACTCGCGATCACAGGGTACGGCTGTGAGGACATGTTTTTGTCACCTCATACGTGGCAGATGGCATGGCGGCAGCTTGAACGCATTGTGCCTGCCACGAAAGACATCTTGGTCACTGTGGGTCTGCCGGTCTATTTTAACAACGGAGTCTACAACTGCGTGGCCGTGGTGGCCGACGGCCAACTGTTGGGATTGGTCCCCAAACAGCATCTTGCAGGAGACGGCCTGCACTATGAACCAAGGTGGTTTCGAGCATGGCCAGAAGGCCAAGTTGCCGAACTTCAAAAGGAACAATCGATCCCTTTTGGAGACCTAGTTTTTGACGTCGACGCAGTTCGCTTTGGTTTAGAAATCTGCGAAGACGCATGGGTTGCCGGACGTCCGGGAAACCGTATGGCTGAACGGGGCGTCGATGTTATTTTAAATCCCAGCGCCAGTCACTTTGCCTTCGACAAACACGAAATTCGCAAGCGGTTTGTTCTGGAAGCGTCTCGAGCATTCGCTGTGTCTTACGTGTATGCCAACTTGCTGGGTAACGAAGCGGGACGAGCCGTCTATGATGGGGGTTCGATGATCGCCGAAGACGGACACCTTGTCGCCGTGGGCAGCCGGTTTGGATTTCACGACCACGAGCTCACCATCGCTGACGTGGATATCGATTTAGCAAGAACTCGCAAGGCAACCATCCACGCCATGCCTTGCGATGTGACTGAAGACGACCAACATCTGCTCATCCAGTGCGATCGCCGTCTGTCAACGCCTGTTGACGCAGAACCTTCCCGTCATAGATCGGCGGAAGACATTGACAGCAAGTCAGACGAATTTTCTCGAGCACTAAGCTTAGCTCTGTTTGACTACATGAGAAAAAGTTACAGCTGCGGCTTTGTTGTCAGTATGAGCGGAGGAGCAGATTCCTCGGCGGTGGCAGTGTTGGTCCGATGCATGGCCGAACGAGCCATTGCTGAACTGGGCTGGGACGGATTTTGCGATCGGTTGAACTATCTGCCGCAGCTAAAACAGCAAGTCGACATCGACGGAGCCATGCAGGTACTGTTTGTCGGAGTCTACCAGGGGACTCGAAACAGTTCAGAAACGACACTGAACGCTGCCCACGCCGTCACTCAAGCGATTGGCGGAGCATGGCATCAGCTGGACATCGATCCCTTGGTCGAAGGATATCGGAACACCATAGCGAAGGCATTGGGCCACGAATTGACGTGGGAAAATCACGATATCACGTTACAGAATATTCAGGCGAGAACTCGATCACCGTCGATTTGGATGTTTGCGAATTTACGAAATGCGTTACTGCTTTCCACAAGCAATCGATCTGAAGCCGCTGTGGGATACGCCACGATGGACGGAGACACTTCTGGAGGTCTCAGCCCCATTGCGGGCATCGACAAAGCGTTCTTGCGACAGTGGCTGGTGACCATGGAAACAACCGGAGCGGGTGAGTGTTCGGCGATTCCAGACCTGAAACTGGTGAACCAACAGCAGCCCACAGCAGAACTACGACCGGCTCACTATGAACAAACGGACGAAGGCGATCTGATGCCCTATCCGTTGCTCGACCAGATTGAAGAATTGGCGATTGGCAACAAGTTAAGTCCAAGCGAAATCTTAACGACTTTGCAAAGCAGCGATTGCCTGTATTCCAAAGAACAACTGGTGGAATGGATCAGCCGCTTCTTCCGCCTGTGGACTCGAAACCAATGGAAACGAGAACGGTATGCTCCTTCGTTCCATGTGGATGACCGCAACCTAGACCCAAGAACTTGGTGCCGGTTTCCGATTTTGTCGTCGGGGTTCCGTGAGGAACTGGATCAGCTGGGAGCCGAATAAAGTGGTGGGTGGTGGGTGGTGGGCGATGCAGGGCCAGCTCGCTGGCAGAGTCAGCCACAACGGCAAGGCGACGGCACGACAACGACGACATGACCAACGGAACATCCCAGAACCACATCGCTGGGACGACGTCGCTAGAACCACACCATCAGAACGACACCACCAGAACGTCGTCGAAAGCAGCCGCCCCGCTCCGCCGTGACAAGCAGAGCCGTGACAACATCCCAACAACAAAATTTCTCTGGCCGGATCTACAACCCGCATCACACCGGGCATCACACCGGGCATCACAACATCGCTGCTGGCAGAGTCGGCCACGGATCATCCGTGACCGACCACCACGTGCCGTTACGATCGTGCTCCCGTGTATTTCGCTGGCAGCCAAGCTCCGTTTTCTTGGCTGCTGGCGACGCACTGTTGAATAAAGTACATGCCTTCTGCTCCGTCGTACACGTTTGGATAAATCGTGTTCTTCTTTTCGACGCTGGTACCTGCCGCTCGTTCGGCCATGGCATCAAACGCAGATCGATAAACGTTGGCGAACGCTTCGAAGAAGGCTTCAGGATGACCGGCTGGCAAACGACAGGCGGCTGCTCCACTGGCATTCATGAAAGGTGCATTCGGGTCGCGAGTATAAATCTGATGAGGTGATCCGTTTTTGCGAACGATCATTTCATTCGGATTTTCCTGTCGCCACTGCAAGGCTCCCTTGGTGCCATCGATTTCAATCGTGACATCGTTTTCACGACCATGCGAAATCTGGCTTGCCGTGACAGTTCCCAGAGCTCCATTTTCGTAACGCACCACGGCGTGACCGTAATCGTCTAGAGCTCGACCGTCGACAAAAATCTTCAGGTTGCAGCTAATTTCCGAAGGCAACAGCCCCGTCATGTAGCGTCCCAGATTGTACGCATGAGTTCCAATGTCGCCGAACGAACCAGCGGCTCCCGACTTCGTCGGATCGGTTCGCCATGCAGCTTGCTTTTGATCTTCTGCTTCAAGCTGAGTTCTCAGCCAACCTTGAATGTAGGTCGATCGAACGGCCTGAATTTCTCCCAGCTCGCCGTTCAAAATCATTTCTCGAGCCATCCGAATTAATGGATAGCCGGTGTAGTTGTGGCTGACTGCAAATACGACTCCGCTATTTTCGACAACCTTGACCAGCTCTTCCGCCTGCCCCATGTCGAACGTCATCGGCTTGTCGCAAATCACATTGAAGCCGGCTTCTACAGCCGCTTTGGCGATTTCAAAGTGAGTATGGTTCGGAGTGGCGATGCTGACAAAATCAACTCGTTCACCTTCCGGAAGCTTATTTTCTTCTTCGAACAGCTGCTGGTAAGATGTGTAAGCCCGAGACTCTGAGATGTCGTAGCTGGCCGCCGATGCTTTGGCTCGTTCAGCATTCGAAGACAATGCTCCGGCCACCAAAGCCGCTCGATTATCCAGAACTCCGGCGGTCGCGTGAACTCGACCAATAAAAGACCCTTGGCCGCCTCCAATTAAAGCCATGTTCAGTTTGCGATTCAGACTGCCGTTCGTCGTTTCCATTCCACCTGCCTTATTTACGATGATGCGAAAGAACGTCAGACGATAATCTTGACCGTGTCAGTTCGCAACCACGTGAATGACACCACGAAAGGATGCAGCCGAATTCAGGAAATCGGCTGAGCAGATTGGACAGTGTTCCGCGATCTTTCCAGACTACCCTAGGGAAAACGGATTCAAGCGGCGTGATGGCACGCTACTGCTTTCCTTTGTCAATCTTCAGCATCAGCTCATCTTCAGCAACAGCCTGCTGGGAAACTACGTCATGATGACTTCCTGTTTGATCCGCTCGATCGTTCATTCGCACGCGATTCGCCACGTAACGATCACCACTGCTGCAACGGTGTGCTTCGTCTTGGCGTCAAGCTGCCTCACCAACTCGGCGATGGGTCAAAAGCCCGATGCGGCAAAACCAAGGCCCAAATTTGCGGGTCCCCGAACGGGTCATGTTCGAATCGCCACGTTTAACGTGAGCATGAATCGGCCCAAATTCGGCCAACTGGTGAAAGACCTAGTGAGCAATGACACTCAAATTCGCAAAGTCGCCAGCGTCATTCGGCTGCAGAGGCCGGACATTCTGCTGTTGAACGAATTTGATTACGATCGCAAACAAGCCAGCGCCATCATCTTTGCCAACAAGTACCTGAACGCCGAACGTACCGACGTGACGGGCGAACCAATCGAATATCCTTACATGTTTACTGCTCCGGTGAACACTGGCATCGATTCAAAGATGGATCTGAATCGCAACGGAAAAACGGGCGAGCCCACAGATGCCTACGGCTATGGAACGTTTCCAGGTCAGTACGGAATGGTGCTGCTTTCAAAATTTCCGATCATCGAATCCGACATCCGTACGTTTCAAAAGTTGTTGTGGAAGAGCATGCCAAATGCCTCTGTGCCTGTAGACCCTAAGACTCGACAACCTTGGTACCCAAACAGCATTTGGAACAAACTTCGTCTGTCATCAAAAAGCCATTGGGATGTCCCCATCAACGTCGATGGTTCAACGTTGCACGTACTAGCCAGCCATCCGACTCCTCCTGCATTTGACGGACCAGAAAAACGTAACGGTCGAAGAAACCACGACGAAATCCGCTTTTGGGCCGACTACGTGACTCAAGGCAAAGGCGATTGGATCACGGATGATGCAGGATTAACGGGAGGCGCAAATTTGCGAGACGCGTTTGTCATCATGGGCGATTTAAACGCCGACCCCGCGGATGGAGCCAGCTATGATTCGGCCATCAACCAGTTGCTCAAACTTAGAAATGTGAATGCAAAAACTGCTCCGATGAGCGAAGGAGCGGCCGAAGCGAATGACTTGCAGAAGAAAGCCAATCTAAAACACACGGGCAATTCGTCTGCCGATACCGCCGACTTTTCTGACGGCGGAGTTGGCAATTTACGAGTCGATTATGTGTTGCCATCTCGACAAATTGGTATCTTTGATATGGGCGTATTCTGGCCGGAGAAAAATGACCCCTTCGCTGTTCTGCTGGATTGTTCCGACCATCACATGGTTTGGTTAGACATCGCTGTGCTGGCTCAATAGCAGATCACCCTTCGAGGTGGTCAACCACACATGCGATGGCTGTTTTGTGAATGACAGAACTGCAACAACAACCAGCCAATTTTTCTGAACCAACCACACAGATGTTTGCATCGCCACAGTGGCAATTGATCGAATCAAATGACTGACAACGTGCTTCAAGAATCTCGGACAGTTTCCGGTTCGAAAGTCGTGATCGCGATGTTCGGGCTGGGAATTTTATCCACCGCCGCGCTTTGGGTTTACTGGACCAAGCACCTAGAACCCTTCATGCCAATGCAAATCGCATTGAATGAAAAGTTCGAAGGCGCAAGTACTCGAATCGACGGTGGCCAAAGAAAGCTACACCAAGGAACTCCGAGCGTGCTCAGCGTACGCATGAAAATCCCCTTCGATCCGAATGAAACTGCGAATGATTTGCGAGTTCAAGAGATCGCGAATACGTGCGTCGAACTATCAAAGATCCACGTCGCCGACATGCAATTCGATGAAATTGTGGTTTTGCTGTACCATCAAGTGAAAGAAAAAGGGGCGTCTCAGAGAAAAGTGAGCCTGATGTTGAACGCAGAATCTGCCGGTGAGCAATGGCCAACGCCGCCGAAACTGGACACCAGCGACAAATAGTCGATTGAATTGGATGAATTTTGTTTCTGTTGCGTAATCGAAGTTCGGAACATCGGCCGAATTTCCTAAGCTTCCAGCACCATCAGGGCTCACCAATTTCTATCCCGAATTGACTAGCAAAAAACCGGTGCCAGACGCTTCACAAGAATCGACGAACAAATCCGTAGACTCACAAGCTTTGTCCGAGCTCGACGCTGCCGATCCCATTCTGCAAACGCCTGCCGGCAAAGAATATAGCCAACGTGAAGCCACGTTTCACAGACGGCTGACGGACGTCAAGTCGACAGACCGGCTGTTCGTCCGACTGCGCATCGCCGCCTTTGTGGTGATCATCGGAGTCGGCATCGCCGCTCTTGGCGATTCTTCGATCTCGGGCATGTGGATCTTTTTACCGATCGTGTTGTTTGCCTTGGTGCTGAAGCTGCATCAGCCGACGCTCAAAAAACTGCGCCGCACTCGATCGGCTCACGAATATTATCAGCAGTGTATCAGTCGCCTCAAAGGCAACTGGAAAGAACACGGTCAAACGGGTAGCGAATTTGCCGTCGGCACACATTCGTGGTCGTCAGACCTAGATGTTTTCGGAGCAGGTTCGCTGTTTCAAAAACTGAATCAATGCCAAACTCTACCCGGTCAACGCAAGCTGGCCGCGTGGCTCACCACAGTACCCAGCGAACCACAAATCCAAACTCGCCAAGTCCAAGCGGAATCTTTGAAAGACCATTTGGAACTTCGCGAACGCCTTGCATCGATTGATCGAGACGTTGACTGGAAGAAAGCCGAACAAGCGTTATCGGGCTGGATCTCGCACTCCCCTGATCAGTTTCCCAAATGGGCCTTATGGGGAGCAAGAGCCTTAGGAATCACTTCATTGCTTGTGGTCGTTGCGGTCTTCACAGTTGGCCTGCCAGGATCATCCATTTTGATCATGCTGATGCTGCAAGCTCCGTTCGTTTTGGCCACAAGAACGAAGCTAAAAGACGCCATGAAACACGTCGACGACGTCGACGTTGCTCTGCGACAATTGGCAGAAGTCACGGCTCAGTTTGAAGCCTTCCCCTTCACCGACAAATCTTTGCAACAGCTGCAAGGACGCCTTCAAAATGATTCAGCGGCCGCCTCAGACAAGATTGCTCACTTAAGCCGACTCATAAATTGGCTAAACAATGGAACTCGAAACCAGTTCTTCATTCCTTTGGCTTGGATGCTGGGCCTGTTTGTTCATCTGCCCTACCGGATTGACCGGTGGAGAAACCATTATGGCTCCAAGGTCAACGACTGGTTAGATGCGGCCACCGAATTGGAAGTGATCAACAGCATCGCGGCATTCAACTATGAAAACGAAACGTACTCGTTGCCAAACATTTCGGAACAGCCGCACTTTGAAGCGACTCAAATCGGACACCCATTGTTGCCGTCCACAGACTGTGTCCGCAACGACGTGACCTTGTCTGCAGACTGCCCGCTGATGCTGATTAGCGGATCAAACATGTCTGGCAAAAGCACTTTGTTGCGTTCCGTTGGAATCAACACAGTGCTGTCGTTTCTGGGTGCCAGAGTGAACGCGACTTCAATGTCTGTGTACCCTTTTCATGTAGCGACGGCCATGCGAGTCAGCGATTCGCTTCAAGAAGGCCGATCGCTGTTTTTCACAGTCGTGCAACGCTTGAAAACCATCGTGGATTTGGCAGGCGAAAATCACCCTGTCCTGTTCTTGTTGGACGAAATTTTAAGCGGCACGAATTCTCATGATCGCCGTACGGGAGCTGAAGCCGTAATTCGCACGTTGGTGAATCGCAATGGCATCGGCATGGTGACGACTCATGATTTGATGTTAACCAAAATTGTCGACAGCATGGACGGTCGAGCCGTCAACAAGCACTTTGAAGACCAAGTTTTAGACGGCAAAATGTCGTTCGACTATCAGCTTCGCGAAGGCATCGTCGAACGTAGCAATGCCATTGAATTAATGAGAATGATGGGGCTGGACGTGTAGCTTCAAACCATGCAAGTGCCAACTTGTGTGAGTCACACCAACAGCGAAGTCTGAACCCAAAACACGTCAATCGTTCCATCTGCTTCAGCGGAAAATTGAGTACTAAGGGCCAAACGCAAGATCTCTTCAAACACGTCTCCCACAACCTAAAACACAGCAACGTAAACCAACACGACTCACTTTCTTGAAGACACGGCGATTCATCATGGCTCAAACAACCACCTGTGACATCCTATTCCGTCCCACTTCAGATGCTCTCAAATTTCTACCGGAAGGCCCTTACCAAATCGACGAAGGCCGAATCAGTTGGGTGGGCATTCAGCACGGTTCTGACAGCACAGTCGGTTCAGTCAATATCCTTGACCTGCACACAGGCAAAAACAAATCGTTCGAACTTCCCGGCCGACCGGGATTCGCCTTCCCAACGAATCGCGATGGAGTCTTTGTGACCGGAGTCGAACGCAGTGTGGGGCTGTTCGACACCGCGGACGGATCATTCAAAACGCTTGCCACAGACATCGACTGCAACGTGAGCAACACCATCATCAATGATGGAATGGTGTTTCAGGATGGCCTCATTTTCGGTTGTAAAGAACTGGAATTCAAAACAAAGAAGGCGGGGCTGTATTGGATGGCTGCGGATGGTACCACCAAGCAACTTCGCAACGACCAAATCTGTTCGAACGGCAAAGCCGCGCTCAATGATCAACCAGACGCGTTGCAGCTGATTGACATCGACAGTCCGTTTAAACAAATCGTGAAAGTAGAAGTGGATCTCACCACGGGTGAAGTGAAAGAACCGGATGTCATTGTTGACTTGACGACGGAAGACGTGTTTCCCGATGGCCTGATCTTAACCCCTGATCGCAAAAGCATCATTGTCGCACTGTACGACCCGGCGAACCCAGAAGCTGGCGCGGCTCGACAATACGGAATTCATTCCGGTGAAATCGAACACACGTGGGCCTGCCCCGGTTCGCCTCGAGTCACCTGTCCTCAGCTGATCCAACACGACGGATCGATCAAGCTGTTGCTGACGACAGCCGTTGAGCACATGGAACCCGAACAACAGGCAAAACACCCCAATGCGGGCTGCCTCTTCTTGGGCGACACAACGTTTAGCACCACCAGCGATCAACCAAAATTTCAAATCGCCGAGACCGCTAGCTAGTCGAGATCACAAAGCGAAAACTTGTTTCCCCCCACCCCGGAATGGTCTACCGCGATACAACCGGCTGATGCCCTGCGATCTGAGTCACAGATCGGCTTGGTCACCACGACAGTCAGGCCCTGCCCTGACTTTGAACTGCTCTGAATTCAAACAGTCCTTGAATTCAAACTTCACGGGGAATTTGGTGAGCTGTACGGCGCTGACCGCGGTTTTTTAGCAATTACGGTGGCGAGCGTCTTGCCGCTCATCCATTGCCGGACGAAGCCCAAGGCGATTCGGCTTTCGTAGTCCACACACGGCAGGTCCATACACCGCAGGTCCAGAAAATCGTCATTTGACATTACTCATCAGACAGGCAATCAAGCAAACACGGATTGAAGCGGTAAGCCTGAAAAGTGCTGATGGTTGCTCTGCCAAGCGGTCCACTCAGACTACAATAAGGCTACTTCGCCCCGGTGTGACTGTTTCCGAACGCCACGCCGGAAACTCGATATAGACCGCACCATAGAAATCTCTGATGGAACTTTCTGAGTTCGCTCGCACAATTCTGACATCGCCAGACCTTGATCAAAAAGTTCAACGGCCCGCATCGCCGTTCACTGACGAACAACCGGGGCAGCCCTTTCGAATTGACACTCCGGCTCGGCCAGACCACCTGCAATTTGCAGCTCGGCGAACGGCCCCCTCCATGCCGAAACCTCAGGCGTTCCACGATCCCGCCAAAGTCGCTGTGGGCCACCACATCATGGCGAATCACGAACTGCAGGCCTTGGAAGTGATGGCCATGATCATGCTGGCCTTCCCGGAAGTCGAAACCGAATTTCGCATGGGACTGGCCGACATCATGGTTGATGAACAGCGTCATACCAAAATGCACGTGCGTCGAGCATCCGAGCTTGGAATCGAATTCGGAGACCTTCCTGTGAACAGCTACATCTGGCAAAAAGCGACGAAGTATCAGTCGGCCATGCAATATGTGGCTGGCTTGCCATTGGTTTTTGAAGCCGCCAACTTAGACCATACGATCGAATTGGAAACCGTCTTCTTGAAGCACAAAGACACCAAAAGTGCGGCCATTATGAAGGCCATTCACAATGATGAATTGCAACATGTCGAATTTGGAATGACGTGGCTTCGAAGGTGGAAAGATCCGTCGATGACAGATTTTGAAGCTTGGAGACAAAACCTAGAATGGCCCATTCGACCCTCCACGGCTCGAGGACATCAGTTCCAAGCGGAAGCTCGATTAAAGGCGGGCATGGATGAAGACTTCGTGAAACTTGCCGAAACATGGCTCGATGAATCAGACCTACAGAAGTAAGTCACCAGAGATCAATGGCTCTTCGATCTTCGTGCCATGACTGCGTCACGTCACGCAGGATTGGGAACTTAACCAACCCCAGGTTGGCGATCTACAACTGGGGCGGCTCTGTAACCTGGACCGACCTACAACCCGGACCGATCTGCAACAATACACGATCGGCAGCTCATGCTGGCATGACACTGCCACAGCTGAAACCGCCACAGCTGAAACCGCACTGTTGGTCACCAGCGAAGATCGCACACACGCCACTGGCCACACGCACCACTGGCCACACACACCACTGGCAAAACACACCGCTGGCAAAACACGCTTACTGCGATGCCATCGCCGCCAAATGTTTGTCCACGTCGTTACTCACGATGACTCCGTAATTCACGGCTCCCAACCAACCGCTCATAATAATTCCGACCGAACCAGCGTGATACAAACCGCTCACTTGAGCCGGCAAATCTTTGCTCACCTGAAGGCCTTCGAACTTTGTTCCAAATGAACTGCCCGCTAGGTGCCGAGTGTATCTCATGAATGTCTTTGGAGTCGCACATTCAATGTGATCCAGCTTTTGCCGAATGTCGGGAACGTACTGTTCCAAGCAGTCCAGCGTCGTCTGCTCTAAGTCGCGTTTCGCCGCTTCGTAGTCTTCGTCGGAAAGGTCGTTCCAGTCTTTAAAGTTGGCATTCGTGGAGCTCACAATCAAAGATCGATCGCTGCCCGGTCGAGTATCCGGATAGTAAAAACTGAACGTACGACTGCTGACCTTCATGCTTAAAATTGAATCGATATCGAAGCCGTTGTGTTCCGAATGAAACAGCAGGTCTCCAACGGAATCGTCGAAGTGTTCTCCTGGTTTGAGCCCCATATAAACTTGGCAGCTACTGCTGTTTAAGCGAACCGCTTCGGCCTTTTCGACGTATTCTTGATCGAAGTGTTCTGCACCAGCCAGCTTTAGAATGGTCGATTTTAAGTTGGCATTTGAAACCACGGCCTTACAGCCAATGCGTTTGCCATTCACAACCACAGCTTGAACATTGCGATCGTCGTCGATTTCAATGCTTTCCACCAATGTTCGAATTCGCACATCGACACCGTTGGCGACCATTTCTTCCTTCATCTTTGTGACCAGTGCGTCCGTGCCACCTTGAAAGGTGTAGACGCCTTTGGACATAAAGTTGCTAAACACGATCCCGTAGGTGATGGCAGGATCGTCTAGAGTGGAACCGTTTGCATAGGTGATTGGTTCCATCAACAGCCGCACCACATCGTCACGACCGGGGAAGAATTCTTCGAAAAGTTCTCGAGTCGTCAGGTGCTGATCGTCGTAAAAGTTCATGCTACGAGCCTTGTTGAAAAACGCTTCCACGTTTTCCAAGGGCACCTTGAACTGAGACGTCAAAATTCGAGTAAAGTCTTTGCGAGTGAAAGTCGTGTTGACTGACATCTGAGGATTTTCGAACCGCACGCCTTTCAGCTGCACGATGCTGTCCGCAATTTCTTGGCTCCAATATTTGCGACAGCTTTTGATCATGCCAATGGGAAAGCCATGCAGGCTGATATCAAAAATATGACCGTTGCGACGTTTAAACCAAGTCGCCATTCCTCCCAACTGATAATGATGTTCCAGCAGCAACACCGAATGACCTTGTCGAGCCAAAATGTTGGCCGATGTCAGCCCCGCCAGCCCACTTCCAATCACGACAACGTCGTATTCTTCTTGGGCACCTTTTAGAAAATCTTTGGGCATGTCGAGTTCGTTGGAAGGGTGAGAAGTTTTGGTGTTGGATGCGAATTTGGTTCTTCGGTCCTGTGACCAATCATCGATTTGATCAGGCCGATAAGAAGAAGGCCATCGAAGTCCAAAATTCGGATTTCGATGGCCTGATATCTTACTTTCTTGCCGTTTCTGGTGCTTCAGAAACTACGCCTTGGCCGCGTCGTATCGCTTGCCAACTTCATCCCAGTTCACAACGTTCCAGAATGCTGAAACGTAATCGGGACGACGGTTTTGGTAGTGCAAGTAGTAGGCGTGCTCCCA
The DNA here is from genome assembly GCA_039974975.1 of Fuerstiella sp. Lineage (GTDB taxonomy): Bacteria > Planctomycetota > Planctomycetia > Planctomycetales > Planctomycetaceae > Fuerstiella. The sequence continues at coordinate 20,522 of JBDWHY010000109.1, read as the reverse complement.
GACATCCAAGCCGCAAATCGGAGTATTGCCATGAGAAATCGGAGTATCTTGGTTGGCCGTACTTTCAACAACCAAGGCACCCGATGCATCCACTGACAACCATGCCCAACCACTGCCGAAACGAGTTGCAGCAGCGGCAGCAAATTTTTCTTTGAACGAATCGAAGCTACCAAACGTGCTTTCGATGGCCGCTGCCAATGCTCCTGAAGGTGCTCCGCCACCCGTTGGGCTTAGCAAAGTCCAGAACATGGCGTGGTTAGAATGGCCACCACCGTTGTTGCGGACTGGTCCCTGCAGTTCGGCTGGCAGGCTGTCGATGTCTTTCAGAATTTGGTCCATGCACTTGTCAGCATATTCAGTGCCTTCCAAAGCTGCATTGGCCTTGGTGATATATGCCTGATGGTGCTTGGAATGGTGAATTTCCATTGTCTTGGCGTCAAAATGAGGCTCAAGAGCGTCGTAGGCGTAAGGAAGTTCGGGAAGAGTACGAGCCACAGGAATATCTCCGGCACAAAGTTCAGAATCACATAAAACCAACGGATCGCCGCAGTCGACGATGCTGTTCACACTTTGAATGCCAGAATCTTAGGGGAATGGACTCGCTTTTCCACGTCCTCATAAGCATCCGCCAATGATTTCTCAGTTCAGGCAGAATCCAAAACCAAGCCACGGATTCGGTTTGACGCAACCACCCATGCCGTTTCCATTCGATTTCCATTCGTCCAAGCAAACACGTTCGCGCAAATTTTTGTTCTTCCGAGAACTTGCCTCCCAGCCTGTCTTACTTCTCAAGTCTCTTCGTTTCCCCCACCCCTTCAGACAGGACAGCATTCAGAGCGAAGTTTCCCGTCTCCCTCAATCAAACTGAGCATCTCACGCAGCGGCGATTTCCGATTCCCCAGCATCAAGCCGTACAACACCCATTTCACCGGATTGGCTCCGACCGCTTCGCAGACTATCCTGCCAACACGATGCCTGAATCTCCGCCCTACCAACGCCCCGAACGTCCGACCGTCGAAAAACAGGTCGACCAGCTTTCGGCCAGCACACATCCAGCCGCCCAACAACGGTTGGACACACAAGCCTTCAGCTCACAAGAACTTGGCGAGCCCGCCGGAATTCAATACGCCGAACTGCACTGCAAAACCAACTTTTCGTTTCTTGAAGGAGCCTCTCATCCAGACGAACTGGTTGCCTCTGCGATCGCTCAAGGGCTTTCCGCTTTAGCAATCACCGATCGCAATTCTTTGGCCGGTATCGTTCGAGCTCATTCAGCGGCTCGCAAGTCGGATTTGAAGCTATTAATCGGAGCAGAAATTGTGCCCGACCGTCGCTCCACTGGCAAAGTTTCTCACGGAAGCACGGCAGACAATCTAGCGGCCATTGTTCTGCTGGCCACCAACCGCAAGGCCTACGGCAACCTTTCAGAATTGATCACCACCGGTCGACGTCGAGCACCCAAAGGCGAATGTCGCATACTGCTGAAAGACATTCAACGGTTTCAAGAAGGGTTACTGTGTTGCATTCCGCTGTCCACCGAAAGCCAGCGACGGCACGCTCGAACCTACGAAACAGACTGCAACACTGAAGTCAGTCCAGAACAATTAAAGGTGTATCAAACCATCTTCGGTGATCGCTGCTACGCTTTAGCCGAACTGCATCATGGACCTCACGACGAACAGCGTTTGCAGCGTTGGATTCAGCTTTGCGAAAGCCTAAACCTGCCCCTCGCTGCCGCCAACGACGTGCACTATCACGAAGCCTCTCGACGCCCCCTGCATGACGTCGTCACGGCAACCCGATGCAACGACAGCTTGCCGAATCTTACTGGCGAATTACATGTCAACGGCGAACGACATCTGAAGTCTCCCACGGGCATGCAGGCCGTCTTTCGAAATCACGACCGTCTACTGCAAACAACGATTGAAATCGCCGATCGATGCCACTTCAGCTTGGATGAACTAAAATACGAATACCCAGAGGAACTGATTCCAGAAGGCACAACGGCAGCCAACCATCTGAAGCAGTTGTCATGGCGAGGAGCAAAACGACGCTATCCCAACGGAGTCCCCGAAAAGGTGATCGACCTGCTCAAGCATGAGCTACAGCTGATCGCCGAAATGAACTACGAAGCCTATTTTCTCACCGTGTATGACATCGTGCGCTTTGCTCGTTCACGAGACATTTTGTGTCAAGGCCGAGGCAGCGCTGCGAATTCTGTTGTCTGCTTTTGCCTAGGAATCACGTCCGTCGACCCCAGTCGAATTGACGTTTTGTTCGAACGCTTTATCAGCAAAGAACGAGACGAAGCTCCGGATATCGACGTCGACTTCGAACACGAACGACGTGAAGAAGTGCTGCAATATTTGTACGAACGCTACGGTCGAGATCGAGCTGGAATGACGGCCGCTTTAATCACCTATCGGCCAAAATCTGCCATCCGAGACGTCGCACGGGCACTCGGCTTAAGCAACGACCGCATCGACAAACTGGCCAGCCAATTGGAACATGTTGATTCAGAAGACATGTTTGCTGAACGCATTCAAGCAGGAGGCATTGATCCCAATTCCGTCCTCGGCAAACGCCTGATCTGGCTGGTCAAACTTCTGATGGGATTTCCAAGACATCTGTCACAACATGTGGGAGGCATGGTGGTTTCTCATAAGCCACTGTGCCAATTGGTGCCCATCGAAAACGCATCGATGCCGGGACGTACGGTCATTCAATGGGACAAGAATGATCTGGAAACTCTGGGGCTGCTCAAAATCGACTGCCTGTCTCTGGGCATGTTAAGTGCCATTCGCCGTTGCTTTGAATTCATTAAACAACATCACCATCAAGCCTTAACGTTGGCGAACGTGCCGTCGGAAGATCCCGCCGTCTACGACATGATGTGTGCGGCAGATACGATCGGAGTCTTTCAGATCGAAAGCCGTGCTCAAATGAGCATGCTGCCTCGACTCAGACCTCACTGCTTCTACGACCTCGTCATCGAAGTGGCCATCGTGCGACCGGGGCCCATTCAAGGAGACATGGTGCACCCTTATCTGAGACGACGTTCTGGCGATGAACCCGTTGAATACCCTGATCCCGCCGTTCGATCAGTGTTGTACAAAACACTAGGAGTCCCCATTTTTCAAGAGCAGGCGATGAGACTCGCGATTGTCGCAGCCGGATTTTCCGCAGGCGAAGCCGATCAACTTCGTCGAGCCATGGGGAAGTGGCGGAAGGCCGGAGTCATCGAAGAATTCCAACAGAAGTTAACTCATGGAATGAAAGAACGAGGTTACGACGAAGAATTTGCTGGTCGAGTATTCAAACAAATTTGCGGCTTCGGAGAGTACGGCTTCCCTGAATCTCATGCAGCCAGCTTCGCACTACTGGTTTATATTTCCGCATGGATCAAGCGGTACTACCCCGCCTCATTTTGCGCGTCGTTAATCAACAGTCAGCCAATGGGTTTTTATGCTCCCGCACAACTGGTCCGAGATGCTCGGGAACACGGAATTTATATTCGCAGCATCGACGTCAACTTTAGTAACTGGGACTGTACGCTCGAAGACCGCAATCAACCAAATACCAGCTCAGAGGCCGGCTTAGAAACAGCAGAAGGTGCTCCGCTGAAACCGTCGGCCTTTGAACACGAGGAATCCAATCATGCGATCCGCTTGGGGTTTCGGTTGGTTCGAGGCTTTCGAGCCGTCGACGCAGATACCATTCAAGCAGCTCGAACGTCGGGCGGCCCCTTTACATCCTTCGAAGACTTGAGTCGACGGACAAATTTAAGCCGAGTCATCTTAAAACAGCTTGCCGCGGCAGACGCGTTTGCATCGTTGAAGATCAACCGTCGAGACGCGTTGTGGAAGGCGATGCCCACGAAAACCGACATGCCTTTGTTCAAGGAACTGACAGGAACCGTTTCAGAAGAACAGAATCCGGAATTGCCAACGCTGTCTGCTCGAGATGACGTGGTGCAAGACTATTCGACAGCCGGATTGTCGGTAAAAAAACACCCCGTGTCGTTTCTTCGAAACCAACTGACAGAACTGCGAGCCATCACGTCGGCCGATCTTGCCGACCACCCAGTTGACCGTCGAGTCAAAGTGGCGGGCTTGGTGTTGATGAGACAACGTCCTCAAACAGCAGCCGGCATCACCTTCGTGACGTTAGAAGATGAAACCGGAGTCGCCAACTTGGTGGTGTATCCGAACGTCTGGCAAAGATTCCGACAGGCAGCCCGTTTTTCAAGCGTGATGATGGCATCGGGCCGATTACAACGAGAAGGCGATGTGATTCATGTCGTGTGCGATCGATTAGATGATGTCAGCGACCTGCTCGACAAACTAGGATCTCGCAGTCGAGATTTTCGTTAAGCGCGGTCTGGTAAATTTTTCAACGTTGCACGACGTTGCACGACGTTGAACAACGTCGTGGTGCAGTCCTCAACAAGCACTCAAATGACAGGTCGCCGTTAAACAAAACGTTTGTCTGTCGTTACACTCGACGAACTACGAATCTGCCCCGTTTCCTGCCTCACGAAATCATTGCTCATGAAGCCCTTCATTCAAGCTCTTGTCGTTGGATTTTCTTTCAGCTGCTTGGCCAGTTCGGCCTTCAGTCAAGTTCCGTTTGATGATCCTCATCCTCAGCGTTACCAATTGAAGGCTCGAGCCAGCGACATTGATTCTCGAGTCAAGGCTTATCCCGAAATCGGATTCTTGATCAACGATGCCAAGGGCAAACCAGCCGACATGCAGCAAGCAGCCGTCGATACCCGAGTTGCTCCGAAAGGCCGATTGGTGATTTGGCTGATGGGGTACAATCAAAATCTGTTTGATCGCTGGAACAGTTATGGGCTGCACGCCATTCGAATTCACTATGCCAACAAATGGTTCGGAACGTGCTGCCAAGAAAAGCCCGTGGGACCTCATTGCCGAGGCGACATTCGACTAGAAGCTGCCACTGGTGAAGACTTCAGTGACAACGTCGCGATTTTAAAGCCAGACGGAATGATGGAACGCGCTTTTCAGTTTGTGAAACAACTCACCAAAACAAATCCGCAAGGCAAATGGGAACAGTTCTTAAGCGCTGATGGGAAAGGTCTGAACTGGGATAAGGTGATTGTGTCCGGAAGTTCTCATGGTTCCACAACGGCGGCAAGGTTTGCCAAACACCAAAAGGTGGCTCGAGTCGTCGCGCTCTGTGGGCCCCGAGACAATTACCAAACTTGGCAGGCATTGCCATCGGCGACTCCAGATCACCGCTACTTCGGATTTTCGCACGTGCTCGACGGTGGCTGGACGGCCGACCATTACTGTCGTAGCTGGGAAATGCTGGGGCTGCATGAATTTGGCCCCATCGTAAACGTGGACCAAGTGAAAGCTCCGTTTCAGAATTCTCGAAGACTCATTACCGACTTCGATGTCAACGGGGATGCCAAACGAGCTCACGGTGCAGTGCAACCGGGCAGTCGAGCATTCAAGGCCGCCGACGGAACCTACATGCACGAAGCTGTGTGGAGGTATCTCTATACTCATCCCGTTGAGGTCGTGGGCAAACCCGTGCCCATGGATCACGATTGCGACAAGCTGCAGAAACAGTAACCAGCCTTACGAATGCTTCTCTTTTCAAAGCCACTCGTTCGTTTGGTCGTGAAACATTCTCTTTTGCTGCCCTTGGGCGACTCCGGATAACCAAAAGACTTTCTCAGAATTCGCTCTTTCCACCCCTAGATCCTGTATCCCGGCCTAATTCGTCGTCAAACTGGATGAACTCGTTGCATTTCTCTGACAATGTGAAACATTAACGGCTCGTTAAGCCCATGAACTCTTGCTTGGACACTTACCAGCGAGAGGGAACTCTAAAACTGGATCTTGTGATACAAGGATTGAAGACCATGAAAACGAATCTATTCGCACTGATGTTGCTGGCCATGTTCGCTGTTGTTGGCTGCTCTGACGCTGAAGAAATGTCCAAAGAAGCTGGCTCTGGCATGGCTGACAAGGCCGGCGAAATGGCCGACAAGGCTGGTGAAATGGCTGACAAAGCCGGCGAAATGGCTGACGAAGTTCCAGGCGAAATGGGCGAAAAAGCCGGCGAAATGGCTGACAAAGCTGGCGAAATGGCCGACAAAGCCGGTGAAATGGCTGACAAAGCTGGTGCTGGTTCAGACAAGAAATAGTAATGCGGTGACGAACAGGAATGCCAAGCATTCGTTGGTCACTGATTACCACCAGCTGGCAGTTCACGCTGCTGGCTGAATCTGCCGCGAAGGTCGTTTTCACGTCGTTCGCGAAGTCAGAAAAAATTCAGGGCGAGAAAGACATACGCTGCTTTCTCGCCCTTTTTTTATGCCAAGAAATTCCACAGAACCAAGAACCAACGTCGCCCTCAACAGCAGGATGCGGCTGGTTCCAACAACCGAATCATCATCCGGAGCGAATCGAACATGGTACAGATCAACGAAAACTATCTGAAGCTGGCTGCTGGGTATCTGTTCCCCGAAATTGGACGCCGAGTCGGCTCGTTTGCCGACGCCAATCCCGACGCAAACATCATTCGTTTGGGCATCGGAGACGTCACAGAACCATTGCCTCCTGCCATCGTTGCTGCGATGCACGAAGCCGTTGATGAACTTGCTTGTCGAGACACTTTTCGAGGCTACGGGCCAGAACAGGGCTACGGTTTCCTTCGCGAACCCATTGCCGAAACAGACTATCAGCAACGAGGCGTGAACGTACAAGCCGACGAAATTTTCATTTCAGATGGGTCTAAGTGCGACACCGGAAACATTCTAGACATCCTGGGCGCCGACAACAAAATTGCGATCACCGACCCCGTCTATCCAGTCTACGTTGATACCAACGTCATGGCCGGACACACGGGCCCCGCTGATGCCGACGGCCGCTATGGCAAACTGGTTTATCTGCCCGTCACGGCAGACAACAACTTTATCGCCGACCTGCCGTCTGAACCCGTTGACATCATTTACCTGTGCTATCCCAACAATCCCACAGGGACCGTGGCTACCAAAGAAACGCTGAAGAAGTGGGTCGACTATGCCAAGGAAAACGATGCCCTGATCATGTTTGATGCCGCTTACGAAGGCTTCATCAGCGACCCCGAACTCCCTCGTTCCATCTATGAAATCGAAGGGGCTCGTGAAGTTGCGATTGAATTCCGCAGCTTCAGCAAAAACATCGGGTTCACCGGAGTTCGGTGTGCGTTTACAGTGGTCCCCAAAGACCTGAAAGCCAAAGCATCGTGCGGCACAGAAGTCAGCTTGCACCAACTTTGGAATCGTCGTCAGTCAACGAAGTTCAACGGAGCATCCTTTGTGGTTCAAAAGGGAGCCGCTGCTGCATATTCTGAAGACGGAAAAGCTCAAGTCAAAGGCCTGATCGACTTCTACATGACGAACGCCAAACTGCTTCGAGAAGGCTTAGAAGCGGCAGGCATCACTGTCTTTGGCGGACAACATGCTCCCTATGTTTGGCTGCAAACTCCAAACGGCATGACCAGCTGGGACTTCTTCGACGCACTGCTAAACAAGGGGCACCTCGTGGGTACTCCGGGCAGCGGTTTTGGAGCCGCCGGAGAAGGCTACTTCCGCCTTTCAGCGTTCAACAGCCGCGAAAATGTTGAAGCTGCTTTGGACCGCTTCCGCAAGGTTGTTGGCTAGAACGAATGGGCTAGAACGAATGGGCTAGAACAAATGCGTTGGGGGTTCAAGTTTCAGGCAAACTTGTTGGCCAAGTCGAGCTGCGTGGAAAGCGAAGTCACCCAGTGACTCGCGTTGCGTAGCGTCACTGGCACCTCAGCGCAGCCCAACCCAACCCAACTAGCCAGCGCGCACTGCCACGTGCCAAGCGTCATCCGAACCCCAACAAAACTGAACTCCGAAAACTCCCCACCATGCCCAACCTTGGCCTGATGACCAACGTCGAAGTGCTGCACAAGTTCGTCACCGTTCAAGGCAAAACGGTGGTGGATGTTGGCTGTGGAGACATGACGTTTTCTAAGATCGTCGCTGCAGCAGGTGCTCAGGTTTTGGCCATCGACCCCGATCCCGTGCAGGCTGAAAAAAACCGAACCGCTGTCTCTACCCCAAACATCACCTTCGCTGAATCGGGCGCCGATTCCATTCCCGCGGCCGATCAATCCGTCGACGGTATCTTCTTCAGCTACTCTTTGCACCACATCCCTAAACAGTTGTATTCTGAGATCTTCGAAGAAGCCATCCGAGTTCTCAGACCTGACGGTTTTATCTACGTCATTGAACCCACCGATTGTCCGCTTAATCAAGTGATGATGCTGTTCCACGACGAAGAAGCCGAACGATCAGCCGCTCAGTCAGCCTTGCATTCCATCGCTAAGCCTCGATTTGAATCTGCGGAAGAAGTCGACTACCACAGCCTTCGACAATTCCAATCGTTCGACGATTTTGCAGATCACTTTGCCAGTCGATCATTCAACACGCTGTATTCAGAAGCTGATGTCAGATCGGACGACGTTCGAAAACTCTTTGAAGAATTCGGAGCACCCGACTACGAATTTACAGCGCCCAAACGAGTCATGGTGTTGAAACAAGTGAAGCCCACACCGCAATAAGCAGGCACCACAGCCAGCAAACAACACAGCCAGCAGACACCTCAACTGAGCCGTCGGATCTACCAAGCTTGCCAAGCCGACTTTGCATCGTGGCTCGCTAAACAACGATCCATAAAGCGAACTCCATCATGGCCGTGCTGCACTGTCGGATAAATCACGCTGGCAGATTGACTTCCCGAATTGCGCACCCTCATTTCTTCAAACGCGTTGCGATACACGTTTGCAAACGCTTCAAAGAAAGCTTCCGGATGTCCTCCAGGAAGACGACACGCGGCAGCGGCATCCGTGGAACAATAACTGCTATTGGGGTCTCGTTCAAAAACTCGAACAGGCTGGCCCAAAGCACGAACAAACATCTGATTCGGTTCTTCTTGTCTCCATGCCAATGCCGCTTGCGTACCGTCGATTTCTAAAGACAAATCGTTTTGGCGGCCATGGCTTACTTGGCTCCACGTAATCATTCCGGTCGCCCCCTGATCGAACTCGATCATCGCGTGGCCGTAGTCGTCTAAGCTGTGATGAGCCGAATAGGAATTCATGCGGCTCAAAAGGCGAGCTGGTGTTAAGCCCGATACAAACTGAGCAAGGTGAAACGCATGAGTTCCCACGTCTCCTAAAGAACCGGCTCGACCATTCTTTTTCGTGTCAGACTTCCAAGTCCCTCGATCCGCCTCGACATCGGGATCCATGCCATGCATCCAGCCCTGCACATAAGTTGCTCGAACGGCAATGATATCCCCCAACTGCCCTTCGCTGATCATTTGACGAGCTTGGCGAGCCAACGGATAGCCGCTGTAATTGTGAGACAAAGCAAACACCTTGCCGGATGCTTCAGCCGTGGCCACCATGCGATCAGCATCGGCCAAACTGATCGTCATCGGCTTGTCGCAAACAACATGAAAGCCGGCTTTCAAAGCCTCACAAGCGATTTCAGCATGAGTGAAATTTGGAGTCGCTATGGACAAAAAGTCGACTCGATCGCCAACAGGACGTTTGGCCTCTTCGGTCAACAGTTCTTGCCACGTTGAATAAGCTCGTTCTGACGAAACCCCAAACTGTGAAGCGGCAGCTTTTGATCGCTCGGGGTTGGAAGAAAAAGCGCCAGCAACCAGTTCGGCCTGACGGTCCAAAGTCGCCGCCGTCACATGAACCTTCCCAATAAACCCAGCACCGCCTCCACCAATCAAAGCCATTTTCAAAGGAGACGATGTGGACATGCGTAGCTTTCAAACAGAAAAGGTGAATGCAGACTCAGCGGAAACAACAAGGGGGCAGCTGCTGCCAACGTCACAACCCGCAGAATTCTGAATTTTCTTAAACAGACCCGTGCGACTGCAGACCGTACCAAATCGGACCGTACCAAACTGCGCCGTATCAAATCGGAACGTATCAAATCGGACCGTACTAAACCGAACCGCATGACGGCAGGCGTGAGACCAGCGAACGCCTGCTCCGACCAAAATCGTGATCTCATACAGCAAGGATCGCACTTGACCGAGGCTGCCGAAAAACACTCAGACGCAGGATGGTCTGGCGAGAGAGCGGGCAGAGTCCGCCACGGTCGATGCATCCACTGGCAGCGCGTTGAAAAAACCGGGATGTTGCAACCCGACGCGTCAGCGAGAGATAAATCCGCCCGAAGCCCTGACGTTCTGCACAGCCGATCTCCCTCGCTCACCATCAGGTGACCTTCTTCAGCAGGCACCTAGGCGGCTGACGTATCAATCAGGCCAGCAGGAGATTCTGATCGAGGCAGCTTCAAAGTAAACAACGTGCCTTTGCCAACTTCACTCGCGACCCGGATTCGGCCCTGATGAGATTCAATGATTCGGCGACACAACGACAACCCGATTCCAGATCCACCTTGCCCATTGGCGTCTTGTTTCTTGGTCGTATAATCGGCTTCGAAAATCTTGGCCAGCTTGTCATTGGGAATCCCGCAGCCTGAATCTCCGATCGATAATTCGGCCCATCCTTCTGTCGGGTTATCTACGATCTGAACTTTCAAGCGGCCGCCATCTTTCATGGCTTGACGAGCATTCACAATCAAGTTCAACACAATTTGCTGAATCTGACTGCTGTTCACGTTCGCCCAAACTCCCGGTTGAATCGATTCATCAACGGCAATCCGATGCATTTGCAAGTCCTTTTGAACCAACACCAACACATCTTCCAACAACTTGTTCATCAACACAGGCTCTTTGCGATCGGATGTGTTCTTAGCATAAGCCAACATGCCTGTGGTGATCTTTGAAGCTCGTTGACCGGCAGACAAAATGCGGTCGAACGCTTTGTCTCGAGTCTTATCGTCCTTGTGCCGAACGCCCATCTTGGCATAGTTAATGACGGTCATCAGGATGTTGTTGAATTCATGAGTGATGCTGCTGGCCAATGAACCAACGGAACCCATTTTCTGAGCATGCAAAAGCTGTTCTTCCATCCCCTTCAACTGCTGTTGAAGCTCCGCAACTTTTGCATCTGAATTCTGAGCTACCTGCGAAGATTCCGCCATGACTACCCTGCCTGTGACTTTTACAGTTGCAAAATCGCGAGATCATGACCGGTGCCAATATTCATCGCGATACCTTCAGTCTTCTTCGGCATTTTCAACGACCTACGATGGTGACACTGATTAAGTAGTCCGGGAAGACTCAAAGGGCCTCGGCAAGAACAACCCGCACCTACCAGTCCTCCACGACTCGCCAGTCCCTCACCACGACCCAGTTTAACACTCAAGAGCAGCAAGCGATCGCCGTTTCAGCTGGCAAATCCACACCTGATTGTCTGAGCCGTCTCAGATTCGTTTGGCAAAAAACGATAGCCTGCTTGCAGACTTTTTTGGCACAGATTCGGTTTAAGAACTCTACCGTTTCACCATTTGATAATGGTGACATGCGCCAATCACCAAGCTCGGCGACTCGCAAAGTTGGGCAGCAAGAACACCGGCAAGTTCACCTGTGCGATTTCACATACTTGCGAGCCCGCATATGTCTACTGTCCCAGATTTTTACAGTCCCAGATTTCATCCGTGACCGCAGCCAAGTACTGGCCATCCATCAACGACAAATTGCAGCCGCAGGCAATTCTTCACCGGCAATTCTTCACAGCCATCTAGTCAAGGCCGACAACCGTGTAGTGGCGTGAGACATTCACGGTAACTTCGCCCCAATGCGAGCTGGCCACTCGCGACTGATGAGCAGCAAACGAATGTCTATCGACAAACTCTTCATAGACATCAAATCGCCCGTTTTGCTCTGCATGTTCGTCGACGTTAAACACCAAACACCCGTCTTCAGCACGCGTTAAGGCAATGTGCTGGGCAAGAGCATCACGCACAGTTTTCAGGTCTTCAATTGGCACAACAATATGCCCGGTAAGAGTAATCTTAGACAAAACAATCGCCATTACAGAAGCAGAGAATTCCGAAGTCACACAACAAGCCATTCTTAACCACGCTTCTCGTCAAAATCAAAAGCGTCGCAACACGAATAAGGTTACCAAAGAGAAGGCCTAGAAGTCTCCCCCAGACAACGAAGAACGTACACACCATCTTCTACACCTGCTGAATCCAAGTCGAAGCTAAACACGAACCAGCCGCTGTGAAAAGTCAACGTGACACCATCATCGTATTCCGTGTGGACGTTCCGCTTCACTCAAACCATTTCAGACAGGTTCATCTTGCGACGCATGAAGTCGCAAAATCAATCATGCCATCGTCACGAAAGACACCCCATTTGCCGCTAGGTTCACCGCAGCCAGACTCAGCACCGCCAGATCGAAACCGCACCAAGACGAAGACAACAAGATTGGGGGGAAGGCAGAGAGAAGCGATCGGTGCCATGCACTTTCTCGGGGTTGTCCTTGTCGTCTGTCGTCTAGCAATTGGCGCCAGCCGCTGCAAAGTGCGGTCCATCGCCCCAGCCACGGAGTGGCGACATAACGTAGCCATGGGCGTCAGCCCATGGATTGGCAATCAAAACCGCGCAGAAGAGTCCCGAAGGGAGAAGCGATCGGTGCCATGCACTTTATCGGGGTTGTCCTTATCGTCTGTCGTCTAGCAATTGGCGCCAGCCACTGCAAAGTGCGGTCCATCACCCCAGCCACGAAGTGGCGACATAACGTAGCCATGGGCGTCAGCCCATGGGTTAGCAATCAAAACGGCGAAGAAGAGTCCCGAAGGGGCGGCACAAAATCCTGCTTGCAAAGTGACATCCATCACCCCAGCCACGAAGTGGCGACATAATGTAGCCATGGGCGTCAGCCCATGGATTGGCAATTAAAACCAAACAGTGAGTCCCGAAGGGACGGCACAAACGACCCGGCCGTAACACCTGTCGCCCCGTCGGGGCTTCGCGCATGTCTTAATCATCCGATCCACGGGTTGGCACCCGTGGCCACAACATGCCGTCCCTTCGGGACTCACAATCTTGCGACCAGTCGGTACGTTGAAGTCGAAGATGTGGGCAACTTTGATATGCGTGGTACTAGGCGATTGTTCAGGGACTCATCGCAAACATAATGTGCGTGGTACCTTGCTGTTGTTCTTCGCCTTGCGCAAACACCATGTTGTGTGCCGCTAGCGCCGGAAACGAACGATACGGATGAGTCCGTCAAAGTCGCAATCGCCGAGTTCGTCTTGCATCATCGAGAGAACGTCGTCAGCGGAACCGCCGCCAGTGCCAGCCCCGATCAAGGGAAATGCGATGGATTCAACATTATGTTCGGAAGCGAGCGCGATAGCATTGCGTGTCGAATCACGAATTGAGCATTCCGAGGATCGCCACCACATGCTGATGCCAGCCACGTGAATTACGGATTTAAACGGAAGTTTGCCAGCGCCGGTGATCACGGCACCGCCGAGCGGAATAGGGCCAAGTTTGCCCAGTTCACGGAATGGAGCGTAGCCGCCGCGTTTCTTGATCGCACCGGAAACGCCTTGCGGCAGAAGCAGCCACCACGGAATGATGTTGCGGTTCCAGGCGTTGACAATCACGTCGACGTCTTGGTCGAGGAGGTCGCCATCAACGGTCTGAAGCTGCATTTAATCTGTGGCACACTACGAAAGTGTCTATACGTCACCGTTCTCAAACGAAGAGAACGGCATTGAATTGAGACAGATTCTACCAAGGAAATCGAGCGTTGCCAAACGGCGAAGGTGATCACGGCGTTACCAACTGATTGACTTCATCGAAGCGATTGGCGTGAATTGCCGAAAGATTCTCCAGCGACGAATCCGTGACCTTGTGTATAAACCATGTTATGTGCCACCCACGCTACAGGGCATCCATTGATTTTAAGTCAGCGTGTAGTTCTGGACTACCATCTGGATAGCCCCAGAACCAGAAGTGTTTCGGCGGTGCGTCCCCATGGATCGAACATTTCTTTGGGATTAGCAATTCGCGAAACGCCGCATCAGCGGCAACCACACGCCACCAAACTGCTCTGGCATCTGGATCGTCTCTGTGACGTTCTAATTGGTCGCGGCAAGACAAGTCGTTCGTGTATTCGTAGATGCACATGTCATAGCCAACGCGTACAGATTCAACGAACCATTCGTAAATCGAGATCCAGCGTTCAATGTCAGAAGGTTCACGAACGACGAAGTTGGGCATGACTGATGGCACATAACGGAAGGTTTTTATGACACCCCCGTGAACGAAGCGAATGAAGCCTGAACTACGGAAGACTGTACCATGGTCAGCCTGCGTTGCGAAAGTAGAAGGGGGCGCCGAAGTCCTAGCGTAAAAACCATGTTGTTGGACACTGAAGCAGGTCAACGGTCTCCATCCCAGACCAATGCGACAGGATCAATGTAGAGATCATGATACGCGGGTTCTGCAAACGCCGGGAAGCGACCGATCGCCCAGTCCATGAAGTCGTCGACAGAATCCAGCGTAACGGATGGCGTAGATTCAATGGTGATGGATCGTCCGCGCCCCACGGCGTGTTTGACGACCATGAGTTCCGCGAACAGAAAATTGTAGGTCGAAGCGGCATCATAGTCGCGGGCCTCATCGAGTGCGTCTAACTGGGAAGCCGTCACGGTGTTGTTGAGAGGAAGCGACGCGTCGCGCGCAAGTGACGATTTAAGATGCGCGAGTTGGTCGGCATTCATCGTCGTATTCATTCGACCTGCGTCACCCAACGGAAGGTTTTTACGACACCGATCCATGACAACGCAGACGGCGCAGAACAAGACAACAGCTTACCACCCCAGCAAATGCAGAGCAACAAGGAAGGGTACCGAAGGCCTTTGCGTAAAACCCATGTTGGCCGCCATTTGAGCTACGTACATTGCCACAAAAATCCACTCACGGAACATTTGTCACACCAGAATCCGTATCCAATACCACCGCTGCCCCATAGCCATTCGGATTCATCGGCAGTTGGGAGGTCCGAATCAAGTTGAAGGATGAATCGCATTGTCTCGTTGCAACAAGGGCAGTTGGGGTACGCAGCACCTTGAATCCACGACGGGTGTCCGAGGATTCGATGCAAGTTCTCACGACTATTGGATAACGCCCAGTCCTGCCAGATCCATCTTTGTGGCGTCGGTACTATATTTACCACTACTTCTTTCAGGCCGTGCGATGGAAATTCTGGCACTTGAGTCGCGCCGTCATAGCCTACGCTTTGCGGCAAGCCTTGATTGTCATGCCGATAAAACAATTCGTATTCCACCCAACCAAGACATGACAAGCATGTAGCAAATCTTACTGTGTCGCTTGAAATGGTGGAAGCAAACGCTGCAGCATCCAGAGTCATGAGGTGATGCAGAGCGTTGCCACAAACACCGCATTTCTCATCGGAACGCCCGCCAAACCGTGCACTCGTTTTCGTGTTGGAATCGAGCCTCCAAGTTGGGTGATGTTTTTGTCGCCATATTGGTGCCGATTCATCGCAAAAGTAATCAGATGGGAAAACCAAGTGCGAGCATCTATTGGAGTACAAAGGGAGCAAGCCTGACGTGTACCCTACCTCGTTGGCATACAGCTGAAATGGATGCGGCAAACCGATGGAGCTACTGGTTGATCTTGCGAACTGCAAATTGCTGGGTTCGCGAGACTCCAGAAGACAGTACCAAGCCTTTTCACGCTCAGTTGATTCTTCGTGAACTAGCTGTCGCAGAAATTCGGTTTGCGTTGCGTTTGCTTCTCGGTGGATCCAATCTTCGAAGTAGGCCCCTGAATTCGAGCACAGCGAGAACAGCCGCTCCAGACGGCCGTGCACTGACGGCAGACATTGGAGGCTGGCATATGCGATCAGGCTCTCAGCTGCTTCATTCTCCGAGGTGGCGAGAGCCTCGATTGCCTCCTCAACCAGATTTGGGAACTCACGCAAGGGCAAGTAGCTGATCGATGCGTCAAAAAATGTGCCGCCCTTTGGAATCTCGCGGATTACCGATCGCAGTAGCTCAGGGATTTGATCCGGCGATTCACGAACGATCTCGATGGTTCGCTCCAGCGGATTAGACTCCCACCGTCGCTTGAGGAAGTCAGAGATTAGTTCTCTAACGGAATTTGACATGTGCGGCCAACGGAAGGGTTTTACGACACCGCCCTCAACGAAACGAACGATGCATGAACTGCCGGAAATTGTACCAAAGGCCAGCCCGCGTCGCCAAACATGGAATGTGTGCCGAAGGCCTAACGTAAAAACAATGTTAGCCGCCCCGGTGCGATGAGAACCAAATGTTGTCGTAGTATTCTGGTTCCACATGCAGATCGACCGAGACGGTTTGGCGTAAATTCATCTTGCGACGCATGTAGTCACCGAGATCAGTAGCGCCATCAACGCGAAACACAGAGGCATAACACCCCGGTTCACCACAGCAGTACGGCTCACCACCGGGCAAAAATCGAAGCAGGACCGATGCACGCAACGAACTCGGCGGCGATCCAATCGCCACCACGTTGCGCACGATGACGAAAAAACGACTGGGGTCGAGATCGCCAACTTCGCGGATGCCAGCTTCCAGAAGGCGTGTCAATTCAGCTTTGGATTGTTGGGTCGCCATCGAGAAGTCTAGGGGCGGCTAACGGAAGGTTTTTACGACGCCGCCGATGCGATGCCATTCAAGTTTGGACAACCAGACAATCTACCACCGGATGGAGGATTGAACAAACAATAGCGGTGCACCGAAGGCCTTGCGTAAAAACCATGCTGTGCGGCAATGCGGTGTGGCAATGCGGTGTGGATCAAAGTGACCACGTGCCATCGTTGGATACACGAAACGCGTAATTCCATTGAGTGTTATACGCAATGCCGTTGTAGCAAAGGTCTACGTCGCCATCCTCGACGTCAATGTCGATCCAAGCGAGCCCATGATCGTCATTGGGTTCAGCATTCTCGGGTTTGCAGATGATTTCGATCACCCGCGTTTGCAACTCGGGCAGGATTCGGATCACGGCCTCGAGTCGTTTGATTTGCGGAGGGCCGACACGACCATCAGGGAGTCGGATATTGATAACGAGATCGTGCGTGTCGAAGTCGAACGATGCGGTTTTCCAATTGTCATCGGAGTACGGCGTCGCCTCACGAAGTTCAGCTACCAATGCCGAAACGTCGGTGGGAGTAACGGATTGAGGGAATACACGCGTCAAGTCTTTGTCCACACAACGGAAGGATTTTACGACACCGCCGTGAACGAAGCGAGTGACTCGGAGTTACGAGAAATTGTATTAATGCGAACGCCCGTTGCCAAAGAGCGAAGGTGATCCGGACCGACTAGCGTAAAAACCATGTTAGATGCCTACTCGCCAATCTCGAAGACCGAGACCGTGTTATCCCAACTGCCAATAAGGAGTTGTTTGCCCGACGGAGAGAAGGCAACACAGGCATTCCGCTGAAGCGTCGCTTTGGGCATGTGTGCCAAGACTGAGCCATCGAACTTCAGCAATGCCAAACCTGCCGACGTTCCGGTCAACACGACGCGTTTCCGGGCAAAGTCGACATCAATCTCAATGTGCCCATTCCGTGCATCAAACGAAGTCCCATTGTTTGTCTTCAAATCGCGAATGAATACCTTTCCTGTCGACCAACTGTTGTCAATTGTGTAGATCAGTATGTCGGCACCGTCGTGCCGGGCGTGACTCATGAACGGAGCATCAATAACAGAGGTAATCGAGTCTGGGCGTTCCCTAATTCGATCTCCTCGAAAGTATACCTGTGTATCGTTCTGAATATCGTGGATGCAGATGACCTTTGTGTCTGCGAGTACCGTCACCCGCGAACCATTAGGAGAAACACTCAGCTCCGAAGGGGATGCGTCAATACGAAACGATAATTCTAGTTTCTTATAGTTCGGGCAGATGACATAGCCATTGCTGGCGAAATGCAATCCGAAGTTGCACAAGATAAGCTTCGCGTCAGTCGGGGTCAGAGCAATACGCGTCGGCAGCGCGTGGTCGGTGCCCATCAGCATTGCAAGGGCGGTTGCATCGGCGTTCAAAAGTGCTTTTCCGTCCACGCAGTTGATTACTTGAACCCGTTTGTCTGAAAACGTGTCGGCATTTTCTTTGTAGAGTATCGCCAGCCTACCTTTGTTTCTGCAAACGCTCCAGTCGGAAACGTTGTGTACATCTTGCAACGACCAAACAGCCTTTTTATTCGTTAGACTCCAGCACGTGAGTTCGCCCGTTTTGCGCCAATAGACGATGGTTTCGTCGTCCAGCCAAGACGCGTATTCAATGTGACCGTTCCACGCCGCCGCTCTGTCTGCGTTTGCAGTGCCGATCAAGTGGGTGCGTTCGAGTCCCTGCCCGAAAGTTAGCGAGGGAATCAGAGTAAATAAGATCAACGCTGCGGTTTTCATGGCACATAACGGAAGGGTTTTAAGACATCGCCCTGAACGAAGCCGACGATGTCTGAACTAAGGGAAATTGTACCAATGCCAGCCCGCGTTGCCAAACAAGGGAGGTGCGCCGCAGGCCTGGCGTAAAAACCATGTTAGGCGACCACTACGCGCTGGCTTGCGGAAGTGAAAACGTCGTGCCCTCTTCGTAGTCTGGCGGAAGGACGGGTGATTTTATTCCGAACGGGCCAGTGCCACCGCGGGTGTAGTACAGTTTGTCACGATCGTTGGTGAATCGGCCACAACAGAGAAGTTGCAATTCGGTAAATGTGTCACCAACGCGAACGGCAGAAACGTCGATCCATTGTGGGCAACGACCGTCGCGAAACAACAGCGCAACGACGGCAGATTCGGAATCACAGAAAACGACGCGATCGTTGTCGTCGGGATACAGCACGTCGTCAGGGGTAGCGTGGTCGTCGCAGGACTGATTGAGGTGAACGTCGTAACGAAAGTCGAATGGCAGAGGTTGCGAAACGTATCGATGGCCGAAGCGCGTGGCCATAAAGCTGGAGGCGATCAGGAGAACGTGAAAGTCGGCTTCGGTCATGAGTTCTCGGTGGCCACCAACGGAAGGGTTTTACGACACCGCCCTAAACGAAGCGAACGATGCCTGAATTACGAAAGATTGTACCAAGGCCAAGGCCCGTTGCCAAAGAGCCAAGGTGTGCCGAAGGCCTTAGCGTAAACACCATGTTGCACGACCGTAGACTACGAGAGAGCGTACCTAACACGAGATGTGTTCTTGATGAATTCACGGAAGAATTCACCCAATTCAACGATCTCAGCCATGGGCCGATTGTCCGTAGCAATAGATCGCCGCTCGAATCCGTATCGTTCGTTTTCAAACGTTTTGGCGTAAGTCGAAAGTGCGTCACAAAGGTCATCGAATGTTGATGCGAGGCGGTTCGACGCAAACGCACCGTTCAGGTCTGACCGAACGCGATCAGGCAAGTCGTCATACAGGCGGTCTAAGTGATGCCCGCGTACATTCGATTGAGTCGTAATTTCGTACGCTCCGTCCCCGAGCTCTTCAAGTTCGTGATGCTGCCAGTGGCTATTCAGCGATTTGAGGAACAGCTCAATGGCAAATGCAGCGTTCACTCGCAACGACGACGGAGCAACAACACCGGGGATGTTCCGGAGCAATAGGCCGGCGGTGTCAAGAAATTGCTCGGCGAGATTCGCAACATGGGCGTCGGGATATTCGGCTGTACGTTCCATGCGAGTGTGACACATTGGAGAAAGGTTAGGTTCGGTCGTGCAACGCCGATAAGTTTATACGACACCGCCGTTGCGATGCCATTCAAGTTTGAACAACAGTAGATTCTACCACCAGTGGGAAGCTTGAACAAACGACAGTGGCGTGCCGAAGGCCTAGCGTAAAAACCATGTTGTCGGTCACTTGGCGCTACGGGTTCGCATGAACTGATCGAAAGACGCCTGCGCTTTATCTCCATATTGCGCCACGGAATCCAGCGGAGTGTTGCCATTGGAGTCCTTCCGTGCCAGGTCAGCGCCAAGATCGAGAAGCAGACCAACGCATGACCAGTCAATACTGGGCGCACGAGTCTGGATTGCACCGTCGATCGCAACATCGACGGCTTGATGGAGCGGAGTAACGCCATCTGCTGAATCGGCGAGATTTGGGTCAGCACCGCTGGAAACCAAAAGCCGGATAACGTCCGCCTGCTCATGTTCGGCAGCACCACGGAGTAGTGACCAGCCATGTTCCATCGCATTGGGGTCGAGACCCGCTTTTAGCTTCGCGGCGACATCGTCGATAGATTCTGGCATGTGGTTGAGCTGTGACCGACAACGGAAGGGTTTTACGACACCGCCCTAAACGAAGCGAGCGACGCCTGAACTACGAGAAATTGTACCAAGGCCAACGATCGTTGCCAAACATCGAAGGTGTGCCGACGGCCTAGCGTAAAAACCATGTTAGGCGCCGCCCACGCTGGATGCGGGAGGGAAAATGTACGGCAGTAAACAAGCGATGTTGCGAGCGTCGTCGATGCCGCGATGATGGGAGCCAGAAAACGTCAAGCCGACAGAA
>JBDWHY010000108.1:0-4755 GCA_039974975.1 Fuerstiella sp. | reverse complement strand
CAACGTCACATCGTTGCAACAGCTGTTGCACGCCTGCGTCTTCTGCAGCTCGACCAATCCGAACTCGACGTAAATCACTTTTCAATTGCTCAAGATCACCGGTAAGCACAAGTCGACCGGCATCTAAAATAGCCACTGTATCTACGATTCGCTCGACGTCGTTCAACAGATGAGACGACACAACAATCGTTTGACCTCGATCAACGGCTGCCTCCAACAGAAGGTCCAAGCACTGCCTGCGAATCTTCACATCTAAACCAGAAAACGGCTCATCCAACACCAACAGTTCAGCCCCTTGGCAGACAGCTTGAACCAAGACCGCTCGACGCTTTTGCCCCAAAGACAAATCGCAATACCGAGAAGACGGATTGATTCCAAACCGATTCACTAATTGCAACGCGAGAGCATGATCCCACTTCGCAAAAAACTGCTCGTTCAATGCAAACACTTCAGCCAACGGCATCCGGCCGGGTAACTGCATCTGATCGGAAACATAGGCAACGCGCTGCAATGTTTGAGCTGAGTGCGAACGAGGATCAGACCCGAAGACTTCAATGCATCCCGAGTCAGTCATCAAGTGACCAACCAGCATTCGTATGGCCGTCGTTTTTCCAGCCCCGTTCGTGCCCAGCAGACCAAAGACGCTGCCCTGCTTGACAGAAAACGTCACCCCATTCACCGCATCAACTTTACCAAACTGACGCTTCACATCCTGAAACGAAACAACAAAGTCATTCACGATGGTTCCTCCGGAAGTTTTTCAAATTCGGCTGTGATAAGCTTCTGAATATCAGCATGATTCAGTCCCATCCGAATCCCTTCTGCCAACATACGACGGACAAGTTCTTTCACCTGTTTCTTGGCAACCGACTTACTTGTCGTGGCAGGTTGAACAGAAACGAAAGCACCTTGCCCCTGCTTCAACACAATCACTCCATCCGTCGATAGCTCGCCGTAGATGCGACTAATGGTGGTCGGATTCACCTTCAACTGCTTCGCGAGTGCGCGGACAGACGGGAGCTTTTCGCCAGACTGCAATCGCCCACTGGCAACCATCCATTTCACTTGAGCGACCACTTGCCGAGTCACCGGCTCGCCGCTGTTAAAATCCACTTGAATCAGCAAAGGTCACCACCCATCAACACAAACTGATGCTTGCTCCAACAACACAACTGTACGACATCATATCACACAGTGCAACAGTAATCTCCAAGACTGGATTTTTTTTCTTAAACGACCAGTACGCCCCCCATGGCAGATGAAATTCACCTCCAAAGCGAACTTGGTTCATCAAGCGTATTTCAGGAGGCCAACCACGATTAGGTTCGGCGAATAAGTATTCTCAAGCCTCGCTGACCAACTCAAACCCCGGATACTCTGCAATCAAGCGTCAACATCAGTGGCAAACAGATATTCAGCATCTCTCCACTGCGACACTGCCAATTCAGACTCCCACTCCACACAAGGCCCTCACACCGCCGGTCTGACACTTCATTTCAAAGTCCCCACGGGCGGCCCTTGAGATCGCTTGGTTCAGCGATAAGATGCCGCTTCTTCGCTGTTCGCAATGACCGAACAGCAGTCACCGATCGACACATCACGATTGCAGCACCGCTTTCTCATGCCCTTTGAAAATTCTCGTTCCAAATCAACTTCGGGACCTCGACTGCACTCGTTTCAGCCACCTCAAGGAGATCTCGCCGTTTTGGCTGGCTCGGGAAACCCGATGTTTGCCTCCAAAATTGCCGACTGCCTTGGCACAAAGCTGACCCCCTGTGAAGCTCAGACATTCAGCGAAGGCAATGTTTTCGTTCGCATTTTGGAAAATGTTCGCGGCCGAGACACCTTTGTCATCCAAGGCGTCCACCACCCGGTGAACGATAACTTTGTGGAACTGCTGTTTTGGATCGACGCTCTCAAACGAGCCAGCGCTCAGCAAGTCACCGCCGTGATCCCGTACTTCAGTTATGCCAAGGGAGACAAAAAGGACGAACCTCGAGTGTCCATTCGTGCTCGAGTTTGCGCCGATGCCATCGAAGCAGCTGGGGCCGACCGAGTACTCACGATGGACTTGCATAGCCCTCAGATTCAAGGTTTCTTTCAGCGGCCCGTTGATCACCTGTATGCTCGAGCCGTCATTTGCGACCACGTAAAGACTTTGAATCTCGAGAACTTGGTCGTTTGCAGTCCCGACGCTGGGTTTGCAAAAGCGGCGGCCGCATATGCGAACCTTCTCGGAGTTCCCGTCGTCATCGGCAACAAAGCTCGCCCTGACCATTCGGAAGAAGCGGAAATCCTAGAAGTCATCGGCCAAGTCGACGGCTGCAACGTGCTCATGGTGGATGACTTTACCATCACCGGAGGCAGCTTGTGCGGCATGGCAGAAGTTCTAAAGGAACGCGGAGCCAAAGAAATCTACGCGGCGGTTTCTCACGGAGTCCTTTCCAAAGGGGCGGTCGCCCGGATCGAAAACAGTGTGATCCAGAAAATGTTCATGACAGATACCATCGAACCTTCAATGGAACCTCTCGGCAGCAAGATCGAAGTGATCTCTGTCGCCAATCTGTTTGCTCAGGCAATCCGCAGTATCCACGACCGAACCAGCGTCAGCATGCTGTTTCCAGATGACAATCAGACTTAAGCAACGCGGCCCCTGCTCTCTTCACGTTCGCCCTTCCCAATACAGCCATCAGGCTTTGCCGTGATGATCAGCGTTCGGCGATCGCCCACAACAAATGGCCGCCTCGCCCGGACCAGTCACTCGGTGCGTAACGCAATTCTGCTTGACAGCAGCCGAAGACTGAAAACTCAGTCCGCAGATTCCAACAAATCGTCCTATTTTCACTCAGATCATCAGTCTGCGACTTCTGTTCCGCAGAATTCCAGACATCACTCGGCCAGAAGCAGCATCGACGAATTTGGATTTGTACAGTGGCACATTCGCCGTCCTGCTTCAGTCCTCAGAAAAATGTGATCTCATGGCCGCCAAGATGTCTCCCATGATGGAACGCTATCACGAAGTGAAAGCGGAAAACCCAGGTGCCATCCTTCTGTTTCGCATGGGAGATTTCTTCGAACTGTTCCACGAAGATGCTCAAAATGCGTCTCGAATTCTTGGACTCACACTGACATCTCGAGACAAGAATTCCGACAATCCGATCCCGATGGCTGGCTTCCCGCACCATCAGCTAGACGGCTATCTCCAAAAACTGATCAAGAGCGGATTTCGAGCCGCCATTTGTGATCAAGTCGAAGACCCCAAGAAAGCCAAGGGGCTTGTTCGTCGAGAAGTGACTCGAGTTGTCACGCCCGGCACACTGACCGATGACCAACTCCTAGACCCACGCTCCAGTAATTTCATCGCGTGCATCGCCCCCTCCAAAGACACGTTGGGACTGGCTTGGCTAGAACTTTCCACCGGCCGATTTCTCGCATCCGAAATCGAACCCGCTTTATTGCAGGATGAACTGGCCCGCATCCAGCCGGCCGAATGCGTCGTGCCCGAAGACGACGCCGCCAATGGCAGTCTCCCGGTAAATCGCCCAGACCTAGGCGGCCCCGTGCTCACTGGCCGCCCGGCATGGACCTTTTCAAAAGACGAAGCCAAACGGCTTCTGAACGATCACTTCGGCACAAAGACGTTGGAAGGCTTTGATATCGAAGACGACAGCGCGGCCGTGACGGCAGCCGGAGCACTTCTCGACTATATCCGTGACACTCAAAAGTCTGCCCTGCTGCATATCACTCGGATCGAAGGCTTTCGTCGCCAGCGCCACATGATCATCGACGAGGCGACTCGGCGAAGCTTGGAACTTACGCACACCATGCGAGACGGTCGGCGAGAAAACAGCTTGCTAGGAATCATCGATGAAACCTGCACGCCCATGGGAGCACGTCTGCAGGCTGATTGGCTTTCCAGCCCCTTAACAGACCTAAAACAAATCGGCGAACGCCACGATGCAGTCGAAGAACTGGTCGGCAACCTGTCTTTGCGAGACGACTTACGTGACTTGCTAAAAAGCATGTACGATCTGCAACGACTGACTTCTCGAGTCGCCACTGGGCGTTGTAGTCCTCGAGATCTAAGCTGCCTCGCCAGCACACTGGCAACGTTACCAAAAGTCAAAGCAAAACTCACGGAACGCAAAGCAGCTCGCCTTGAAACCCTAGAACGCCGCATTGACCTTTGCGATGAAGCTCGCAATGCAATTGAAACGACGCTTGTTGACGAACCGCCTGCCAATGCGAATGACGGCGGAGTCGTCAAAGAAGGCTTCGATGCGACTTTAGACGAACTTCGAGATCTGGCACGAGGCGGTAAACAATGGATCGCCGCCTACCAAGCCAAAGAAAGCGAACGCACGGGGATTCCGAATCTAAAAATTGGCTTCAACAAAGTCTTCGGCTACTACTTAGAAGTCACGGCTGCCCACTTAACCAAAGTGCCAGAAGACTATATCCGTAAACAGACATTGAAAAATCAAGAACGGTATATCACGCCCGAGCTTAAAGAATACGAAGACAAAGTTCTGCGAGCCGAAGACCAAAGCAAGGCTCTCGAACAAGAATTCTTCACCACCTTGAAAGAAGACATCGCCAAAGACGTTGCTCGACTGTTAGCCACTGCCGAAGCTCTGGCCGAAGTCGACGTCTTTATCAGCTTGTCAACGCTGGCAGCATCAGCCGGCTATGTGCGACCAGAAATGTTGGAAGAACCCATTCTTGACATTCGAGACGGCCGACACCCGGTCCTAG
>JBDWHY010000107.1:0-52775 GCA_039974975.1 Fuerstiella sp. | reverse complement strand
ACGGCCGTCATCACCAACGTGATGGCAATGATGGCTCCACTGATTTCTCCAACCACTTCTCGAGTGGCCTCGTACGGCCCCAGATGTTTGGTGTGCATTTTTTCGTGGACCGCTTCGACGACGACAATCGCATCATCCACGACGACTCCGATTGCCAGTACCAAGGCAAACAGCGTGATCAGGTTGATCGACATGCCAAACATCAGCATGAAGAAGAAGGTGCCAATCAGTGAAACGGGAACAGCCAGAGTGGGAATTAAGGTGCTGCGAAAGTCGCCCAAGAAGAGATAGACAACCAAGGAGACCAAAACAAAAGCCTCGAACAAAGTGTGGATCACTTTTTCAATCGATGCGTCTAGGAAGTTTGAAACGTCGTAGGTGACGGCGTAGTCCATTCCCGGAGGGAACGACTTTTGCTTAATTTCTTCCACCTTCTTTTTGACTCGAGCAATCACATCGGCTGCGTTTGACCCTGGCGTTTGCTTCAGCACAATGGCGGCAGCTGGAAGGCCATCGATGTCGGAATACAGGTCATAAAACGAAGAACCGAGCCGTACGCGTGCGACGTCTGCGAGTCTTAGGATTTCGCCTTCTGGACTGGCCTTCAGAATAATCTTGTTGTATTCCTCTGGAGTCTTGTAGCGTCCGACCCAGGTCAAAACGTATTCAAGGGTTTGAGACGTTTGGCCCGTCGCTTGGCCCAGCCGTCCGGGCGAACCGATCATGCTTTGATCATCAAGGGCCTGCATGACATCTTCGGCGTCTACTCCATAAGCTCGCATGCGGTCTAGGTCGAGCTCCACTCGCATCGCGTATGAGCGGTTGCCCAAAATTGATGCTCGACCCACTCCGGGGATACGTTTGATTTCGTTAAGGATGTTGACCGTGGCGTAGTTGTAAAGAAAGTTCTGATCGACGTTGGGGTCTTCACTGAATACGTTGACGTACATCAGCATGCTGGTCATGTTTTGCATGACAATAATTCCTTCGCGTTCGACAATCGGCGGAAGGTTATTTTTGATCATTTGAACGCGGTTGTTCACGTTCATCACGGCAACGTTTGGATCAGAACCCGGCTCGAACACAATTTGAATGGTGCCTTCACCTGCGCTCGTGGCATCGCTCATCATGTATCGCATGTTGGGCACACCGTTGATCGCCTGTTCCAGCAAGACCATGGTGGAATCAACCAGAATTTTTGCGCTGGCTCCAGGGTAGGAAACCGCAACACGAACACTGGGCGGAGCCACCGTTGGAAACTGAGAAATTGGCAACCTGTTGATTGCCAGTCCTCCCATAAACAGAATCAGCAACGAAATGACAATCGAGAGCGCGGGGCGGTGAAGGAATCGTTCGAACATGATGGTTCTGGGGGAAGAATGGCGTCCGCCGTCGTTGCGGATTGATAGAAATGCGGATCAGGAATGTCTGAGAAAGGCGAAGGCACAGGCGGATCGAATGCGCGGACCTGTGACTCAGATTGAACTCGCGGAAGGCGTAGCGCCAGGGCGGGTGTTGCGTCGCGGCAGGTGACCATTGGGGGCCGCTATTCGGCGTGATACTTCAAGTCAGCAAGGACTTCGCGACCAGGTTTTAATTCGTACGTAATTTTGTCGCCGTCCCGAACTTGGAGAAGCCCTTCAAGGATGATGGATTCACCCGCTTCAAGTCCGTGATCGATGATGAAGATGTCATCTAATTCTTGTTGGATATGAATTTCTCGTTGGTGTACCACATGATGATCGTCGATCACGAATGCATATTTCTTGGCCAAGATTTCGAATGTGGCTCGCTGAGGAATCACGACGGCGTTTTGTTGCACTTGGTGAATCAGAATGGTTCCCGTTTGGCCGTGCCTTAACAACGCATCTGGGTTAGGGAAATCGGCTCGAAACGCGATATTGCCTGTTTCGCTGTCGAAGTCAGCTTCGATGGCACCAATGGCACCGGGTTGAGGAAAGATTTGCTGATTGGCCAGCTTCAGTTCGACATCCAAAGTTTCTGATTCGTGTCGATCCTTCAAGGCTGCTTGGTAGGCCAAATACCGTGCTTCTGGCACATTGAAGTAGACCCACATGACGCTGTTGTCGCTCATCGTCGTCAGCATCGCGCCTTCTTCGATTAGGCTGCCTTCTTGTTCATGCAACCGGTCAATGATGCCATCGAACGGGGCCTTGATTTGAGCGAAGTCCATTTCGGCCTGGGCCAGTTCCACTTTCGCCAAAGCCTTATCCACCTTGGCCTTCGCCAGCTTCAATTCCTGAACCGAGACGATCTTTTGCTTCACCAAGTTTCTGGTGTTGTCATATTCGACTTGGCAAAGTTCGGCTTCCGCTAGGTCGGCGTCTAATTTCGCTTTGTAGAGTGTCGGGAGAATGCTAAAGACGGTTTCCCCCTTCTTGACGGCCTGACCTTCGTCAACCTTGATGGCTTTTAGGTAACCACCTTCCAATGCCTTTAGTTCGATGTGGCGTCTCGAGTGAATTTGGCAAACATACTGTTCGGTGAGGGTGACGTCTTTTGCCACAGAATTTGTGGCGACGATTTTGTGCTGGACATGATGTTCGCTCTGTCGATGGCCTTCTTCTGAGTGTCGTTGGCTACCATCATCGGCTGCTGCTGGCCCATGTTCGGGGGAACTCAGGCCAAGGCCAGTTGTTAGAGACCTTCGCAGCTGAGGATTTGTTGTGGTGACGGCGGCGACAATGGCAAAGAGGATGGTCACTGTGAGCTTGAGTTGCATTGTAGTTCGATTTCCTGTGACTGTCATCAAGTCTGGGCTGCATGGGTTGAGTTGGTTCATCATGTTCGCAGAGCCTGAAGTCAGCAGACGCCGTGCCAACACTGCTAAGTTTGAGCGGCCTGACGAACGACACTGTCTAAGGCACGGAAAACAAAAGAAAAGCTGCAAATGAGGGGGCGTTTGGCAATCCTGATTCGACTCAGATGCTGCAATTTGTTTCACGGCGCTGTGCACCGGCTTGCAGACATGCTTCCATTGCTTGTTCGGCTCTCGAGATTCCCCTTGAAGTTCGAATTGGGAAGCTTGAACCGGGAAGTTTGAACCGGGGGACAGAGCCTCGAGCTGTCGTGTTTTTGAGAGTCTTCCAAGATCGTTCCCATGGGTTTGACGGCCGAACAATGGTTACGGTGCCTTGGCGCTGAAAGAAAAGCTGTTTGCACCATCGGGGAATGGCCTAGCTGCGACACTCAAAACTTCGCGGATCAACGCAATGCATGCAGCGCAATGCAGGCGCTGTGCAAGATTCTGCAGGTCAGTTCATTTGAAGGTTGGGGGATGGCCGCGTTTTGGCTGGATTTCGCAATTCACAGAGAATTGGCCCATCAGTTGCATTCAGAAGGTGCAGGTGCGAGAAGGCTTTCCTCATCTTTCTTCAATGCAGGCAGTGGGTATCAGAAACGTGAGGCTTCCGCATCATCAAGGCACGTTCAGAAAGAGGCAGACTTGTGATTTCACTGGCGTATCAAGATCAGCCACTGCAGCAGGCATTTGCCTATCGAAGAGCAATCGTCGGATTGTTGATCCTGAGTAGCGCTGCTTTGGCGGTGACAGTTTGGATTATGGTCGACTTTTTGCGCGAGCAAGAAATTGTCGAAGAGCTCATCAAAGATCTGCCCCGAGACGCCAGAGATTCTGCTGAATTCTTGGCGGGCGAATTGCGTTGGCAGTTTCGGTTGGCCACTCTTGTTGTTTTGAATGTGGTGGTGACGGCATTCGCCGTCATACTGCTTTGGCGAGCCTATTTCGCTTCTCAAACTTCGCTCCGCGATACTCGAGCACTCGCCACCGATATTCTGAGCAGCATGCAACAGGCCGTGATTACCACTGACTTAGACGGCATTGTCACCAGTATTAATCGGCGAGGCATTGAGTTACTGGACGTAAAGGCCAGTTGCATTGGTGAATTCATTGACGAATGGAGGCCGGCTTCCTTGGGCGATTTTCGTCGAGGATGGTTAAGTAAAAAGGCGGCCGGAATGGCTCATGAACTGACTTTGGAAAGCAAAGGAAACTCACGGACGCTCCGACTTACGTGTCAAGCCTTGAACGACCATGCCGCCAATGAAATTGGGATCGTGTTTCAACTGCTCGATATTACTCGGCACCGTCTGATTGAAGATCGAATGAGACGCATGGAGCGATACATGGGCCTTGGTTCACTGGCAGCTGGCTTGCACCATGAAATTAAGAATCCTCTGGCCGGTTTGTCTTTGCATGTTCAACTGCTTGAAGAACATTTAGGATCAGTTGATCCGTCTGAAGAAATCACTTCGATGCTGGACGTGATTCGTTCCGAAGTCGTTCGCATTGGTGGAGTTCTCGAAGGGTTCAACGATTTCGCTTCTATTGGCGAGCTAAATTCGACAGACGTTGATTTGTGTGAAGTGATTCAGCGGCAGATCGCATTCGTGGGCCTTCAAGCTGAAAACCAGTCTGTTCGGATTCACGTCGATCGTTGTGATTCGTCTTTGCGAGTCGCTGCTGATCGCGGACGCATCGAACAAGTGATCTTGAACCTAATGATCAACGCGATGGACGCAATGCCAGATGGTGGCGACATCAAAA
This sequence comes from Fuerstiella sp., assembly GCA_039974975.1. Lineage (GTDB taxonomy): Bacteria > Planctomycetota > Planctomycetia > Planctomycetales > Planctomycetaceae > Fuerstiella. The sequence continues at coordinate 48,187 of JBDWHY010000107.1, read as the reverse complement.
TTGCGGTGTACCAAGCAGATGATGCTGCTCATATCGACATTGCAGATACCGGAAGTGGTATCCCTGAAAACCTTCAAGACAAAATTCTTGATCCCTACTTTACAACAAAAAGTACGGGCACGGGGCTAGGACTGGCCTTTTGCGAAAAGATCATGCGTCAGCATAGTGGAGCGATCGACTTTTCCACTTCGCCCAACGGCACCATCTTCCAGCTGACGTTGCCGAAGTGTGAATCAGCAGCCGTCACTTCGTAAAACCGACAGCCTGAATGATTGCGAATTGCAGCAGGAGACCATCGTGGACAATGTGTTTCAAATCTTAATCGTCGACGACGAACCGTACATCCGCGCAGGCTTGGCAAAGGGGTTGGCCAAGCTGGCGGACGTGATCGAAACTGCGTCGTCGGTGAATGAAGCGTTGGATATTTTTGACGCTGGAAACTTTCAGTTGGTGATCGCTGACGTGCGAATGCCCGGAGATCGAAACGGGCTTGAGCTTATTTCGTTGGTGAAACAACGTAAGCCTGAAACCAGCACGATCGTCATTACGGCTCATGGTACTGTGGAAATTGCAGTGGATGCCATGCGCCGCGGAGCGTTCGACTTCATCACGAAGCCGGTTGACCTGAAACTAATCCGCCAGCAGGTATCAAAAGCGATTGAACATCATCGACTCAGAGACGAAAATCAGCAGCTGAAAACTCGGCTGGCCGCCGCAGGGGAAGTCACTGGGATCATCGGAAACTGCCGAGCACTCCATGAAGTGTTGACTCAAATTCGACAAGTTGCCAATACTGATGCAACCATCATGATTCAAGGCGAAAGTGGAACGGGGAAAGAACTGATTGCTCGAGCCATCCATGATCTGAGCAGCCGGCCCAGTGGTCCCTTTGTCGCCATGAATTTAGGAGCCTTGCCGGAAACTCTTCTGGAGAGCGAATTGTTCGGGCATGAACAAGGTTCGTTCACTGGAGCACTACGACAGAAACCAGGGTGCTTCGAGCAGGCGACAGGCGGGACTTTGTTTCTTGACGAAATTACAGAGATCCCTGCAAAGAGCCAAGTGGATTTGCTTCGAGTACTGGAAACTGGACAGTACGTGCGAGTCGGCGGAGAAGCGGCTTTGCAATCTGATGCGAGAATCGTTTCTGCCACAAATCGAAACGTTGCTGAACTGGTGGCTGACGGTACGTTTCGTGAAGATCTGTATTACCGGCTGAACATTGTTCCCATCGAAGTGCCTCCGTTACGCAGTCGCACGGATGACATTCCTTTGCTGGTCGCTCATTTTATCAATCACTTTTGTAGCAGGCATCAACGCCCGATGAAAAGTTTTGATTCGCAAGCGATGCAGGCGCTGTGTGAATCACCGTGGCCCGGAAATATTCGGCAGCTTCGAAATGTGGTTGAAAGACTTGTCGTGACGTCCAGTGAAGAAATCATTGCGTTGAAGGACCTGCCACCTGAGCTGTCGAGTACACAGAAGCCGAAATCGACAGTGGCAAAGAAGCTTGTCGAGGTGACGGAAGCCGCTGAGAAAATGGCGATCAAGAATTCTTTGGCGGCCAATGAATTCCATCGTGAACTGACCGCAAAAGCATTGGGCATAAGTGTGCGGACTTTGCATTACAAAATGAACCGCTACGACTTGCACTGATTTCGCTGGCTGTGATCTTTCTGGCTGTGATCTTTCTGACTGCGATCCTGCCGGTCGCCCCTAAAACAAAGGCCGTTGCAATGTTCGAGCTTGGTTGTGGCTTGGCGAAAGGTCATGCAGGGAAGCATGGTTTGATTCGGAGTAGTTCCCAGTGGTGACTACTCCGGGGGCTGGTTGTAACGAACAACGTCTTTTCGCCCCTTTGCTGTCGTGAGTGCAAAAGACGTGTGAATACACGTGAATTCGGCACAAATTTAAGATCCTTCAGATTCTGGCCGTTACGTTGTCGTGACAATTGCGTATCAACAAAGGCGGTGATTGTTGCTAAGTTGGTGCTGAAACGAACTTTTCGTGGTATCCAGATGCCTGTGACGTGGACAAAACTATTGCTGATGCTTCCTTTGGGAGCATTCCTGCTATGCCTATCTGGCGGTTCAGCCAGAGGCAGTTGTGGGGACTATCTGCATACTCGGTTTGGCCCTCCAGCAAGCAGCGGCCAACAGCACTCAAGTTCTCACCAGGTTGGCGGCGACCGCCAAGAATCGAAATTCGCTTCGGAAATCAGCTCCATCGGGTACGAAGATTCTGCTGGTGTCGAGCATGTGGGGCAGGTTTCCCTCTCTGATCGCTCGCACACACCACCGTGTTCTGGGCCAGGTTGTCAATCGAACCAAAATCGATCTCCGCTTCCAACGGCACCTTTACCCGTTGAGATGACCATTGCTGTGAAAGCGGTTGCTGCGAGCGACTGCCTTAAGACGCCTGGGGCTTCACAGGATTCGTTGCAGGTCACTGATTTCGGCAACGCGTCGGCCGCCCATCGATGTCGCATCGAACGTCCTCCACAACCGATCCGTTCCACGGTCGGTTTCGCGAATTCCGCAGTCTGAGCATGTCTTGCACTTGGTGCAAAGGTTCATGCTTGGGAATTCCGTTGTTGATTCTTTATCGGTCAGCAAAGTCGTTCCGATCGTCCGTTTCAAACTCGCCAGACTTTCGCTCTGTGCGACTTCGAACCTTCTCTGCGCCACGCGTTGCGCATGATCGGAAGTATTCTGATGGCAGATTCATCAAGCAAGAATTCAACGGAAGCTAGTTCGCCGCCGGATGTTGGGGCGCCCACAGACGTGAAACCGAAGAAGATCGTGCGAAAAGCAATCGGCCCGCGTCTACGAATCGTATTCAACGTGATGTTGTTTCTGCTGGCGTTGATCGGAGCCAACAGTGCCTACTTGGTTGGTGTCAAGGCTTTGGAATGGTGGTACAAGAAGTCGTTTCAAGACTTCTTCTATATCAACATGTTCTTGATGCATATCATCGTAGGCTTGTTGATTGTGATTCCCTTTCTTGTGTTTGGTTTGATCCACATGAGAAACACGAAGGGACGCAAGATTCGTCGAACGGTTCGGATTGGTTATGCGCTTTTTGCAATGTGCGTTGTCATTCTGCTAAGTGGTTTCGCCTTGGTGCGTATCGAAGGTATTTTGGACCTGAAGCACCCGTCGACTCGAGCCGCCATCTATTGGGCTCATGTCGCCTGTCCTGTTGTTGGACTGTGGCTGTACTGGCTGCATCGTTTGGTTGGCCCCAAGATGAAGGTGAAACAAGGCTTCGCTTACGCTGGATTTGCCGTTGCTGCGGCCGCAGTCATGTTGGTGCTGCAATCTCAGGATCCTCGAGAATGGAATGCAGTCGGCCCCGCGGAGGGCAAAGAATACTTTGAACCGTCGTTGGCTCTTACTGCCACTGGCAATTTCATTCCCGCGAAGACCTTGGATATGAATCAGTATTGCCTGAAGTGCCACCAGGATGCTCATGGCGACTGGGTCAATAGTGCTCATCACTTCAGTAGTTTTAACAACCCCATGTATTTGGCCAGCGTCGCAGAAACCCGAGAAGTGGCGATGGCTCGAGACGGCAATGTCAAGGCGTCGCGTTTTTGTGCAGGATGTCATGACCCAGTTCCGTTTTTCAGTGGGGCGTTCGATGATCCCAACTTCGACATGCTGAAACATCCCACTGCAAAATCTGGGATCACTTGTACGGTCTGCCACACGATTAGCAACGTGAACAGTCAACTTGGCAACGCCGACTACACGATTGAAGAACCAATTCACTATCCGTTTGCTCATAGCAAAAACACGATGCTGCAGTGGGTGAATAATCAGTTGATCAAGGCGAAGCCGTCCTTCCATAAGCAGACCTTCCTGAAGCCTTTGCACAAGAAGTCTGAATTTTGTGCGACCTGCCACAAGGTGAATCTGCCGTACGAACTGAATCACTACAAAGACTGGCTGCGAGGGCAAAATCACTATGACAGTTGGTTGCTAAGTGGAGTCTCAGGCCATGGAGCTCGAAGCTTCTACTACCCCAAGACGGCAGAAACCAACTGCAACGATTGCCACATGCCTCTGAAGGATTCAAATGACTTTGGGGCAGCCGTGTTTGATGAGAGCGGTCGTCTTAAGGCGCACAATCACCTGTTTCCGTCAGCGAATACTGGAATGGCGTGGTTGCGAAACAAAGACGACGTGGTGAAGGCTCATCAAGAATATATGCAGGGGATTACCCGTGTTGACATTTTTGGGGTTCGAGAAGACGCAGATGTTGATGGCCAACTGATTGCCCCTTTACGGCCTCAAGTTCCCACACTGGAAGCTGGGAAAGGCTATCTGCTGGAAACAGTGATTCGTACTCTGAAACTGGGCCACCATTTTACTCAAGGAACATCTGATTCCAATGAAATCTGGCTTGAAGTGACGGCAACTTCCGACGGGAAGGTGATCGGAAACAGCGGCCTCATTCAAGATGATTCCAGCGTCGACCCTTGGTCTCATTTTGTGAACAGCTTTATGCTAGACCGCGACGGAAATCGAATTGATCGGCGAAATGCCGAAGACATCTTTGTGGCGTTGTACAACCATCAGATTCCCCCCGGAGCAGGTCAGACGGTGCACTATCGGCTGAATGTTCCCAAGGATATCCAAGCCCCCATCGATGTGAAAATTCGCCTTCTGTATCGTAAATTCGACACCACCTACATGAGATATGTGGATGAAAAATTGACGGAGATGGGAGCCGACCCGATCCGTGGACACGTGGACGGCAAACCATATCACAACCAATTGCCGATCACTGTGTTAGCTGAAGATTCAATGACTTTTCCAGTGAGTACATCCGACCAAGCGGTGGACAATGCCAATCGCGAAATCGCGGAGTGGCAGCGTTGGAACGACTATGGAATTGGAATGCTGTTAAAAGGGAAGGCGGAATTGAAACAAGCCGCTGAGGCCTTCCGTAAAGTTGAAGAGCTGGATCGCTATGACGGGCCCTTAAATTTGGCTCGCACGTTAGTTCGTGAGGCCGGAGCCGGGCAGCTGGAAGAAGCTGTGGAAGCGCTGAAGCGGGCGGCCGAATACGATGATCCAGCGGCTCCACCATGGACCGTGAAATGGCTGAGCGGTGAATTAAATCGACAGCAGGGATTCTTGAAGGAAGCAGAAGACAACTTTCGACAAGTGTTGACATACCGGACTGAAGATACGATCCAGCGTCAGTTTGATTTTAGTCGAGACTACGTGGTGAACAATTTGCTGGGCCAAACCATCTTCGATCTGGCGTTGCAAATTCGAGGGACCGCGAGGCAGGACGAGCGGTTTGTGCGCTTCAAAGAAGCTGCTGACGTGTTTGAAAAGACGCTAGAGCTTGATCCGGAGAATGTGGATGCTCACTACAACTTAGCTCAACTGCATACTTATCTCGGAGATGCAGAATTGGCTGCAAAACATCAAGAACTACACGCAAAGTACAAACTGGATGATACGGCTCGGGGTCAGGCGGTCGGGGCAGCTCGACAAAAATACCCAGCGGCCAATGCCGCCGCAGAACCGTTGGTGATTTACGACCTGCATCGGGCAAGCTTAAACAACGACGCTGCACCGGATGATGCTGCATCAGATACTGCAGATCCAAACGCAGCAGCATTGCCTGCGAAGCAGTAATCGAGATCCGCTTCTTTTTGCTTGTGGTATGAGACACAGCCGCCGTATTCCATTTAAGAAATAGACGCTATGACGACTGCACCTGAATCGGATCCAGACCAAGAACTCACAGACGACGTCGTCGGCAAAGCTTTGTGGCTATCTGTGGCTGTGATTCTGTTGATCGCGGTCGTTGGAATCGCCATCTGGTATCTTCGACCTGCACAGCCGAAGGAAGTCGGAGTGGTGCAAGAAGAGACGATTTTGCCACAGGTTCGTGAGCTACCGGAGCTGGAAATTCCTGCGGTGCCGTTCAAGGATGTCAGTATTGAAGCTGGCCTTGTCTTTCAGCACACAAACGGTGCGAACGGAGAAAAGCTGCTGCCAGAAACCATGGGGGCGGTGGGGCGATCTTTGATTTCGACAACGACGGTGACCAAGACATTGTGTGTGTGAATTCATCTTTGTGGCCATGGGCAAAAGGCAGGCCCAATCAAGCCCCAACTTCGGCGCTGTTCGAAAATGATGGCTCTGGTCAGTTTACGGATGTAACAAAAGGCAGTGGGCTGGATTTTGAACTGTATGGTAACGGCGTCGCATGTGGAGACTTTAATGGCGATGGTTTGGTTGACCTGTATCTAACGGCGGTCGGAGCCAATCGCTTGTTGCGAAACGATGGAGCTGGCAAGTTTTCGGATGTCACCGAATCACTTCGGGTTGCTGGCCCTGATGACGGGTGGAGCACCAGCGCTGGGTGGTTTGATTTTGATCGCGATGGAGATCTGGACCTGTTGGTTTGCAACTACATTGAATGGTCTCGTGAGAAAGATCAATCGATGGAATTTACACTGGATGGAAGCTTGCGAGCCTACGGTCGGCCGGCTGATTTTCGGGGCGCGTTTCCAATTTTGTTTCGCAATGATGGCGATGAAGGGTTTGCAGATGTGTCGGCTCCTGCTGGACTGCAGGTAAAGAATCCAGCAACGGCAGAGCCATTGGCCAAGTCTTTGGGGCTGACGTTCCCGGACGCGAATTCCGACGGTTGGTTGGACGTGATGATTGCCAATGACACCGTTCCTAACCTTCTTTTTGTGAATCAACAAGACGGCAGCTTTTTGGAATCTGCAACTGCAGCCGGAGTCGCCTATGACAACAAGGGACAGGCTCGAGGGGCAATGGGAATTGATACAGCTCATTTTAGAAATTCGGATGCTGTGGGTATTACGATCGGAAACTTTGCCAATGAAATGACGGCAATGTATGTGTGCCAGACTCCGGGCCTGCCGATGCCCGTCTTCCGAGACGAGGCAGTCAGCAACGGCATCGGCCCAATCACTCGCACAGAGCTCACGTTTGGAGTGATGTTTGTGGATGTGGATCTGGATGGTCGCTTGGACTTAATTGCATCGAATGGCCATCTAGAAGAAGACATCCAGAAGGTTCAAGCCAGCCAACGGTACGCTCAACCGGCTCAACTGTTGTGGAATTGCGGAGTCGATTATGACAACGAATTTATGGTAGCGGGTGCCGACAAAGTGGGGGCCGATTTTCTGGAACCCACTGTCGGTCGAGGTGCGTGTCGAGGAGACATCGATGGAGACGGAGATCTTGATTTGCTGTTACTCACATCGGGAGGGGTTGCTCGACTGCTTCGCAACGATCAGCAAACAGGTCATCACTGGTTGAGACTGTCTTTGCAGGGGAAAGCTGGCAATCGGCAGGCCATTGGTGCGACCGCATCAGTCGTTTTGCCTGACGGAACGGAATTAGTCCGCAGCGTGATTCCAACGTGCAGCTATCAGTCTCAGAGTGAACTTCCGCTGACTTTCGGTTTGGGGAATGCAACGGAGGTGACGTCCGTGGAAATCACTTGGCCCGACGGTCGCGTTTCCAAGACAACGATCGATGGAGTGGATCAGCAGATCACGGTTCAGCAGCCGTAGTGGAAGACACAGGTGGATGCTTGTCGCAGTGGTGATTGAATCGACGGACGATGCGATTCAATGACTTACGATGACGAACCAACGGCACGACCACGTCACTTGCCGTATTGAATGTCACCGAAGACACAGGGCTTGCTGACATCAAATCAAAGAACGGTCATGTTGACTTGCCGGACTTAGTAAATTGGATGAAAACTGCGTCTTCCCAAGGCGACCTCGATCTCATTGCTGATCACGACACGAATCGTCAACATCAGAAGATTCGACGCTGGCATAAACGTCCGGCTTGGTTCGACATTCACTTCACAACGACAAGCCGCTTTTGGCTGAATCTGATTGAACGCTTGATCTGAAACTTCGCAAAAATGCGTGTCGTTGAAGCGTATTTCACGGTGTGGCGGTGTGGGCATCATCGATCTGTGAACACGATTGAATCGTGGAATTCAATTCTGCGACTGTTTAGTGGGGCGAAATATTCAGTGAGGAATTGTACAGAAGTCTTCAAAGTGAGAGTGGCGTTTGATCGGGTTTTGCCGAATGACACTAGACATTGTTTCAATGCTACGTAGCCTGTTCAAGCTAATCTGCCCCACTGTTCATCGGAGTTATGCACCGTGATTCGTTTACGATTTTTGACCGTTCTATTCTGTGTTTTTGTCGCGAACACCATTTCTGACCTCGCTTCTGTTGAAGCAGAAGTCAAGGTGCCCGGCTTTTACACAGATCACATGGTGCTGCAGAGGCAAATGCCGATTCGTCTACGAGGTTGGGCTGATCCGGGTGAAGCGATTACTTTGCAGCTTGGGACCGAGTCTGCGTCGGCGACAGCGGATGGTGACGGTCAATGGAAGGCTGAACTGCCGGCAATGGAAGCTTCGTCGAAGCCAACAACGCTCACAATCAGCGGCTCAAATACGATCACCATCAAGGATGTCTTGATCGGCGAAGTTTGGTTGTGTAGTGGGCAGTCCAATATGGAATGGACGGTGGCTCAGTGTGGAGACGCTAAAAAGGAAATCGCCGAAGCGAACTACCCGGTGATTCGGCATTTGAAAATTGGACACAAGCCGTCCACTGTGCCTTTGGATGATTTGTCGGCCAAGTGGCAAATTTGTTCCCCTGAAACCGCAGGCAGTTTCAGCGCCTGCAGCTACTATATGGGGCGTCAACTACTGAAGGAACTTGACGTCCCCATTGGTCTTGTCAATTCTTCTTGGGGCGGTACTCGAATCGAACCGTGGACGGCTCCAAGTGGTTTTGCAGCCGTGCCGAAACTGTCCGAGATACACAGTTCGGTGATGGGCAGGACTCCGGGCACCGAGGCCTATGAATCCACTTTGAATCAGCACATTTCAGCGACGGAAGATTGGCTGAATTCAGCAAAGCAGTCAGCGGCAGCCGGGGCATCTGTGTCGTCTAGTCCCACCTTTCCTGCTTCGCTGGTGCCATTTACACGTCACCAAGATCCCACCATGCTTTACAACGGCATGATCCACGCGTTGGTTGGATATCCGATTCGAGGAGCCATTTGGTACCAAGGCGAATCTAATCATGCGGAAGGAATGCTGTACTTCGAAAAGAAGAAAGCACTCATCGGTGGCTGGCGAGACCTATGGCGTCAAGAAGACTTCCCGTTCTACTTTGTGCAGATTGGTCCATACAATTACGGCAGCGAAGACCCCACGATCCTTCCTAGGTTCTGGGAAGCTCAGGAAGCCGTGCTTAAGCTTCCCAACACGGGCATGGTGGTGATTAACGACATCGCGACCCTCAACAATGTTCATCCTCCGAATAAGCAAGAAGTCGGACTGCGATTGGCCAACCTGGCGCTCAAAAATGACTATGGCAGGTCAGATGTCGTCGCCGGCAGTCCTCGCTTTGAAAGCCTGAAAGTGTCTCCTGGACAACTGGTTCTGACATTCAGCAACACCGGTGGAGGATTGAAAACGTCGGATGGTCAAACTGCGTCTGATTTTGAAATCGTGGGACCGGGTTCTGATGGCTTCAAGCCTGCCATTGCCAAAATCATCGGTGACACTGTGGTTTTGACATCCTCTGAAGTCAAAGCTCCTACGGCGTTTCGCTTTGCGTGGCACAAACTAGCCGAACCAAATCTTCGTGGTGGCACAGGGATGCCAGTGGGGGCCGTACGAGGTGGCAAAGAACCCAGCTTTGCTGACAACCTACCGATCAGCGATGAGTATTCGTTGGTGTACGATTTGGATCTCAGCAAATTGGGACCTCAGATTCAGTACGACGTTGCCGTACCAGATACTGCGGGTGAGTTTGATCGAGTCGCTTACTTGCTGGAACTGAAGGCAGCCGGGCAAAATTTGAAGAGTATTTTTGTTTCAATGGACGCGTGGACAAACGACGCATCCAAGTTGGCAGTGCCGACTTTGGGCAGCGGCGCAGTTTGGCAGACGACCGTTAATAATCTGACCGTTCAATCGAATGTCGAAGGTGTTCAGTCTGGAAGCAATTTGAAGAGCGGCAGCATTGAATTTTGGCCCAGCAACTATGGACCGATGAACTCGGCAAAAGTTCCCAACGCATCCGATAGCGTTTACGACTTTGGGGATTCGGCGAATGATCCTGCAGATGGGTACGGCAGCATGCAGATTCATAATTCAGCTGCCCAGCAAACTTTAATTGCCGTAAACCACTGGAAGGTGGGCAATAAAGCGGACATCGGAATTGGCAACAGTTCTGGCCGAACGAAAGACTGGACCTTCACCGGCAATGCCGACACCTACAGCAAGAAGCGATTAAGAGTCTTTGTGCGAAAGAAATAGTGCGAGATCAAGTCGACGATGTAATGACCCAATCTGCAGACTGTGATCCGTTTTGGCACACCAGTTCGGCATTCAGGCGATCGTTGTTTTTGATCTTTTGCAGCGATGCTTGTTCGGACATCCCAAGGTCCAAATTTCTTTGGTGAACTCTTGCGCAGCATTCCATGACGGGCACATCGAGCCAGCACGTGAGATCAAAGACTTCTGTCTTCAGTCGGCTCCAAGGTTCTGAATTCAGGAGCAAATAGTTGCCTTCCACGAAAACCAAGTTTGTGTGATCTGAATCATACGTGATCGCGTCTTCGACTGGGTCAGCGATGCGATGTTCGAAGGTCGGAAAGCTGCCGTGCCCGGTTGTTTTTGCTGTGATTAAGTCTGCGACAAAGCGCTGGGCATCGAAGGTAAACGGAGCACCTCGGCGAGCATATGCGGCTTTGGGATCGTCCATGGAATCCAGCACGTCACGACGTAAGTGATAGCCGTCCATGGGGATCACACAAACTTGCTCGGAACGTTGCCCCACCAGTTGTTGAGCGATCGTCGTTTTCCCGCTTCCCGGACATCCCGCCAGCCCAACCCAAATCGGCCGTTGCGGCAACTGCGAATGACAGAAGTCAAACAGACGCTTTGGGAATGTTGAGTACGAAAGATGCATGAAGGCAGAGCGTAGAACGCCGTTGATATCCAGTTGTGATGGGCAGCCGTAGAGTAAGATCTACGACCTGCCCAGATGGGAACATCTCCGTGCGGTGGGTGATTTGGGCGGCGAAATTGGCACGTGTCAGAAGTCGTGTATCGCAGTCACATCAGACGCTCGTGCCACACGTGGTGACTCTGTGGTGGTTCACACTTCAACGGCTGTCACTGCGGTTCCTACTTCATGTCAGCCAAAGCATCCGCGAACGCTTTTCCAATGCCGCACAGGATTTTGGCTGATCCTAAATAGTGGTATTCGGCATTGGATACTCCGACTTCCAGAATCTTCAATTCTTCGGCAGTAAAGAGTTCATCACTTAACTGCTGCACAGCTTCAGCGATTTTGTCTTTGGAAGTGGAACCATCTTTCTTCAGCTTACGCTCTAAAGCTTTCAGTTGTTCTCGACGACTCGCCAGTTCCGTAAGTTGAAGGTCCCACGAATTTTCAGTCAGGACAGTCGTCACATTGCCTTGAAATTCGGGTAGGCTCGCAGGAGCGGCCATGGCTTTTCGGAATCCAGAATGAGTCCCCGCATAGCGTTGCTTGTTCGGACCGTACTTTGCGACTGGTCCGCCCGTCCCCATCACTCCGATCACGAAAGGCATTTTAGCAGCCTGTAGATCTTTGCGAACGTCTCGAATAAACGTTGCCAACACTTCTCCGTACTTTGCGTAGCCTCCCGGTTGGTCTCGATTCGGATAAACGTCTCGAGCAACCATGTCGTTCCAGCCTTGAAACCACACGAACCCCGCCAATTCGTAACCCGCATTTTGATCGTAACCTGGGTACACTTTTTTGATGTCTGATAGCACGGATTTTACGTGCTGAATGGTGTGTCGGTAATAGACTCCCGTCGCCGCTTCTCGAGCCGTCTTGATCGCCTTCACATCTTTGCCTTGATCCTGCATGCGTTTCAGTTCTTGATCATTGAAGGCGTATGGTCCTGCACTGGGAGGACGAAAATCGGTGTGCAACGACTTACCTCCCCATGCAGTCTTGATAATCAAGATGGGTTCGTCGACGTGCTTCTGCATGTAGATTCCGAATGTCAGTTCCGGTCCGATTTTTGTTTGCCCTCGACCGGCTGCACCGAAGCCTGTCGTAAGGTTTCCTTGGCGAATTTCGGGGGCACTGCCGAGAGACGAGATCCAGATGTTGCTGAAGACTTTGGCGTTGCCATCTTTGTCTTCAATGTCGGCCAACATGGAAGCAGTCGAGGAATCCATCGCAAGGTGAGCCAAAGTTTTTGTTTGAGCGTGCCCTTGCATATTCGATTGTCCGCAAAGGATGTACACCTTCAGAGGTTTCGCTTGGGTGGCCGCTTCAGAATTTGCTGCGATTGTTAACAGCAACAAGATTGCCGTCAAATGGGAAGTGATTGTCTTCATGAGGAGGGCCCTGTGATGCAGTGCATTGAGGAAAGCTGCTGGGCCGAACTTTGGAATCATCGGATCCATGGCCCAATTTGTCCCATGTTGCAGTCCTTGGCGCTTAAGTGCAATCCACTGCCCTGTCCGCCATCATCAGATGTTGATGTCCACGCCGACCGAGGACTGTGGCATGCTGACAAATGGATGGACAGCATGTATCATCGGTGGGATACCAGAAGTACTACTGAGGGACGAATCGCATGTTGAACTACGAACTGGATGCAACCGCGGCTTTTCAATTACCTGATTCAGCCATCCATCTGGACGTGGGGCCAGATGGTCGACTGTATGCTGCAGGCGTTGACTTATTGTGGCGTGAAAGTCAGCCGGGCAGCCGGAATTTTCTTCCCGTAAATGTCCCCGCGTTTGGCAACCCGGCGATGATTCGCATTTCTCCTAGCGGACGATTGCTGGCTGTTGGTTCCTATGAAGACAACGCAGTGCGAGTCTTCGATTTGCCGTCAGCCGGACAAACTGTCGACTTCAGTGTGGCGGGCAGCCCCTACGATGCGGAATGGTTTGACGAAAATTTACTTGCCGTCACCGGGCAAGGATCAGATGGCTCTGATCCTCCGTCTCGTGTTCACGTGATTGAGGTTGCTAACGCGAGTGCAGTTTCAATCATCGATTCTATTCCAGGTCATTCTGCCGGAGTGACATTTGACGTCGATGGAAATCTGTACACGGGGATTGGATTGGCTGCTGATGGAGGTTCCACAACGGGGTTGATTAAGGCCTTTCGAAAGCACACTTGGAAAAATGCTTTGACCGGCACCCCGATTGATTTTACCTCAAGCGGGAAGGTGTGCGCCGACCTACTATCGGCCGCGTTCCTTGCCTTTGATGCAGATAACAATCTGTGCGTTGCCGGAGGAGCTGGCATTGACGGGCAAGGCAATCCAGATATGGGCTATATCGGTATCCTGAGCCACCATGGTCTGCGCGGAGCTCTCTATGACCAGCCCGTGATCGAGCCGGGGGCGAGTGCTCAGATCTTTCAGCAGCTGGATCCGACTCCTCACAATGACGAAGTCTATTGGATGTCGAACACGAATCCCGTGCAGCGCGAAGTGTATGTCTTCGAATACGCAAGTCGCGACGTTCACGTGTATCGACCTCGCCTAGTTCGTGAGTTGGTCGAAACGCATTTTCAGCTTGGAGACAATCCCGGCTACTACTCAGGCAATCGCTTTATTGGCATGAAGTTGCAAATGCCGTTATGGCTGCCGGACGTCGCAGATGTTGCCGGCGGCATCACGATCCGTTTGGGCACACAATACGTCGAAAGTCTTGGAGTATCCAAACACGCCGTGTCTTTGAATGGCACCAAGATTGGAGAAATGACGGGTGGTTATTTCGTTGAAGAACGAGAAACTTTCGACTTCTTTGTCTGTCGGGACACCTTCAAGTCGTTCGCTCGGTCGGGCGAATCTGCCGAATTAGCCATCGCCATTGATACGGCAGCAGGTGCTGGCCGAGCAGATGACTTCGTGCTTCGTTACGCCGGAATCGTTTACCAACCCGCATGAATCATCAGGCAGCAGTCCCAAAGACAGGCTGATTCAGGCAGCTCAGCAGAAACTGGCGACGCTTGGCTTCCGTGTGGGGTGCGGGACAGCAGGGCTGTCACCATTTATGGAACGTGGCTTAGTCAAAAAAAGTTTCGCTCTTTGGAAGGTTAATGAGAGGATCAAGAGCGGACCATTCTTGGCTGCCAGTGTCTATGCTTTGCTTGATGATGGATCATGCGTGACGGTTACTTCCTTCAATCTGAATGGCTTGTTTTGAACTCACCCAAAATTCTTGCCACTGACGTTCAATACTCTGATGATTCGACCGCACGAGCGGCCGGAGTGCTGTTCAGCCGGTGGGATTCAGTAGAAGCTGATCGCGAAATTGTCGCCGAAATCGTCAATGTGGCTGACTATGAACCGGGGCAATTTTACCTGCGAGAATTGCCGTGTCTGCTAAGACTTATCGAGATGGTGCAGTGTCGTATTGATGCAATGATCGTTGATGGCTACGTGTGGTTGGATCACAGTCGTCCGGGACTGGGAGCAAAGCTGTTTCAGGCAATCAACGAAAAGGTGCCTGTGATCGGTGTGGCGAAGAGTCCATTTCGAGACGCCCCAGCCATCGAGATTCGACGTGGTACCAGCCAGTCGCTGCTGTTCATCACGGCCGCTGGTATGTCAACAACGGACGCGGCGGACTTGGTTCAGAAAATGGACGGCGATCACCGTATCCCAACGCTGCTGCGTCGAGTTGATCAACTTTGTCGAGAACTGGTGCAGCCAAAACCTGAAAGCTCAAGCTAGGCTCTGCCCCTTAATTCCAACCTCTCATAGTTAGAACCTCAGGGGGAAACGGGTGAGCCGCACGGCGCTCGCCGCCGTTTTTCAGCACCCACGACCGGTAGCGCCGAGCCGTTCACCAACTTAGCGCTCCCCAATTCAGAGACACAGGATGGGTGTTTACCTCTTCACCAAGACACGACGACCAATCCATGTCTGATGACTGCGGCGTCTCAGGTGATTCTGGATCGACCCCAAGGACGTTGTGAGATCGCGGAAGATGTTCAGTGAAGTCACAAGTTTGTGTTTGAAACAGGCTGATGTGACTTCACCGAGGAAGCGGGCGACGAGATCGTGGACAGGCAGGCTGTCGACTGATGATGAATTCTGATCGGATCAGTGAAGTCATGAATCAATCGACACTAAAGACCGTTGCATTGATTTCGACGGTCTTGGCTCAGGCACAATGGCGTGTCGAATCGGGTGTACTTTTCCCAGAGATTGCTGAAGTCCAGTGACAAACGAAGATGTTGTCGCTTGTGGTTCTGTGTGCCAATCGACCTACTCCAACGGCTCGGCATGTGCGATGTTATTCAGCACACTTCTGACGAACGCAGTTCGTTGCAGAACAAAATCCCAGATTGCTGCTTGTGGTCTCTGGCGAAGGAGACGGCAAGTTACGCGGTTGAGTCTGCCTGTGCTCGTTGAACGTCTTCGTCTGTTGCGTGGATGATCCGAGTGAAGCCTGTGTGGCTGCGTTCATAGACGAGCGATGTCGCGGACTCGGCAGTCGCATGCAAGGCGATCGCCAGTTGGCGTTGCTGCTGAGGTGTCAGTGGAATGGTGACGTCGTCCCACAGAGTGCGAGTTTCCATCACCAATGTTTCGATGCGCAAATCGTATTTCTTCGCCATGCTGATCGAAATCCTAGGGGTAAGCGGAATGAACGGAAGAAGGCGGCCGAACTGTGAGGGTGTGAGAAGCAAGTGTGCAGATTTTCAGCATTCCGCCTTTGGCTTAATGCAGGCACTTCGCTTGGCATTTACTGGCGGCGATTCCGCACGGCGATTTTTGGGCGGCGATTTCGGATCACGTATTTTTAAGCCATCTTTGCTGCTGGATCGAAGCTGGTGATCGATTTATGGACCGCGCAAAAAGAAATCGGCTTCACTGAAGCCGATTGCAGTTTGATGATGATTCTGAACAGTCTCGGTGCCTATTCAGCCTGAGCCAGATTGTACATCTGACGAGCTTTATCTAGGCGAGCTGAGCTTGCTTCTCGTTCTTCTGATGACGCTGGTGTGGAATTTCGAGCAGCCGTCAATTCTTCTGCTGCCGCAGATTTACTGATGTCAGTCGCTGAAGTGGCGGCCTGAGTCAGAACAGAAACCTGCTCACCCTTGACCTGAACGAACCCGCCTTCGATTAACCATGACTCTGAAGCTCGGGTTTCGTCGGTGAGCTTGAGTTCACCCAGTCCCAAGCGACCCACAAGAGGTGCTCGTCCAGGGTAGATGCCCGCACTTCCGTCAAACATTGGAACTTTAATCGATGCCACGGGGCGATCGAACAAAGTCTTTTCAGGTGTGACTAAAATCAGTCGCAGATTGGCCACGAGGCGATCCTGTCTGAGGAAATTCGGTTTAAGGTTTGGTTGGAAAAATTCCAACCGCCGTTCAAACCACGATTGTCAAAGTTTGTGCAAAGTTCGAAAGGAGCAATGTTCCCGAGGTGTGTGGCCTCGAGGAACGCCGACTTCCGCTTACTTCTTGGCGTCTTCTTCCATCTGCTTCCACTGCTCTTCGGCTTCTTCAATGACGCCGACATACATGAAGGCACCTTCTGGCAGGTGGTCCCACTTGCCATCACATAGCTCTTCAAAGCTACGAATCGTATCTTCAAGAGAAGTGATCTTACCCGGCTTGCCAGTGAATACTTCAGCAACAAGGAAAGGTTGAGACAGGAAGCGTTCGATACGTCGAGCACGATGTACGATCAGCTTGTCTTCTTCGCTCAACTCATCGACACCCAAAATGGCGATGATGTCCTGAAGTTCTCGGTAACGCTGGAGAGTCTGTTGAACTCGTCGAGCAATTTTGTAGTGACGTTCGCCGACGTACTGAGGGTCAAGAATTCGACTTGACGACGCCAGTGGATCGATCGCCGGATAGATCCCCTTTTCAGAGATCTTTCGTTCCAGATAGATGAAGGCGTCCAAGTGAGAGAACGCAGTCGCTGGTGCAGGGTCCGTTGGGTCGTCCGCAGGAACGTAGACCGCTTGAACGGATGTGATCGCACCCTTTTTGGTCGATGTAATTCGTTCCTGAAGTTCACCAAGTTCTGTTCCCAGAGTCGGCTGGTAACCTACCGCTGACGGCATTCGACCCAACAAAGCGGATACTTCGGATCCGGCTTGGCTGAAGCGGAAAATGTTGTCAACGAACAACAGTGTGTCTGCTCCGGTTGCATCTCGGAACCATTCAGCCATTGTCAAAGCCGTCAACGCGACTCGAAGTCGAGCACCCGGTGGCTCATTCATCTGGCCGAATACCATGCAGGTTTGATCGATGACTGATCGACCGGTGTCGCCAATCTTCGCTTCCTGCATTTCCAGCCAAAGGTCGTTACCTTCACGGGTTCGCTCGCCGACTCCTGCGAAGACCGAATAACCACCGTGAGCACTCGCGATTCGAGCGATCATTTCAGTCAGAATCACAGTCTTACCAAGACCGGCTCCACCGAAAAGCCCCGCTTTACCACCACGAACGAAAGGAGTCAGCAGGTCAACAACCTTGATTCCCGTTTCGAACAGTTCCGCCTTGGGAGACAGATCTTCCAAAGCGGGTGGGTGGCGGTGAATGGGCCATTTTTCTTCGTGATCGATTTCGCCACGACCGTCGATCGCGTCACCCGTCACATTGAAGACTCGACCCAAAGTGCCTTTTCCGACAGGAACGGACAAAGCCGACCCAGTGTCAGACACGGTCATGCCGCGAACCATTCCGTCTGTGCTACCCAAAGCAACACAGCGAACTTTTCCTCCGCCAAGATGCTGCTGCACCTCACCGGTGACATCGATTTCGACGCCATTGGAATTGGCTTCAATCTTCAGAGCGTTGTAGATTGCTGGCAGGCTATCTTCGGGGAATACGGCGTCGAAAGTCGATCCGATTACCTGAACAATTGATCCGGTGTTTGATTCGCTCATAATTTCCCTTGCTCACGCTTCGGGTCTGTTGTGATAAGAATGTTGTCTGTTGTTCGATGCTGCCAAACGGTTGATTGGACGAGGGCAAACATCTGCTTCATTTGATTCGTTGACTGCAACAGCGAAATCCGCTTCGCAGTCTCGGCGTTTTTGAGATCGGCTTGGCCTATCCCAGTGCTGCTGCACCGCCGATAATTTCTGCAAGCTCGGACGTGATGCCAGCTTGACGAGCTCTGTTGTACTGTTGCTTCAGGTCTCCGGCCATTTCGTCCGCATTTTCAGTCGCACCCTTCATGGCCACCATTCGAGCAATTTGCTCGCTGACAGCTGCATCAAGGAAGCACTTAAACAAACGAGCCCGGAAAGCGGCCGGTACGATCTCTTCCAAAATTTCAGACGCGGACGGCTGAAATTCGTATTCAAAAGCTGGCCCTGCTTCAGCTTCTGCTGAAGTGTCACCTGCCGCTAAACTGCTGAGCGGCAGAATCGTTTCGATGACAGCTTCTTGGCGAGCAATCGAATGGAACTCGGTATAAGCGACATCTAAACGATCGATTCGCCCAGCGATGAAGTCGTCGACAAACCGGCTGCCCAATTGGTCAACTTCTGCAAAGGTTGGACTGTCTTCGAAGTGGGTGTAGGTTTCGGCCATTTCAATTTTCTGATAGTTCAGAAACTTGATCCCTCGCTTACCCGACACTTCCAAAGATGTGCTGATTCCATCTGATTCAAGAGACTTCAGATGCTTCAATGTCTTCCGTAGAACGGCTCCGTTATATCCACCACAAAGACCTCGATTTGAAGTCAGTACCAGCAGAACAGCTTTCTTTGATTCCGCAGGTTCTTGAAGCAGCGGATGTGAAAACTTCAGATCCGCTTGGCCAAGATCGCCAACGATTTCAGAAATCTTTTGAGTGTAAGCTGCTGCTTCAGTCGCACGATCCATCGCTTTCTTGAAGCGACTGGTCGCAATCAACTCCATTGTGCGAGTGATCTTGCGGATGTTGCGAACCGCTTTCAGTCGTTTTACAAGTAAGCGTGGGTTAGCCATGAGCCTGACTGATTGGATAAAGAGGGCGTTTGCCCTAAATGGAAAACCGAAGACTAAGCGAAAGCAGCCAACGAAAGGCTAACTGCTTCCACAACGAAACCTAGCTAGCCAAACGAGTACGGAACGCACTCAAAGCTGACTTCAGCTTGGATTCGACTTCCTCAGACAAAGCAGCATGATCAATCAAAAGATCTCGCATGTCCGCATGTTCTGTTGCGATGAATTCTAGCAGCTTCACTTCAGCTGCCTGAACTTCCGCCACGGGCACTTCGTCAAGGTAACCTCGAGCACCCGCATAAATCACGATGACTTGATCAGCCACGTTCAGAGGTGCACATTGTGGTTGCTTCAGAAGTTCGACCATTCGGTAACCGCGATCCAGCTGTTGCTGAGTCGCAGCGTCAAGTTCCGTACCCAGTTGAGCGAACGCTTCGAGTTCTCGGAACGCCGCAAGGTCCAGCCGCAAAGAGCCTGCGATTTTCTTCATCGCTTTGGTTTGAGCGTTACCACCAACTCGAGATACCGAAATACCAACGTTGATCGCAGGTCGAATTCCCTTCCAGAACAAGTCTGGTTCGAGATAGATCTGGCCATCTGTAATCGAAATGACGTTCGTCGGAATGTACGCCGAAACTTCACCTTCCAAAGTTTCGATGATCGGCAATGCCGTCATTGAACCGCCACCCAATTCGTCGCTCAGCTTCACAGCTCGTTCTAGCAGACGACTATGGCAGTAAAATACGTCTCCTGGAAACGCTTCACGCCCCGGAGGACGCTTCATCAGCAAAGACAGCTGACGGTAAGCGATCGCCTGCCGAGACAGGTCATCGTAAACAACCAGAGTGTCTTCGCCCGCATACATAAAGTGCTCGGCCATCGCCGCACCGGCGTAAGGAGCAATGTATTGCAGAGGAGCTGGGTCCGCTGCACTGGCCGCCACGACAGTGGTGTATTCCAGAGCACCGTTTTCACGCAGAGTTTCAACGACTCCGGCGATTGACGCAGAACGCTGGCCGCAACCAACGTACACGCACTTTACTCCGGTGCCTTTTTGATTCAAAATGGTGTCGATCGCGACGGCAGTTTTGCCCGTCTTTCGGTCACCAATGATCAATTGACGTTGGCCTCGACCCACTGGAGTCATGGCGTCAATCGCCTTGATCCCAGATTGTAGAGGAACTTTTACTGGCTGGCGGCCAGCAACACCAACAGCCAGATGCTCTACCGGACGCGAGTCCGATGTCATAATCGGGCCCTTGCCGTCCAATGGATTGCCAAGAGGGTCGACGACTCGACCAAGCAATGCATCGCCGGTAGGTACTGACAGCAGTGTTCCAGTCGCTTTGACTTCATCACCTTCAGTAATCTGAAGGTAGTCGCCCAAAATGACCACACCAACGCTGTTTTCTTCCAGGTTGAAGACAAGGCCGTTGACGCCAGTTGAAAATTCCACCATTTCACCGGCCATCGCGCTCGACAGGCCTGTGCAACGTGCAATTCCATCACCAACTTCAATTACCCGACCAACTTCTGCAGTCTGAATCTGACCGCGAAAGTCTTCAATCTCCTTCTGGATGACTGAAGCGATCTCGTCCGCTTTGAATTTCATTGAATGTTCTCTCGGTCAAACGCCCCGTCAGAGTCTTCAGACGAGTTCGCAGAGATGAATCGTAAACTGTGTCTCCAACCTGAATAATCAGGCCACCAATCAATGATTCGTCGACCAACTCGTTAAGAATCGGCTCGAACCCTAGCTTATTTCTGAGCTGTTCACTGACAGATCTTCGAGCATCATCAGATAATGCTCGGGCAGATCTGACTTCAACTCGCTTTTGCCCAGCCGCTGTTTCCAGCAGCTCAGTGGCAACAGCACCAATTGCTTCGATTAAGTCCAGCCGTCCATGACCTGCCAACACTTTGAGGAAGTTGGCGAAGTAGTCGGAACAATGAGGAACGACTGTTCGATCCAAAAGTCCCATCACATCGTCACGTCCTAACGAGCCAGAGCACAGAGCTTGACGATAGTCTGGGTTTTGCCCAATCACATCATCGATAAAGCTGTGCAGCTCTTCCGCTGGATTTTCAGCTCCATTGCTGGCGGCAGCATCCAGATAAGACTGGGCATACAGGCTCGCGACAGCTTTCGCACCGGGATCTTCCAGCACATGGTCAGCACGAGTTCGCATTGGCTCAGACATTTCAGCTTCTCACACCGCAAACAGATTAGATCTGACTTCGAAACAAATTCAACGTCACAGGGGGCACACCGAAAACCTAAGAGATTTCAGCGAGTGCATCCTGAATCAGTCGTTCCTGATCTTCATTCGACAACGCACGCCCTAGAACTCGTTCAGTCGCCGCAGCAACCTGACCATTCACGGTGCTAAAGACTTCAGTCAAAGCTGTGTCTTTGGCTTGAGCAATTTCATCTGTTGCTCGAACCCGCAAAGAGTCGACGTCGGCCTGAGCCTTCGCCACGATGTCTTGACTTGTGCGTTCGGCGTCACGTTTTGCTTCAGCAACCATTTCAGCAACGGTTGATTCTGCAGCTCGCAACTTATCTTCGTATTCAGCAACCAAAGCCTGAGACTTTCGTTGGTTTTCTTCGGTTTCAGCGACCAATGCTCGCAACCGACCTTCTCGATCGTCAAGCCCCTGAATCATCGGACCCCAAGCAAACTTGCCCAAGATAAAGATGAACAGCAGGAACGTCACCAACGACCACAAAGCGAGGTCCGTGGTGAAGTTCATGGGAACTTCGCCAGAATGACCTTCGCCATGAGAATCCTCCGCGACCTCGGATGTTTCCGAAGCGGTATCATCCGCAACAGCGGCAGGCGACGTCACATACCCGAACATGAAACATGTAAGGATAGCCAACAGAATTTGAGATGGAATCAGACGCGACAGCATGTTGACACACCGAGAAAGCGAGAATTCGAATAGAAGATCGAGGCCAGCAGCAAAACTTACGTAATGATGCAGACGATCAGTGCGAAGAATGTAGCACCTTCGATCAAAGCCGCAGCAACAATCATTGCACCGCGAATGTCACCAGCAACTTCAGGTTGACGAGCCATGCTCTCAACTGCAGAAGCACCGATCTTGCCGATACCAAGACCAGCACCGATGACAACCAAACCAACTCCGAAAGAGTTTGTGAAGACGGATGCAGCTGCAGCAGGTTCTGCGGCGGCAGCACCATTGTCGCTGTCTTCTTGTGCCATTGCTGGAACAGTTGCCAGTGACAAGAAAGCAACAACGACAAAACAAAGTTTCAAGAACTGACGCACAAGCGAACTCCTCGTAAAGCAGCCTCCCAAGCGGAAGCCGATGTGTTGATTGAAGCGAACAAAACCATGTTCGCCAAAGGTCAAATTAGTGTTTATGTACAGCACTCGCGATAAAGATCGTCGCGAGGAATGTGAATACGTAAGCCTGAAGGAAAGCCACAAACAGTTCTAATGCACTAATGAACAACATCATCGCAATGCTGCCCGCAGTGATGGGACCCCAAAGAAAACCCTGAGATGCTCCGATTGCAATGAACCCTAGGATCACTCCAAGAACAGTGTGGCCACCCATGATGTTGGCGAAAAGTCGAACGGCCAAGACAGCATGTTTTACCAAGAATCCGAAGATCTCGATGCCGAAGATGCCCCAACTTAATGTCTGACCCGCAGGCCCCGCAATTCCCGTCTCGGGCTTCATATTGCCGAAGAAACCGGCTGGTCCCATCGCCTGAAATCCATAGATGACAGTCGCGAAAAAAGTGCAAATGGCCAACACGCCTGTGACGTTGATATTACCTGTTGCAGATCCCAGAAACGGAATCGCACCAAGCAGGTTGCAAATTAAGATGAAGAAAAAGCAGCTCCATAAAAACGGAAGATACTTATCTGCTGAATGCCCACCGTATTCCAGAGCTTCGTGGCTAGGATGAGCGTGCTCTCCGTGGCCAAGTTCTGTGCTTAAGGGATCATGGTCATGGTGGTCATCGCCAATGGTCGGGCGGACAACTTCGTCGCGAATGAATAACGCAATCGCTTCCCAGAAGTTCCAAAACCGACCTCGGACTGGTTGTCCACTTTTGATTCGGCGAGACAGTCCATTGAAGACGAACAGACAGAACAAAAATGCGGCCGTTTGCAGCAGCATAAATTTGGTCAGCTGGAAGTCTCCAATATGAGGCAAAGGCAGGTGGTAACCACCCGGCAATTCCAAATACGGAAAGTCGCGAACGTGATGAAATGTGTCTGATGCAGACATAAGTCTCAGGTGACCTCAGAGTCAGTGAGCGTCGGCTTCGTTCCAGAATCCGACTTTGAACTTTGATCTAACGGTTGTGATTTCTTTTGTTGTGCCAACAGCAAAGCTGCTTCCGCAAACAAGGCAACGAGATAGAACGCTGCCAACCACCATAAAAACATATCCGGTTTAAATTCCGGATGCTTCTTCTTTACTACGACGATCGCGGCACCAACAACTGAGGTGCGAACGGTCATCTGAACTAACATCGCTGCTAGCTCGTTCGGGAAGATATCGAGTGTTCCAAGAAATACAACGACCCAACCTGGGATCAAACAGCAGAAAGCTGCGATTGTCATCCACTGAACACCAGCGTTCCCATTTAAGATACGCGCCGGCCAAAAACACAAAACCCACGCAGCTGCAACACAAGCCGTCAAAGTGAAACAGGCCTTCAAGACGGAAGTTTGAGGCTTCACGAAGACTTGTCTTTCTCTAAAGGTGAATGTTCTGTTCCCAAACGACCTATTGAACGATCTTCTTGCTTCTTGATCGTCTCAGGCAATTTTTGCATACGCTTCTGTTCGGATTGTTTGTCCAGCTTCTGCAGTAGTTCTTTCAAAGAAACCACAGTCGCCGCTGCTCCCAAGATGGCTCCTGCAATCAAACACCAAGGCGCCGACTGCAATTGCATATCAAGAAAGTAGCCCACCGTGGCAGCGACCGGTAAACCCATCACGGCTCCCATTGCTTCGTGATATTCACGATGAGCCTGAGCCAAAAATGATGAGCTTGAAGCGTTCTGTTTCCGCCTTGGGCGATCAGTGCCGGGCATCACAGGTGTCCTTCAAAAAGGTCGCTGAAACAGCAGTCCGGGGAGCATACCCGCGCTGTGATGCGGGTCAAATTGGGTGATGGCGGGCCCCCTTGTTTCCCACAAACGAGATCTGTTTATCCCGTCCTCGGCCCGGAATATTCTGGCTTAAGTTCCATGCCTACGTAACCGGTCCACTGTGG
Organism: Fuerstiella sp.; assembly: GCA_039974975.1. Classification (GTDB taxonomy): domain Bacteria; phylum Planctomycetota; class Planctomycetia; order Planctomycetales; family Planctomycetaceae; genus Fuerstiella. The sequence continues at coordinate 23,868 of JBDWHY010000107.1, read as the reverse complement.
CCGCTGCTGGCAAGGCGAATTGCCAACCGCTCAGAGAAATTTGAGCCCGTGTCGGTCACATCCACGGACAACTTCCGCTTTGGGTGGACACAACGTGTCGGCGTGACACTGCGGAAATCTGGTTTCACATCACCCCACGAAGGGCCCACTGTCATGAAACAATCTTCTTTTATCATCGCCTGTGTCCTGAGTTCGCTGAGCGTCTGGTCGATCCATGCTTCCGCCGAAGATCGTCAAGGGAACTACGGAGCAAGTCACGAATTTTCTGATCGGCCAATAAAAGCCGTGGACCGAACGGGTGGGAAGCTTCGCGAGCTACAAAGGCTGCACCGAACTGACTATGAAGTCTGGGTCGTGAATCGGGCAACTTTGCAGCTGCAATTTAAATTACACATGCAAGACCGTTGGGGCTGGTCCACTCATCAGACTCCAGACGAATACGCATGGCATTCCAGCGATACTCTGTTTGAGTCTCGAAAGGCAGCCAGCGACGTCTTTTGGGAACTGCAGAACCGCTTCGGTGGGTATCTGGATTATGAAATCGAGGCGATCTTACCTCGACCAACTTGGAGACATGTGGATACCTTCCATTCGGAATGGGAAGCTCGCATGTTTCTTGAACTGATCTTGGATGCGTTTCCGGAATTCGACGGCAAGATCGTGGAAGTGAATCGGCCGATTCCCGCGTTGCAAGACTGACCACCATGGATGCCGCGAATCGAAGGACGATCGAATGTTGAACGAGACGCAGACGGTGGTTCTGGGATTCGAGATCGATTCGCTTCAGTGACTGTGTTCGCTGGCCAGTTGATCCCCCTTCGATCTGAAGCCGGTGCGACGAGCAACAAGTCGCAGCGGGAATCATCGACTGCCTCATTCGAGTGGCACCGCCGAATGTCACAGCCGAATGTCACTGCAAAAAAAAATCGCCGGCGTGTTTCGTTGTTGAAACAGCCGGCGATTCAGTTGTCGTGATGGTTCGTCCGCTAAATCCGCGGGAACGGGCCATCGATTTACTGCCCTACGGTTCGCCTATTTCCCTGACATGGCGGCTTTGACGTAACGCTTCTGGAATTCATCTGCGCCCATGGCAGTCAGCTTGACACCCGCTTTTTCAAACATCGGTCGAACTCGACGACTATTGGCCCACTCTTCTGGATCCATTTTTCCGTTTTGGTTTTTGTCCATGGTTCGGAAGGCGTACGAAGCGAATTGTTCGTGCTTCTGTTTTTCATCCTTCGATTCTCGTTTGTCGTCTTTTCGATCACCTCGATCATTTCGACTCGAGGAACTGCCGCCTCTGGAACCTCCGCCTGAAGCGACAATCACCAATCGATCTCGGACCCATTTTTCCGCCTCTTCTTCGTCGTCTTTTTTGTTTTCAAACGCGACCAGTTCAACGGGAGTCAAAATTCCATCGGCATCGCCATCGATCTGTTCGAACAGTGACATTTCCGATCGACGAGTCAAAATCCATTCGTGCAACGCCACTTGGCCGTCTGCGTCCGCGTCAATTGTCAGATAGTTTTCTGGCAAGTCCGTGGTCAACCGCTCTTTTGTTCGAGGACGAAAGGAGGCTGCTGGTGCGTATTTTTGACGGTTCCCGGTGCTATTAGGATCGCCGCCACCCTGCCGGCCCCAGTTTCCCTCTTCGCGAACTCGGTTGAACTGACTTTGCATGCGTTCGCGAAGTTCTTCCACAGAACCTGGTTTGAATTCAATTCCTCGGCTCTTCATGGAATCGCGGACGAAGCTGGGAATCGCATCGATTTCACTTTGCTCAATTCTTCCGTTTCCGTCGCGATCCAGTCGGCCCATCATGTCGCCGCGTCCGCCGCCTTCCGCTCCGCCACCTCGGCCCCCACGGTCGCCTCCGAACGAAGGCCGCCCGCCCCGTTCTCCACCGCCAGCACCGCCTCGTTCACCACCGCCGGCGCCGCCACGTTCTCCGCCACCCCGTTCTCCGCCGCCCCGTCCGCCTCGTTCACCGCCACCGCCCCGCTCGCCACCGCCCCGCGCTCCGCCGCCTTCCGCTCCGCCACCTCGGCCTCCACGTTCGCCGCCCCCACGCCCGCCTCGTTGAGCATCTGCGTCGGCAGCAAAGAACAGGCAAGCAACCGTTACGGTGAATAAAATTCGTAGCGTTTTCATTGACGTACTTCGCAAGAGAAGATTGAGGAACTCGACAAAGGAATAAACTCACTGGCCAAAACAATGTATCGGAAATTGTGGTTTTTCCAATCATTTTTCGGGAATCACTGGGGGACTCGACCGCCCATCATTTGCTCAAACACAACTGATTGTTGGTTGTCACGGACGGAAATTGCCAAGCATCCCTTCGAATTGTCGGCATTCTTTGCGGTGCTCCACTTTCGTGAATTCGCTGTGGAGCCTAATGTTCGGGAATGATGAGCAGACTTTTTCAACGAAAAACGCTTCGCGAGCATTCGATCGCTGGATTGAGACGGATGGCGGCCCGCCGAAGCCGCCCGCTGTTGCCGCCTTTTACAGCACCGCTTGCTGAGGCTTGGCATTCGGAAACACGGCTTTTGGCAACTCGGCCTTCGATCAGCCGGGGCCGTCAGGTCTTTTGGGCGATCGGGGCCTTCGCCGTTTGCTTCTGGGGGCCATCGCAATGTTGGGCGTGGCAAGATGCGGTTGGCGGCAATGTGCAAATTGAAGTCGCCGCGGAGGGCGCTGGCCTGAGTCTCACTGACATGTTGAAGGCGGGGGGATCAATCGGCTACCTGATTGTGTTGCTGAGTCTCGTGATGGTGGCATTGATTGCCGACCATGTCATGAACATCCGTCGCACGACATTAATGCCTCCGGGTTTGGCTGAAGAAGTTCACAGATCGATTTCAGAACGGAAAATTGACGAAGCCAAGAAGCACTGCGAAGCTTTGCCTTCTTATTTAGGACGACTGCTGCATTCGGGGCTTAGCGAAATGGGGCTGGGCTATGCGAGCATCGAAAAGGCGGTTGAAGATACTGCCGTGGAACAATCGGCTCGACTATTCCGCCGCATCGAATACCTCTCTGTGATTGGCACTTTGGCTCCCATGTTGGGGCTGATGGGAACTGTCTGGGGCATGATTCAGGCGTTCCTTGAATTCGAGCAAAAGGCGAATCCTCAAGTGTCAGAATTGGCTCCGGGAATTTATCGAGCTCTCATCACCACACTGCTCGGTCTGACCGTCGCCGTGCCGTCTCTGGCAGCCTTCGCGATTTTTCGAAACCGCATCGACGAACTTTCGGCGGAATCAACTTTGCTTGCAGAACACGTCTTTGCAGATCACCGTCGTAGCTTAAGAAGCAAACGTCGGGAAAAGTCGGAATCCTAGCCAGTTCTGGACGGAGCCAGCGGCGTCTGCCGGGGGCGTGTTGAACATCGTTGATCGGATAGCTCGTTCAGCCTGGCCCCGCTGCCCACCGCCAGCACGCTGCCCGCCATCTGTTGCTTCGTTATGAATTCGATCTTCGAATTCGATCGCCGGTTCTTGTTTCGCGAAGGCAGAGACTGAGACTGAGGCAACGTCAACATGCTGACGTTGCTCGACAGACATCTCCTGGGATTCGGTGTGGCTGCTCGTGAGTCGCGGCCATTGAGAATCGGCCATTGAGTCGCGGGCAGGCAATCCTGTGTGTGGTTCGCTGGTTAGTCTTCCACAAGGTCGGCCATGTCGGGGCAGGTGCAGACTAAGTTGCGATCACCAAAGACATTGTCGATGCGACTCACGGTCGGCCAGTACTTAAAGTTCTTTAACCACGCTGCCGGATAGGCGGCTTGCTGGCGTGAGTAGGGTCGATCCCAGTTGTCTGCCATCAAGACTTCGGCGGTATGAGGAGCGTGTTTCAGCGGATTGTTTTCGGCGTCGATTCGCCCTTCTTGGATATCCATGATTTCAGCATGAATTGCGATCATGGCATCGGCGAAGCGATCTAATTCTGCCTTCGATTCGCTTTCTGTGGGTTCGATCATCAACGTGCCGGCAACCGGCCATGACATGGTCGGAGCATGAAAGCCAAAGTCCATTAAACGCTTGGCAATATCGTCGACTTCAATCCCCGCTGATTCCTTAAATGGACGCACATCAAGGATGCATTCATGAGCCACGAACCCGTTCTTGCCCTTGTACAAAACGGGGTAATAGTCTTCTAAACGCTTGGCCAAGTAGTTGGCATTCAAGATGGCCACTTTGGTTGCTTCCGTGAGTCCATCCGCTCCCATCATCGCGATATACATCCACGAAATGGTGTTGATACTGGCACTACCATAAGGAGCAGCACTGACGGGCCCGCATTCGCTGTCGGCTTGTAAGTGAATGGGGTGTTGAGGAAGGAACGGAGTCAGGTGTTCGGCAACGCCGATCGGGCCGACTCCGGGGCCACCTCCGCCATGAGGAATGCAGAATGTTTTGTGCAGATTTAAGTGGCACACGTCGGCACCAATTTCTCCCGGACTGCACAGTCCCAGTTGAGCATTCAGGTTGGCTCCGTCCATGTAAACTTGACCGCCAAAGTCATGAGTGATCTGGCAAATTTCTTTGATGTCTTCTTCGAAGACTCCATGAGTCGAAGGATAGGTCACCATCAACGCAGCCAACTTATCGGCGTGCTGTTCGGCTTTGGCCTTCAGGCTGTCCAGATCGATGTTTCCATCTTCGTCACAAGCAACGGGAACGACCTTCATGCCGACCATGACTGCGCTGGCGGGGTTGGTTCCGTGAGCAGACGTGGGGATTAAACACACGTTGCGATCTGCTTGTCCGCTGGCTCGATGAAAGCTGCGGATCGCCAACAAACCTGCGTACTCACCCTGAGAACCCGCGTTGGGCTGCAAAGACACGCAGTGGAAACCCGTGCAGGTCGCCAACCATTCTTCCAGTTGCTGAATCATTTCCGCATAGCCCTGCCACTGATCCTTCGGTGCAAAAGGATGGATGGCGTTGACTTCCGGCCAGCTCAGAGGCATCATTTCGGCCGCCGAATTTAGCTTCATGGTGCACGATCCCAATGGAATCATACTGGTGTTTAAGGCAAGGTCTTTGCTTTCCAAACGATGCAGGTAACGCATCATTTCTGTTTCAGTATGATAGCAATTGAAGACCGGCTGCTGCAGGAATTCGTCGGTACGGAAGTGTTCCGACTGCCCCGTGAACTTCGCCACTTTGGCACTTAAGATGGCTTGGTCTTCCAGTTGACCTTCATCAAAGAAACTGACGATTTCTGCAAGCTCTGCTTCTGTCGAGCATTCATCGAGCGTGATCCCCAGATCGCCGTCTTCAAAGCGTCGAAGGTTATAACCTGCGTCTGCCGCCTTGTTGAAAACTTCGTCGGCCTTCGGGGTTTGTACCTTCAGGGTATCAAAGAACTGAGTGTGTCGAACGTCAACTTGCACGGCTGCCAATGCGTGAGCCAGCATTTGAGTATACGAATGGATTTGGTCGGCGATCGTTCGCAGACCCTTCGGGCCGTGATAGGCCGCATACATCGACGCCATCACGGCGAGTAATACCTGAGCCGTGCAGATGTTGCTGGTCGCTTTGTCTCGACGAATATGTTGTTCTCGAGTCTGCAATGCCAGCCGATAAGCGTTTTTGCCGTGAGCATCTTTTGATACTCCGACAAGCCTGCCTGGCAGCTTTCGCTTTAAGCTGTCTGTGCACGCGATCCAGCCAGCATGAGGACCTCCGAAGCCAAGAGGTACTCCGAATCGTTGGCTGCTACCAACGGCAATATCGGCTCCAAGTTGTCCGGGGGGAACCAGTTGAACCAAAGCCATCAAATCGGCCGCCATCACGACTTTGGCCTTCGCTTCATGAGCCGCTGCGATCAATGAACCATAGTCATTGACACTGCCGTTTGTATCTGGGTATTGAATCAAGCAACCGAAGATGGTTTCGTCGAAGGTGAAGTCTGCATCGTCCATGACATCGATGCTGATGCCCACCGGTTCTGCTCGAGTCTTCAAGACAGCGATCGTTTGAGGATGACAGCCGGATGAAACCAGAAACTTGGTGGCCTTGCGATTGCTTCCCGCACACATGGCCATGGCTTCTGCGGCGGCCGTTGCTTCGTCCAAAAGTGAAGCGTTTGAAATGTCCATTCCGGACAGTTCGGTGATCATGGTTTGGAAGTTGAGGCAGGCCTCGAGTCGGCCTTGGCTGATTTCTGGCTGATAGGGAGTGTAGGCCGTATACCAACCCGGATTTTCTAAAATGTTGCGTTGGATGACAGGGGGAGTGATGGTGCCGTGATAACCCTGCCCGATTAACGAACGATTGACTTCGTTTTGGCCCATGATGGACTTAAGCCATGCCAAAGCTTCTGTTTCAGACTTGGCTTCGGGCAGTTCAAACGGCTGAGCACGATGAATGGCTTCGGGAACTGTTGCAGCAACGATGTCGTCGAAGCTGTCTAAACCGATCGTCGCCGCCATTTCCGACAGTTCATCGAAGGAAACTCCAAGATGTCGATCTCGAAAAGTGGCGGTCGCGAAGTCTTGAATGGACTGAGTGATGACGGTCACGATCTGATTCCTGCTGTGGTCGAATCTCAAAGGCAAAGCTGAGTGCGATTTAAGTCACTGATTCCGGCATTGCAAGTAAGCGACGAACATTCAAAATGAACCATCGAAATTGGGAAGACTTCACTCGTAAAAGACGACTCAGTTTTCAGGCATTGAAGCGATTTCGGTCACTCAATTGCGTAAACCGAAATTTCGCGGTGACATGTTGCCCGCCTGACTTCGCGGTTTTGTGCTTGTTCGAGCCCGCAGGCGGAGACTCTGGCAGCATTTTCAGCATGGGACTGTCTTACGCGTGAGGCTGTCTTCAGCACGGGGATGTCTTACGCGTGAGTCCGTCTTCAACGTGGACCATCTATAGTAGCGTGCCATTTTCAGCGTGGCTGACACTGGCAGTGAAATCGAATTTTATGGTTCGCCGTCCCACCAGAAGCGTGGCCGCTGCAGTATCCTTGGTGCTCGCCGTCTTTATTTATGTCGAAAAGAGCAACGCGGGCAAGTTTTTTGGGGCCGAATGCAATGTGTGGACGTTTTACAATCACGACTGCTCCGGAACGCTGGGTCGATCTGCTGCAGGTATCGGATTGGCCGGCTGAATTCACATCTCGGTTTAACATCGCACCGACTCAAAATATCGTGTGCGTCACCGAAGCCGAAGGCCGCCGAGCAGCACAGATGATGAAGTGGGGCCTGATTCCGTCGTGGGCCAAGGATGTCAAAATGGGGGCTCGGATGATCAATGCTCGATCCGAAACCGCGGCCGAAAAGCCATCCTTTCGAACGGCACTCAAAAAACGAAGATGCCTGATCCCCGCAGATGGTTTTTTCGAATGGGAAAAGATCGACAGCAAAACCAAGCAACCGTGGTTGATCCACTATCGCCAACATACGCCGTTTGCTTTTGCGGCTTTGTGGGAATCTTGGGTCCCCCCAACACCCGGCATTGCCACGGCGGCTCCAATCTTCAGTTGCAGTATTCTGACGACTCAATCGAATTCTGAAATGGCGGAAATCCACGACAGAATGCCGGTCGTGATTCAGCCTCAACAATATTCCGCTTGGCTAAGTTCTGCGGCCAGTCCGGGGCAGGTACAGCAACTGATGAATCCCGTCGCTGATGGTTCTTGGAATCGGTTTCAAGTGAATCGGCTGGTGGGCAACGTTAAGAACGACGTCCCCGAGTGTATTCAACCACTTGAACAAAGCGATCGCCTGTTCTGAGCATGTGGGAAAATCTCCGTCACGCCCCCGAGTAACCAGCAGCGCTGATTCCGCCTGCTTCAGACTCATCAACGTGGCTCGGATTGACGCTCACTGAAATCGGCAGCTTCAGCCATGCAGCAAAGCGAAAACACCCTGTTGCCGCCCCGACGAGACGAACGTTGCCGCCCCGGCCTGACATCCTTTTGTGGAGCCCCATCTGTGTCGCGCTCATGATCATGGCAGAGCATCGCGGAGACTTTGCTGGCTCTCTTTTTCTAACCTGACGGCATTTCGATTCTGACATCTCGTGCAGTCGCTTGTGAAAAGTTGTGTCGCGAAAGACAATTCCGTCAACGAAGCTGCTCTTGCTTGGTGTCTTCTAAGTTTGTTGCTTGCCTGCTTTATCCTTCCGCGCATCACAGGTCATGATCATGAAATTGTTTCGATTTACTCTTCCCGCATTGGTGGCAATGCTGGGGTGCAGTCTACTTGTTGGCCCCCCTGCGTTTGGGCAGGCCGCGGCCGCTGAGGGTCTGAAGGTTCAGGCAAGCAAGAAAGCGGGCAGCGTTGTTATCCCCGTGTTCAATCTGTCGGGCCCGTTCACCGAAAAACCCGTAGCCGATGACAATCCCTTCGCATTTGGTGCTGCTGAAGGCCAATCGCTGTATTCCATGATGGAAACATTGCGGCAGGTCAAAGACGATGACGCTGTGCCCGCGATTGTGCTGGTCGTGAACAGCCCTTCGATTGGTCGAGCTCAACTTGAAGAGCTTTCTCGTTGCTTCGATGAATTGAAGGCCGCTGGCAAAAAAATTCACGTTCATTCTGACACCTTCAGTATGGGCCAGTACGCATTGGTCAGCCATGCGTCTGAAATTAGCATGGTGCCCACCGGTTACCTGTTCATCACCGGTCTCTACGGCGAACAGATGTTCCTGAAAGGTCTGCTGGATAAAATTTCTGTCAAGCCAGACTTCTTCACTTGCGGAGACTTCAAAACAGCGGCTGAAATGTTCATGAGAAAAGGGCCCAGTCCGCAGGCTCAAGAAATGTCGAAGTGGCTGTACGATGATATCTACGCCAACATGTTGCAGTTGATTGCCGACGGTCGAAACGTCACGCCTGAAAAAGCGGAAGAATGGGTCGATCAAGGAGTGTTCACTGCCGAGGACGCGTTAAAGGCTGGAGTCGTCGACCAGGTGGAACATCGACAAGATCTCGAAAGTCGCTTACGAGATCTTTATGGATCAACTCTGAAGTTTCATTCAGACTACGGCACTCAAGAGAAGGGCAAGATCGATCTGTCATCTCCATTCGGCGTGATGAACTTCTACGCAGAACTGCTGTCTCCTTCGACTCCTAAAAAAAGCACCAAGCCGGCGGTTGGCATTGTGTATTTGGAAGGCAGCATCATGGACGGCAACCCCAGCGGTAATCCGTTTCTTGCAGAAGCCGCCGCGTTTTCTGGCCCCATTCGCAAGGCGTTAGACGCCGCCGCGGAAGATGACGCGATTAAGTGCGTTGTTTTCCGAGTGAATTCGCCCGGAGGTTCTGCGGTCGCCAGCGAAGTGATTCTGAATGCCGCAAAACGAGTTGCCGCAAAGAAGCCGTTGATTGTTTCCATGGGCGATGTTGCAGGCAGCGGAGGATACTACGTCGCGTGTGCAACCGACACGATTGTTGCCGAACCATCCACGATCACAGGGTCGATTGGTGTTGTATCGGGAAAGATGGCGACCGGAGAATTGTGGAACCGACTGGGGATTAATTTTAGCCCGATTGCTCGAGGCAAAAATGCGGCTTTGCTGGGTTCATTAAACGTGTTTACAGATTCTGAACGCGAAGCCATGCAAAACTACATGAATGCAACCTACGTTGTGTTTAAAGGCCACGTCACGGCAATTCGAGGTGACAAATTGTCGAAGCCGATTGATGAATTGGCGGGCGGTCGAGTCTACACAGGCAAGCAGGCCTTAGAGCTTGGGCTTGTTGATCGGTTAGGAGGCTTGACTGAAGCGATCGAACTGGCTGCAAAGAAGGCAAAACTATCGGAAGGCTACGAAGTCAGAATTGTTCCTCGCCCTCAGAATTTCATTGAGATGTTGATGAGTGATTTGAATGGCAAGAAAGACGACGGAAACCACATCGCTTTGAAACTGATGTCTCCTGAAATTCGAGGATTGTGGCAGCAGATTCTTCCCGTGTTGAATACCTTGGATGCCGATCGAGTCAAAGCAGTGACTCAGGCGTTGCTGCAGCTATCCATCCTGCAGGCAGACGGTGTGAGCTTGACTATGCCGATCCAAGTCAGCAAATAGAAGGATGTTGATCTGACAATCAGCACTATCAGCAAGCCATTTCAAACGTCGAGGATGCGAACTCGCAATTTTGTGACCCAATTTTGCGCCCCAGTTTCGCATCCTCGTGTTTGTTGAAGTCAGCTGAACTTGGCTGAGCCTAACCGAGTGGCCGACAATTCCAGCAAAAACTGGCCGCCGGTTAAGTTGCCCCGTGTCGGAGTTTCAACCACTAGCGGTTGGAATCTCGGCCCCGGTTATAAATCGTCATTACTCCAAGCCCGATCCCGCCGCCGATCACAAACAACATGATGGCTCCGCCGAGATTGATATGCATACTTCCTCCGATGGCCACGAAGAACAGGCCAATCACAAGGAAAGCAATCAGACAGCCGCAGCCTCCTTTGCCAAATGCTTCAGATTTTTCGCCCACAAGTATTCTCGATTTGCTGTGACATTGCGGAAGAGATTTGACGTGAATCACTTGATCAACGCCACGATTACGAGTCGTGAAACCAGACGAATCACGGGGTTCGAATCACGGGGTTCGAATCACGGCGGTCGTTGTCAACCAGGGATGGTGTGCCGAGAACTCGGCGTAAAAACCATGTTGGGTCCCAATTCACGTGGCCTTGCCAAATTGGGGGGGGAGTCAAGACGAACGCATGCGATTATTGCGTGCATTGTGTTCGATCTCAGCCAATCCGAGGTGTTCCATCAAGGGCGGAATGTACATCCCGAATCGCCCTCGAAAGTTCTTCTTCAATCCATACCAACCACCGATCGGATTGTCCTCAGCACGCGCCCAGTGTTCAACAGTGCCTTCCTTGGCGTCCTGTTTTTCATCCTTGCTGCCCAGCAACATCCAGTCGCCGTGTTTTTTGAGCATCGCCCTCAGATCATTGATGCACCGCAGATCGTAGTGCAACACCGTTTTGCCCACAGTGCACACTAGGATTTCTTCACTGTCGATTTCTTCCACGTGTAGAGTGTACGAACTGCTTCCGGGCGGCGTCTTGAGCTCCAGTGGGTTGTCTTTCTCGCCGATTTTCTTCTTGTACGTCGACATCAAGATTTCTCCTCAGCCGCCAATTTTAAATCGGCAGCAAATTGGTTAAATGACGAGTCAAAGGGAGGGATCATTTTTGCGAACAGTGGGAAGATTGGGCCGCCGATTTTTTCGGTCATCTGGAACTGAGTTGATCCATCAGGACGAGTCGTCAATGTGTAGACTCGAGTTCCCATGGCATCGCCCCATGACAATCGTTCGTTGAGTTTGTATTCCTTGACCTTAAGCTTAAAGGTCCGCTTAGGATCCAGCTTCGAAACCAGCTGGATTCGACCACCGGGAGTGATGTCGCCAGTGAGTTCTACGATTGTGCTGTTCCACGACGCAAAGTTTTTCGAGTCGGTTAAAAGCTCCCAAATTCTCGCGGGTGGTGCTGCGATGTCAACGGTGACGGTGGTTGAGCGACTAAATAGTTTCTTGACGGTCGAGGCGTTGCCATTGGCATTCATCGTTTCACCTGAGATCGAGTGGGGAGGCATTGCAAACGTCAGTTGCGGCGCCTAGCGGAGGGATTTCATAACACCGCCTTAAACGTAGCGAACGATGCCTGAACAAGCAAGAACTGTACCAATGCGAGCGAGCGTTGCCAAACAAGGGAGTGGCGTTGAAGGCCCTAGCGTAAAAACCATGTTAGGCGACCGGTGCGCTATCAACGGGCGCCAATTCGTAGGAATCGACAATGAACTCAGCATAGTCGTTGTCCTCGTCCCAGATTTCGATTTTGTATCGGCCGAAGTCCAGTTGGGGATCAAGGTCGACGACCCTGAACTGATAGCAATCGTCGAGCGCAGCAGTGACGGCAGATAGGGGCTGTGGGTTTTCGAGTCGAAATTCGTAGACGACATCATCGTGCGTGAACGCTATCGTCGCCCTGCGTGGATACTGGGTAAACAAGACGCGGTCGGGGTTCGACGGGTATGGGGTCTCGAAGACGTAGCTGGACATCAGAGAAATCTAGGTCGCCAACGGGTTGATGGCCGACAGGTTGTCGGCCGTGTGGGAAATGTAATTGAGTGTACTGAAGAACGAACAGCCGTGAAGGTCAGCTTTCAGATGGCTTTGACCGATCAATTGTCCGATTCGCAAAAGCAGCCACCTAGTGGCGAATCAAACGAGCTTGGGAGCTACGGCTTGATCGCCAAAATGGATGCGAAGTTGAAACATTGAAACCAAACTGAAACTGTTCCAAATCCGACTTGTTTTAATCGCTGAGTATGTTGTTGCAGAGTTTCTGGAACCAGACGGTTTTCGATTGCCGTGCGTTTCTGCGAAATTTCTAAATCGCTGTATCCGTGCGCTCGCTTAAAGTCATGATGCAGGTTGGTCATTAGCTTCTGTTGGTCGGCGTCTTCGAAACTCACCTTCTCAGAAAGCAATAACGCGGCTCCTGAATTCATTCCTTCGCTCACGCTTTTCAGGACGGCTGTCCGTTCGTTCTGAGGGAGAAACTGCAGCGTGAGATTCAAGCAAACAAACGAGGCATTTTGAACTGCGACGTCTCGAATGTCAGCTTCGTGCAACGCGATTCGAGCGGACGGAATTTGCCGCCGTTCAATCGTCGCTTGCAGACGTTTTAGCATCGATGACGAAAGATCAACTGCGACGATTTGGCAATCCGAAGCCGCTTGTTCGTGCATCAACATCGTGCAGGCTCCCAGAGAACAGCCGAGGTCCCAGATTTCAGTCTGAGGCTGCGAATATTGGCGGGCACACTGCGCCACCATGCTGAGCATTGATGAATAGCCCGGAACAGATCGGCGGATCATATCCGGAAAAACGTCGGCAACCGCGTCATCGAATTCGAAGTCTCCCACCTGATTCAATGGAGCTTCATAAATGTTGTCTTTCGCCATGATGTGTGGCCTTCAAGGCTTGATGGTTCTAAGGAGGAATGGTGCAATCAGCTCACAACGGAATCGGATCACTTTGGTTCATCTGATTCTTCAGGGAGACCGAACAGTCGGCATGGCATTTCGGCTCAGCATACCATGCATCCCGTCGGGACGGTTGCAACAAAAATCGTTGCCGCGAAGTTTAAGCACACCGGCTCAGAATCTCTATCACCTCAAAATTCTGGCGCCTTCTTGACGTTCGTCAAGCTGGACCAAGTCAGTTGTTTTCCTGCAGCAGTTTGCTTTTTGGTGCGGTGGAGCCCCTGCGCACAGCCCACATCTGTTCAATCATTTGGAATCCTCGAGGATCATAGTTTTTCAGTTGCAGTCGATTGACAGGTTCATAGTTGCAGCCGACAAAATACATCGCGGACAGTTCGGCGAAGTATTCTAATTGGTTGACCGTCGCATAAGCTTTCTTGGTCACCGTGCCTTTGATGTCTCGAACGTCTCGATACAGGCCTTCTTTCATGGCCGAATCATAGGCTGCCAAAATTTCAGGCTGTTTTTCCGGCCAGCGGTGTAGGTGATACGCATGAGCAAGTTCGTGGGCGACCGATTTTTGAGCCCACAAGTCGGTGAGGTTCGCATAGTTTTTGCCACTCCAGATGACGACTGAATTGTCCCAGTTTGGATCCAAGTGCTGTTTCCGCTCTGGCTGTCCAGAGCGAATAAAGGCAAGTCCACTCGGGCGACCTCCTCCAACGGCATCCGGACCGTGCATAATGAAATAGCGAACAGTATTCAGGTCTTTGGTTGAGTGATCGGGGAACTTCTTCAGGACGACGGAGATGTTTCTGTGCAGCCGCTCGACGACTTGTTGCACCAGCCTAGGATTGGCCTGAACAAATGACGCTTCGACTTGATAGGTTCGCCCACGATAAAGTTTAGCCTGAAACTGACGCTTCGGAGTCCGGTAGTTGATCTGAGCTTTATTGGGTCGCAGTTGCCCCACCACGACCGCTGATGACAGCATTGCTGGTGTCAGGACTGCGAGTGAAACAAGGGCAACAACGTTGCAGCGAACGAGCTGAAAGAGGCATCTTTTCATGTTGAAATCTTTTACTCGTGGTTCGTGTCGACTGAATGGGAAGCCACATTAAATCTTTTCTGCGGATTCACAAGCGTTGTGGTCATCTGTTGACCCTTTGTGTTTTGGTGAGGCAAGTCTGTTGTTGGAGCGAAGATGTTGGGGGTGCCCCGTTTGATTCAGTCGGTGACATTCGAGCTGTGATCGTGCATCGGCGTCAGCAATTCGATAAGTCGGTTGTTGCAGCCTGTTGATGGCTGGTGCAAGTGTATAAGATCGCTGGTTGAGGCCGAAGACTTGGAAGAGGGTGAAACGTATGATGACTTCGAATAGCACGACGCCGTTTGGTATGGATGCTGCAAGCTGTTCCTTGAGATTCCGCAAACCAGTGGCTTGTCTTCTGGCCGTGCTGATGTTTGGTGTGCCAACGACGACCGTGATGGGGCAGGATGCTGAACTGGATCGGCAAATTGATGTCAGCCTTCGCAAGTCGGCGGCTTGGTTGGCGAATAATCAACAACCCAATGGGGCGTGGGCGACTCCGGCACACGGCGATTCCACTGCCGCCACATCGCTGGCCGTGATGGCCTTGATGGCGGCCGGACATGCTCCTGAAGAAGGTCCGTACGGACGAAATTTAAGCCGAGGTGTGGCGTGGGTGATCGGTCAACAAAACACCAATGGGTTGTTAGTGGGAAAGCGTCGCAGTCATGGGCCGATGTATAGTCACGGCATTGCGACTCTGATGCTGGCAGAAGTTGCTGGAATGGTCAGCGGAGATCTTGCCGAACAATGCCAGGTGGCCCTTGAAAAGGCCGTACGTCTGATCATCGATTCTCAAAACCACCCCAAGGCTGCTCAACACGACGGAGGTTGGCGGTATCAACCCAATAGTTCGGATTCGGATTTAAGCGTGACAGCTTGGCAGTTGTTGGCTTTACGAGCAGCGAAGGATATTGGTTGTGATATCCCCAGTGGGAATATCGATCGAGCGATCGCGTACATCAAGAGGCTGGCGGTGAAGCGAGGTGGAGGGTTTGGCTACATGGGAAGCCATGGAGCCACGATTACTCGAGCGGGTTGCGGGATTGTCGCGTTGGAAGTTTGCGGAGATCATCGAGGAAAAGAGTGCATGGCCGCCGCCAACATGATTTTGGCTCGACCGCTGACGTCTGATGTCGACTACTTCTACTATGCCGCTTACTACTGCACGGTAGGAATGTACAAGGTGGGCGGAGACGAATGGCAGGCGGCTCGCCCAGCCCTGTATCAAACAATTCTGCAGAAGCAGAAGTTCAATGGTCAGTGGCAGCCCGTCAAAGGGGGTGAGACCAAGAGTGGAGGCGAAGTCTACGCGACCTCAATGGCGATGCTGGCGATGGCGATTGAATACGGATACCTACCAATTTATCAGCGATAACTGGGCAATACCTTTTGCAACACCGACTGCTGTCTTCTGAGCAACCACAGGGCTGACGTGCGATCCAAACGCTAAATCAACAGGCCCTCACGCATCGGGTTACCTTCTTCAACGGGCGGTCCGACGGGTGAAGCCATCAGTGAGATTGCGTTGCAGCCGTCGGGGCATGCCAGTCTGAAATTGCCTTCTTGAGACGAGCAACGATGGCTGGATGTGTGGCGGCCAGATTGTTGGTTTCGTGAGGATCAGATTTCAGATTGTACAGCCGCATGGGGGTGGTGTCCCATGCGTGCACAGCCTTGTATTTCGTCGTGTCGCTGCCAGAGAATCTTTGGATGAGCTTCCAGTCGGCTTCGACACACCACAAATATTGCACAGTCTCGTTGGGTGCACCGACCGTCATGTTGTGGATGGAATGAGTCACGCCGAAGACGTGATTTCGGCTTCGGCGAGCTTCCGCGTTCAGCAGATCAATGCCTTGCAAATGGTCGGGTGCCTGCAATCCAGCGGCTTTCACGATGGTGGGGAACAGATCGATGGAATGAGCAAGTTCGTTGGCTCGTTCTGGCTTCATGTGACCGGGCCATGACACCATGATGGGAGTGCGGATGCCGTTTTCAAATGGAGACCCCTTAGAACGCAATGCAAAACCGTTCCAGTTTTTTTGGTCTGGGTCAGTTAAGTTCGTGCTTTTGGCCGCCCATCCGTTGTCGCAGATATAGATTACCATCGTGTTGTTCGCTACTCCTTGATCATCAATGTGGCCAAGGAGTTCGCCGCAAGTTTCATCGAACCAATCGCACATCGCAAAGTACTTCGTGACATCGGCAGCACGCCCTGGCTGTTTATATTTTGCCACGAGGCGTTGAGGTGGATTGTGTGGAGTGTGAGGCAGGAACGGGGCGTACCAAACGAAGAAGGGTTTTTCGTCTTCAATCGCTTCATCAATAAAGGTGGTCACCGGCAGCAGGCCTTGGCGGCCAATTTTCAATCCGGCATCCCCATGTCGGCCACCTCGTTGAGGATCGCCATGAGTCATCCCGTGAGTAAATCCTCCGTCCTGAAATGATCCTTCCCAGAATTTGCCAGACTGATGAGCCACGTAGCCGCTCTCAGTTAATGCGCGAATAAAACTGGGGTGCTGGTGAAATGCATGACGCAAGGGGATGTCTAGGGTTGCTCGTTCCGCTCCCGGTTGAACATCGTTGCCCGTAATCCCGTGCTGAAACGGTTGCAATCCTGTGATCATGGAAGCCAAGGATGGACGACACAACGGAGAAGCAACATATCCTCGATCAAACACCAGACTGCCCTTAGCCAAGCGATCTAAATTTGGTGTTTCGATGACAGGATGCTGCATGAAGCCATAGTCTGTCCATGCCTGATCATCGCTGAGAATCAGCACAATGTTAGGACGTTGTGCTGCTTCGGCAACCAGCGTCGCGGACAGAAAAATGCCGAAAAATGCGGCACAACGGAAAGTCAGTCTCGTCACTCTTGTCATCTTGATTTCACTCATCATGAAGTCGATTAATGGCACTCTTGGCATTCTTTATGCAACGGTGCAACGGTGCGATGCTTGATGCGTTTTGCCTGCGATGGGTTAACCAATGCATGAGCAAATGCTTGTTGCGGCGCAGGTCTTCATCGATTGGGCGATCAGAAGGTCTTGCTTCGTGGGTTGTCTTCTGGTTCGAACCGGTGGGTTCGAAGGTTGATTGGTGTCTGGGGCCGTTGCGGTTGTGGGCTAGTTTAAGCTCAATCGCTGTGCAAAGTCATTAAGGCAGATGAAAGTTGTATGGCAACATGCAAACCAAGACTTGCCTCTCGTTTCGAACTGAAAAATGAGGTATGGTTTAGCCACCTTCACCGTTCTCATCGTTGCCCCCCCCTGCCTCTCACGCCCTGCGTTTCATCTTCGGTTTGCCCTAGCGGCGATCGCAGACGCTACTGCCTACCTTGTCATTGTCCCGTCCCTGGACATGGTGAAATTCCACTACAAAGAGAACCCGCGTTGTGCCAAGCATTCTACCCACCAGTTTGCTGCTGTTTGTTTTTTCTGTAGCGGCATTTGTGCCCGTGGCTGAGGCTCAGGAACCTGTCTCCATCGTCGTACCAGACAGCGTCCAGACGATTCTGGTCAATCGATGTATTGATTGTCATAGCGCAGACGGCGCTGAAGCCGGGGTTCGCTTCGACAATCTGTCTGACCTGAATCAGCCGGCTCAGCTTGAGTTGATGAATCGAGCTCAGGATCAAATCTTCTTTGGACTGATGCCTCCGAAAGACGCGGACTCGTTCCGTGGTAAAGAGCGGAAGTCAGTGACGAGGTGGTTACGTTCTGAACTTCGCAAACAGGGTGCCTCGAAGCTCGACGAAAAGCTTCGGCAGCCAGCGTATGGCAATCTTGTTGATCATGAAAGATTGTTCGACGGCACGGTCGACGCCAAACCGTTTACTCCGGCACGCCGCTGGCTGGTGAGTCCTCAGATTTTTCTAGAACGAGTCAACGCCGTTTTTAAGCTAGAAGGTCGCAATCGCCAGCGTCGATTTTACGGGGTAACGAACCCTATCGTCCTGCCCGATCATTCTGGAGTTCGATACTACGACACGACAGCATTGGATGGCGGGCACTTGTTGGTGATGCTGAACAATGCCGAGTGGATTTCTGAAAAGCAAATTTTTGGCGCTGTTCACTTGGGGCAGAACCGCAAGAACATCACGTTCACGAATGAAAAGGACCGGTGGTATCCAACGACATCTCCTGAGGCTTTTGTCGACATCGTTCATCAGCAAGGCATGCCAACCAAGCAACAGCTAATGGCTGCCGTTGATGCACAATTCGATTGCGTGCTACAACGTCCAGCGAGCGAATCTGAGATGCGTCAGTACTTGGGCTTTCTGAAATCGTCAATCATTGTTGGTGGCAACGTGCAGGGACTTCGCCGGATGTTGGTGAGCGTGTTGTTGAAGTCTGAATTCCTCTATCGATTGGAATTTGGAGGCTCAGAAGTCGACGAATTTGACAGGCAAAAGCTGACGTCTCGGGAAGCGGCGTATGCCATTGCGTATGCCATCACGGATCAGGTGCCAGATGAACGGCTTTTAGCGGCGGCAAGGACGAATCAGCTTCAGTCCAAAGCAGACTACCGTCGAGAAGTGCGGCGACTGCTGAATGATAAAACATCGTTCTCTGGTGAAATTGATCCAACACTGAATGGCATTCACCTCGGTTCCCACAAAACCAGTCACCCAAAGGTGACTCGGTTCTTTCGTGAATTCTTTGGCTACCCCAGTAGTGTTAAGTTGTTTAAAGATGTCGCTCGCAGTGGCGGGTTTTACGACAATGCTGGCAGAGACTACACAGGGACGGCGGGCTCAGTGAGCAATGAAGCAGATCGAATCGTCGATGACATTTTGACTGAAGATCAAGACGTGTTTGCCGAACTGCTGACGACGGATCAATTTTACGTTTTGCATACGAAGAGCAATCAAGAAGGCCAAGACTTGGTGGCCGGTTGGCGACAAGCTTATGAAGGACTCAAGGACACGGACTGGAAAGAAAACACCGAGCAAGCACTGCTTGACAACTTCCAGCAGCACAGGGATTTGTTTGCCAAGATTCGCATTAAGGATTTGAGGGAAGACCGTCGGAAAAATCATATCAGAGACTTCGAACGGTTTATGTCGTACTTCGAACATACGTTTGGCAAGGGGCAAACGCCTCTGACCTTTCCATGGTTCTTTCACGGTGGACAGAAATTTCGATACTCAGAAATCTACAGCCTGCCTCCCGTTCCAGGTGGAGGACCTCTGGGTTATCAGGGACGATGGTCACGAGGAAAATACGAGGCCGAAGAAACGTGGGACTATCCGGTTGTTCAGCCATTCAAGATTGCTCATCGTAAAGGCATTTTGACTCATCCTGCTTGGCTGTTGGCTCATTCACAGAACACCGAAACAGATCCCGTGCGTCGAGGCCGGTGGATTAGAGAAAAGTTGTTAGCAGGCGTCGTGCCTGACGTACCGATCACAGTGGACGCACAGATTCCGGAAGACCACCATCGAACGTTGAGAGAACGATTGGATTCAGTGACCGGAAAGCAAGAATGCTGGAAGTGCCATCAAATGATGAACCCACTGGGGCTGACCTTCGAAATCTTCGATGACTTTGGACGCTATCGAACTCAGGAAAGTCTGGAACACCCAGACAACCTGATTAAGCCAAGCCAAGGCAAGGTTGGCAGCAATATCTACAAAACGAAACCAGTGAACGCGACGGGCACACTTGAAGGTACCGGAGACGTGATGCTTGATGGTAAAGTCACAGATGCCCTCGACTTAATCGACCGACTTGCAAAATCTGATCGAGTTCGACAGTCAATCATTCGTCATGTATTCCGCTACTTCTTAGGTCGCAACGAAATGTTATCGGATTCGAAAACTCTGATCGACGCTGACCAAAGCTATCTAAACAGTGGTGGCAGCTTTCAGGCGGTCATCGTTTCGCTTCTGACATCCGATTCGTTTATCTATCGCAAGCACGTGAATGCTGATCCAGATATCCAGCACTTGTCCAATGCGGCAGCCCCCCCCCAAACTCTCCTCCCGCCCAGTCACTCTGACTAATTAAGAACCAACGATGAATCATCGACGAGATTTTCTGACTCAAACATTGGCCGGCGCAGGCGCGTTGGCTTTGGCATCAACGAGTGTGTCTGCTGCGACGTCAAAGAAGAAGCCGCCAAAGCGTTTTATCTTTATTCACAAGGGCAATGGCCTGCTTCCCAGTTCCTTGGTTCCCCCCACGTTCAACGATCAGCAGGCGGCATCAGAACATCAAAAAGAATCATTTGTCGCGGATCTGGACGAACATGATTTGCCTGAATGGATGAGCCCCATTGCTGAGCACAAGAATCATCTGACGATTCTGCAGGGGTTGTCGGGAAAAATGTGTACCACAGGACACCATACTTGGTGTTCTTCACTCGGAGCCTATAAAGCCAACGAACGTCTGAGTTCCATCAAATGGGCGACCGTTGATTTTGAATTGGCGAAGCTGTTTCCGTCTCCCTTTCACCATATTGAATTGGCCTGCTTCCCCGGTTCTGGCGGCAATTCTCGAGGGAACATCGATGGGATCGAAAAAGGGTTTTCTGCCCGAGGACCTCAGCAGCCAAACTATGCGTTTGGGTCTCCCAAGGTCGCCCTGCAGGAACTGTTCAAATCTGTGTCAGCGAACGAAGATGCAAAAACGCGTTACGAGTTAGAACGCAGCATGTTGGCATTCTTGTCCACCGACGAGGCTTCTGTTGCCGATCGGCTGACTGGAATTGAACAACGCAAAGTGGCGAATTATGCCGACGCGTTGCAAGATATTCAGGATCGCAATCGGCGGGTGGAAGCGATGGGCGATGTGATTCGACAACACATTCCTCAGCTCGCCCCAAAATACCTTGCCGACAAATTATCGACTGTAGATCGTCAGTTTGGGCTTGTTGAAGTGATGCTCTCGACATTGATTTCTGGAATGACCAACGTTGTGACATTTACCGCCGATGAATTGGGGACTCGTTACACAGGGCTGCCCAGCATCGAAGGCGAAAGCGTGAATCTGCATGATGTCGGGCACGGGAAATCACTTGCAGGTGTCGCAGCGGTCGACATTCGTGAAATGGTTCGGCGGCAACACATGACGTTGATCGACACAATTGTGACTCGGTTGAAAAACGTGCCCGAAGCCGGCGGCACCATGTTCGATAACACGATGCTGTGTTACCTGCCCAACAATGGCGAGACTCATCACAGCAAAGGCACTGAATGGCCGTTCGTCGTGCTGGCTGGTGATCATGTGAATCTGGACATCGGTCGTCGCTATATTCGCTTGCCGGGATACGGAAAACAGGGCCACAAAACACTGGGCAATTGGTACACCACTCTTTTGAACGCCCATGGAAATCCCATTGAGCACTATGGAAGCTTGGACGTTGCATTAAACATCCAACAAAAGGGACCGATCGAACAGTTCTTTGCGTAGGATGCCTCGTTAAAACTTTCTTGAGCAGCCACGCAAAGTAACAAATGCTCGGAGCTCATGTGACTCGACGTAACGAATCGGTGAAAGCTGTCGTCGATGAGGGCCAAGTTTGTTTCAGTCACTCTTTCCGACCTTCGGGTTCGTAAAAAAGTAGTCGACTTGACCGCAGGTCGAGCAGGTTTTTGAAAACTGAAGCTTCTGCTTGCTGATTCTTGCAGTGGCGTTGCAACCGTCGCACGTGACCGCGATCGGAGTATTGCCATGACATTTCAAACACTGGAAATAGTAGCCGTAGCGGCCGTAGGCAATCTGAAGATGGTGGACACCACAGTGCCGACAGGCAGGTTGATCGCTTGGTGGATCAGGTGCTTCCGTATTTTGTTTTCTGTTTCGAGGCTGTGCGGCGCTGGCTGCGATATTTGGTTTCTCATCTGCAGTCGTGACCGCTTTGCTGGGAGTGGTCGGGTTTCTGAGTTGGCTGGTTTCTGTCGCAGGCACAGCTGCATCTGAATGAGTTCCTGAAGCTGCTTTCGTTCGCTTGGCAGGTTTTGATTGATTCACCCGTCTCTTGCGTTGGGCAGACTGATGGTGCTGCCTGAGAAACTTCTGAATCGCAGTGAGCTCAACATCAGTCAGAGGTGTGATGTCTCGCTCGTCCATTTCGGCTGCCTGCTGCTTATCTGCAGCAGCCCTTCGAACGGCCCCTTTAAACCCTTGAAGTTCATCTCGAAGCCGAATTATCTCACGCACACCGGAGATCACACTGTCCGCTTTTTTTAATTCTGGCGGATCGCACTGCTCACGTTTGATCTCACCTTGGTCTGATACCGCGACGAATTTGGTGAATCGCACATCCCCGAATTCGGCCTGCACCAAGCCGAACATCACCTTTCGGCGTAGAGATTCCTTGTGATCGTTCAGAAGGTTTTGAAGAAGTTCGGCCTGCATGGCTACTTGAGCAATTGGCGACTTCATGCCAGTTCGGTTTTGCCCCCAAACACGAACGAATTCTAACTGCTTGTTGACTTCCACCTTGCCAGTCACAGATTTACTTTCGATCAAAGTAAATCCGTAACGGTGCAGGACCAAGTGGTCGATTTGGGCAACCTCTTCGTTGCGAACGAATCGTAGATCGTTATAGACAAAGATGTCAGATGATTCTTGAAAGGCGCGATTCAGGTAGAATGCCATTTGCTTTTCGGCTGCGAATCCGGCTTTTCCAAATCGATCTGTCGGAGGAGTCCCTTTGAACGGTTTTCTAATCACCAAAGTACCACATAAAGTATCAGGGGAAGTCAATATATTGCCTTAGTGCATATTAGCAATTGCGGATAAGATCGCCAGTGTGTTGTATCCTGTTCGCAAAGCCAAAGATAGAAGTCATGTCATCTTCGAGAGGGGCGTGGCAGAGGTAAGCTGAGTTAACGTGACCTGAATCGTACCGCGCGTGTCGCATGGGTTCACTCGGGTCGAGTGTCTGTTTTTACAGAGAAGTCACTGTTGACGACAACCTGTCGAAGATCCTTCGGCCAGACCCGAGAAGGTTTGATCGTTCTTGGATTCCAACCGGGCATCGCTGACAATGGCAATGGCTCCGTTAGTGAAGCCTTTGCACTAGCCCAGAGGGCGACACAAGAATAGCCGGCGGTGTCAACCGCCGGTTCGATGTCGCGTTGAAAGCAGCCCGGAGGGCGGCACAATTTCAGTGCATTCGGCCGTCTGCCGCCCTTCGAATCCCATGGCCAGTACCTCACACCGACAGTCATCATGTGCGAGACGACGACTGGATGAGTTGGTTGGTACCACGCATATTTCATGCGGCGCTCTGGTGCAAGCAAAACGTGCTTGGTACCGGGCGAGTTTGCCCGAGTCGTCCGGGGCCGAAGCTGATGGCGGACTTCGATCGCACAGCAAATGATTCGGTCTTAGGTTTCACTTTCGAGCATGGGGTATGTCCGGTCGATGGCTTTTGAATGAAACGCAGAGGGCGCAGAGATTCGCAGAGTGCGACTGTGCTATGCATGCCCCGTTGCAGTTCAGGCAAATTGATGCAGCGGTGTTTCGCTTACAGCCGATGCTTGTGGGCTTGTCCAGCATGTTGGTTGGCGCATAGAAACGGCCCGAAGTGTTAGCTCGGGCCTGTTCGATTCTTGATTTGCGTGGGATTAAGCTGGAAGCGGTGGATCGATGACTCGAACTGTTGTCGATGCTTGGTCGCGAAGGGCCACTCGATTGGAATCCATCAGCCCTTTGACGACGCTCGTCAATCGGTCGCTGGGCATGCTCGTTGCCCGTTCGACGTCTCCCCAAAAAGACGCTTCGTTGTGATCTTCGGCATCGACATCAACCAGCGTTGCCAATACCAATCGCTCGTCCAAAGTCAGGTCGGCA
>JBDWHY010000106.1:0-2396 GCA_039974975.1 Fuerstiella sp. | reverse complement strand
GACCAGTGATTTCAGGAAACGCACAACAGACGCCTGATCGACATCAGCCGCAGCCAGTTTTCTCGTCTGGAGCTCGTCTTCGAATCGTTGATACCATCTTGGCAGCCAACGACGTTCTTCCTGACCAAACGTCGAGTCAGCGAGTAATTGTTAGAACGGATTCAGGTTCATGTCGTCTCCATGTCTCTGAGATTGAAGCGACTCGCGTCAGGATTGCGTAATAATGCTTTTTATTCACCACTCAGGCGTCAAGCTTGCAGCGTGTGATAAAATATGAGATCCTTAAGCCACTTGGTAATAATCCCGTCAATATTCGCGTTATCCCGTTTCAGGACGGGATAACTACTAATAGTTATGCCACCAATCGCTACACACCTCACTGGCGAGCTTCATGACTTCCCCTGAGTTGTCACCACAAAGCGTTCACGTTTCATCTGCATCCAGCAGTCTGTCGATTCTGTTTGCAGTCATCTCATTGTACGGACTTGCATTCGGCTGTATTCTGACCGTTGCCGGACTCTTCTCAGGGCCACATATTCTAATTGCCGGTTTGGCCCATATCATGATTGGAATTGGCTTTGCAGTCGCATCTTTCGGCGTCACGAATCAACGACTCTGGGCCTACGCACTCGGGAGGACCCTGTCGTTCGGGATTACTGCCGTAGGCCTCTTCGCAGTGACCTCGTCTTTACAGCAGGTTGATGTTACTATCACCATCGTGTGGGGATTCATATTGCTATTTTTCGTCCTTGTCACTTTGGCCGCACAGCGTGCTTATCGCACGGCCCTTATCAAGGGGCAAGGCAACCCATCAGGCAGAACTAAAGTGGCATAACAAAACGGTGCACTCGGAACCGTGGGCCTAGCGGATTTTTCATTTCACATCTTCACTCCACGGTCCGGTGACCGTCGGCGTTAGCTGGCAAAGGGGAACGCATGCTCGTCTCCTGCAAATCAACTGACTGCAAAATTCAGTTCGCCACCACTCTTCTGCACTGCCCCATCTGCGGCGAAGACGCCCCATTAGTCGCCGTTTGTGATGCCGCAGAATCACGTAGCCCCCATAAAGCGAAGTTTGTCATTCTCGCCGTTTTTCTTGTCCTTATCGTATTGGGGCCATTCCGCTTCTCGTCGTTTTCAATCTGTGACCGGTGTGGAGCCGTTCGCAATTCAAGCCAGCGCCAACTGCCATTTGTTAACGTCACGTATTGGACCTCTCACGACATTGTCGAAACCTCACTCAGTCAGTTGGCGTCTTCGTTCGCCCCTCAGCATGAGCACAGCTGGCTATTTGGGCACGGTGGTGGCAATTCGGTCATGTGTGCGCTCGGTCCAGCTGGGTCGATGCGGGGTTTTACCTCCGATACTGATATAGTCCACTTCCTTGCTCTCACTCACAAGTTTCTTGGCCCGGAGGCTGCAAATCATTATCTTTCGTTCGCGCTCGATCCAGAGCAATGCCGCCACTTTTCACTCTGGCTGCAGATGGGCGACATTTCAGGTTCGCAGATTGAGACAGAATCAGACTATCAGCAGTGGGTTGAGCAAAACCGTTTACACATCGTGGACTATAGTGGCGTTACCGTATATCAAGCCAGCTAACAATTGCGTGAACCCGAGTTGTGGTCGGGCCGTTTTCAGAATTTCGCGTCTCTCGCCACAACCGGGTTACGCCTGGCGTTATTCCGCTCACATGAAATCCAAAGAAGATATCGAATGCGAGATTTCCGACGCGATCGTTGCTGACGATGCGGATGCGCTGAGCGCAACGATTGCCTCCCATTCTTTGAGCGGGACAAGAATACTCGATGGCTGGTTGTCGCTGGCTTCCCAGCTTGGGCAATTGAATACTCTTGGTGCCTTGCTTCAGTCGGGTGCTCCCGTTGGCTGGGCCAATAGTGATGGCGAAACGGCTTTCAGCTATGCCTGTTCCAGAAACCAGCTGGGCGCTGCGAAACTGCTGTTTGAACATGGAGCGAATATCAACAGCGTAGACTCTTCTGGTGGCACTCCGCTAGATTGCGCTGTGTGCCATGCCGACCCTGAGTTTCGATCGTGGCTTAAGAGTATTGGAGCGATTCGGAATTTTGACTACGATGAATGGCCTTGGCCACCTGCCCAAACGCCGGGCGAACCTCCGTGGGACCAGCTCGAACCACCAGAAGACGCGGAATAACAATGTGATGCACGCGAAGCCGGTCTTGCGCGTCTTTTGAAAATGGATGATCAACCGTCCCGGCTCGGTGATCACGGACGTTAGCAGTGTCTGTTTCCCTCTGCGTGTGGGTGTGGTGTTCGGTCTTCGGCTTCATCGTCGTGATGTGGGCGGGGTGAAGTTTAGCTCAGCAGCTTCCCGGCAGTCACATTGATAGGCTCAGTCAGCCCTTCCGCTTCGT
>JBDWHY010000105.1:0-46435 GCA_039974975.1 Fuerstiella sp. | reverse complement strand
TGCCAAAGATCATCAGCTATCGTTGATTGTCAGCGTCGGCTTTCTGATCATGGCTTTGATGCACTTGCCGGCGGTCAGGTCTCTGGTGGTGGAAGTGTTGTCTCAGGCTTGGTCGGGCATGCGAAAGCTGTTTTGGGATTTCCCTGCCGCTGTGCTCAAGCTTCCCGTGGTCCGTAAGGTCTGGAAAAGCCGCTCGTTCGTGTGGGTGCGTCGCCATATTACGACTCCTGCGTTGTTTGTGCTGTTGCTGGGCTGGAGTGTTCCCACGTTGTTAGGTTATCAGCCGCCGAACTGGAAAATCTTGGGCAGCTGCTGGTTCTTGCTCAGTTATTTATTGAATAGCCGGCTTGGTCGAGATGCCGAAGAGCTGACCGCCGAATGGGTGGCCAACGCTTGGTATGATCTCAGAAGTCGCTTTTTAATGGCGTTGTTTGATTGGACAATCGACTTCTTTAAGTGGCTGTTGAATTCACTGGAACGGTTCATCTATGCGGTGGACGAATGGCTCAGATTTCACAGCGGTGAAACTTGGATTTCCATTGTCGCCAAAGCGATTTTCGGAGTGGTTTGGTCGTTCCTATCGTTTCTGATTCGCATCTATGTGAACCTGTTGATCGAACCAACTTTGCACCCGGTGAAGCACTTTCCTGTGGTCACGGTGGCTCATAAAATCTTCTTGCCAACAATCTTGGTGATTCATGAAGCCATGAATTCCACTTTGACACCGTATCTTGGTCGAGCACTCGCGGAACCATTTATTTGGGTCACCATCTTTTTCCTTCCGGGCATCTTTGGCTTCTTGGTGTGGGAACTGAAAGAAAACTGGAGGCTGTACGATTCAAATCGAGTTGCGTCGTTGCAGCCGGTGGCCATTGGGTCTCATGGCGAAACCGGAGGTCGATTGCTGCGTCCAGGTTTTCATTCAGGCACGTTGCCAAAGCTGTTTCGCAAGCTGAGAAACCTTGAAACATCGGAAGCATCGTTTGCTCGCTTTAGTCAGCGTCGAGCTTTAACAGAACAACTGCATCACGCGGAACGAGACATCCGTCGGTTCGTTGAACGAGACTTAGTGAGCCTGTTGAAGCACTGCGTTGCTTGGCGAGAACATCAGCCAGAATGCGTTAGGTTGCAGGCGGCAGCCAACAGTTTTCAAGTGGAATTAACGTGCCCCTCGTTGAACGATGAATCGTTGATCATTTTGTTTCAAGAACAAAGCCGTTGGGTGGTTGGAAGCGTTCCTCAGATGGGCTGGCTGAATGCGGCGAGTCCTGAGATGAGGAACAGTTTTGAGGCGGCTTTACGAGGTTTTTATCACAAGGCGGGAACGGATTTTGTGCGTGAGCAGATGGAGCGCCAGTTTCTTCGCAGTCATCCGTACGATTTCAATGATTCAGGGCTTGTGATTTGGCCCAATGCGAATTTTGACAGCCCCGTTCGAGTTGATTTGTACCGTCGGCATCAGCTTCGCCCGGTTCCGGTCACCAAGGCGTCCGAAGTGGGCCTCCAACCGATTTCTCGAGAAGCCGTTGTGTTTGCGGAAAATCAGATGTTGTGGAAAGACTGGAAAGCCATTTGGGCGACTCCGGAAAATTCAGAATCCAGCAGCCGCCTACCGTTAGCGTGCCTGCAATCCGCATCGATGACCCTGTTGAATCACCAGCACTAAGGCTTATGCTCGGATCTGCTTCGTCGGCAAGGAAAATCCGTGAGCGCAGACACAGGCTGAGCTTGCGATGTTGAGACGATCTAATCGACGAAACTAGATCGACGAAACTAGGTCGATCAAACCAGTACCAGAAGGCTACTTCGGGAAAGCAGGTCGGGAAAACTACGTCGAGAAAACCGGGTCGAGAAAACTAGGTCCATAAAACCAAGTCGACAACAAACGAGTGCAGCGTGCAGCATGTTGAATGGCTATGAAAGCATGGTCGGGAACCGACAGCGAAGTGACTCGGCCGTCTAGGTTTGAGCGTAGCCGCTGATCCACATGGTGGCTCCACCGGTGACGATGACCGGACACCACGCGGCTAAATCGGGTCGCACAAATGGAGTGGCTCCTAAGGCGTGGCATCCTTGAGTAAACACATAGAAGAAGCCAGTGACAGCGGCGCAGATGGTCATGTTCATGATCAAGCTGCGGCTTTCGCGTCTCATCACCAAGGGCAACGACATGGCCACGGCCAACAGTGACAGGATGGGTCGAGTGACTCGAGAATGCAAGGCGATGCTTTGTCGCACCACTGGAATGGGTCCGGTGGATGGGTTGCGAATGCGGTCGATTAAGTCCATTGATGACAGCAGTTTCACGTTGCTGACTCGGTTATACAGTTGGTCGAAACTGACGTCCGAAAGGATGAACACATCTTTGCCGTTGTCTTTGGCGATGATACGTTTTCGGCCTTCATCGGTCAGAGTGGATTCGTCAAAAAGGCCAGTCAAGTTTTTCAGCAGCCAACCCGATTGATGACGTTCGGTCGCTGGCATGAAAATGGCGGCTTCACACGTGAGAGTGTAAACTTGATGCGACAGTTCTGATGTGAGCTGAAAGGATGCTTCCACCAGCTTGCGTTCTTCGATCACAACTTCTTTGCCATCGATGTGCATCATGAAGTTGCGATAGTCGTAAACTGGTTCGACCTTTTGAGCCTTCGCTGCATCGCTGCCTCGATCGGTCTGCAGCACCACCGCGATGGATGGCATGACGAATTCTTGATTGATGATCAAGAGGCCGTTGAGCAGGGCGGCTCCCAGCAGCAAAGGTTTTAACAATCTGAAGGCCGGAATACCGGCAGCGAGAATGGGATGAGATTCCGAATTTTTTTCTAGCAGGCCCAGCACGGTAATGGCGGCCACCACGATTAGAATGGGGCCCGTTAATTCGAAGAATTCAGAAATTCGAATTCCATAGTAGGTGACAATGCTGCCGGTGACGGCGATCAGCTTGGGGACACCTTCCAAGTCTTCAACGACCTGACCATCCACCATGGTGCGACCAACTTTTTGGAATTCATCCATGTTGGTGAACAAATCGATGACGATAAACAGCCCGTACGTTGAGATCAAAAAGACCACGAACGTATGAAAGAAGCGAGCCAGTAAATATCTGTCAAACGTGCCAAGCATCATGCTATTTCAGAGCGGCGAGATCATCCTGATCCGTTGATCGATTGAATCCATTCCATCGAAGCCAAATCACCGCCTGAATTACACCTCAAAACGGCTGTTCAGGTCAAGATGGCTTTTTATCACGGCAGGCCTTGTTGATTGAGCCTTCCGGGAGCTGGCTCCACAAGGCTCGGCTGATGGATTTCGAGTTTCAGTAGGACAACCACGACTGCCAGAAGCCTGTGTTTTGTCCGCTTTTGTAGCCACAGGCATCTTCTGAAAATTTTGATTTGGTCCGGGGACAACGGCCGCCTGTTGAATCTGTGAGTGTTGAGAAACCGAAGGGGGTGTCAGAATCAGCCCGCGGGTGCGTCTGTCATGGGACGAGCACCCCCTGAGATCTTTTGTTTGGTTTTCGAAAAACAAAGCCGGCTGACGTTCCTTGTCGATTTTATGCACGTGTTGCCGTGCCCGTGTCGGCTAAGCCACAAGTTTGCGATGGGCGACATGCAAGATTTTCGCACAGGCGATCTGGATCACTCCCAGCCATTTGGGTTGATTGGCTACTGCGTGGGGGGGGCGATGGATTCTCCGATCGATTTGTGGATGGGTTGTGACTTTGTGCGAAAGTGTTGCTTCGAAACAACTTGCTCACGGCGTAACATAGGCATCCACTGCGGTCGCCTTCGAATCAAACTTTGGGAATAGAAATGTCAGCTGCCAAGTGTTCACAATGCGGGTCAGAGCTGGCGATTGGCATCGATCAATTGTGTTCGAAGTGTGAAGTGTCTTTGGGAGCCACTTTGCTTCCCGAACCAGCCGCCACTTTTCTGAATGACGTCGATGACACGATGACGGCAACGGATGTCGAGGCGGGTGAAATTTTTGGCAATTACGAGCTGATTGAAGAAGTGGCTCGTGGTGGCATGGGAGTCATCTATAAGGCCAAGCATACTCAGCTGAATCGAGTGGCCGCATTGAAGATGATTTTAAGCGGTCGCTTTTCATCAGAAGCCGATTTGCAACGCTTTTATTTGGAAGCCGAGGCGGCCGCCACCTTGGAACATCCGGGCATCGTTCCATTTTACGAAATCGGAAAGGTGGACGGACAAGCATTCTTTGCGATGAAGTTTGTTGAAGGAGGTTCGTTGGCGGCACGTATTAGTGAGGTTCGCAAACAGCCTCGTGAAGCTGTGGCAATGTTGAACAAGGTTGCCGAAGCCGTTCATTATGCTCATCAACGAGGAATTTTGCATCGCGATTTAAAGCCGGCCAACATTCTGATTGATGATGGAAATCAGCCTCTACTGATCGATCTGGGCTTGGCAAAGAAGACTCGAGACAAAAGCGATTTGACGAACACGGGAGCCGTCATGGGGACTCCCAGTTATATGCCTCCCGAACAAGCTTCGGGCAAGGGGGCCGTTACGACGGCGGCCGACGTTTATTCCTTGGGCGCTATTCTTTACGAACTGCTGACCGGTCGACCACCTCACAAGGGGGAATCGGCAATGGATACCGTGGTGAAGGTTCTCAACGAAGCTCCCGTGTCGCCTTGTCAGATTAACGATCAAGCAGATCGCAATCTTGAGCTTGTTTGCATGAAGTGCTTGGAACGAGATCCCAATGATCGCTACGAATCTGCGTTGGCATTTTCGAATGATTTAGAATGCTGGTTGGATGGCAGGGCGATCAGTGTGAGGCCTCCCACGTTGATGGCCAAGATCAGCCAGTGGACTCAAAACAATCACCGGCTTGTCTATTTGATGTTTGCCATCATGGCGGGGATGCTGCTGACAACACCGTTCTTGATGCAGTTTTTGACCGAGCAGCGGTATACTCAAATCTACGATCTGTATCCTCATTTAGAGCGACCTTGGTTGTTGTCGATGGGCCGGCTGCCCGAATGGACCGACTATCTGGCCGTGTTGATTTTGGCCGGGTTTGGTTCTTCCACCGGATTTTTGACGGCCTTGCTTGCGAGGCCGAGGTCGATTTGGCGTGCGCTTGGGGCGGGTTGTTTGACGGCCGTTCTCTTGTATTCCACGTTTCTCATATTTTTGGGTTGGATGCCGTTGATGCTGACATCCAACAGCAGTTGGAGAGTTCGGCGAATGGCGTCTGTGATCTGGCCGACTCGAACAGAAATCAGTGCCGATCAGAGGTTACAGTTAGCGAATGAAATCTTTCCCGGGTTGACTCGAATTCCAGAGCTTGATCGAGCGGATGCTGTGGTCGCTTTACTTGAAGCAACTCAACTTTCTGAAGCTCCCATCACACTGATGATCATGACGGCTGTGGTTGCCGTGGTTTCGATTCCATTGATCTTGGGAACCGCTTTAGGGTGGGCCATGCTGCGACGAAAAGGCAGCGTTGTGTTGGCATTTTTTCGATATCAAATTGTATGGTGGCTGGCTCCCGTGATCATTCTGTTTTTGGCCAACGCCACTGTGTCAAATCCATTTCTTGGGCCGCCGCCGGAAAGATTCGGGACGTTACTTTCTGTTGCATTGGCGTGTATGGCGGCCTTTCCCTGCTATTTGGCCTTTCGCCGTCGAGAGTCGTTGCGAGACAGTCCTTGATGACGGCTTCTTGAACGGTGGTCTGAAATTTGCCGATGCCACCTCATGTTCGTTGAAACTGCAAGGTGGGATGGCGTTGTGTTTTATCTCGCTGATCGCAAACACGGATTTTCGTTGATGAGTCAGAATCACATTCATGTCAGCAAGTTTCTTAGCTTAGTGCTTCGCCATCAGCCTGATGTGGTTGGAATGGAATTGGAACCGGGAGGCTGGCTGGATATTGATCAGCTTGTTGAGAACTCGAACGCTCGGGGAAAAAGGCTGGATCGAACGCTGCTGCTGGATATCGTGGCGAGTAACGATAAACAACGATTTGTGATCAGCGAAGATGGGGCCAAGATTCGAGCCAGCCAAGGGCATTCTGTATCGACAGTCGAACTTGGATTGACGCCCACTGTTCCGCCAGAACAACTGTTGCACGGAACTGTTGTCAAGTTCCTTGCTGCGATTCGTGACGAAGGGTTGTTAAAGCGGAATAGGAATCATGTGCACTTGTCGGCGGATCGACTGACGGCCCAAAAGTGGCTCAACGACGCGGGCGACCTGTTGTTTTGTTGGTGAATTCCGGGCGAATGCATCGTGATGGGCTGACGTTTTTTCGATCAGAAAACAACGTGTGGTTGACGGATAAGGTCCCCGTGCAGTATCTGACTTTTCCGGAAGCTTCGTTCACATAAGATCGCGTGAAGCTGCAGTGGTGTGATGCTGCAGTGGTGTGATGTTGCAGTGGTGTGATGTTGCAGTGGTGTGCCTGCTGAAGTCAGGCACGTGAACACGGACAAGTGAACACAGGCACATGGATACCGCCAACGGACTGATTTTTGTTCGTTGCGGATCCTCGCTGATCCATCAAATTTAGAATGTTGAATAGCTTCATGAACATCTCGCCATCAGATCGTATTCTTGTCACAGGAGCCACGGGGCTTGTTGGTAGCCACGTGGTTCAGCAGGCCAAGAAGCGGGGGTACTTAGTCCGAGCTATGGTAAGAAGCTTGGATGATAGTGACTGCTTGGCGGCTTGGGGCACTGAAAAAGTGGTGGCCAGTTTAGAAGATGCCAACAGTCTGAAGAAAGCGGTCGAAGGAATCACCATTGTGGTTCACTGCGCGGCGATGGTGGGAGACTGGGGGCCGACGGACCAGTATCGAGCCGTTAACGTGGAGGGGACGAAGGCGTTGCTGGACGCGGCCGTGCAAACGGGGTGTTTGAAGCGTTGGATACAAATCAGTTCTTTAGGAGTTTACCCCGGGACAGATCACTACGGGACTGACGAATCGACTCCTGCCAGTACGAAAGGCATCGACGGCTACACGTTGACCAAAGTCGAATCCGAAAACGTCATCTTGGACGCGATCAAGCAGAGGCAACTGCCGGCCGTGATTTTGCGGCCGGGGTTTATCTATGGACCCAGAGATCGCACCGTGATGCCTCGACTGTTGCAACGTTTGCAAGCGGGGCGTTTCGCCTATCTTGGGAACACAGACAAGCTGATGAACAACACGTTTGTTGGCAATCTTTGCGAAGCGATTTGGCTGGCCATTGGCAACGATGATGTTGTGGGAGAAGTGTTCAACATTCGAGATGGTCGGGCGGTCACCAAACAGGCGTTTATCGACACCATTTGTCAGGCGGCGAATTTGAAGAAACCAACCAAGGTTGTCCCATTTGTGGTCGCTAAGTTTTTAGCGTGGCACTTAGAAACGGCCTACAAACTGTTTGGAATTCAAAGTGCTCCGTTGGTGAATTCGGCTCGCATCAAGTTTTTGGGCCGCAACTTAGACTTCGATATTTCGAAAGCGGCCAGTCGCTTGGGCTATCGGCCTTCAGTCAAGTTCGAAGATGCAATGTCAGAATCGGTGAAGTGGTTTTTCGCTGAAGGCGAAGGGCGATCTGATTGTAGCAGCGACATTGATTAACTGTCTTGCCGTATGGGCGACACACTTTTTTCAAACACGGTGTTCAAATACGGTGTTCAAATACGGTCACCAAACACGGTGCGAGTGCAATGCAACAGCAAGTGCACTTGAACGGTGAACCTTAGCGTGAATTCGCCAAGTGCTGACTGGCCTGTTTCAAGAATCGTCGTTCACGTTCCGTCAGGCTGTCTTCGCCTTCGGCGGTGATCTTTTCCAAGATCTGATCCATGCGACCTGAAATGTTGACTTCGGGTTGAGAACCCGGATTGTAAACTCGCAATTCAGGTCGATTCTTTTTGGGGATGGCCGACATCTGGCGGCCTGCGAAGTTGTTCCACCAGCCGGTGAGATTCATTTCAGAGCGGATGTATAGGAATCCAAACACGGCTCCGCCAAGGTGAGCGGCGTGGCCAATGCTGGCTCCTGCGGAAGAAAACAAGGCGGGCGTGATTCCGATCAGACCAAGGAAGTCGTACGCGAGAATTCCGGCCAGCAACCATTGAGCTTTCACTCCAACAACGCCGAACAAGTAAAGCTTCACTTTGGGGTACCACATGGTGAACATTACGAACACGCACATGACGGCTCCAGATGCTCCGATGGTCCACCCTTCGATGCCCGGTGCTTTGATCGCTTGAGCACACGATTGCATCATTCCAGCCAGCACGGCAGACGCAGCGTACAAGGCTAAAAATTCGCCTTGGCCCGTTTTCATGCAAACGATCCGACCAAGAAAAAACAACACCAGCATATTGCACACGATGTGCATGATGTTTTGAGGGCTATGCAGCAAACTGTATGTCAACAGTCTCCAAAATTGGCCGCCGTGGAAGACTCGAGTATGTTCGAGAGCCAGCCAATCAAAGACGACTGATTCGCCGTTCGCTTGCAGAGTCAAAAGCTGCAGGGCAAATACGCCAACGGTCAAACCCATGATCAGTTTCACTGCGAAGAATGATGGCTGATCTGTTGGTCGAGCTTTGTCGGAACCGGACAAGCGAATTTTACGATTATTCATGACGGACGGCAGAGAGATTCGAGGATACGAATTGATCCAGCGGAAAGCTGAATATGAAATCGATCAAGCCGGCCCGCCCACCAATATCGTTCACCAGACACGGGTCGCCGGTGATACACTTTTGATCGGTAAACCCTGTCGTTGAAGTGAAGGCTTCCTGAAATCGATCCCACTGTTTTCACACTAGCCCACTGAAAACAGTCAGGTGACACTTTTCGCATCAAATGTTGTTATGACAAAACAACGGGGCTTTGCTGTGATTGTATTGGGACGATTTTGTGTTCCGGCCCAAAGGGAACATCGTCACGTCATCTGTGATCGTTTGATGACGTTTTGGCTGTGGCAAATGTCCGGCGAACAATTCCCGTGAGTGACTAAGTCGCCCCGATACTGACGCCTTTTGCGAAGCTAACAGTTGCCAGAAAAGCGGTGGGTTACGCGTGGGGGCGATTGCCAATGTTGTGAAATCTTGGGCTGGCCAATCAGACAAAAGTGCTTTTGCAGTGTTCATGACTTAGCCGCCCGGGCAAAAAGGCAACCCGACGCGTGAACGAGGGATATCGGCTGCGCAGAACCTCACGGTTTCAGAGTTTCACGGTTTCACGGTTTCAGAACGTCAGAGTTTCAGAGGGATTCATCCCTCGCTTTTGCGTCGGGTGACCACATCCTGGCTTTTGCAGCGGGCTGTTACAGCGACACGTTGATCGTGCTGCGTTTCCACCATGGAAAGCGTGATGGAAAAGTCAGTTCCGCCTTAAAATCCGTCGGTTTGGCTCCTTGCAATACGGCTTGGCGAACGATCCATTGTGCGGTCGCAATTTGAAAGCGATCTTCCGGATAGATGGGCACTTGTTTGCTGTGCAGCGACCAGCGGTCGAGGCGAATCGAGCAGTCTGATTGCAGGGGTTGAGGCGGTTGGACGAATGGCTGCAAAGATGCGGGCAGACATGGAATCTGGTTTTCATCAACCATGAGTTTGAGAACTTCGGGCCGAGGCGAATAGACCTGCCAAGAGATCCAGTTATCTGCGAAGCCGAATAATCCGGACGCCGGAATCAGCACGACGGCCGCCATAAACAGCCTTGCCACAAATTGATTGGCTTGAAACGAAAGTGCAGCAGATGTTGTCGTATCGTTTGCTGCAGTCGCCGCTGGCAGATTGTGGTTCCAAAAAAGGGTGGGAATGGCCAGCATCAAAAACAGATTCCAAATCAAGACTCCGGCACGATGATTCAATCCCCATGGGCTCAGGCAGGTCACCAAAATGAAGTGCAGCAGCACAGCGGCGATCACAGCGGCTCGGCCAGTGCGTTGAAACAACAGAGCAAAGCCGATCAAAAATTCGACGCTGTTCATGATGGTGGCCAGCACGAAAAATCGAGAATCCGTGGGGCGGAGTTCTGGCAAATTGACGGCCTGCAAAACAACCTTCAAAACATTGCCACTCATGCCCGCGGCAACGTCTGGTCCAAAGCGACTTGCCGCTGCAAAAAGATAGATGGTCGCTAGCGTCACTTTTGCCACCTTGCGAAAGGTTTGGCCGTTCAGCAAACAGTATTCCGCCAACAGCAGCATGGTGAGCCAATGCCAGGGTTGCAGGCGATGCTGATCAAGTACAACCGAAGCGACACTGCAAACCAAGATCCAGTAACAGGACCAAATCGCAGCGGTTCGCCAGTATGCTGACTTGTCCGCATTTGAAGACATGCCTTGTTTGATGTGTGCAAATACCACAGCCACACATCCGCAGATCAATGCAGTGGAGAATGCTTGATCAATCCAGATGGGCAAATTTGCGGCGTCGGCTAGCAGAGCAATTTGAGGATAATCGGTTTGGCAAAACCAAAGTGGCCAGGTGGCAGCCATCAGCAAAACCTGAGCGACAACGGTGAGCGTGATGAAAAGAGAATCAGAGAGTTTCATCGAAACGTGCTATTGAAATATGGAATCCAAAGAACAATGCGAGTGTTGCGAAAGAGCCGAGATGGGACGCTCAGGCACAAACCATTTTCAGGGGCAGCAGTGGCAAGGCTAAGTCTGAGTGCCGATGCCAAATTGCAGACTCGCAGAACCGTATCAGCGAATCTGCATCGCTGCTATCCACTGTTGTCGTGTTGTCGTGTTGCTGTGTTGCTGTGCTCTCCACTGTTGCCGTGCTCTCCACTGTTGCCGTGGTGTGGAATTGCACGGCAGGCCGACAGTGCTGGAATCGCAGCAAGCCCCCCCGGCTCTGTCCCTGAATTCGAACTTCAAGGGGAATTGGGAGAGCCGCACGGTGCTCATTCAGTGCGGGACAGAGCCTAGATCTGTTGAGTTGTTGGTGAGGTGATCGCGTGAATCGATCATTTGAGGCGTTTGGCGGGTTCCAGCGTTGAAAATGGTTGAGCTGCAAAAGTGTGAGAGAAAGTGGCCAAACAAAAATTTCAAAGTAAGCAGCACTGGCAACACTGGAAGGATGCTGACAGACTTCGCCCACATCGCCAGGTTGACGCAAATTGCTGCGCGACGGCGGCCATTTGAATCAGACGACCTAAATCAGACGACCTGGTACAGACGACCTGGTACAGCGTCGGTGGATTGGAAAGCAGACAGGATGAGATGGAAGTTTCAGGATCCGGCGAACATTGCTGAATCTTCAAAGCGGCAAAAACTGATCAATCGAATCGATCGATGGTGGGATGCGTTTCAGCAACGGTCGGACGACTTGGATGCGATGTTCCAAGGGGCAGAAGATTGGGACGTTGTGCAGTGGATGGAATCTCAGCTGTTAGATATCCATCCCGAACTAAGTTGGGAATTTCGACCGTCATCGACGAAAAGCAAACACGAGTTGGTGATTAGTCCCGATCAAAATCCAAGTTTGGTTGAGCTTGCTCGACAGGTGCTGCATCGAGCTCCGGAGGTTGCAAATTGGAAATTCGATTTGTTCCGCAAGGCGGTTTCGGTTGAAGATTGTTTGCAGAGAACTTTGGATGCCACGGGAATCGATCTCTCCAACACCACGGTCTCTGTCCACGAGGGGCAGGCCAGTCAAATCGATTTTGTGTTCTACTTCGACCGTTTGCCAGCGGATGACGATGTGCTGTTTGAAGCGATGTTGATTGCCACAGAATTGTTGTTGGGTGAGCAACAGATGATGTCATGGGCGGGGACCTTTGATGCAATTGATACTCTTCCAGACGATACGGGGTCAGACACTTCATTGGATGGCGATCGACGGCGAACGGAAAACGTGGGTGAAGATTCTGCCTCGATTTCTGAGTCAGCGGCCAACATGAGATTCGTGCGTTTGGCTCAAGTTCCTCAAGCCTTTCGATTAACTCAGGACACCATCACGGATCGTCTTGAAAACGAATCTTATGTGAATCGAATTGATCAACTTCAGTGGGCGGCCTTCAAGTTGAAGCCTTCGGAAGCCATCGATTATGCTCGCCGAGACGACTTGATGACGGCGATGACTTGCGACCCCGAATTAACGGCCGCCACGTTTGAGGCTCAGGCATTTGCTTCGGAGCGCTTTAGCCGAACGGGTGAAACGTTTTGTTATGTGAAAGTGGATGAACGAGGGGCTGTTGATAGCGGATTTGCGGAACGCGAAGACATGGAAGAAGCCATTCGTTCGACGTTAGAAAGTCAAGAACTGGGTTGCTTGGTGGGTGGAGGAACGGGCCTTCGATACACTTATTTAGAGCTTGTGTTGACCGAAGTTGACGACGCGTTATTGGCGATCCGAGAGACTTTGCAGGAAGGCCAAGTTTCTCGACGATCATGGGTTTTGTTCCATGACGCGACGTTGCAAAACGAGTGGTTTCCGATTTACGAAGGAGCGGCAGGGCCGTTTGTTTCGGAAGATGAGGCCGACAAAGTCTGATGTTCAGGGGATTTGTGAGGCAAATTCGGGCATTCTCAGCTTCAGAGGCTTGTTCTGGTTCGGTTTTGCTTCGACTTCTGACTTCCAATCGCGGATACTGCGAAGCCAATCCTGCGCCTTTGATTTCTTGCTCGGGGTTGTTGACTACTGACCACTACTGGTTGAATCACGTTCTTCAGGAACAACGCCATGACCTTTCATCGACCCGGATTCACCGCAGCATTGATGCTGGTTGCCTGTGGCCTTTGCTGCAGTTTCCCTGGCTGTTCGGATGCTGAAGATTCTTCCACAGCTGCGACCGATGGCGACACGGCCGCCGCCGCAGCAAATGCGGCGGCTCCGAAACTTGCCGGAGTTCAAGCGGCGGCTTCGGGCAATTCTGGAGGATCTCCAGAAGATGATTATGCATCGGGGTCTGATGATTATGATTCAGGATCAGACGAAGATGACGTTCACGGTGGTGCCGGCGGCGGCGATTATGGCGGAGGCATGGCGTCGAGAGGTCCAGGTGGGATGAACGACGGTGGGATGAACGGCGGTGGGATGAACGGCGGTGGCATGAACGGCAGTGGCATGGACCCTGGCGGGATGAACGAAGATTATGGAGACGAATACGGTGACGGGAGTGGAAATTCCAACTACGGCTATGGAAATTCGAGTTACGGTGGTGGGTCAAGATCGGGCAGAGGCGGTTCGAATCAATCGTCTGTCCCAGCTGACTACAATCAGTGGAGCGATGGCGATTACGTCACGGCGGCAAAAGAAAAGAACGAAGTTTTGGTCGTCGCGATTCAAACGCGAGCCCGCCAAGCCGTGGGTGATCCGGGTTTCGCTGACTTAATGGGGCAAGTCCTCAGCGAAAGCGCAGGAGTGCCGGCCCGTTCTTCGTCTCCGAGTGCCTTCATGGGATTGGGGTCAGCTCCAAGTGATCAACCAGATCCCGCTGGCATACGATCCGATATTCCCTATGTTCCGAAATACAAAGTTCCGCCGGGAGGAGCCTTCAAGTTTCCGAGTGCGGAAGAGCGCTTTCATCAAGATCAAAGTCACGTTGGCTTGAAGGTGGCGATGTCGTTGCCGAGCGAATCTGCTGAATCCAGTTTTGACTTGAAAGCAGCGGGTTTCGAGGATGAAGCATTCACCGAGCAACAGTCGTTCGGCTTCGACTCGATTGAAATGATGATTGCAGAATCGCTTTTGGGTTACAGCCCTCAAGCGTCGGCTGCCATTGGATCTCGAGCTCAAGGTGCCGCTCAAGCGGGATCAGCTCAGGCACCTCCGGGGATCGATGACCTTCCGCCTCCTGGCGGAATGGGGGCGGCTTTTGGCGCCGGGCAGCAGAACTCTGGCGGATCTCAAGGGCGTGGTGGACCACCAAGTATCGGTGGCCCGCCGGGCATGAGCGGACCGCCACCGGGCGGTGGCCAAGGAAGACCGGGGCGAGGTTCCCGTTCTGGAGGCCAATCTGGCCGAGGTGGTTCATTCAATTCATCGGGGAGTTCGTCGAATAATTCAGCTGGCGGCTTGGCCCCAGAAGCTCTCGTTCAAGCCGTCGTGAACGGCCTCGCAACTTCGAATACACCTCAGTCGTGGAAGATGCTTCAGGATATTTACGATGGCAATCAGCCGACTCCTTTGCAGCCTGCGGATGCTCAAGGAATTGTGCTTTCCGGAGTGCTGGGTGCTTACGAATTTGACAGTGCTGTTGTTCAGACGTTGCTAAGAACTGCAGTGGAAAACGCGATTTCTAATCCTCAAAGCAATCACAAAAGTTTAGAGGTGTTGGCTGCAGCGGGTTCTCAAACAACAAGTCACTACTTCAAGCTTGTGAAAACAAGAGCGCCGGGCGATTTACCTCCGCCCGGTGGTCCCGGAGGTATGTCGGGTCCCGGTGGCATGTCTGGATCAGGTGGCATGTCTGGGCCGAGCGGTGATAATGGCGAAGGCGAGTACGGTGGTGGTGAATACGGAGACGGTTCCTACGACGGCGGTTTTGGTGGCGGCGGCCTTGGTCGCGGCAACAAGCCCCCCGCTCCTCCGATTCCGAAGGTTCGAATTTCACCTGCCATGTTTCCCATCCTTGCCGAAGTTCTCTGGGACAAAGACCACGTCTCGGCATTGGCCGCTGCGATTTCTGCTTCTGGAGATCTTCAAACGGCTGAACCATTGATGCCATTGGCAGTGACAATTCCTAACGACGACGTTCGCAAAGCTGTTTTTGCAGTTCTGGAAGGGCAATACAAAAGTGGAGCCAAAGGGCTGGCATCTGTCGGTTTCTTTACCAACATGCTGATTGACCCCGGCATGATTCCCATTCTGAAATCATTGCCTCGCCAACGTCCGCCTCGTAAAACAAACACAGCAAACGTGGGCGTCGCTGCGGAAACTCCGGAATCAACTTGGACCGATGGCACCAAGGACGCCGTGATGGCTTTGCGAGATCGGCTGAGAACCGCGGCCGAAAATCCAGAGTTAGCATACGATGGAGCAATGCCTGTTCGCCTGCATCGCAATGCGATTGCTCAACGATCAATTCGCTTCACAACAACAAACGACGACATCAAGACTCTGGGTTCCAGTGTTCCATCACAGACGACCTACTACTACGCTTCGTGCACGATCGCTCCCACTCGAGCCAGTGAATTGGAAGGCATCTTGGAGCACTACGAAAAACGCGCGAAGTCGTTTAAGCGTCTGCAAAACCAATCGTTGCTGTGGTTCGATGGAATGAAGACCACCAATAACGGGTCGCGAATTTCCATGGACGTGATTGTCGAAGATCCAGCGTCACGAGGTGGTGGTCGTGGTGGCGGAGCATACGGCGGCGGTGGTGGAGGCGGCGATTATGGCGGAGGACCTCCAGGTTCTGGTGGTGGAGGACGTGGAAGCGGGCAATACGAAATCGAAGTGATTGTTGTCGAAGTCCATGATCCCAAGGCCGTCATGGATGCTGATGCCGCTGCACCCAACTAGCATCGAGTTGTCGGTGACTGATGGCGATATCGAAGCTTAATTTTTTGATTGCTCGTCGATTTGCTTGTTCGTCGATTGGGTTGCTCGTCGATAGGATCGTGATTTAGAAATCGCAATCAAATCGCAGCAGAACGGCTGACATCATTTTTGTGAGATGTTGGCCGTTGAGCTTTGCCCGCGGTTTGATTGCTTCCAGGGTTGGTTGCTTCCAGGGTTGGTTGCTTCGCGGGCTCGTTGCTTCGCGGGCTCGTTGCTTCGAAGGTTGATGACTGCGAAGAAGCGGCTTTTTTTTAATCGGCCCATCGGAAAGGCCCCATCACTTCACTGTTTGGCCCGTTTCACTGTTTCATCTGCTTCGCCTGATCGCATGCTTTGCCCGGAACGTTTTGCTGGGCACGCTTCACTTAGCATGATGGACCTTACTACTTTGGGCTTCAACGAAATCACGTGACGTTTGGAAATCGGGCGCTTGGAAATCGGGCGCTTGGAAACCGGGCGTTCGGAAAAGCACAGCGTTTGCTCAACTTGCGACGCAACAAATTTATCGGCTTCTGATTTTGTAACATCAGTCAACCGCCGTTTGTAAATCTTAAACTTCTGCCTTGTTGCCCATTCATTTGGCAATTGGCACTGACGAATATTTGATCTCACTTTACATCGCTATGCCAGACTACAGCTCTTTGTCGACCGACTTCTACGCCAACATGCATTTGAATACCGAGATGGCGTTGCCAACAACTCGGGAAGCGGTGCTCGAATTTTTTGGTCGAGTCCAAAAGTCGTACCCAACGTTCAAGAACTTCTATACTCGAGATAACGGGGACTTTGTCATGGAAGAAGACAAAGACCAGTCTCAACATCGCTGGCTGTCTTTGGAGCCTCGAAGAATTTGCAGCGGCTTTGTAAATCCAGCCGACTTAGATGCTCCGGAAGAACAGCACCGTCTGATCCTAGAACTGGTGCCCTATATGCTGACCGTGTCGCCGTTGGACTGCGAAGCCTTAGACTACATGATGGGCTTTGATTTTAATTATCGAGGCAATCATGACCTGCTGGTTTCAAAGGCTTTGGGCAACAATCCATCGTTCGAAAAACTGCCGGAAATTCCCGGAGCCACCGTGCTGAACTTTGAACCATCCATGACGATGGCGTTGGAAGATTCGTGCCGCCTGCAAGCTCGTCTTTTGGTTGAAACTCGGACCAACGCATACCAAGTTCGCCGCAACGAATTTCCCGATGAACCGTTAAGCGTGTACTTCACTGTGAGACAATATGGAAGCATGGACCACGACGCCAGCTTCGCCGATCGATTGACTCAGCTTCGCGAAAAGTGCGATGAACTGATGGAATCCTTCGTCATCGAAGAAGTGTTGTTGCCTTTAGGTGCCGCGATCGCGGCAAGCTAACGTGTTTTGAACGGCGAAATTGGCAACGGCTTGCTAACTTACGATGCCCGCGCCTTGCCGAGCTGAACAGAGCGATGCGGCGTGTTCTGGTGACCGGACGATCTGGCTTTGAATGATGGGTCAGCGGATTCGTCGTTGATCACGCCACTACAAAAATGGTCGGGAAATCACGGGCAGGTTCATCGCGTTTCTCCAGAGAGTCAGTTGTCCGACGTGGTAAGCGGTATGAGCCACTAGGATCTGAGTCACTGCATGTCTGATGGTGGGCAGCAGTTTTCGAAAGTCTTCATCCGGCAGCGGACGATCCAATTGCTGGTCGCTCATGCGAAGTAACGCATCAATGATTCGACCTTCCGCATCGGCTAAGGCGGCCAATTGGTTTGCCTTGCAGTCGTCGCTGTCTGCGGGCACAGTCGATGCAGGAACACTGCCCGTTCCAAACTGCTGAGCCCACGTTTGGGTAAGCCAAGATGGTAAGCCAAGTTCGCTGCCAATCGCTTGGCAACTGTAAGTCAGATGCCCGATGACCCATGCCGGGTGGTTGCGGATGCCGTTTGGTTGAGCCACCATGTCCGCCTCAGGCACATCGGCAACTTGATCACGCAGAAAGTTCAGGTTGTAGGAAAAGCTGTGAACAACCGAGTCGATACTCATGCTTGTCGTTTTCCTTGAGTGATTGAGTGATTGAATGATTGAATGATTGAGTGAGCAGCCGAGTGGCCTGTCGTCGTTTCAAGAAGGCCAGTTTGGCCCGAGAATGTAGAGAGCATCAAAGAAGATTAAAGAGCATCAAAAGGCGTCTATGATGTTTTCGAATCTGGCTTGTTGCCCTGATCATACCACACAACACGGTCGCACGATCGTCCAAACGATTGCCTCGTTCGATCGATCGTGGCTGAGGAAATCAGCTGTTTCGTTGAACGGCAAACTTGGCGATTGAAGCGAGCAATTGGCGTTCTGAGCAATCTCGAAATTGTTGCAAGTCACCGATAGCTCGGCTCACCAATCGTTGAGCCGTTTGAGTCGCCGATTCGATTCCCTTGGTAACGCACGGCAGCCTT
This sequence comes from Fuerstiella sp., assembly GCA_039974975.1. GTDB lineage: Bacteria > Planctomycetota > Planctomycetia > Planctomycetales > Planctomycetaceae > Fuerstiella. Next base: position 28,503 of record JBDWHY010000105.1, on the reverse strand, counting down.
TTGATTTGGTCGAAGGCATCGTCTGCCGAATGACCTAGCAGATGATTCAACGTCTTTTCTTCGTCGGCAGATGCAAACCGCAGTGCGCGTAATATGGGAAGCGTTCGGCGGCCATTTTGGATGTCGTTTGCAGCGTCTTTGCCAGTTTTGTCAGAGCTTTCTGTGAGATCCAAAATGTCGTCGGCGATTTGAAAGGCTAATCCCAATCGAATGCCGAAGCGGCTTGCTGCTGCTTGTTGCTTTGCAGATGCATTCGCCGATTTTGCTCCGAGACGACAGCCGAGGCCAAACAGCTGCCCCGTTTTGCCTCGAATGATTCGGAAGTAATCCAGTTCAGATCGAGATTGTTCCAGTCGGGCTGCCATTTGATTCAGTTCGCCTTCGCACGTTCGATCGGTGGCTTTGCCGATCAATGCACAGGCGGCGGCGTCTCCGGCAGTTGCCGACAAGTGGAAGGCTCGCGAAAACAAGAAGTCTCCAAGCAGCACGCTGGCTTCAGTATTCCAGCGGCGATGCACGGTGGCGACGTGGCGTCGAGTTTCCGCTTCGTCGATCACGTCGTCGTGAACCAAGGTCGCCAAATGAATCATTTCAACAGAAGCCGCCAACATGCAGGCTGCCTGATCGGAAGATGGCTGCCGTGATTCCAGCTTGGCTTGATCTGTGGCACCATCGGCGGTCACTGCCATGCGATGAGTGAGCATTAGCAAAATGGGGCGAAGCTGTTTGCCCTGATAGCGCGAAACATGGTCCACCATTTCGGCAACCAATGGGCTGCTACTGCGAAGCGAAGATCGCAAGATCTTGTTGACTCGATCAAGATCATGCTGCACGTGTTGGTGGATGGCTTGCTTCAACTGATCGGCCGTCATGGCGGAATTTAGCTGCAAATCGGTAGCCTGCTGCGAACGTGTTTCGGCGTCGCCGGGATGATCCATTGACGAGCCCTGGCCTACCTCGTCTTGGGTTGCAGCACGTTTGACTTCATCCTGATTTGCTGTCGCCGAATTCATCGGTGTCTTCCTGTGTCGAGTCGTCCGTATTTGTCCTGTTGATTGATCAACAAGCCTTCCGCTTCGCTTTTCTGTCTGCGATTTGTTTTCAACCGCGCTGTTCTCTACCGCGCTGTTCTCTACCGCCCTGTTTTTATTCGCATCGGGCAGGCAGGGGGGGCTTGCTGCCATCAGCTTTCGTTTTGCGATTCACGAAGAAAGTGGCCGCTTCGTCCACCCGTTTTTTCCAGCAACTTTACGTCCGTCATTTCCATCGATCGATCCACGGCTTTACACATGTCGTACACAGTCAGCCCTGCAACAGTCACGGCCGTTAACGCTTCCATTTCGACACCCGTTCGTCCTGTTGTCACCACTTTGCTTTCGATTCGAAGTTCGGTTTCGCTAGAAAATTCGAAATCTACGTTCGCTGATTCCAAGCCGAGACTATGACACAAAGGGATGAGCTCATCTGTCCGTTTGGTGGCCATAATGCCTGCTAAGCGAGCGACCTCAAGCACGTTGCCCTTTTTGTGATCCATCTGGCGAATGGACCGCAGAGTGTCCGCCTGCATTAACAAAACAGCCACTGCCCGAGCGGTTCGCCGGGATGTTGGCTTTTCTGAAACGTCGACCATTTGACTGGCGCCGGTTTTATCGAAATGCGTGAACTGAGTCATTCGACAAGTTTTCAGTGGAGAGATGGGCAAACACGACCGCTCGTCGAATTCGAACAGCACTCCAGGCGTCTCAACAGAGTATCAGCCTCATTATCGCAAAAAACGGGCTGTTTCCCGCCTCAAACACTCACGATGACCGTAGTCCGCCCATTTTGAGAATTTGGTGAAGTCCGGGCCACTTGATTCGTGGCTTCGTCGGCTGACTGTGGCCGTGCGTCTCATCGGACGAAATGGAAATGCGAGTTGTTTGGCCCGAAGCCGAAACCGCCTCAACTCGGCTCACAGCTTGCCCGTTGACCGCTCTGACCAATTCTTCCATCGAAAGTTTCAGTTGAGATTTTCGATCGTCACCCGAGTATTCGAGAAATCCGTGGATGTCGCTTCCCGAATGGACGCCGATCCACGCGATTCCGCTGTCGGCAGAAATCTCAAGCTGCCCTGTCTGGGCATCGAATTTTAGCTTGGGAATGCTCCGAGTTTTGCCGGGGCCATCAGCTTGAAACCATGGGCTTAATTGCAGATACGAAGCGCTCACATGACCAAACCTCGCTTCTTGATCTGATTGAAAGGTCACCTGTTGTCGGTTCGCATCACTTGGCGGTTCCACCACAGTAAAGATGCGGTTGAACCGATCGAAACCTCGAGTCATCACGCCGTAGCGATCTGTGCAATGAGGCAGCCCAAACGTGTGCCCCGTTTCATGCAAAGTGGCTCCTAAAGTCGTTGAGGCCAATCCCCAAATTCGATTGCGTCCGGCACTGTCGTTGTGAATGGCGGTCGAATCATAAGTGGATGAATCTGAAAACGTGGCGACGGTTTGCTTGATTGAACTTGGCCAGCTGAAAACCGAAGCGCTTCCGAACAGACCCAGGTTTCCTCCGCCAAGTGCTGTATGAGCCTTCATTTTTCCCGTGTCTGCATCTTTGCGAGTGAAGGATGCCAGCACGACGTTTTTGGCGAAGGGGTCTGGATGAGTTCGATTTAACCATCGCAGCGTATCTCGCCACCAATCTTGGTCGCCCATCGAATAATAGTGTTCTCGTGGCTTGGCAGCTTTCAACGTGTGGACGATGACTTCACCGTTGGCATCGCGTTCCAGTCGAAAAGTTTGCCGCTCTCGATCGAGGTCATGCATTTTTTCTGCGGTGGCGGTTTGCATCAACAGACCGGCGGTTTTGACTTTGGCAATGTAGTCCTGAGGATCATTTTTTAAAGCGGTCGCGTAAGTCGTGTCGCCACCTGAATCGGTTAACCAAATCAACCGCACGTAGTACGGATTCGTTTGCACTTGATAGGTGATCTTCAGTTCGACTTTTTCGCCCGACGTTTTGTCGGAAATTGTAATCGTGTTTTTACCTTTGGCGAGTTTGGCCAACGCTTTAAACGAGCCTCCTGAAACATCGATTGCGACGTCGTTGTCCGTCACGTGGTTGTCTGCCACTTGCGTGGCTGGCGAACCAGAATGTTGAACAACCTGAATAGTCAGGTTGGCATCTGCTGCGGAATCGTTTTCAGAGCCGCAGGTCCCCTTCAGCAGCACACACGCATAACGAACGACGCTGTTGTCTTTGTGATTCGTGACTTTCAGATCGGCACTGACCGATCCACAGCAAAGCAGGGCGGCCAAAACAAACTTTGCATTCATGCTGATACCGATTTCTGTCGCAGGATTAAGTCACCGTGAGTTCATTTCACCGTGAGCTCATTTCACAGAGTTCGTTTCACAGAGTTCGTTTCATAGAGCTCGTTGCACGCCCGCTTGTCAGTTGCAGGTTCGCTGTGATGAGACGTATGGCGATCAGGTGATGGGAATTATTGAGTTGCAAATTCATCATCGAAAGCGGCCGAAGGAACGCCGATTGATTCGGCTTCGCCTGACACTTCGGCAGCGGGGTCGACCGGCTTAACGGGAAGGCCTCGGATCTTGACGAATCCGGAAATTCCAACAATGATCGCGGCAACCATGAGCATGATGCCCGTCCATTGTTTGGCTCCGTCCCGAAACTTTTGAGTTCCCGCAGTGTGTCCGACCAAGGCGGATGCTATGAAGAACACAAAGAATGCCAGCAGCATTTTTGTGCCAACTAGCATGTGGTAAAGCCCGTCGCCTTTGTGCAAAGGAATGGCTTTGATGTAGTTGTAAAAGCCGCTCACGATAAAGATGGCCACGCCTGTGTGGACAAACTTTTTCCAACCCTTGCGGATCTTTTCAATCAGCTCGGGATTGTCGGCTCCTAGTGCGGGCATCACGACAAAGCGAAAGAAAGTGGTGCCGCCCACAAGGACAATGGCTGTCCCGATATGAGCCCACCGAGAAATTAAAGGGATAAGCAGTTCGACGTCCATTGGGATCGTGTTCCGAATTCAAAAGCAACGAAATCGATGACGGGGTGTTCACAAAATATTTCCCGCCGAAGCCCATTGTAGTGCCTGAATCGCGGACGACGAGTCTGCCCAGCAAACTGACTGCATAGTGCGTTCAGACACTGTTTTTGCTGCGTCGTCCTGACTGCCTGATCGGAGCCGCATTATCCGGGCCGTATTATCGGGGCCGCAGGATTGCAGTTGCCTGATCGTCGCGGTGATTGCTCGAGCATCACCCTTGGGACCGTCACCGCTGAACCCGTCATGCTTGGTGCAATTTGCTGAAGAGGCAGTTGGCAAAAGGGCAGTTGGCCGAATGCGGTTGCCTGTGCATTCAGCATAGGCGGAAGCTCTTGCGGAATTCTGTGAGTCAGGTTTCGGTTGCGTCAAGCGGGTACTGGTTTGAAGCTCTTGTCAGAACTTCTGCCAATCACGCCGACAGTGTCAGCTTGGGCTTTAACTGAAAACTAGGGCCGCTTGGTAGGTTGCAAACGCGGCCACCCATGCCAGAACCGTCATAAAGACCAGCTGAAAAATGGCCCAGTTCCATGATCCTGTTTCTCGTTTGGTGACCGCCTGAGTCGGCAGGCACTGCATTGCCAGGACGTAGAAAACCAGCAGACTTAAACAGGTGGCTGTGTCGAAAACAGGGCTGCCGTTTGGCCGCTTTTGGCTTCTTAAGGTTTCCACCAGCGTTTGTTCGTCTTCGGCCGCATCTTCCCCAATGCCGTACACGATCGCCAAAGTTCCCACGATGACTTCTCGAGCCGCAAAGGAGCTTAAAATTCCAACGTTGATCTTCCAGTCAAAGCCGAGCGGATTAAAAATGGGTTCGACGATCTGTCCCATTCGACCGGCAAACGAATAGGCGAGTTCTTGTTGCTGCATCAGCAGATCAAGTTCGCCGTTCAATTCGGCGATCTTCATTTGGTTGGCTTCGTAGCCTTCGTTCTTCGGTCGCAAGTTGGCTGCTTCAACGGTTGCGATTTCTGATTCCAAGGATTCGGCCTGCTGTGCCGCGGTGGTTGGAAGTTGGCTGCGGTCCATTTTGGGGTAGTTGGCAAGAAACCACAGCACCAGTGAGATAATCAAAATGACGCTGCCCGCGTTTTTCAAAAACATGACAGCTCGATCAATCACCGTTAAAACAGAATTGCGTAGTCCCGGCATTCGATAGGCGGGAAGTTCCAGCACGAGCGGCTGAGCGTCTCCCTTCAGAATGGTTTTCTTTAAAGCCCACGCCGAGCCCAAAGTGGCTACGATTCCCAGCAGATAAGCGGCCGTGAAAATGCCAGCTGCCTTTAACGGAGATTCGTTGAATAGCAACGCGGCGACCATGGCGTACACGGGCAACCGAGCTGAGCAGGTCAGCAACGGCAGCACTAAAATTGTCACCAATCGATCTCGCCAATCTTCGATGACTCGAGTCGACATGATGCCGGGAATCGCACACGCATGAGCGGAAAGCATGGGTACGAATGCTTTGCCCGGCAGCCCCACAAATCTCATCAACCGCTCCATCACAAAAGCGGCTCGAGCCATATAGCCACTGTCTTCCAGTAGCGTAATAAAGAAGAACAGGATGCAGATTTGAGGCAGAAAAATGACGACTCCGCCAATTCCCGCGATCAATCCATCCACGACCAAGCTGCGAAAATCGCCCGCAGGAAGAAAGCTGATCGCGATGCTGACGGCCACTGCAAACAGCCCCGCTTTGCCTTTGAACTTCGTATCCATCAGCCGGTATGCCGCTGCGAATACCAGCAACGCGGCGGGGACAACGCACAGGACCCAAACGAACCGGTTGCGAATGGTTTCTGGAAGCAGATCACCGACTGAATCACCAATCGATCCAAACACTCCGTCGATCAAGTCCATGGGGACTCCGGCGAGCGAAAAGATCAAGTAGAAGACTCCAAGCATCAACGTGGTAAATGCGATGGGGCCTGACACGGGATGAGTCAAAAAGTTGTCCAAGCGATTGGGGGCTGCCATCTGCCGCTTGGCAGACGACACCGACGCTTGGCTGACTCCGGCCGCCCAGTCGAAGCGAGCTGAAAACTGGCAGCCGCTGCAGCCGACGACACACGACTGATGGTTTTCATTTAAAATTGGCAGCGAACTGGCAGTGATGACGGCGATTTGATCGGCCAATTCATCAATGCCTTCGCCCGTTCGAGCACTGACGGCAACAACCGGACATCCCAGTTTTTCGCTTAAGTGCTGAACATCAATTTCGATGCCGCCCGACTTCGCAGCGTCAAACAAGGTCAGCGCGGCGACGGTGGGAAGTTTTTGATCCAGCACTTCGCTTGAAAGAAACAAGCTGCGTTCAACGTTGGTCGCGTCGATCACCATCACGACGACGTCGGGAATTTTGCGGCCCTTGATGTCGCCAGTCAACGCGTCTCGAGAAACCTGCTCTTCGGGACTCATGGCGTCAAAACTGTACATGCCTGGTAGGTCGACCAGGTTCACCGTTTTGGCTTGGCCGCTGCTGGTGACGAACTTCCAATCACCTTGGCGAATATCGACCGTGATTCCCGGGTAATTGGCCGTATGAGCCTTCAAGCCGGTGAGTCGATTGAACAGGCTGGTCTTGCCTGTATTCGGATTTCCTACCAGAGCGACGGATTGCTTGACAGATTCTGAAGGGAGTGGCCCCGATGGGGCTGGATTCGAGTCCGCCATGATTGCGGTAGGCCGCTTAAGAAAATGTGGTTTGCGGAAGGCCAGCGACGAGATACACAGAAAGTCGGCCGGCCGTCGGGACTAAGAAAGTCAGAACCTGAATGCGTGTTACGCTGGAACAGCGGCCGCCAAACAATCGCTGTTGGCTTCCACTGAAATACATTCTGCTAAGTACCGTGAGACTCCAATTCGTGCTCCGACCACATTCAGCACCATCGGATCGCCGTGGCGAATGACTTCGATGGGGCGGTTTTCGCAGATTCCGAGTCGTTTGAGGCGAATCTGAGCATCTCGGGGGCCCGAAATTTGATCGCAGAGATACTGACCGGCTGGTTGAGATGCGAGAGTCTTCATGGCGAGCTACTCGGGAAAAACGAGCGATGGGTGGGAATGGGAATCAAAATGTCGCAATGTGACGATACTGAGATTCAGTCGCAGTATCGCCGGTCTTGGTCTTAAGTCAAGAGTCGGAAGTCTGCACGCCACCTGTTTTCTCATCCATTTTTCATGGTTGCAACGAGCGAAGTGAAGTTTCCTGAAAAGAAGTATAGAGAAGGTATGTGCAGCAATACCAGTGGTGCCAAGGGGCACTGTTGATGGAATCGTCTCTTTGAATCGCCGGTAAACGTGGCGAATTGGCGTGTTGGCGGCAGGAATTTGGTGTGATTCTGAGTGGTCGGTTTCTGCGTTTGCACGATGAAAAGAGTCGAATTCTGACTGTTCTGGCGACCTGCAAAGAATCTGGTGACGACGGTGTGATGACGGGGGGCGTGCCTGCATTCAGCATCGATGCCAGTCAAGCGGTTGCCAAAATTGTCAGACTGTCCTGAAACGGAAGTCGCCTCACAGCGCGTTGAAAAAGCTAGGATGTGGTCCCCCGACGCGTCCGGTGACCTTTCTTACAGGGCAGCTCAACTCACGATGGACGCCTTTGACTTGTGAGCCGGCTTTGATCGAAGATTTGAAATCGTTCATTTGGCCATATGGCTGATGGTCTGGCTGTGAAAGCTGCTGAGGCTTGCGCCATGACGCATGACTGTTTCAATCGGAATTGTTGAGCGATTCGATTATTGAGGGATGCCAGATTTGCTCATGAGGCCGCTCGCCAAAATGTTAATGGTCGATAGACTGCCGCCAAGCCGAAATTTGCACGATATTGAACAGGTAGGAAGTTTTTTGGCATGGCAGACAACAGCTATCTTGCAGTGGATTTGGGGGCCGAAAGCGGTCGAGTGATGGCCGGACATTTTAATGGTTCCGAAATCAAGCTGCAGCAGTTTCACCGATTCCCCAACGGGCCCATTCGGCTCGCCGGCACTTTGCGTTGGAATTTGATTGGGCTGTGGGCCGAAATTCAAAAGGGCCTGCAACAGGCGGCCAGTGAATTGCCGTCTCAAGCAAAATCCGTCGGAGTTGATACTTGGGGCGTCGATTATGTGCTAATGAACAAGCAGGAAGAACTGCTGGGCACAGCATGGAATCATCGAGACAGTCGCACCGATGGGATGATGCAGAAGGCTTTCCAAAAGGTGTCTCGATCTGAAATCTTTGCGGAAACCGGCATGCAGTTTATGCAGATTAATAGTCTGTATCAGATGCTCGCCATGCAAGAAAGCGATCCTGATCTGTTGGCATCGGCTGATTGCTTTTTGATGGTTCCAGACTTCTTCCACTGGTGCTTAAGCGGCAGCAAAGTGGTTGAATTTACAAATGCCACAACGTCTCAAATGCTCAACGCGACGTCTCGGCAGTGGGCGTTCGACATGCTGCGAAACTTGGAACTTCCCACGGGCATGCTTCCAGAAGTTGTTAACCCCGGGACCAACTTGGGCACGTTGCGGCCAGGCGTCGCCGACTTTACCGGCTTGGGCAAATTGGACGTGGTGACTCCAGCGACTCATGATACCGGAGCCGCCGTGACGGCCGTTCCGACAGCTCATACGGGAACTCCGAACTGGGCCTACTTAAGCAGTGGCACGTGGTCTTTGCTTGGAGTCGAAGTGGACAACGCGATCTTGACTGAAGAAGCGTTGAAGCGAAATGTGACTAATGAAGGTGGAGTCGACGGGACCTATCGCGTGTTGAAAAACATCATGGGACTGTGGTTGGTTCAACGTTGCAAAGTCGCGTTTGCTGCTCGAGGCAAAGACATCGACTACACAGAAATCACCAAGCTAGCCGCGGAAGCCGAACCGTTTCGGTCGATCGTTGATCCAGACCAAAACTGTTTTTTGGGGCCAGCCGACATGACGGTTGCGATTGCCGACGAGTGCAAACGAACGGGCCAGCCGGTGCCAGAAACAGAAGGCCAGTTTGTACGTGGTGCGTTGGAAAGTTTGGCGTTGAAGTATCGAGCTGTCGTGGGATGGCTGGAAGGTTTGACGGGAGTTCCGATTGAAGTGATTCATATTGTGGGCGGAGGTTGTCAAAACCAATTGCTGAATCAGTTTGCCGCCGACGCGTGTGGTCGCCCAGTGGTCGCGGGCCCGGTTGAAGCCACGGCGTTGGGCAACGTAATGATTCAGGCTCGATCTGCAGGAGATGTTTCTTCGTTATCGGAAATTCGAGAAGTCGTCCGCCGGTCGGAACAGATCGGTGAGTACAATCCGGCGAACAAGTCGTCATGGGACGATGCGTGGCAACGGTTTGTGAACTTGTATCCGGAAACGTTGTAAACTGATCCTGTTTGCGATGTGACGTCATCGCGTCGGCCGGTTCAGCGAACGTCAGTGGTTGCCGCGTCTTCACTTCCAAGCCGCGTCTTCTACATCCAGCGTTATCTCAAGCAGCGTTATTTCAAGTAGCGGTAACGCAACCGGATCTTCGAAACCCAACACGAAAACCTTCAGCCCTTCCAAAGCCAACATCATGGGACTCTTCGATCGCCTGAAAGCAGGCCTTAAAAAAACCAAAGACGTTCTTCGAACAGACGTCCGCGACCTGTTTCGCGCGGGCGAAAAGCTGGACGTTGATGTTTTAGAAGAATTCGAGGGGCGTTTAATTCGCACAGACATGGGAGTTGCCGCGGCGGATCGCATCGTCTCGAAACTGCGAGAAGATCATGGTGGTCGAGTTGTCGATGTGGACGCCATTTGGGCCACCGTTCGTGAAGAACTGATGGATCTGTTGAAAGGCGATGGCAGCACGGCGTGGGACTTAGAAGACAAATTGTCTCCCCTGGGCAAAGCAGATGAAGGGCCCACCGTGATTTTGGTGGCCGGAGTAAACGGAGTTGGCAAGACGACATCGATCGCCAAAATTAGCAACCTGTTGCAGAAGTCGGGCAAAAAGGTTGTGTTGGCTGCCGGAGATACCTTTCGAGCGGCCGCCGTTGAACAGTTGGCGATGTGGGCCGATCGACTTGGCTGCGACATCGTTCGCAAAGAAAGCGGAGCCGATCCGGCGTCTGTGGCGTTTGAAGGGGCTGTGAAAGCGAAAGAACTGAACGCTGACTACTTGGTGGTTGATACGGCCGGCCGTCTGCAGACTCAGAAAAACCTGATGGACGAACTCGACAAAATTCGCCGAGTGATTCAGAAGGTGATTCCCGACGCTCCTCATGAAAGTCTGTTGGTCATCGACGCAACAACCGGACAAAACGGATTAAGTCAGGCGAAGAGCTTTTCGGATGCCGTTGATTGCACGGGCCTTGTGTTGGCGAAGTTAGATGGCACGGCTCGTGGCGGAGTCACTGTTGCGATCCGGCAGGAAATGGGGATTCCCGTGAAATACATCGGAGTGGGCGAAGGGATCGACGATTTAGAATTGTTCGATCCCACTGGCTTTGTGGATGCTCTGTTTTCTGAATAGATGAAGTGGCTTTGAGTTAACCTTCCGAGCGTTCTGTTCGTTTCTATTTTCATTCAATCTCCGTGGTTGCCTACCAAGATGTCTGACCGAGATTACTACCAAGTTCTTGGCGTATCGAAATCTGCTTCTGCAGACGAAATCAAGAAGTCCTATCGTAAGCTGGCGAAGCAGTACCATCCCGATGCGAATCAGGATGACGCGAGTGCTCAGGCTAAGTTTTCGGAAATCACCGAAGCCTACGAAGTGCTAAGCGATAGCGACAAACGCGCCAAGTACGACCAATACGGCCAGCACTGGAACAAGGTTCAGGGCGGAGCTGGCGGGGGCGGCTTTAATCCCTTTGGCGGTGGTGGAGGAGGAGGAGCGGCCGGATTTGATTTTGAAGATCTGCTCGGCGGTATGTTTGGCGGCGCTGGTGGCGGAGGTGGCGGTCGTGGTGGAAATCCATTCGGAGGGGGTGGCCGACGTGCTCAGCCAACCAAGGGCGCCAATGTCGAAACAGAGATTCGAATTCCGTTTCAGATGGGAATCAACGGCGGCGAATACGAGCTGACCGTGAATGGCGAACGTCTGACCGTGAAAGTGCCGGCTGGCATGGATGGCGGAGGAAAAATTCGCCTGGCAGGGCAAGGAAATCCGGGTGCAGCGGGTCCTGGCGACCTGATTGTGACTGTCAGAATTTCGCCTCATCCTTGGTTCCGCAAAGACGGGAGTCACCTTCTGGTTGATGTGCCCATTACTCCTTTGGAAGCCGTCTTAGGAGGCAAAGTGGACGTGCCTACTTTGATGGAAGGCACGATCGTGATGACCATTCCTCCGGGAACCAACAGTGGTTCGAAGCTGCGTCTTCGAGGCAAAGGGAGCATCGATCGCAAGACAAAAAAACAGGGTGATCAGCTGGTTGTGATCAAAGTGGTGGCTCCGAAAGAATTGTCGGACGAACAACGCGAGCTGTATCAGCAACTGCAAGAATTGGAAACGACGAATCCTCGTGAAGAGCTGTGGGGATAGGGACTGAAGGTTTCTGGTTTGCCTAAGCGATCAGCTTTAAAATTGCCCACAGACTTGCTGCCGCCATGAACCCGGCGACCGTGTCGTCTAGCATGATTCCCGTTCCTCCTTCGATGCGATCGAAGACCTTGACGGGCCATGGTTTCCAGATATCAAACAATCGGAACAGGGCAAATCCCAGCAGCAGCACCAGCCACAACTGAACCGTGCTGCCAATGGCGACGATGTAGACAATGGGGAACGCCGCCATTTCGTCCCACACCACGCTGCCAGGATCTTTGATCTGACGAAGCTTGGCCGCTTTGTCGCACAGTGGGATGCCGGGAATCAGCATTGCGATTGCCGTGACTGCAAAGGCAACGATTGACCAGCCTTCCGTCAACATGAAATACCCCAGTGGAATGCCCCACAAGCTGCCCCATGTTCCCGGAGCAACTGGAATGCGACCCAAGCCGAAACCTTCTGCAACAAACAGCACAATGTGATCGGCGACAGTGAATGGCTTGAGTTCTTGGCTGGGATTTGTTGAGTCGGTGGTCATAAAATTCCAGTTTGAAAGTTCGCCAGGATAAGAATGTGATTCGGCCGTCCGCGCTGGCGTCGGATTGATTCAGTGCACACGTTTTAACAACTCGTCAGGCCATCCGTCATGGCCGAAGTGCGTCACAACCAGTGGGTTGAAAAAGAACGCACTGTGGTCTGAAATCCGGCAACCATCGATGCCTTCAGGCTTAAGCACGGTTTTTGTCAATTGCCTTGCCTTGCCTTGCCTTGCTCGTCTCGCCTCTCACCTTGTTTTGTCGCGATCACGATGGTGTGTGGTTGCCGTTTGATTTTGAACCGTCAGCTTCCGAACTGTTTGCCTCCGAACCGTCAGCTTCTCGTTGTGCCAGTTTGGGGTTCATCAGCGGCAGCACAAGCATCGATGCCACGAAGGCGAAGCACGCGAGAACGGCGTAGCTGTTTGTGTAGTCTCCGAGAATGATACCGAACCAAGCGACCAAGGTTGGGCCGAGTGCTCCGATACCAAAGCCCAGCATATTGCTGAATCCAAAGCCTAAGCTGCGGCGGTGTTGAGGAACAAATTCAGAAAGCAGGCTGTTGTAAAGAGGTTGATTCATGAAGTGAACGAACGCCCACAAACAGGCCGCCAATAAGCGATACGGACCTTCGGCAACCGCCATCCAGATCAGAAACGGAATATTCAATGCGTAGGCGGTTGCGATTTGTCGAGGCAGCTTTTTCGGAGTCGCCCAGCGACCGGCTGTGTACTGTCCGAATGCTCCGCAAACCAGCGCTAGGGCGGCCGCATAATTGCCGACGGCCGACAAGCTGATCGACGAATCTGAAGCCAAAAGTGGTAACTGACCACTGCCGGATTCTTGCAGGTATCGAGGCAAAAAGTGCAGTACTCCGCCGTACACGATGCCTCCGCATGCACCACTGGCAATCATCATCAGGTACGGTCTCAGTTGAAACGTCACAGCCACCGCACTTGAAGTCATCACGGCGGGTTTTGAATCGCCTTGCTGCGGTCCTGATTGATCTGAATCGATGTTGCTGGCTTGGTGAACGGTCGGTTTAAAGATCAACCAGATGAACAGTCCCAAACATCCGCTTAACGCAGCAAGAAGCACGTAGTAGGTTCGCCATTCTCCGGGGCGAATGGTGAGCATGATGGCGGCTAAGAATGGAGCCGAAGCGATTCCCACCGAGCCAAAAATTCCGTGGAGCCCGAGTGCTCGAGATCGATTTTTGACGGTCGTTTCGTTGGCCAACAGCCCCAGCCCCGCCGGGTGATAAATGCTGGCCAAAGATCCCAAGGCAAAAAGTTGGCCGTAGACCATGCCGGATGAACGGCTGAATAAAAACGAAACACACACGATGGCGGCTCCGAACAGATACAACAGCAGAACTCGTTTGCCCCCGATCCGATCTGCCAGCAGGCCTGCCAAAATTGCTCCAAGCCCATACGGAAATCGAAGAGCTGAACCCAAGTATGCCGATTGAGTTTTATCTAAGCTGTACTCGCTAGAAATCACCGTTTCGACGCTCGCAATCGATTGTTCCAACAGATGGACGAGTGCATGAGCACACGAAATCAGCAGCACGATCTTAAGGACTCGACGATCAGCGAACACAGTTTTTGCCTGACAGGGATCTGAGGTTACGCCAGGAAAAGCATGCCAAGTCAGAAAGGTTCAGGCGAGGCTTACTGTCGTAAAGGAGAGTCACGTTATAGTCGTTCGGTGGGGTTTGAGCGATCTGGCCATCACGATCCCACTGTTCATTCTCAGCAATGAAGCCTGCGTTCCGCCAGAATTTGCAGCTCAATCAGTCTGACGCTTGCCGGATGATGGAAGGTTGCCGAAGATCCTTCAGTCACGAGCTGTTTTTGGCTGAGCCTCGCTGCTTGGTGATTCGCTGCATGGTGATTCGGCGGTTGGTGATTTAACGTTGTGATGATCTAACGTTGTGATGATTTAACGTTGTGATGATTTAACGTTGTGGTTTGGCCAAGTGGCGTGAGTTGCCGCCCATTGATTTTCACTCAGACATTTCCTTTTTGCGAAATTCCTTCCGATGCCCGCACTTGAATTCAAAGATGTTTGCCGTCGGTTTCCGACAGCGGCTGGTGAGCTGAATATTTTAAGCCAGGTAAATTTGCAGTTGAGTCCCGGTCAGGCGGTGGCTTTGCGAGGACCTTCGGGCTGCGGAAAAAGCACTCTGCTACACATCGCGGGAACTTTGGACCGCCCGACCAGTGGCAGCGTCACTGTTGCCGAACAGGATCCTTGGAGCTTAACGGAATTGCAGCTTGCCGAATTTCGCAACCGGCATGTCGGTTTCATTTTTCAAGAACACCAACTGTTGCCTCAATGCACGGTCCTTGAAAACGTCTTGTTGCCGACCTTGGCCGGTTTTACAACGGATAAAAAAGAGGCCCAGCAGAGGGCGTTACAGTTAATTGAATCCGTGGGTTTAAGTTCTCGATTGCAGCATCGCCCTGCGTCTTTGTCCGGTGGAGAACGTCAACGAGTTGCCGTGTGTCGAGCCATGATTCAAAAACCATCATTGCTGTTGGCTGATGAACCTACGGGGAACTTGGATCCAACAACGGCAGAATCTGTCGGCCAGCTTTTGCTAGATTTAGCGTCGGCAGAAAACACGGCGTTGCTCTGCGTGACTCATAGCGACGCGTTGGCGGAAAGCTTTCCTGAAACCGCAACGATGGAAAACCAAACTCTGCAGTTCAACCCTTCATCCGCCGCCAGCAGTTAAACGCCAGTCGCTAAATGCCAGTGGCGGTCGCTCACGCTCACGCTCACGCTCACGCTCGTGCTCACGCTCACGCTCGTGCAGTGAATCCGTTTATCAAGCAAATGTTTTCGCCTGCGGTGATCCGATGTCTGTCAATTCTGAATGGATCTTGATTTGTGGTTCAGCCAATACGGCTTTGAAGCAATTCGGCAGTAATACAACTCGGCAGTAACACAAATCGGCAGTAATACAACGCCGCGATAACACAACTCGGCAGTAACACAACACCTTATTGAAACAACCTTGCACGCCTTTCTCTTTGACTGAAAAAAATATTCTTATGACCATCGTTCTTCTGACAGATTCAGCAACTGGTTCGACAGCTCAAATTGCGACTCACTTGGGCTTCAACTGTTTCGACTTCCAAGCGGTCTCTGCCGACGGTCGTCAGGTGTCAGTCATTGATGCTGATCCAAAATTTACCACGGAAGATCCAGCCTTCAGCCACAACGGAATTCCCATCTTGTTTCCGTTTCCCAACCGGATTGAAGGCGGAAAGTATTCGTGGGAAGGAACAGACTATCACCTTCCCGAATCTTTGGTGGGATACGAAGGCAACGGCAATGCGATTCATGGATTCGTATTGGACCGTCCGTGGAGAATCATCGAGCAAACGGAATCGTCGGTCACAGCCGCATTTCAGCTTTCTGTCGATGATGCCGAACGTTGTCATTTGTGGCCGACTGATGCGGAAATTCAGATTCGGTATTCGTTAAACGGTACGACGTTGCGAGCCGACTTTACCGTTCGCAATCCTTCCGAAAAACCATTGCCGTGGGGCTTGGGAACTCATGCGTACTTCCGCTTGCCTATGGCAACCGGTAGTTCGGCCGACAATTGCACGGTCTACGCTGCGGCTGAAAAACAGTGGGTGCTGAACGACTGTTTGCCCACGGGGGAATTGAAGGATCCAGAACCAGGATCGAAACTGACGGTTGCTCAGAAGTTTGCAGACTTAAAGTTGGACGACGTCTACACAAATGTGCAAAGCGTGGATGGAATCGTGACTTGTCGTATTGTTGATGAAGAAGCTGGCTTGCAGATTGTTCAGACGTGCGACGATTCGTTTCGAGAAATCGTCGCGTTTACTCCACCATGGACATCTGCCGTGTGCTTGGAGCCTTACACCTGTACCACCAACGCGATTAACCTTCAGCAACAGGGCGTTGACGCGGGATTGAAGGTGCTGGGACCGGGGCAAGCATGGAATGGTTGGATCGAAATTTCGGCAGGCGTTGTGCAAGGCTAAAACACGTTGGCCAGGTCTGCTGATGGATGGCTGAGTTCGGTGAGTTCGCTGAGTTCGCTTTGTTGATCAGTTGATCAGTTGATCAGTTGATCTGGCGGCGTGTTGCAGATGCGGTTGATTTTTTGCCGTGGGTTTTTTGCCGCCTGCTGTCGTCACAACTGTTTAGTGTGGCAGCTGAAGCAAGTGGTCGGCGAACTGTCGGCCGGTTCTGGATAGCGGAAGGTCGTCCAGTTGATCTTGAGACACCCAGTGGTATCCGGAATCGTCGAGCACTGCATCCGATGCTGCTTCTGCGAAGAGGCAGAGCAGATTGATTTTATATCGAGTCACCGTGTGGCGAATTTTCTTTTCCGAACGGTAGGCTTCAATTTGAATTCCTGTTCGCTGTTCAACGGCGTCGTAAAGTTCAATAGGAGTCGGATATTCGGTTGGTTTGGCGGCATCGTCGAAGAGTGATTTTTGCAAGTTATTGGCTGGCTTCGATTTTTTCTTCGAGACGATCGGTTTGGGGATTTGCTTTGCCAACGAGTCTTGGATTTCGAAGCGAACGAAGTCGTACAAGCCGGTCCAGCGTTCTGCTTCGGTGTGTTGGCGGATCAGCCATTTGTCGTTGTGGCGAATGGCCACGCTCACATCAATCACTTCGGTGAATTCGGTTTTCTTGGCTTCTTGTGGAATGGAATTTTGTCGTTGAGCTTCCAACGCTTTGCAGGATGCTCGTAGCGGGCAGTTCAAACAATCGGGGTCGACGGGGCGACACACTTGGCTGCCAATGTCCATCACGGCTTGATTAAAATCGGCCGGTTGTTTGCGAGCCACAATCCAACCCGCAAATTTCCACAACAGCTTTTGGCCCGCTGAACTTCGAGGATCTTCATCCAGTTCCATCAAGCGGCTGTAGAGCCTTAACGTGTTGGCTTCGACGATTGGAGCCGGAAGGTTGAAGGCGAACGACGAGATGGCTCCTGCGGTGTACGGTCCAATGCCGGGCAGTTGTTGCAGTTCGTCTGCGGTTTCAGGAAAAATACCGTCGAAGTCGGTGACAAGTTGCTTCGCCGCTTTGTGTAAATTTCGAGCTCGACTGTAGTAGCCGAGGCCTTCCCATTGCTTCAACACTTCGTCCTGTTCGGCGTTGGCTAAATCTTGCACGGTGGGGAAGGCTGCAAGGAAGCGATCATAAAAGGGAACCACGGCCGCAACTGTGGTTTGCTGCAACATGATTTCGCTGATCCAAATGCGGTAGGCGTCTTTGGATTCTCGCCAAGGTAAACTGCGTCCGTGTTCGCCGTACCAGCGTAAAATTCTCGAGCGAACTCGGCGTCTCCAGCCTTGATCAAGTTGAGCAGGGAATGCGGTCATCTTCCGTGGTTGGCTATTCTGTTGTTTCGGTAAGAGCAGGCAACAAATTCGGTCATGAACTTGCCGTCCGGTGGAATTTCCAGCAAAAGTGACCTACAACCTTGGCAGTGTAACGACCCATCAGGTGATTCAAGTGAGAACAAAAGACGGCAGCCGGATCGCTCGCAATTTCATTGATATCTGTGATCCATTTGATGTTGTTTGTGTCCTTTTTGCGGACGCTGAAGGTCAAATCGCGTTACTTAGTTTTCAGGGTGAGTAAAATTTGCATGATTTGCCAGTTGTGTGATTGCAGTTGGCAGATGACGGGGCAAATTCCGTCTGGCAAATTCCGTCTGGCAAATTCGTGTGCAAACTGTTTGACCGTTGATGATTGACCGTTGACCATTGACCGTACCGTATTCACTGGGCTCGAACACTGATTCAGTTTCAGTCTTGTTTTTCTATCGTAGGCATATCAAAAAAACGTGATGAACGAAGCCACACTGACAGTGAAAGATCAGAGTGAAGCTCTGGCGATTTTTGGACCTCAAGATTCGTACTTGAAGAAGGTTCGCAAACGCACGGACACGGGTGTGGTTTTGCGAGGGAACGTGATTTCCATTTCCGGCGAACTCGACAACGTCAACGAGTGTCTGGAATTGCTGACCCTTTGGAAAAGTACTTACCGTTTGAAGGGAGACTTGCTGGATTCCGATGTGGTTGCCAGCCTTTCTGATTCCTCTGACACGATCGAGAACATGATGCCACTATCGGATTCTATGACGGCGTTGGCCGAGCTTTCGGATTTGAGTGAGCCTCGAGATCGAGACATCCGGGCAGCTCGTGCGGGCAAAGATAAAGTCTCTTCGATTGTGCCTCGGACAGATGGTCAAGGTGGCTACATGAAGGCCATGAAAGATCATCCGTTGGTATTCTGCGATGGTCCGGCAGGTTGCGGAAAAACGTACCTTGCGGTGGCTCAAGCGTTGGCTGCACTGCAAAGCGAAGAAGTGCGAAAAATCGTGTTGGTTCGTCCTGCAGTTGAAGCGGGTGAGAAGCTGGGGTATTTACCCGGCGACATGATCGCCAAGGTGAATCCGTTTGTGCGTCCGTTGTTGGATGCGATTAACGACATGCTGGATTTTGACCAAGTCCGGCGATACATGGCGAACGACGTCATTGAAATCGCTCCTTTGGCGTTTATGCGTGGTCGAACGTTGAATGACACATTCATGATTTTGGATGAAGCTCAGAACACAACTGTCACCCAGATGAAGATGTTTTTGACTCGAATGGGAGTAAATTCCCGAATTGTCGTGACAGGCGATGCAACGCAGAATGACCTTCCCAATGGGATTACAAACGGTCTGGAAGACGGAATTGGGCGGCTTTCGAAAGTGAAAGGTGTTGCCATTGTAAAATTGACGGGCGAGGATATTGTCCGTCACAGGTTAGTTCGCGAAATTGTTTCTGCATACGAAACGGAAGAATAGGGCAGTGAAGCTCTGTTGACGCGAATATTGCCAGCGAGACGGACGCTTCTCCGTCGGCAATGAACGATATGTCATTTTTCGGCTCACGCCGCCCACTTAGACAAGCTCGCGTCTTTCGACCGACTCCGAAGACGTGGGACAAGCTGACGGCATCGCTTCAGGACTATCACGTTCTGTCGCTGTTGTTGATTGCCGTGTTGGCTGTGGCTGCGATGTCTGTGGCCATTCAGTCTTGGAGAACTCGGCTGCCATGGCGACATGGACACGTGGCGATCGATGGCATTCAGTCTCGAGTCGATTTTCAGATCAAAGATGTTCGCGCCACGGACCGGGCTCAAAATTTAGCCGCCGAACAATCTCGATTGGTCTTCCGTCAAAACGACGATTTTTGGCGAGACTTTCAGTCACGTTTTAAAGATGAACTGACTGAAATTGCCAACGCAGATCGTCTGAGCGACGTGCCTGATGAAATCGTTGAAGCATTCAAGCTGGATCTAGAAATTCCAGGAGATGCCGAAGAAGGTTTCGAACCTGCGACTCGGTTTGACCGAGTCAAAATGGCTCTGGCTGACGACGGCATGGAAATCAGCGAACGCTTGGATCAAATGGAGAAAGAATTCAACGGTTGGATCAACAAGGTCCGTCCGGTGGGTTTAGTGAGTTTGAAGGAGCTGAAGCAGTTTGGTTTTTCGGATGAGGACTTAAGGCCTCAACGCGGCATCGAAATTGTTTCGCCGACCGGCCAGCCCGTCAGTATGAATCTGTTGGTCGAAGTGTCTCTTGAAAGTCAAATGCTGGAAACCGGTCAACTTGGGGGAGCTTGGACGTCTCTTGTGAACCTGCAACAAATTCGTCCTACTGTTGAAAGTTGGATTCAAAGCCAACTGTCGGGGCAATTGATCGCCGATGAAGCGTTGACGACGGATCGCCGCCAAACTGCCATCAGTGAAGTGGAAACAATTTTCGATTTGTATCCGGCGGGGCGCATCTTGGTTTCTCCGGGCACATTGCTGTCTGATGAACACTTGGAAATCTTAAGTGCCGAGCATGCGGCTCATGAAGCTCAACTGTCTTGGCAGCAGATTGTTGGTCGAGTCATCGGGGCTGGTATCTTACTGACAATCATGGTGGCCTTTCTTTCCACCTATCTTGGCAAAGCCGAAACGGCCTTGTTGCAAGAACCGGCTCGGCTAACGACCTACCTTTTAATTTGTGTATTGGCCGTGATGTTGAGCGGCTGGTTAAGCCGTGATCCTTGGCGAGCGGAAGTGTTGCCGTTGTTGACCGCTGTGATCATTTTGGCGATCGTGCAGAATCAGACGTTGGCGTTACTGACATCGCTGTGTTTATGCCTGTTGGTATCAATCACGACGGTCGGCACTGTCGGTCATTTTGTGACGTTGCTGGCAGTGTGTGTGATGGCCGTACTTCCGTTGAACCAGGTGTCGTCTCGATCGACATTGATCAAGATTGGATTTGCTGCCGCAGGGATTGCTTTCGTCATTTCGTTAAGCGTCAGTTTGGTCAACAGTCATGCGTTCGCGATTGGTTGGCGAGATCCCGCGGTGCTAAAAATCGCGTGTAAATTTGCCGGCTGGTCATTGGTGTGCTGCTATTTGGTTGCCGGCAGTTTGCCAGCGGTGGAAAAAGTATTCGGAATTGTGACCGACATCAGTTTGTTGGAACTGTCCGACGTTTCTCATCCATTGCTCCAAGAATTGGCTCAACGAGCTCCCGGCACATACAACCATTCCATCACGATGGCGTCTATTGGGGAAGCCGCTGCCGATTCCATTGGAGCCAACGGTTTGTTGCTTCGAGTGGGAGCGTATTTTCATGATATTGGCAAAGGGTTGAAGCCAGAATACTTCATTGAAAACATGGCTTCGGGGGCAGAAAATCCTCATGACAAATTGGCTCCCGCGATGTCTGCGTTGATCATTATTGGTCATGTGAAAGACGGAGTCGAATTGGCCGAACAGCACAACTTGCCTCGACGGCTGGTCGATTTTATCGAACAGCACCATGGGACGACGTTGGTGGAATACTTCTTTCGAGAAGCGACGAACCGAGCTGATGAAGACCATCGCACGGACGCTGATGAATCGACCTTCAGGTATCCTGGTCCGAAGCCTCAGACGAAGGAGGCCGGAGTCATGATGTTGGCAGACGCCGTCGAAAGCGCCAGCCGTACGTTAAGCGAACCGACTCCGAAACGAATTCGGTCATTGATCGATCAGATTTGTCTCAAACGCATCACTGATGGGCAGTTTGATCAAAGCGGATTAACGATGACTGATTTGACGACGATCAAGGATTCGTTGGTGAAGTCGCTGTTGGCCGTGCATCATGGTCGAGTGAAATACCCGGATCAAAAGACGGCTTAAGTCGATCGTTCGGTTCAGAGCAACCTGATTGGTATCACGAGGTGGTGCAGTGTGGCTGCGACGCGATTCACACGGCTTTGCCAACCCTGCACTCAACCGACGCTGTTTGGTGTCTTGGTGTCTTGGTGTGTGGTGTGTGGTGTGTGGTGTGTGGTGTGTGGTGTGTGGTGTGTGGTGTGTGGTGTGTGGTGTCTTGGAGCCCAGTGTGTGGGTGTCTGGCTCGTCAGTCTTTGGTTTGAGTTCGTGGATTCGCAAACGTCAGCTGCCCCTTTTGGTTTTGTGAAGCAATCAAAGAGTGTCCATGAAATTTTTTGGTGGGGATGTTTTGAAACCGCCCAGTCCGTGGAGTGGCGAGTCGAACATCAAGATCGTGATTTTAGGTGATACGACATGATGTGTGTTCAACGTGAAATCAGGTGATGAAAAACCACAGCGTGTGTTTTATGGTCTGTCCCATATGGCATATCAGGACGAGATTACCTAAACGTCAATCATGACGTTGACACTCAACATCAAAAGTGATCGGCTTGAATTCAAAGATTTGAATCGGATCACTGTTGCAGCGCCTTCTCCATTCCTTAATGTTCTTCGGAACGCGAACGGGCCATTTGCGCGGTACTACTTCATTCCTTGATGTTGAGCTCCATCCATGGACGTTGTTTTAAACCGAACCAATGCGGATCTATCTGTTACGGCAACATCGAATCAGGTTGAAGATGCACCGTCTCCAACTTTGCTGCAGTCAGCCGAAATTTTGATGGCTCGTGATTTCGATGAACTGGTGGCTGAAGTTCGCCAGTTGCAACGACGAAGAATTCGGATGGTCAGTCTTCGTCGTCAAAGGGCTCTGCGGATTGGGCCCGACACTTTGCAGGAAGTGCTTTCGGATGCGGGTTTGGAAGTTTGCACCGTAGGATTTGCCGGAGGCTTCACGGGCACCTTGGATCGCAGTTACCAGCAGGCCATCGATGATACTCGTCGTGCTCTGGAATTTGCTTGCAAACTGAATGCTCGTGCGGTGGTGGTCTTGCCGGGCAGTCAGGGACGCCACATCTACAGCCATGCTGAACGGTGTGCTCGGGAAGGGTTGGAAGCCTGTTTGGACGACGCGTTGCGGTACAGAGTCGATATGTTGGTGCCATTGAACACCATGCTGGGTAAAGATAAAGATATTTTTGTGCCACGTAAGATCTCACGATTGAAGTGGTTGAATTCTCTGAATTCTCACCGCATTCTTCCGATGATGATGCTTCGCAATAAGACCTTTTGGAAAGGTCTGCCCGAATGTTTCAAAGCCTGTTTGGCTGAAGGTGGAGCTCTCAGAATCAGCGGCAGAACTCGTAAGGTTTTGGGTTCACACGCAGTGCTGAATCACCTGAGTCGAACGTTGGACGACGCTGTATTACCAGTGGCGTAAGAGGCTCGGTTGTGACGTGATTGGTTTCGGCAGACTGGTTTCAGGTTTTAATGAGCCTTAGTGAATGAGGCTTGGCGAATGAACCCTAGCGAATGAACGCCGGCAGCTGCCCGAGCGGCTCAACCCTAGCAGCTGATCGATGCGTGAAATCATTGAGACACTTGTTGCCCATTTCAAGGTTGTCTGATGGCCTCGATTCCGATCCGCCAGCGAATACGAAGTGCGATCGGTGGCATTGTGCGACGTCGGTTGCTGAAGTCTCGAGATCGTTTTCTTGAAACCGCTCAGCATCGCTGTGAAGAGACTCAGGCAAGAACCTTGTCTCGAATTCTAAAACTGAACGCCGATAGCCAGTTCAGTCGCCAGCACGGTTTGAAGTCACATTTATCGGTTGCTGATTATCAAAAGCAGTTTCCGGTTTCAACTTACGATACGTTTCGATCGGCCATTGATCAGATGGTTGCCGGCGACCATCAAGCGTTGTTGGGGGCGGCCAATCCGTTGCTGATGTACGCGTTGACCAGTGGCACAACGTCGTCGGCCAAACGAATCCCGGTGACGAAACAGTTCGTTAAGGACTACCGTCGAGGATGGCAGCACTGGGGCATTTCAATTCATGAACAGTATCCGGAAATGAAGTTGCGGAAGATGGTGCAGCTTATTAGCCACCACGACGTCGAACGCACGGCATCCGGAATTCCATGTGGGAACATTAGCGGCTTGGTCACGGCCATGCAGTCTCCCATCATTCGCAAGTTGTACACAATTCCGTGGCAAGTCAGTCTCGTGGATGATCCGCTGCAACGTCGTATCTTGGCCGCTCGATATGCGGTGGCCGATCCTTGGGCCGGAATGTTTGTGACTGCCAACCCCAGTTCATTGATCAGCTTGCTGAATACGGCAGATGAAAATGCAGAGTCGATTGTGCGAGACATTTCGGATGGCACAGCGTTGTGCGCCGAGCTGGCATCTGGTCTCCGTACGCAGCTGTCTAGAAGGCTAAAACCGAATCCAGAACGAGGTCGTGCGATCGAGAAGATTTTCGAGCAACATGGTTCTTTGATGCCTCAGCAACTGTGGCCCAATCTGTGTGTGCTTGGAGTCTGGACGGGGGGCAGTGTGTCGGCCTATCTGCCCGAGTTAAAACAAAGATTTGGGAACCTGCCGATTCGAGATCATGGACTGCATGCCAGCGAAGGCCGGATGACGATTCCCATTCAGGATGATTCATCTGCGGGCATCTTGGACATTGATTCGCATTTCTTTGAATTTATCGCTCAACCGATCACAGCAAGTGGCAGTGCCAACACTGCGGAAATTTTGCAGGCTCATCAGCTGGAAGTTGACGGCTGCTATGAAATTTTGCTGACAACGTCCTCGGGCTTGTACCGATACAACATTCATGATGTGGTGCGGTGTCGCGGATTTTACGGCTCGACTCCTCTGTTAGAATTTTTACACAAGGCTGCTCATATCAGCAGCATTACGGGCGAGAAGATTACGGAATCTCAAGTGGTGTCCGCCGTCACGGATGCTCTGACCAGTATCGGCTACGACCACCGTTCAGGTTCCGGCGTGTTTACGATGACTCCGTCGTGGGCAGATCCTCCTGGGTATCAGCTTTTTGTGAGTCACCAATTATCTTCGGAACAAGTGATTCGCCTTGCTGAGCAAGCTGATCGACGTCTGGCGGAATTGAACTGTGAATATGACGACAAGCGACGTTCGGGCAGACTGCATCAAATGGTGTGCCAGTGTGTGACTGGTGAGCAATGGCGGCGATTCACAGAGTCTCGTTTGCGGCATTCTGGCGGGAGCCAAGAGCAGTACAAACATCCGTTCTTACTGCCAGATCCGAAGTTCGAACACAGATTCAAACAAGGTGCTGGAATCGCTTAAAACGGTGTTGATGGTTCGTTGTTCGTGTTTTGTGTTTCGTAAAGCGACAGGATGTCCCGGCAGTGATGCGGGAATCTGTGTGCCGGAAGTCATCACGTTGAAAGGAAAATTCGGTCCAGCATTTTCACCAAGCCTTGGCGAAGTCTCTTTATTCGAATTTCATGGGGAAACCAGTTGATCCGCATGGCGTTCGCCGCCGTTATTCAGCACCAACGCCGAGAACGCCTTGCCTCTCATCAGTTGCAGGGCAGAGCCTCGTGTGTTGAAGCTGCGGGCCTTCACGATGGTTGGGCTAAGCCACGCGTGTTTGAATCGTGTGTTCAGATGAGATGGGTTGGGCTCGTGGTTGATCAGCATCAAGCTTGCCGGTCGCCTGAGTTGCCAAGTGTCGTCGGGTGTTGCTGGGTGTTGCTGGGTGTTGCTGGGTGTCGAAATTTTTGCAGAGCAGCAGCTGCCGTTTGATGAGCTTAGCGATGGGGGGAATCGAAAGTTTGATTCGCGATGATTCACTCGTTCAAATCTTTGACGATCTGTTGCAGGGCATCAATGGTCTTGTCAATTTCTTCGTCAGATCCAATGCTGATACGTAAGCCTTCTGCGAGCTGATTTGAACCGGCAAACTTCATAAAGCGAATCAAAATCTTCTGAGCCTTCAGTTGTTCGTAAATGTACTGATGGCGTCCAGAGGGATGTACGACCCAGATAAAGTTGGCGTCACTGGGGCTGACTTCAAAGCCCAAGGATGTGAGTGCATTGGCCAAGCGTTGTCGAGTTTCCACAATCATGCGGCGGTTGTTTAACATCCAGTCCTGATCCAAAATCGCGGCTGTGGCGGCCGCGATTGCAATGGCATCACAGTTGTAGCTGTCTTTCACTTTCAGCATGCCTGACGTGAGTTCTGGGTCGGCAATTGAAAATCCAAATCGAAGACCCGCAAGGCTATAAGATTTGCTCAGGGTTCGAGTCACAATGGTGCGTTTTGAAAAGCGAGATTCCGATAGCAGTTGGCCCATATGAGGCGTGCTGGGGAAGTCTCCGTAGGCTTCATCCATCACCAAAATTCCGTTGTCTGGTCTTAGAGTAGCCAGCTGGTCGGCCGTCCAACGATTGCCGGTGGGTGAGTTGGGATTGGGAACCAAAATGAGCCGGCAAAGTTTGGTCAGCTCAGCTGCATCTTGCGGGGACCACTGAAAATTGTGGTCAAGCTGAAGTCTTTCCACACTGCAATTTTGGATCTTGGCAAGAGTTTCGTAAAGCACGTAGCTGGGGTACGGATAGGCGATTGTTGAACCGTCTTCACAGAAACTGCGAAAGATGATGGTTAGGTTTTCGTCACTGCCGTTGGCTGGCAAGATCCAATCTGGGCTGACAGAAAACAGATCAGCGGCCGCTTCTCGAAACACGGTCGCTGATGCATCTGGATAAATATTCAGGCGACTCGTGGCCGTTTTTTGAATGGCTTCTGCGACTTTGGGGGAGGGAGGATACGGATTTTCGTTCGTGTTCAGCTTGATCCAGTCGCTGGTTTGAGGTTGTTCTCCGGGAACATAGCCAGCAATCTCTTGAATGTTTTTACGAAAGAGTGATGACATCAAAGGTAACCAAGTAGGAAGGTTCGGCAAGTGAGCAATTGTTCGCAAAGTGTCAAAGCAGGTCTCTGCGAACGGTTTCGCACGTTGGGGGCTGACAATGGCCTGATAGCGGGACAGCCCAACAAACTGCGACGACAGCGAGGCATTCTAGCGTCGCGGTCAGCCGCGTCTTTGGATGCACGACAACATTCCTGTGGGGAACAGTGAATTCCGGTGTCTCGGGCGAAATTTGAAGCCAGTTTCGAGGTGGCTTTGGCTGGTATCCGATGGCCTTGATGAGGAAGTGACTGTGACTGAATGCGATTTTGAAAGACGTTGATTCAGATTCAGCCGGGGCTCGAGTCGTGCATTTTATGGCGACCCTGTTCCTCGCTGAAGCCCGGACCACGAACTGCTCTGATGTCTTCAGTAAGCGTTGAAGAGTGAAGCGGATGTTGGTGTTGAATTCGCTGCAGTTGAGGTCGTGAGCGTGCTTCGCCGAGACATATTGGGCCACGAAAAAAGGCCAGTCACAACACGTGTTATGACTGGCCTGAGATTGCTTCACTTGCTTCCCTTTCGGGTTGCCGTGTTAGGCGTTTTCAGTGGCTTCTGGGCTTTGGTCGTCGCCTTTGCGACGTCGTCGCAACCAAGCAGCTCCGCCAAGGCAGCTACCAACAACCATCATCAATAAGCTACCGGGCTCAGGAACAACAGGAGCATTATTGTCTCCGCCGCTTCCCAGTCCGCTTCCGGAACCTGATCCAGTTCCAGTCCCGCTTCCAGATCCAGATCCGAAGCCGGACCCTGTTCCACTTCCACTTCCAAAACCGCTTCCGGGCTGAGTGACTGGAACGTTAACGCCAGGCTCGGCTGGATTGCTTAGGAAACCTGATCCGCTTCCGCTTCCGCTTCCGCTTCCGCTGCCCGATCCGAATCCGCTACCAGATCCTGAACCAGCTCCGCTTCCTGAACCGCTTCCGCTTCCGCTACCAGATCCTGAACCGGCTCCGCTTCCTGAACCGCTTCCGCTTCCGCTACCAGATCCTGAACCGGCTCCGCTTCCTGAACCGCTTCCGCTACCAGATCCTGAACCGGCTCCGCTTCCTGAACCGAATCCGCTACCAGATCCTGAACCAGCTCCGCTTCCCGAACCGCTTCCGCTACCAGATCCTGAACCAGCTCCGCTACCTGATCCGAATCCGCTACCTGAACCTGAACCGGCTCCGCTTCCTGATCCTGATCCGCTACCTGAACCTGAACCAGCTCCGCTTCCCGATCCGAATCCGCTACCCGATCCCGAACCGGCTCCGCTTCCAGATCCAGATCCAGATCCGCTACCAGAACCTGAACCAGCTCCGCTTCCCGAACCGAATCCGCTACCTGATCCAGAACCACTGCCAGTCCCATCACCGAATCCGCTTCCGGTTCCTCCACCAGTGCCTCCGCCGAATCCGCTTCCGGTTCCTCCACCAGTGCCTCCGCCGAATCCTCCGCCGGTTCCTCCACCAGTGTCGCCGCCGAATCCTCCGCCGGTTCCTCCACCAGTGCCTCCGCCGAATCCGCTTCCGGTTCCTCCACCAGTGTCGCCGCCGAATCCGCTTCCGGTTCCTCCACCAGTGCCTCCGCCGAATCCTCCGCCGGTTCCTCCACCAGTGTCACCGCCGAATCCACTTCCGGTTCCGCCACCAGTGCCTCCGCCGGTGCCACCGCCAGCAGTAATATCATCGGCTCCGAAGCCAGCCATACCGCCGCTGGCTGTGCCCCCCCCGCCACCACCAGCTCCGCCGTCTCCGGTACCAAATCCGGAACCAGTTCCAGTGCCTGTCCCAGTTCCCGTTCCTGTTCCTGTACCCGTTCCAGTACCACCAGTGCCAGTCCCGGTCCCCGTTCCAGTCCCGCCCGTTCCAGTACCACCTGTTCCAGTACCTGTTCCTGTACCACCGGTTGCGTTGCCACCGGTCGCGTTGCCACCCGTGCCGCTGGCATCTCCACCGGTCGCAGACCCACCGCTGCCCGATGCGTCTCCGCCATTTCCGTTGGCAGTTCCACCTGTGCCGCCGGTTGCAGTTCCGCCAGCACCGCCCGTTGCCGTGCCGCCCGTTCCACCGGCTCCACCGTCAGCAGTTGCCGTTCCGCCCGTTCCACCAGCTCCGCCGTCAGCAGTAGCCGTTCCGCCCGTTGCCGTTCCGCCTGTTCCTCCAGCTCCGCCATCGGCGTTGGAACTTGTGTTGCCGCCTGTGACGGTGTTGTTAATCACAACACCCGCGCCACCAG
>JBDWHY010000104.1:0-8146 GCA_039974975.1 Fuerstiella sp. | reverse complement strand
GCGGCGCCTAACATGATTTTTACGCTAGGCCTTCGGCACACCTTCGCTCTTTGGCAACGGGCGTTGGCCTTGGTACAATCTCTCGTGGTTCAGGCATTGCTCGCTTCATTCAGGGCGGTGTCGTAAAACCCTTCCGTTGTGCGTCCAATGCCCTCTGACATCCCTGATTCAATCGTCTTTCCATGGGTGAGCCGATCTGTGTCCACTCAGCTTCCCGACGAACCAGATGGAAACGAACATCTAGCGTTGAATCGAATGGCTAGCTGGCCCGATGAGCTTCGCGACTTGCTGGAGCGTGCATGTTTCGCAAACTTCTTGGACATGGTGTACGCCATCGACGCTTCTCCGCCAACAGTTCCAGCAATCAAAACGGTTGCTGGTGTTTGGGATCACATGGACATTCGCGTGGTCACGCCCCACGGCGCAGAACACATTCTCGTCTACGTCGTACCTGAATGGGACGAGGACGAACACATGGAATGGTGTTTTCGTGGCGACAAACTGCTCTACGTTGGACAATTCCTTGGATATTCACCGGACGGATACGACGGCTTCGATGAATCTGCAAATCCTGATCATATTGACCGTACGATCGCAGAATACGCGCACCTCACCGACGCTTGGTAGCAGCGCGGTTGGACGCACAACATGGTGTTTGCGCTAAGGCCCTTCGGGCACACCTTCCCTGTTGCTCACAGGTTGTTGTGGTGGTACGCTGTTGTCTTGTTCTACGCCGTCTCCGTTGTCATGGATCGGTGTCGTAAAACCCTTCCGTTGTGCGGACACTACCGATTGAGCTTCACTGTCGAACAACTCGCAGCAATCGACTGGGACGACCCATGGTGGTCACTCGATCTGGAAGATCGCGAACTCTTTGAATCTGAACTTGCTCGCGAGGTCTGCGATTCGCACATTCTTGCTGGCAAACGCGTCACGGCAATCGCTCGCGGTGGCATTGGCAACGACGACTCCGTGATCTACTACATTCATTCCGATCCGCCGCAGCTTGCTATCGCTCACCTCACATTCTGCGCAACTCGTGAGACATCGCCAAAATGGCCAGACGCCAAAATATACGCCACGTTGGACGAACTGCTGGCCGATTTGCCAAACTGGTAGCCAATGGCCCGTGTCCGCTAACATGGTTTTTACGCAAGGCCACGGCTTCGTCATTGGAGCATCGTTCGGTTTGCCGTGTTCTTTCGCTCCGTTGTCGCGTTCTGGTTCGCCACGCCGTGGACACCGCCTCTTTGGCAACGTGACTTCTTTTTGGTAAACTGTTTTGTGTTGCGACGCTTTTGCCTTCGGTGAGAAAGCGGTGTCGTAAAAACCTTCCGTTGGCCGTCACTAATCATGCGTGAATCTGATGCAATAGCGTGGGTTCGCTCCCTGTCGGATAAACAACTCGCCGAGTTTTTCTATCGTGCGGTAGCTGATCGACCATATTCGGACGTGCCTGAACACCGCAGCCAATTCGTCCTGTGTGGCGCTGAACTCGTCCCAGATGATCCGTGGGATGTTGACCTGATTGCCCTGCACGGCCCAGACGAATATCCCGGCGGCTGGGATGATGATGCCCCGCTTTGCCAATCTGGAACTTGTGGTGATTGCAATCGCAACGTCATCTCTGTCGCAAAGCACGCGATTTGCCCAGTTTGTGGCGCCAAGGTCTACTGTACGTGACGGCCAACATGGTTTTTACGCTAGGGCCTTCGGCACACCTTCCATGTTTGGCGACGCGGGCTAGCCTTGGTACAATCTTTCGTAATTCAGACATTGCTCGCTTCGTTTAGGTCGGTGTCGTAAAACCCTTCCGTTGTACGCCGCAGGTTCTCGATGTCGCCGGATCGTTCCGATACTTTTTTCCAGCGCTATGTCGTTCGCGACGCTGAAGTTACCGTGTACTGGGGCACCCTTGCCGGCGCAATGGTCTTCGTCGTCTTTGATCCCACGAACGGCCTGTCGCGACATGCAACATTCCGCATTCAGGCTGGCCCCAACGGCAACATTGGCATTCTCACGACACCGTCCGGCGACGCTGAGCTTTGTGCGGGTGGAGTTGCCGAGATTCACGACGATCACGTTGATTGCGACACACTGGCGCTGACCGATTTGCAGCTCACCGAGTATCTCGAATCGTCGGACTACGATCTCGATCTATCGGGTATCAGAGCGTTTTCACAGGCGTAGCGGCATACAACATGGTTTTTACGCTAGGCCTTCGGCACACCGCTGTCGATTGTTCAAGCCTCCCTCTGGTGGTATAATCTCTCGTAGTTCATGCATCGTTCGCTTCGTTCGCTTCGTTCGCTTCGTTTGGGGCGGTGTCGTAAAACCCTTCCGTTGGGCGACCTAGATCATTCGTGATTGACACCGTATTCCATTACGACGACACGCCCATTCGCGTTTCCCATGAACGCTGCTCTGATCCCGTTGGCCGCACCGAGGACGGGTTGCTTGTTCGCAGTGCATCCACGGAATCCGACACCCTTACGTCCATCGTCATTGGCCCGCACGATAGTTCGCGCCGTATTTACGTCTTCTGGTCACTCGTCACCACCGGCGAACACTTCGACTTGCTTTACATCCCAGCCACCAAGACGCTGTTCGTTGGCGGCGGATCGCAATCGGCAACAATCGACACGAATTCAATGTCGATTGTTCAACAAAACGACATCATGCTCTTCTGGGCGTTTGAACGGCGGCGCGACTTCGTTCTTGAACTCGGCGAGGTTGACTGCTTTCTTTACGACCTCAACGGCCATCTGATCGCGGAGGCTCCCGTTGACCCTCCCTACGAAATCAATGAAACCGATGGTGGGATCAACCTCGTATCCATCGTGGCTGGCTCGCAATGGCTGACATTTCCGGAGTAAACCGGTCGCCCAACATGGTGTTTACGCAAAGCCACGGCTTCGTCGTTGGAGCACCGTTTGGCTTGCCACGTCTGATCGCTCTCTTGTCGCGAATTGGTTTGCAACGCCGTGGACACCGTCTCTTTGGCAACATGGCAATCCTTTGGTAAACTGTTTTTGTGTTGCGACGCTTTTTGACTTCGGAGAGAAGCGGTGTCGTAAAACCTTCCGTTGTCGGACCTCAGTCAAAAGGAATGCCATGGCCTCACTCCCACGAATGGACCGTTCCGTTGTGAAGCTCACGACGCTAGATCAACAGGGACTCGACTCAGGTGTTCCCAACGCAACCCCGGCTGAGCGTTTGCTCATGGTTTGGCCTTTGACACTAACCGCTTGGGCATTCAAGGAGCCAAACGTTGTTCAACCCCGACTTCAAAGACATGTTGCGCGCGTTATCCGACGCGCAGATTGATTTCCTGCTCGTCGGTGCTTATGCCGTCGCTGCACATGGCTATCCACGCGCTACTGGCGACCTCGATCTTTGGGTTCGTCCCAACTCCGAAACTGCGCCCCGTGTCTACCGGGTCCTCGCTGAATTTGGAGCACCGCTTCACGATCTAGCAATTGATGACTTGGCTAAACCCGGCATGGTCTTTCAGATCGGTGTCGAACCCTCACGAATTGACATACTGACGGCAATTTCTGGCGTTGACTTCGATCAGGCGTGGGCCAACCGGCTTTCTATTGAAATGGATGGTATTGAACTTTGCGTGATCGGCCGCGACGATTTGATCGTAAACAAAAGAGCTTGTGGGCGTCCCAAAGATATTGCAGATGCAGAAACCCTTGACCCTACCGATTCGTAGCAAGATGGTCCGACAACATGGGTTTTACGCTGAGGCCTTCGGCACACCTGGTTCTTTGGCAACGAGCCAAGGCTTTGGTACAATTTCCAGTAGTTCAGACATCGTTCGCTTCGTTTAGGGCGGTGTGGTAAAAACCTTCCGTTCTGCGACCTCAGCAAATCGCATGGCCACCTCATTCACGCTCAACCTCACAGCATCTCCTTGGGGTGCACCGATCGTGGACGCAGGCTTTGCTCGAATCTCCGCTCGCCGCTATCTACGTGTCACTGATGGCGACGTTGCCCAGCGAATCGAACTCCGACCCAACCGGCACGGTGGAGAGTTCACCTGTGATTTGGCGATCCATCCGTTGTGGGCGCGAAATGGTGTGAACTTCGACGTGCTCGAACCCTGTATCTGGATCAAAACGGTTTGCGAGCATTTCGGCGGATCCGCCCCTACGTGGTACGAACGCTCCAATTTGGGGCTTCAACAATTGGCTGATTCCATCTGCCAACATGGACTACGTTGGTTCAACGACACCTCAGATGCCAGCGGCATCGTTCAATCATCAACCACATTCACCGAGCCGTGGTACAACGAACAGCACACTCACATCGAACTTGGCCATTGCATGCTTCGCGCTGGGTGCCTTGCTGACGCACAACGTGTCTTTGACCGCAAACCCAAACGGGTCGCCCAATACAAATCCATTTCGCAGTGGATCGCTGACGGTGACACGGCTCGAATCGCGGCGTTGCACGACGACTGGATTGCGGTTGGTCGTACACAAATTGAAACTCTAACTTAGTGCCACGGTCGCAGAACATGGTTTTTACGCTTAGGCCTGCGGCACACCTTCGTCCTTTGGCAACGCTCGCTGGCCTTGGTACAATCTCCCTTAGTTCAAGCATCGTTCGCTTTGTTAAGGGCGGTGTCGTAAAACCCTTCCGTTGCACGACCCTAGCATGGACAGCGCACCGTATACCCGCGAAGAAATCGAATCGCTCGGTGACGCCAAGCCGACTCGTGGCGTCCAGTGCCCGAAGTGCAAATGCCACATCCCTGAATTCGCTGATCTCGATGCTGAAACGATTGCCAAACTCAAACACATGCATGCTGGACGTGGCATGCTCGAACTCCGACGCTTAACCGGCTGTTCTCCGCTTTGGGCCAAAATCTGGTACTTGCATCGCGATGGCCCACACCGTGAATTTGGCGACAATAATGCTCCAGACTGTCCGCATTGCGGTGAACAACTCCGAACCAAACTCGCGAAACAGTGCATCGCTTGCGGCGCTGATTGGCATTGAGACCGTATTGGCGATTCACCGGGTCGTGCAACATGGTTTTTACGCTAGGCCTTCGGCACACCTTGGCCGTTAGGCAACAACCCATGGCCTTGGTACAATCGCTCGTAGTTCAGGCATCGTTCGCTTCGTTTAGGTCGGTGTCGTAAAACCCTTCCGTTGCACGACCCTAGATTACCGTGATTCAAACTCTTGATGATCTAATCGCGTTCTTGCGACGCTTTCACTCCTACGACGATGCGGGCGATTCGTCCGTCGTTCCACCGGAATTCCCGCCTGCGCTGGCAACCTTCTACGCTGAACTCGGCGGCCTCATCGACGTAGAGCCAACCGCTGAAAACCAACACCGTGCGCCACTCGCCGCACAGGATGCGTTCACGCCGCTAGACCGAATCAAATACGTTGACGACATGGTCGAATTTGCATGGGAGAATCAGGGCAACTGGTCAGCCCGTTGTTCCTTCGATCACGCTGATTGCAACGTCTACTCCAACGCCGCAGAAGCTTGGGGCGAGGGCGACGGCTTTGAACCCGTTTGCGATTCTCTTGCGCATTTCATTACGACGCTTTCGCTTCAGGAAGCCGTAATGAGCTGCCCGCACCTTGTTTCCGTCCAAACCGAGAAATTGGATGCCCCAATTGACGCTGCGTTACCGCCTTTGTGGCTGGACGGGCATTTTGTCTATGGCGAACCTACACACAACTTTTATCACAACGCACAACTTGATCTGATCGCAATGAATTGGGGCGGTATTTGGCTTGGATCGCACAATCCTTCGTTTCGCGAACTCGTTAAACCCAACGTGGGGGTGACCGTAATCCAGTAGTTCCGGGTCGTGCAACATGGTTTTTACGCAAGGCCACGGCTTCGTCATTGGTGCACCGTTCGGTTTACCATGTTCGTTCGCTCCGTTGTCGCGTGCTCGTTTGCCACGCCGTGGACACCGCCTCTTTGGCAACGTGATTTCTTTTTGGTAAACTGATTTGTGTTGCGACGCATTTCGACTTCGGAGAGAAGCGGTGTCGTAAAAACCTTCCGTTGGCCGACGCAACCAATCGAGATTCAACGTGACAGACCTCGTTGCAACTGCTGATCCAAACTCGCTCGTACTTGCTGGCCTTTCAATTCCGCACGCGTTGCCAGCATCCGCGTTCCACGATCTTCTCGGCGCTCCGAATCGCATCATTGCCGCTGGACAACCGGCACCCGTAGGTCATCGCAATAATCATATTCACATCTACGACGACCTTGGCATTTACATTAACGAGCATCATTACACCTACCTTCTGTCTTCGGTGACCTTCGTCCTAGACCTCGCCCGTTCGTCGTTTCCACCGCTCAATCCGTTTTGCGGACGCCTTGAGATTGGCGACCTCCAGATCGCCCAGCCGTTCCCCGAAAACGACATCGTGCAGACTGGCCTTCCTTTTCACGCAAAACTAAAAGGATCGTGGACACTCGACGGTGATTCAACACACTGGATCGGCCTCAATTCCAAACGAAACTTGGTCCACACCGTTTCGGTTTGTGTCCCGCATGATCCCCACGATGATTCGCACCGTCCAACGTAGTTCAGCGTCGCCCAACATGGTTTTTACGCAAGGCCACGGCTTCGTCATTGGAGCATCGTTTGGTTTGCCACGTTCTTTCGCTCCGTTGTCGCGTGTTGGTTTGCCACGCCGTGGACACCGCCTCTTTGGCAACGTGGTTTCTTTTTGGTAAACTGTTTTGTGTTGCGACATTTACTGGCTTCGGTGAGAAGCGGTGTCGTAAAAACCTTTCGTTGGGCGACCGAGATCAATCAAATGTCGATGCGTTTCCACGACACATGCCCAATCTGCAACGCCCTGATCGGCTACGAACTGTCGGGGGATGTGATCTGCCCCCACTGCAATACCGAATT
Organism: Fuerstiella sp.; assembly: GCA_039974975.1. Classification (GTDB taxonomy): domain Bacteria; phylum Planctomycetota; class Planctomycetia; order Planctomycetales; family Planctomycetaceae; genus Fuerstiella. Next base: position 1,232 of record JBDWHY010000104.1, on the reverse strand, counting down.
GCTTGTCGGTAACTCAGACCCAACTTGGCACGATCTAACCGAAATTGATCCAGACATCGGCGGCGGGGCACTCGGTGTCTTTCACGTCAACCTTCACCCCGTGGGGACGCTTGTCTGTGTTGCTTGCCAACAAATTTACCCAAATACGTTTGAATGCTGCCCCAAATTGGTTGATCTCGCGCTTACTTCGTACCGCCAAAAAACCAAACACCATGGGCCCAAAACTGACGACCGAATAGCGCAATTCCTGCGTGACAACGAACGTGTCGTTCATAACACTATTCGACTTCGCACTCTCGAAGCCGAACACGGGCAGCTTGACAAAAAAACAGCTAAATTGATCAAAACGACGCTGAAGCATCTCGGCATGCTCCACCTAATGGAAGCCGAACTGTAGCATTTCGGTCGCCCAACATGGTGTTTACGCAACGCCACGGCTTCGTCCTTGGGGAGTCACTCGGTTTGCCAAGTCTATTCGCTCCGTTGTCGCGTTTTGGATTGCGACGCCGTGGACACCGCCTCTTTGGCAACGTGGTTTCTTTTTGGTAGACTGACTGGTGTTGCGACGCTTTTTGACTTCGGGGCGAAGCGGTGTCGTAAAACCCTTCCGTTGGGCGACTCGAACATTGAGCAACAACCCGAACGAATCGCCCTCTAGCGACGCCCCTCCGAGCACCGCGGTTGACAATCCGAAGACGGGGCTGGCAACTTGGTCGCTGGTGTTGGCCATACTGTTGGTGTTCTCTCCGTTCGGTGCGGACATCCTCTTAGCTGCGCACCAGTCTGGGTCCGTGACCGTTTACGCGGCGTTGGTCGCAGTTTTTTTCCTCATCGTCACTTTGCCGCTCGTTTTCCTCTATTTCCGGTCGGGTATTTCTGGGCTTGCTGCTGTTCCGATTCGCATTGCGTTTACCGTTGTGATTCTGGCCCTGTATTTAGTGGTGCACATAACCGGCCTCGTTCATCTTGTCCAATAGCGATTCGCCGTCGCCCAACATGGGTTTTACGCTAGGCCTTCGGCACACCGCTGTCGTTTGTTCAAGATTCCCTCCGGTGGTAGAATCTTCCGTAGTTCAGGCATCGCTCGCTTCGTTTAGGGCGGTGTCGTAAAAACCTTCCGTTAGCGGACACAGGCGTATTAGGAAGCAATCTTTCACGATGCGTGTCATCGAGATTATCGTCGTCGTCATTTGCACGCCGTTTTACCTCGTTGTCTGGCCATTCATGGCGCT
>JBDWHY010000103.1:0-20513 GCA_039974975.1 Fuerstiella sp. | reverse complement strand
AATGGCGACCGGCGACAACATCAGTCAATGCAGCGAACAAAATATCGATCTGTATTCGCGGATCAAAGGCGTCGACCCCACGACCAATCCGGCCGTGCGAACAACGCTAACGGAACCGGTTGCGGAAGAAGGCCGCGACCGGTTCCGCGGGTCAATGTGACGGTTTACGGTGTGAAACGCGAACAGCTTTCGAAGGACTCATTCGTCTACGTCGCGGACGAAAACTGTTATCGATGCCCAATGGGCAAGTCGCTTTCGTACCGAGGCAGCACGTCGGAAAAGCGGTCGTCCGGGAAGTCGCGAACGCGTCATCGTTATCGAGCCGACGCGGAAACATGCGCCGGCTGTCCGCTGGCGGAACTGTGTCTTCGGAAGCTTTGCAGAGGTCGGCAGGTAACGCACGAACAACACGAACAGCAACGTGTGGCTCATGCGAAAAAGATGTCGACGGACGAAGCGAAAAAGATTCATAAAACTCGTCAGCACGCCGGCGAACGTCCATTCGCGATGATGAAGTGGTTCTTCCGAGTGGACCAGTTTCTGACTCGCGGGCTTGATCGAGTCTCACAGGAATACGATTGGCTGAGCGCGGGCTTCAACCTTCATCGTCTGCTGAGCCTGATTCGCCACAGCACTGGTCCTCCGCGACCGACCGCCGTTGCTCTTTACCCACTCCTCTCACCCTTTTCAACCTGATCCGCCTGTCACCCCCGCTCCCGTTGCGCCCCAACGGACGCGGGGAAAGGGGGGATTACAGAGCTGACGTGCGATCCAAACGCTAAATCAACAGGCCCGTGAGCGAGGGATATCGGCCGCGCAGAAGATCAGGGTTTCGCAGGGACGCACCCTTCGCTGACGCTTCGAGTGACCAAATCCAAGCATTTTCAACGGGCTGCCAGGCGCTACAGCAGTTGTCGGCAGCGCCACAGCAACTCCCCACGGCGATCAAGTCTTTGCGTGGCAGAATGATTCAGACTTCTTACGCAGCACCAACACGGTGTCGCCAAGGTCATCGCACAATTCCAGCGGTTCGTCTAAGTCGTACCAGAAGTCATAGACTCCGACCAATTCCAATTCAGGCACCTTGCGAAGCAGTTCAAGCATTTGATCTGCTTCGTAAAGCCGCATGCGATAATCTGAATGAAACTGGCGGACATCCGGCTGATCTGCCGTGGTGACGCTCATCTGAAATTTCAACGTTTCAAGTCGAGTATCACGGCGGCAATCTGCCACATCTAAGTGCATGTCCACCGTGATGCCATCTTCGGTGACGCTCCAGTTTTCGCTGTCTTCTGTGTCTGCATCCGGTGGAAACATGTGCAGTCCCAGCACGTATAATCCCCCATCTCGCAACTGCCCGGCGACGCACTGCAAATGAGCCAAGGCGGCTTCTTCAGTCAACAGGTGGCGAAAGGTATTGACTAAGCAATAAGCAGCGTCGATGAGTTTCGGGCTGACGAACGTCGTCATGTCTCCACAAAACAGATCGGCCGTTGTGTGTGCGGCTTGCAGTTGGCTATTGGCGTAGTCGATGGCCGCTTGGCTGCCGTCAACACCGATCACCTGCATGCCCCGCTTCGCCAGTTCCACGACTAACCGGCCTCCACCGCAACCGGGTTCGTAAAGTGTGGTGGGTTGAAACGAACAGAATTTTTGGATTGCCTGAAGGACAAAGTCAGCTTCCATTGCAGTGTCTTCACTGAATGCAAGATCCCAGTACTGAGGTAAATCGTAGCAGTTCACGGTGGCACACTTTTCGGTTTTGAGAGAAGACACTTCGCAAAGCTTGACTGGAATACGTTATCAGCCGACGCCGCTTGCAGCCCGTTGAAGAAGCCAGGATGTGGTCACCGGACGCGTCAGTGAGAGATATCGGCTGTGCAGAACTTCAGGGCTTCGAGAGAGTTGATCGCTCGCTGACGCATCGCGTTGCCTTTTTCAACATGTCGCTAGAACCGCTTACTGAATAAACACATTGCGAGGCTGTACGATGCCTTCGCTGCGTCGGTATTCCGCCATCGCAACTAAGTTTTGGCCTCGAGAATCCACGAGGCAAATCGGGGCCGCCAGTTGTTCGTCCGTGGGTTCGCTGTGGTTCACTCCGATTGATACTCGGTCCGATTGAAACTTCAATGCCGTGCCGGTTTTCAAACCGTCCAGTTCACGAGCATCACAGACGTAGTGAGCCAGGTGGCCGAGCGCCACAAGTGGGTTGATCAAATTCGTTTCAAGCACTTCTTCATTCATCGTTGCCGCACGCACTCCATCTTTGGACTTCATCTGCCCAATGAAAGTGCGTTCCAAGGCACTCATGAGACCTCCGCATTCAAGATCTGCACCCAGGTCGCGTACGATGGAGCGAATGTATGTGCCGGAACCGCATTGAATTTTCACAACCACAGTCGGCCAGTTGTAAAACAACACCTTCAGCGAATACACGTGTACGGTCTTCGCTTTTAAGTCCATGGTTTCGCCATGGCGAGCTTTCCAATAAGCTCGCTTGCCATCCACTTTCACGGCGGAATACTGAGGTGGCACTTGCTGAATTTGGCCTTCGTATTTTGCCAAAGCTTCCGCAAACGTTTCTTCATCGATGTCTGGCACATCGTCTGCTTGAATGACTTCGCCCGTCGAATCATCGGTATCTGATGTTTCCCCAAACCGGAATTCGGCGACGTAGGTTTTCGGAGCCTCTTGCAGCAACGAAATCAACTTGGTGGCCGGTCCAACGCAAACCAACAGAACTCCCGTCGCCATGGGGTCCAATGTGCCAGCGTGACCCACCTTGGCAGGTTTCACCAGTCGTTGCACGACATTCACTTCGTCTCGCGACGTTCGGCCTTCGGCCTTATTGATATTCAAGATTCCAAACATGGCGGCGGAGTATCTCGCTTTGTGCCAGAGGTGCAATTCTAACCCGCAGCAAATTCCCTGAGTCTCAAGAAAGTACGGTCGGCTTCACCAAAAGGTGGGTCACCGGAAGTGCCATCTGCCTCAGACGTTTTCAAAAGAAGCCGAGAGCTTGAACCCATTGATTGCCTTCCAGATGGAATAAGTTTTCTCTGAACTCCCCAGTAACAGGTTACGTGACTGAGCAAAAATGACGCCTAAAACGGCGTTTGAGCTGCCCCTAGTGATCTGGAATACAGGAATTCGCGACGAGTTTTAGGCAATCTGCAGGGTTGGCGTCTCCCATTCTTGTTAACTCGGGGGCTATAGGATAACTGTTCGGCCTATTCGGATTGGCAAAACGTGGCTGTTCGTGTGAATGGAATTGGAAACGACGACCATAGATTGCCCCATCTTCCCAGAGCTTCCGCGTGCTGGAGCCGATATTCAGAGTGCCATCCCTTCGTCAAGACGGCGACATAAGCGTTTCCGGAGACACAATCTAATGAAGCAAACCCCCTTGAAATTTCTCTGTATCCTTGCCGCAATGGCCGGATTCTCGCTGGTTGCCACAGCTCAAGACGAAAATTACGACGCTGATCCTGTCCCAGAATACGATCCATTGAAGACCGATCTTCCTGCGGGAACTCGAGTCATCAAGGACATTCAGAAGATTGCCGAGCTAGCTTTCGACACTTTGGGAGACCAGTTGTCACCGCTTCTGACCGAAGCCTTCGATGCGGAAGCTTCGGATGACGATCGCTTGTCGGCATTGACTGACTTGGAAGCCTTGCTGGTCAATATTGATCGAGCAGACCAAAACCAAAACGCGGTTTACCGCAAAGTCAGTCGTCGAGCACGATTGGCCAAAAGCTTGGTTTCGGCTCTGAAAGCAACTGACGCGGACGACAAGGCTCGCGAAATTGCAAACGACTTTTTGGTCCGGTCAACCGTCGATTACGAAAACGGAAATCGAATTGCTCATACTGAAGTCGCTCGACGCCGCTATCAGCAGTTGAAGATGTCTTACCCAGGGATCTACTCGGCAGTTCGAGGCACCTACAACAGCGACTATTTTAACTACAACTTGCACTTCGTTGTTTCAGAAAACCTGATTCAGAAGTTGGTGTCAGACATTCGCTGCGAATCTGGCCCCGTCAAAGACTGTATTTTGGGAGCCTACGTGACGGGAACTCAAGTCACCAATACTCAGCTTCGAGCTGACGTTCGGCCATCTTTGACATCTGCCAACTTTGACCTTTTGGTATCGGGAACAACCTCGTCAAACACATCAGGAACAAAGTCGCCTGCTGTCATCTATACGCGTGGCAATCACTCGTTCGACATCAACAAGTCAGTTTACTTTGACGGACAGCGAATCAGTTCCGGCAAAGCCAACATGAACGTGAACGCCAACAATCAGACTGTTGGAGTCTCAACGAAGTTCGACAAGATTCCGTTGCTGGGCCGATTCGCTCGCAAGATTGCTTTCAGTGAAGCTCAAAAGCTAAAAGGCCAATCGGAAGCCATCGCTGCTCGAAAACTGGCCGACCAAGCGATTCCTCGTTTTGACCGAGAAGTCAATGCGAAGTTCGCAGAAGCCAATGGCAATCTGGAATCGAACCTATTGCAAGGTCTTCGCAATCGAGGAATTGCTCCAGAAAGCTACAGTGCTCGGTCCAGCGAATCTCATATCGCCGTCAGCTCACGAACCATCCGGACGGCCACTCTGTCGGCCAACAATGCTCCCGGAATTCCAATCACTGCGAACGGTGTTTCCGTCCAGATTCACGAATCTGCAATGAATGCGGGCATTGACAGCCTTCAGCTTTCTGGTCGCATGACGATTGATGAAGTCTTAAGCAAGGTCGAACAGGCTCTCACTGAATTTGCTCGCAAGCCCATCAACCTTCGAGCCGACACAGACAGCCTTGATCGAGACACTGATTTTGACTTCGATCCAGCGGACCCAATTCGAGTTCGTTTAGAAGAAGGTCGAATCGTGCTTTTGCTGCGAACTGGTTTTTACCAGATCGAAAAAGACCGACGAATTCCACGTCACAGCTTTGAAGTGCCAGTAGAAATTCAGCTGGAAGATAACAAGCTGCTGCTGATTTCTCCGAACACCGAAAGCAAAAACATTGCCAAGGTGATCAAGCCTCGTTCAATCGAAGAACGTGCCTCGCCTCGTTCCATCATTCAGGCTCGAGCCATCGCTCAGAAGCTGATTGAAGGAGCCTTTAAAGAAGAAGTTCAGGTCATCGACACAAATGTAGATCTGAAACTTGGTGGAGGCCAAAACTTGGCTTTGACTTTGTCCTACTTCCAAATCTCTGACGGCTGGATCAGCGTCGTCTTGGAATAGTTTGCTTGACAGCGAAATCGAATTCACGGTCGGCAGAACGCTTGGTTCTGCCGACCGTTTTTCATGCGCTGATTGCAATCACAGAACGTGGGCAGCACAGCAATCTGCAACGCCAACCATGGATCTCGACAAACACGCTCGACGGCTTCAACTGACGTGAACGAACGGCCCAGTGGCTTCCAGCAGCCGGAGATAAAATCTGGATGGCGCGGCTCTGCCCACACGATGCGAGGCGATCCTAGGATTCGAACGCCGATCCACCGTTCCCAGTTCAGTTGCGGCCGGCTCAGTCACGCCCGGTTCAGTTGCGCCCAGTTCAGCCGTCTCCGGTTCAGCCGTCTCCAGTTGAACAGTCTCCCAGCCACTTCTTAACCGAATCGACCGGTGATGTAGTCTTCGGTCTGTTTTTGCTTGGGGTTGGTGAAGATGTCGAAGGTTCGTCCGGTTTCAATCAGCCGTCCTTCATAAAAGAAGGCCGTGTGATGACTCACTCGAGAAGCCTGCTGCATGTTGTGAGTCACAATGACGATCGTGTAATTGGTGCACAATTCGCCAATCAGGTCTTCAATTCGAGACGTGCTGGCCGGATCTAAAGCAGACGCCGGTTCGTCCATGAGAATCACTTTGGGCTTCGTCGCCAATGTTCTCGCGATACACAGTCGTTGCTGTTGGCCTCCCGACAGGGCCATTGCCGGATGATTCAGGCGATCTTTCACTTCGTCCCACAGCGCGGCTTGTTTCAGACACGATTCGACCAAGTCTGCCAAGTAGGCCCGGTTTTTTTCGCCTGCGATTCGAGGACCGTAGGCGACATTGTCGAAAATCGACTTGGGGAACGGAGTCGACTTTTGGAAGACCATGCCGACGTGCTTACGCAGCAACACCACGTCGACGTTTCGAGCACTAATGTCCTGCCCTTCGATCTTGATCGTGCCTCGTTGTCGAGTTCCCTCGATCAGATCGTTCATGCGGTTCAGAGTCCTCAGAAAGGTACTCTTTCCGCAACCAGACGGCCCAATTAAGGCCGTGACCGACCGTTCCGGGACGGACAACGACACATCGAACAGCACCTGGTTGTCGCCGTAGAAGAAATCTACGTGAGATGCTTCGATGCATATCGAATGCGACGACATGTCTTTGTCGCGATCAACGCCTTTGACAGAAGGCGGAACAGTCTTTTCGTTTTCAGGCGGCATTGCAAATGGGATGATCTGGGTTCAATATTTCGACAAGACCTTGCTGGAATCGTAAGCCTGCCAGCAACGTTCTGTCACTGTCAACGACGGATTTCTTGCCAGAGAACATCTGAAAGTTCGAATGCCAGCAGAATTGCCAAATCCGGCAGTCGCAATTCGCAATCGCTTCTCAGAAACTTCACAAAAAACTGACCGAATCTGCTTAGTGTGATGGCAATTCTCGCCGCTTTCGTCGTGAAGACTTCGCTGCAGGCAAATCTTCGGCGGATTTTCACCCATTCTAAAACTGGTCGTCTTCTGATTGCCTCAACAAACCAGCGGACGATTCGAAGTACCGGCGGCTGCGAGCAGGCTGTTCGTTGGCTTCGGCTGTCGCCGCTTTTAGGTCTTCTAAATTGGCTGCACAAACTCGGCAGCCCACCGTCACCATGTGAAAATCCAGATAATTTCGCTGTTCGCCGTCCAAGGTTCCCAGCAAATATCCTCCTAATTCACTTCGAGACGGGCAGCTTAACCGTTGGCGATGCCAGATCTCACCAACCGAATGCCCGCCTTGATCGCGTTGTCGAATCTGTTCGGCAATTCGTTCCTGCAGTTCAACGTCATCTCGCAGCTGGTCTTCCAGTTCCGACATACGGGCTGCGGGCAGCATTTCGTCTAGCCACGCCGCGATTTCTCGGTCTGTCCAGCCTGTCGACACGTCAGTTTTCCTTTCAAGGCAAATCACAGAGCAGGCAGCGATCGCCTGAAGTCTGTCCTGCGACACCCTACTGTTTCCATGAAACAATGAACACGATTCGGCACAAATTTGTCTTTGAAAACGACACGATTGCCTCACCCATCCTGTCTTGGTTCTTCGTCGCCAATCTTAAGTTATCAGGCAGAAATGATCGGAAGGTTGCTGAAGCACGGAAAAATCTGAACGACCGTCGTTTGGCTTTGAACGGTCAGCCGGTGATGCGAGCAGAGTCCATCACGGAAGCAATTTCGACTGACTAGGACGAAGGTCTAAGACGAAGGTTAAACTTCAGCCAATCCAACTGGATGACAGCGAAGCAGTTTTTTCTATTCTATCTGTTGAGGATTTCCAAAACCCGTTTCCGGGGAGCCGTCCGTCATGTCATACTCGCAAACCAACAGTCGGCAAAGGGCCTTGCTTTCGAGCTCGAAAAGTAAGGCATTCCCAGCAACGAAGCGAGACAGCAGGATAGAAGGATCTGGCTCAGGTGGTTCAATACCGCACCTTTCTCAATAGCGACCCGCCCGGCATCCTGAAGCTGTGGCATGCCAGCCAGCTGGGCCCCGGAGCCGCAGAAGGCTTCCCTTGCGGCGTGTTCGATATGTTGGTGTTTTCTCAGCCGTACTTTGATTCGGCTGGCTTCTTCTTGGCGATCGTCGATGAGCAAGTGGTTGGGTTTTGCCACGCGGGATTTGCTGCCAACGAAGAACGTACTCAAATTGACAAAAATTGGGGCACCATCGCCGCCATTGTCGTTCATCCAGAATTCCGTCGCCAAGGGATTGGCAGCCATCTGCTGCAACTGGCCGAACAGTATTTGACCGACGCTGGCACAAAACAGATTATCGCCGGTGCGGGACTTGGCAATAACGGTTTTTACAACGGTATCTACGGAGGACTGACGGCGTCGGGATTCGTGGCCGATTCCTTCGAATGGAACGACTTCTGGAATCCCAAAGGCTACTCAGCTCACCAAACGACTCAGGTTTTACATCGAGACCTAAACAAAGGTCGCGATCCCATTAGTGCTCGGCTATTACGTCATCGCCGAAGTATGAATCTGGCTGTAACCGACCGCATCAAGAATATGTCATGGTGGTGGCATACTCGATTTTGCTACATGGACACCATCCGCTTTGAACTTCAACAACGCACAGACGAAAGCGTGGCTGCGTCAGCTCATATCACGGGATTGGACATCTATATTCCCAAGTGGGGCATTCGGTCTGTCGGTCTTCACAACGTGTTGGTCGCCGAAAGCGATCGCCGCCAAGGATACGGTCTGTCTTTAGTGATCGAAATCTGCAAACGTCTTCGCGAACAATCGATCAGCGTGATTGAAGTGCAAGTCGACGAAAATGACGAAGACGCTTTAAAACTGTTTGGTGCAGCGAAGTTTGAAGAAGTTCAAAGGCTAATCTGTTTCCGCAAAGAGCTACCGTAGCCGACCGTCTGGCTTTAATCACGGGGCTATTAATCACGGGGCTATTAAACACGGGGCTTTTGACCACGCGGCCATTAAGCACGCGGCCATCGACGACGCGGCCCAGCACCTCGTCTGCCCAGCACGTCAGTTGCTTGAATGCTGAAATCGATTCCCGCTCCTGTTCTCAAATGGGGAAGCGAGTGACGGGCAATTTTCCAGCCTGTGCAAGAATCCTACTGCAAACCACCACTGGGGTGCAGAATTGGCGTGGGTGAGATAAATTCCCGGCATGAGCCATTCAGATACGAATTCAACCAAGCCGTTTCAGGGACGAGTCGTCGTGCTTTCCGGCCCGAGTGGAAGCGGAAAAACCACGATCGTTAACCGCCTACTGACGGATTCGCCCGTGCCATTGTTGAAGTCTGTTTCAGCAACTACTCGGCCCGCAAGACCTCAGGAAATCGATGGTCAAGACTATCACTTCCTGACCGACCAAGAATTCAAAACCAAGTTGGACGCGGACCAGTTTTTGGAACACGCCGAAGTGTTTTCGTCTGGTTTTTTCTATGGCACTTTGAAGTCAGAAATCGGTCGAGCGGCCGATTTGAGGCGTTGGGTGTTCTTAGAGATTGATGTTGAGGGGGCTTTGAATGTGGTTCAAAAGTACCCTCGAGCCATAACAATCTTCCTAAAAACGCCCTCATCCGCCGAATTTGAGCGCCGTTTGCGGGCAAGAGGTACCGAAACCGAGGAAGTTATTCAGAAAAGGCTGGCGACGGCGGCGAAAGAGTTACAATCTGCCGATCGCTATCGGCACATCGTCGTCAATGATACACTAGATAAAGCAGTCGCAGAAATCTGTGAAATTTTGGAGTCTGAGGAGACACACGGGAATGCTTGACGAATTTCGCGAAGACGAGATTGTTCGAAAAGTGGGCGGACGCTTCAAGCTGTCCACCTTGGTTCAAAAACGCATGGTTGCTCTGAACCGAGGCGCTCGTCCTTTGGTAGACCTGCAGACGAAAGACCTGATGGAAATCGTCGTTGCAGAAATTAAGGGCGACAAAATCTACTTGGACACATCTGGAAAAGTTCAGGTTGTTGATGACGAATCAGAAACCGTAGATGCTTTGGAAGCTTTGCTATCAGAAGACGGCGGCCCCGGCATCGACGATCTTGGCTAGAGGCCACCTGATCCAGCATCTGATGCTGGCGTCAGAAACTGAAATGCTGAAACGACGTCTTTGTTACCGCAAAGGCGTCGTTTTTCTTTTCCCCACTGCTTCGAAAAAACGTAAACCATGCCGGCACTCAAAGACAAAGAAATTCTGTTAGGAGTCACCGCAGGAATTGCGGCCTACAAGGCAGCCGACCTGTGCAGCAAACTGGTCCAGCAAGATGCACGCGTGAGCGTGGTGATGACTGTGTCGGCCGAAAAATTTATCGGACGCACCACCTTTGAAGCCCTGACCAATCGTCCTGTCCACATCGATCCGTACGACGTGCAAGAACATTTTCGAGGCGAACATATCGGAGTGGCTCAACGAGCCGACTACGCCATTGTTGCTCCGGCCACCGCAGCCAGCTGTGCAAGATTAGCCATCGGTCTTTCAGACGACTTGCTGATCACAACCTTGCTGGTCGCCACATGCCCCGTGTTTTTGGCTCCTGCGATGAACTGCGACATGTGGGCGAAAGTTCAAGTGCAGCGCAACATTCAACAGCTTAAAGATGATGGATATCACATCATCGAACCCGAAGAAGGCTGGCTGGCCTGTCGGCAAAAAGGAGCCGGAAGAATGGCGGCTCCGGAATCCATCGTTGAAACTCTGCAAAAGTTTGAATGCTCGGCCGCTGAATAGAACCCAGGGGGCAACAACTTTCCTTCCGTCGATGCATCCAGAAGAAAACACTCGCTGTCGTCTTCTTTGCACAACCCAAAGTTTCTACGCTAAGAAAAAACAGACTCAACCAAGTGTGTCGATGCTTCAACAGCACTCCACGACAACACCAGCACCCCGGCACTCAGCAGCCGTCACTCGGAATCGTCTTGATCGGCTGTCTGAATTCGAATCAGCACTTCATTCCTACGCAGGAAACCCGGAGTCCACGGAGGATCATAGCCGGCGAATTCTACGGCTTCAGCTTCCGCCGTTAACGACTTCAGTGCCATCCATTCGATCAGTCGTTTGCGAGCTGCGTCTTGAGACGGCCGATCCAGACTTCCGGCAAAGCGAACCACGGCGAACCGGCCGCCTTGTCGAGTTTTCAATTCAACCTCATCGCCCGTGGGTTTGGGAGCACCCTGTTGGGCAACAGTTTGCGGCACTACAAAACCCATCGTGCCAGACTTCGAATCTGCTTCTGCATCCATGAAGACGGGAACCGTCATCGAAACTTTTTGACTCTGTTCGTTGGCTCCGCTGATGTAGTTGAACAGCCGCCCAAAGCTGCCATCTCGGCCCTGTTTTTCGAGGTTGGTTTTTGTCGCGACCAAGATGATGCTTGGGTATTCGCGAATCTGAAAATCGCCATCTGACGTTTCAACGGAGTACTGAGCCGCTTCGTAGGCCGATCGAGACGTCAGTTTCCACGCGAAGTACCCCACAACAAGAACGACGGTTCCCAGGGCCAGATACGTCATGGTTTTTGAATTCATTGCGATGATCTCGTTTCAGCAATTCGGGGCGAATCTGTTTTCTGTTCGTAGACGGTGTTGGCCAGAATTCCATTCTGGAAATGCTTCGTTTGCCGCCCCGTCTGTCGATTGTCTCACCGAATCAACAGAAACTTCCGCAGCTTGGTCTAAAATTCTGCCACACCACTTTCCCCGTTCCAACAAAGGACTGCCCGATGCGTTTTGCCCCGATTTTGAGTCTGGTTATGAGTCTGGTTTTTGCGTTTGGTGATTCGAGTCAAGCGGCCGACTGGCAGCAGTTTCGAGGCGGCGTTTCTGGCAAACTCGATTCGATCGCTCATCCACTGAACTGGAACGCGGATACGAACATCAAATGGTCCATTCCCATGAAGGGCACGGGTTGGTCGTCGCCTGTTGTCGTCGCAGATTCCATCTTCATGTCTTCTGCTGTGCCCGCTGACGGTTCTCGACCCAAAGGCATGATGGCAGGAGTTTCCAGTATGGGAACTTATCGCAGTACCAAGCCAGTGAAGCACGATTTTGTCGTCAGCTGTTTGTCTTTAAAAGATGGAAGCGAAGTGTGGAGCAAAGTTGTCGATCAACGAGTTCCTCCTGTGATGCATCCTTCCAATACTTACGCTACAGAATCACCGGCCACCGATGGCAAGCATCTGTTTACATTCTTTGCCAACACGGGAACCTTGGCGGCTTGGGATTTTTCTGGCAATGAACTGTGGCGACAAGACGTGGGAACTTTTAAATCGGGGAACGGATTCGGCACCGGCAGTTCTCTGGCCGTCACTGATGGCATTGTCTTCCTGCAAAATGACAACGACGAAAGTTCGTTTGTAGCTGCCTATGAATCAAGCTCAGGAAAGCAGATGTGGCGAGATGACAGAACCACCAAGACCAGCTGGAGTACTCCGTTGATTTGGAAGACTGCTCATCGCGAAGAATTGATCACTTGTGGTTCTGGAGTTGTCACGTCTTACGATCCCGCGACAGGCAGCGTGATTTGGCGATTGAAAGGCATTCAATCATCCTTCAGTGCGTCTCCAACCATCGGCGACAACAAATTGTACTTCGGAAATAGTGGCCCAATGAGCGCCGGACCATTGGTTGCCGTTGCCGCTGGAACCACGGGCGAAATTCAACTGGACGACCAGTTCAAATCAAAAGACGTCGCGTGGTCTCGAACCAAGTCGGGGCCCGGCATGGCATCTCCGGTTGTTTCAAAGGGCCTGTTGTACATTCCCGGTTCAAGAGGAATTTTGAATTGCTATGAAGAAGCAACAGGCGAACGAGTCTATCGAACTCGAGTTCCCAAAATGGCAACTGTGGCCGCGTCTTTGTGGGCCGATGACGAACGAGTCTTTATTCTTGATGAAAGCGGCACAACTCATGTCATCCAGTCAGGCCCTGAATTCAAAGTCATCACCACGAACTCACTGAAGGATTTATTTTGGTCCACTCCGTCAATCGTGGGAGACACATTGTTGCTGCGAGGTGTCGAAAAGCTGTACTGCGTGAAAAAATAGAGTCCGGCTTCTGGATGTCGTTTTGTGGGCCAAACACGGTTACCGGGCACACGGTTACCGGGCACACGGTTACCAGGCACACCGTCACCAACCACACCGTCACCAGGCACACGGCTACCAAGCCCAACTTGACCAAGCACGGCGTGGCTGCACTTGGGTAAGGGGCATTCGGTCTACTCCCTGGAGGTGATCTTGGAAGTGATCGCTCAGGCGACAACTGAGATCACCGTTTTGCTTGGGGGACAGAGTCAGCACATCAGCGATGTGAAAAAAATTCAGTCCAAAGGCAAATGGGTCAGAAGCGAAGACTTCTTCCGTGATCTCGGAAATCCCGCGTTTTGTTCACTTCGATGCTGCCTAGATGGACTGAAGTGTCCAGAATACGGCCAGTTTCATTGGTAAACAGTAGCGATTTCAACGGTCGTGCCAAATTTAGACATTCAGATCTTAAACACTCACGTGAACCGTGCCACAGCGAGTCAAACGGTTCATTCTGATGGTCGATGCATGCAGCATTCGTGGAATTTATGGTCGATAAATCGGTCTGAAAAAACGAACAAAGATCACAGACGAAGGTGAAACGCACCGAAATTTAAGATCAGAGGCCGAATTGCTCACGCGGTGATTCCTTCAAATTATTACGATACCAAAAGTTGTCGAACCATTAAAAATCATCCCCCAATGCTCTTGGGGCTTATCTAAGTCAGAGACAAACCATGCCAACAGACGACCAGATCCAAGCCATCATCAAAGCTGCTCAAGAGTGCCCAGAAAGCCACCGCACGCCTCTCGATGAGTCGCCAGAAGTGAAGGAACTGTCACGCCTTCTGGTTGAGGCTGGATACCCGGGTTTGTCGCGAGCCGTTGTTCATGGAGCTCGTTGGAGCGGCACGGTCGCCTCACAACGCAATGCTCAGCAAATGGCAGCTCAAGAAACTCAAGCAGCCATGCCGGGTTGGACTTGGAATCCTGAGTGATCCAGCAGGACGCTTGGACACTGTGCGACTAAACACTGTGCGACTAAACTCAGCGCGACTAAACACAGCGCGGTTCATCACAGCACCTAAGCACAGCACCTAAGCACAGCGACGCTTCATGCGACGCGAGGCTGTTCAGCCGTCTGAACAGAAATTGACTGACCACCAATGAACCCACTGGCGAATTTTTACGTCAGTGGTTTTTTCATGGGCAGATTTTAGTTTTCGCCGAGGCATGTCGGCCAAAGGAGCTGCTGTGACCTTCAAGCAGGCCGCTCCCTGGTGTGTTGGTGCGTTGGTGCGTTGGTGCGTTGGTGTCGTCGCGAGGCAGACTCAGTGTGTTCACCACACAGCGGACGGTCATCACTCTCATCACAGCACCGATTCCATCACGGCACCGCTTTGATTGTGTGGTTTTACGGTAGCTGTCCCATGCTATAACCGCTTCGAGTGACTGAACGCTGCGAATGAGTGAGTTGGCAATTCCACGATAAACGCCGACCTGCCCGTTGAAAGGTAACCCGACGCGTGAGCGACGGATATCGGCTGTGCAGGGCTTCGAGGGGGGGCTATCTCTCGCTTACGCGTCGAGTTCCCATATCTTGGCGTTTTCAACGAGCTGCTCCCCCATGGTTGAAGGTGTGGTAGATCGCTGAGTGTTTGACCGCTGAAGAACTGACTGTCGCAGCTGGCTATCCCTCGCAAGCCAGCAGGCAGTTCTGGTTTTGCAAATCCATCGTCCGATCACGCGTTTTCGATTTCCTTGCGATACTTCCAGATCTTGGCGGTGTTGTTCCGGTAAGACTCAGATCTCAGCTTTCCTTCCTGAAACCCAGAGACTTCCACAATGAAAATTCGTTCCGCTACGACAGGCCTGTGCCTACTGCTGACCATGACCTTGCTTGCATCGTCCGCCCATGCTCAAGGACGCCGAAAACTGTCGCCCGGCAAAGAAGCGCCTCATCCTCCAAAAGTCGGCGAAAAGGCACCCGACTTCGAACTGAAGAACCTGAAGGGCGAAGCCGTTTCATTGAAGAAACTGTCCGAAAAGTCAGCCGTTGTGATGTTGGTTCTTCGAGGTTGGCCTGGCTACCAGTGTCCGATCTGCAATCGGCAAGTGGGCGAATTCTTGAGCAAGAAATCAGAATTCAAAGACGTGCAAGTGGTCATGATCTACCCTGGTCCAGCCAACCTGTTGGAAAAACACGCCAAAGAATTCCAAGGCAGTAAGTCGTTTCCAGCTAACTATCACTACGTCATCGATCCCGATTACAAGTTTACCAATGCATGGGGCCTGCGCTGGGAAGCTCCTCGAGAAACCGCATATCCTTCGACATTCGTCGTCGGCAAAGACCAAAAAATCACCTTCGGAACAACCGTCGTTTCTCATCGAGATCGAGCAAGCGTCGCCACTGTCAAAGAAGCACTGGCGAAGGCCAAGAAGTAGTCGCCCCGTCATCCGACTCGCGGTGACCGACGTGGTTGCAATTCATCAGCAAACGTCACCGGTTCAGATCGCAGATTCAGATCGCAACACTCTTTCCATCACGTTCTTGCGTACGGAATGCAGTGTTGCGTTTTTTTATGCAAACTCAGCAACTGTGTTCCTCGACGAATCGCTTTGGCCATCGCTTCAGTCACGGTTGTGACTAAGAACTTCCATCTGCCGTCGCCCATTTTTCTGCAAGGTACACTTCGAGAGCTCGGCTGATGGTCATCAAAAGAGACACTTGACGGTTGTTTCGTACGGTCTTCAGGATGTACCAAAGCACCACAAACAAGCCCACAATCCACAGCAGTCCGGCGAAGGAATTGTAGTGAAACAGTGTCAGCATGTCGTTGAGATCGTCTCCGGCGTACTTCTGCAGAACGCCTAGCCAGATCGTCACCGTACCCACAACCAAGGCGATGATTCCAAACGGAGATCGATCAAAAATTTTACGAGGACTTCGGTCACCGGTGAGGCCTTCATGGTCTGATTTCAACATCCGTTGGAATGCGTTCAGTTGGTCGATGTTGTATCTGTCAAAGTAATTCCACAAAGTGACCTGTTGTTGAGCATCGTCGTAGAAAGCGGATTCCAAACGCTGGTACATCGACGAGTGTCCGTTGTCATCAACAGAGTGTTCTTCTGCGATCTCTTGAATGTGGCGAACACCGCTGTCGCTGGCCGAAACCAAGTATTCGGCGATTTGAATCTTCGCACCCAGAACGAAGGCTAAAAAGTCTCGCACCGATTGCACGCGCTGATCGGCATGCTGCGGGTGCTCTGATTCTTCTTCAAAGTCTGACATAACGTCGTATCACTTTGCGTGAAAAGAGAAGACAAAACTTGGGCATGAATTCCAGCAGTTTGCACATTACTTGATCACGGTGCAGCGTCAATTCAACAGGCACAGTTCGCAGGAGGAAAGGCGTAGGCCGCAATTCGGCTGTTGGCAAGCTGGTGATGAAAAGGCGTTCTGGTCAATCGCTTGCCACCCTGTTAAGTTTCAAAGCCTGCCAGCAGTATTTTTCTGATGGTGAATTCATTGCCGCAGCCCAAGCAACGGCAGGCTGATTTCGATTCTTCCATACAACCGCATTCAATCGCAAAATATGAACTGTCTGTACCTGAGCGACGGCACGATTTCTTATCGCACCCATTACCAAAGTCAGCCGACTGGTGAAGGCTTGATCCCGATCGATGTGCAATTGGCGGGAATCTGTGAAACGGACCTACAATTGCAGCAGGGCTACATGAACTTCGAAGGTGTTCTCGGACATGAATTCGTGGGCATCGCGGCGGCAGGAAAGTTCTCAGGCCAACGTGTTGTCGGTGAAATTAACTGTTCGTGCGGACGCTGTTCAGAATGTTCAAACAATCGGTCTCGACACTGCACTGCCCGGACCGTCGTGGGCATTTTGAATCATGATGGAGCATTTGCAGATCGAGTCTGGGTGCCGGAAGAAAATTTGCACGCGGTGCCCGATTCAGTCAGCGATCAGCAAGCCGTGTTTACGGAACCTCTTGCAGCCGCCTGTCGAATTCCTGAACAGGTGCGAATCAAGCCGAGCGACCAAGTGGTTGTTCTTGGGGACGGTCGGTTGGGGCACCTGAGTGCGGCCGTGTTGGCTCTCACCAGCCAGCACGTCACGGTCGTGGGCAAACACCAATGGAAGTTGGATATGCTGAAGCCTCTTTCGGTTTCGACATGCTTGCTACAAGACGACCTCCCATCCAAAACGGCTGACGTGGTGGTTGATTGCACAGGGTCTGAAAGTGGTTTCGAGCTCGCTTTGAAGGCCGTCCGACCGTGTGGGACAGTGGTGCTAAAAACAACCGTCGCCAACAATCATCAACTGGCTTTGTCAGCTGTCGTCATTGACGAAGTGAACATCGTGGGGTCACGGTGCGGACCTTTCCAGCCGGCACTGCAGATGCTGGAACGCAAGGAGGTTGACGTGGAACGTTTGGTGTCTGCCAGCTATCCGCTAACAGACGGAATCGCGGCATTTCAGCACGCTCAGCAGCCTGATGCTCTGAAGGTGCTGCTTGAAATTGGGTCGCTAAAATGACGAGCTTTAGAAACAGCAGTCGTTGCACCTTGAAACGGCTCGGGGATCAGACTGAAACTTCAGGCCTTCCCGCTGAAGTCAACGACCTCGCGGCTGAGGCATCTCTGAAGTTTTCGTCTCGATTTGGCGAACGTTGACTGGCGTTCTGCAAAAGTTGCTCTGAAAATAAATTTGAATCGAATACCCTCTGCACTCCAACGAATTTTAGGCAATCGCAGCAAGCTTCTCGATCAGGCCAGACAGTATGGAAGCCGTCCGTAAACAAAGGTAGACCCCGATGAAGAACACTGTTTCGATGTTTGCCCTGCTGCTCATGGCCGTCTTTGCGACAACGGCTGCGGGGCAATTGAATCAGCAACCGCTGACTGACGTAGAATTACGTGAACGAATTTTTCGATCCATCAAGCTCGGCACAACCTGGTTGAAAAGCCGCCAATCAGGAAATGGGTCTTGGAATGATTCGGCTGCAGGCGTCAGTGCCTATCCCATTGGGCAGACTGCTTTGGGCGTTCTTGCCCTCATTAACTGTGACGAACCGGTTGATTCTCGAGCCGTGCAAAATGGCCTGACCTATCTGCGAGGCCTTCCCTCAAACAAGCCGAACGGAGTTTACGAAACATCAGTCTTGATCAGCGCGCTGTGTGCTGCCGATGACTTTCGACGCGACCGGACTCAACTGGTTCGGCTCGTCGATCTGCTCGAACGAACTCAGTGCACTTCCGGAATCAATTCAGGATCGTGGGGCTACAAGCTGGTAGGTCGAGGTGGAACTCCCGGGCAAAACGGTGAGGACCGCAGTAATGCTCAGTTTGCAATTCTGGCTTTACGAGATGCCGCGTATGCTGGCATCCGAGTGGATCGAGCTGTCTGGAAGCGAGCTTACAGCCACTTCCTGAATAGCCAAAATGCCAATGGAGGCTGGGCGTATCGAAACGGTGGAGGTTCCAATAGCGGAGTATCAGGCAGTATGACGGCTGCCGGTTTGTCTTCGTTGGCAATTACGAGCCGGATGTTGGACGACGATTCTGATGTTGATGCTGATGGCAAGCCCGACTGTTGCGTAGACCATCCGCCTGCACAGGCGTTTCAAAATGGACGCCGCTGGTTGGCGACCAATTTTCGCATTAGCAGCAATCCCGGCGCGCCAAGTCAACATCTGTATTATCTGTACGGTCTTGAGCGAGCCGCCCGATTAGGGCACGTTCGATTCTTTGGACGCCACGATTGGTATCGCGAAGGAGCAACCTATTTGCAGGCCGCTCAACGTGGAGATGGAAGTTGGTTCGAAGGATCTTACGGCGGAGTTGTACCAACGACGTTTGCGTTGCTGTTTTTATCGAAGGGGCTGTCTCGAGTCGTCGTGAATAAACTGGATTACACTTCAGGAGTCGATTCAGAAGATTCGTCAGGCGACTGGAACCGACATCCCTTGGATGTGCCCAACTTGATCGAAAAAATCGATGGTCTTAAAGGCTGGCCTTCTCGGCTGACCAGTCAGAATCTCAAGCTGTCACGACTGGACGAAGAAAACGCGGTCACTCGCCTAAATCAGGCTCCCGTGCTGTTTATTGGTGGTCGAGAACAATTGCCTTTGACCGCAAAGCATGCCGAATGGTTGCGGAATTACATCGACGAAGGTGGCTTCATTTTTGCCTCTGCAAATTGCAGCAGCGATGAATTCAACAAAAGCTTTCGGCAGCTGGTTCAAAAAATGTTTCCACAAGGCGAAGCATCTTTGCAAAGGTTGGGCAGCGACCATCCCGTGTTTCGAAGCGAATTTCGATTGCCTTCAGCGGAATCTGTCGAACTTTACGGAGTCGATTTTGGCTGTCGAACGGCCATTATTTTCAGCCCTGATGATCTGGGCTGCCTCTGGCAAAAGTGGATGAAGCACGATCCCTTAAAACGCAACGAAGCTTTGATTCAGCGAATTTTTCGTTCGACAAGCATCGGAGTCAACGTGTTGGCTTACGCGACAGGACGAGAACCGCCCGTGAAGTTGGACGTCAAAGATCCGTCGCAGAACAATTCGACAAACGAAATCGATCGGAGTCTGCTTGAGATCGCTCAATTGCGTTACCAAGGCAACTGGGATATCGCTCCGAAAGCTCTTAAGAATCTGCTGCAAGGCCTCAACGAAGCCGCGGGAATTGACGCACTCCCTCAACGCAAAACCATTCCCATTACTCTATCGGAACTGAAGAAGTATCCCGTCGTGTATATGCACGGTCGCTACCGTTTTCGGCTTGCCGATCAGGAACGAGATTCCTTACGAGACTATCTTTCTCGAGGAGCCGTTTTGTTTGCCGACGCCTGTTGCGGTTCGCCTCGCTTTGACGAAGGGTTTCGTGATTTGATGAAGAAGATGTTCCCTGATAACGAACTGAAACAGATCCCCGTGGACCACGAAATCTTCCAAGACGCGGTGGGCTACCAGATCAATCAGGTCAAACTTCGAGAACTGGTTCCATCGTCTCAAAACGCGGCTCTGCGAAAAACAGTGAAATCGATTCCACCGTTCTTAGAAGGAATCGAAGTTGATGGTCGCTACGTCGTCATTTACAGCCGGTATGACATCAGCTGCGCGTTAGAAAACCAAGCCTCGTTGGCATGCAATGGTTATGAAGAAGCCGACGCCATGAAGATCGCGATCAATGTGATCTTGTATTCGATGTTGCAAGAAATCAGCGGCGATTCACCCACGCCGACTCAACAACCATAGCACGCGTTCTGAATGGAGCGGTCGCCCGAGTCGCTGCATATTTTGAGTACCACGAACAACGGTAGGAACGATCCGTCCGTAAGTTCTGTCGCCCCTTCGGGGCTTCGCGCATGTCTTGATCTTTTGAACCACGGGTTGGCACCCGTGGCTACAATATGCCGTCCCTTCGGGACTCACGAGCTTGCACTCAGTTGCTACGCGGAAGTCGAAAATGTGGGTCACTTTGATATGCGTGGTACCGAGCGTTTCCATACCTCAGCCACGAAGTGGCGACATGATGTCGCCATGGGCGTCAGCCCATGGAATAGCAATCAATACCACCCCGTGAGTCCCGAAGGGACGGCAGGAACGATCCGGCGGTAATTTCTGTCGCCCCTTCGGGGCTACGCGCATGTTTTGATCTTCCGATCCACGGGTTGGCACCCGTGGCTACAATATGCCGTCCCTTCGGGACTCACCGGCTTA
>JBDWHY010000102.1:0-35212 GCA_039974975.1 Fuerstiella sp. | reverse complement strand
AATGGCGACCGGCGACAACATCAGTCAATGCAGCGAACAAAATATCGATCTGTATTCGCGGATCAAAGGCGTCGACCCCACGACCAATCCGGCCGTGCGAACAACGCTAACGGAACCGGTTGCGGAAGAAGGCCGCGACCGACCGCCGTTGCTGTTTACCCACTCCTCTCACCCTTTTCAACCTGATCCGCCTGTCACCCCCGCTCCCGTTGCGCCCCAACGGACGCGGGGGAAAGGGGGATCACAGAACTGACGTGCGATCCATACGCTAAATCGACAAGCCCCGGAGCGTCGGGTTACCTTCTTTCAATAGATCGTTAGGTTTCACATTTGTTGGCAGGCCTGATTGCCCTTCGCCTGAATGCTGGTGCGGCAACCACAGTGGGTTATCGAGCCGAAAATTCGAACACGGTCTGGCTTTGGTACGGAGTTCCCGGTCTTACAATCGTTGATGGGAATTGGTCCTGATTGGGGCTGTCGGGATAGTGTTGAGTTTCCAGGCAAAATCCACCTCGGCGAACATACGGTTTGCCCGATTTTCCTGTGAGAGAACCATTCAGAAAGTTGCCACAGTAGAACTGAATGCCGGGTTCTGATGTCAGCACTTTAAGCCGTCGACCAGAAACTGGTTCATACACTTCGGCTGCGAGATTCAGTTTCTTGGCGTCGCTGTTTTTATTCAAGACCCAGTTGTGGTCGTACCCCATGCCAAATTTTAGCTGTTCATTGTCGTCGCCAATGTTTTGGCCAATCGGTTTTGCTGTCGTAAAGTCGAAGGGCGTTCCTTTAACAGCTGCAAGTTGTCCTGTTGGAATCGATGTCTTGTCGATCGGAGTATACCGGTTGGCGTTTAGCATTAACTGATGCTGAAGAATATCACCTTCGCCTTCTCCCTTTAGGTTGAAGTAGGTGTGCTGAGTTAAATTGACGGGAGTGGCTTTGTCTGTGGTGGCAACGTAATCCACAAGCAGCCGGTTGTTCTTCTTTAGGTGATAGGTGACCGCGATATCTAGGTTGCCGGGGTAGCCTTCTTCCATGTCTTTTGAACGATACGTCAGCTTTAACTTGTTGGCGGCTTGGTGAAACTTGGCTGTCCAAATCACTTTGTCGAAACCAACGGTGCCACCATGAAGATGATTGGGGGCGTTATTGGTGACTAGCGAATAATCTTTGCCGTCGAGTGTGAATTTTCCGTTGGCAATGCGATTGCCGTAGCGTCCCACGATGGCTCCAAAATACGGTTTGTCGACCGCGTTCATGTAGGCTTCTGCCTTGTCGTAGCCCAAAGCGACATCGGCCATTTCTCCATTTTTGTCTGGGACAATAATGGACGTCACGATGGCTCCGTAGTTGGTGATTTTTACCACCATCCCGCTTTCGTTTCTTAATGTGAAATAGCGGATCGCCTCGTCTTCAGCAGCCTTCGTGGCTGGGCTGACAGAAATCAAGAAGGTCGAAAGGGAGAGCAGGCAGGCAATAGATTTCATCAAAGACGGCTCCTTGGACAATCGCGAGAGGAGGATTAAGAACGAGAATGAGAACTGGTGATTTTAGCAGTCGGCGTGCTTTTGGCGGTGCCTGATTCGCTTCACCCAGTGATCACGATACGGCCAAGTCAGCCGCTTGGCCAGTTCATCGCTTCGAAACAGGCGGTCAGACGCTTCAGGCTGTCGTCTGGCGAGCTCTGAAAATCCCTGATGCACTGATCGCTTTGACTACGTTTCCAAGGCTGCGTCTCGGAGTTTGCCGGCCACTAAAATTGCCTGTCCCTAAATCCGCGTGTCCCCGAGTCCGCGTGTCCCTAAATCCACGTGTCCCCGAATTTTTGGGGGACGTCTGGTGAACGCAGCCCGTTGATCGTCACTGAAAGGCATTCGTGGCTTACAGCAGCTTGCGGTCTCAACGAAGGACATGGAGTGTTTGTTGAAGACTTGCTCGCTGGGTTCAACCAGCGGCGCAAAAAAAGAGTCCTCACGTTCGAAGTCGATCGCGAGGACTCGTGGGTGTGCTGTTGTCTCATCAGTGGATGAGCCACCAGATTTTACAGATCTAACAGCAGGTCATCAAAGCTGCTCAGAGCGATGTCAATGAGGCTGTCGAGTTCTGAATTCGCGTTGGTTTCAACGTTGCTGGTTTGAATCGCGACCGAATTTCCGTCTGTGGCAATTCGGTCGGTGTTTGCTGCTCCATCCAGTGAGCTGGCACTGCCGAACGTGTTGCGACCCTGTAAGGCAAACGAGTCGTTTCCAGCATCCAGGTTGGCAACCAAAGCGGTATCGAATGACGATTCAATCAAAGCCAGCACATCGTTTCCGGCTGCTCCTGAGATGTTAAGTCGATTGATGTCTGCTTGGAACATCAAGAACCGATCGCTGAGTGCAGAGCCTGTGACGTTGGCCGTGCCATCGACTGATGACCTTGCGACGGCCAGCCGTGATTGGCCAGCAGAAGTGGACGTCAGGTTGCCTGAGAGCGTTGAATCCAGAATCGCGGCTGATCCCGGTCCACTGAAAGTGACGCCTGTCAATTCGCTGCGAAGAATTCGACTTTGATCAGTGCCACTTGGATTTGTCAAAGACACGGGCGCTGTGGAAGTGATTTGGCTGAGCGAAATTCGATCGTTGCCAATTCCAGAATCAATCGACAAAGCGGAAGTCAGATTGGAATCCAGTAGAGCGAACTGGTCGTTGCCGTTGCCCAGCTGCACATCAATCGGGCCAGAGAGCGTCGTGGAATCGATGACGAACGGATCCGTCGAACCATTCAAAGTGCTGCCAACCGTTGTGATGATGGTGCGGTTAAGAGCTTCGTCAGTATACACGACAACCGTGTTGTTGCCGGAGTCTCCCGTGATTTGCAGTCGGCTGCCAACCAAAGCCACGGCGACGTTGCCGGTGCCCGTTCCATCGTGTCCGAAGGTGTTGGCAAAGTTGATCTCACTGACCTGCTGGCCTTCCACTTGAATCTGATACTGGTTTGGCTGTTCAGCATTGTACAGCAAAGACAGGTCTTGCCAGTACGTGCTATCCAATGTTGCCACAGGAATGCCGCTCAGGTTGTTACGTGGACTGTTGTTCCAGCGGAACAGTTGGCCTTCTGGAGTAATGAAGTGCCAACCAGCGGTGGTGCTAAAGATCCATCGTTCGTTTAAGCCACCCCAGTTGAAGAAGTCGTTCGCTGGCTGGCCGAAATCAAGCTGTTGGTCAAGTTCGAAGGCGAGTGCCGCGAATGCTCCATCAGCTCCATTTTGAGACCAGCCAGTGCGATCTTCTTCGCTCACAACGTATGTGTCTGGCAGCAAGTTGTCGAAGCGGTACCAACCTCGTTCGGTGCTTGGATCGATCGATCCATCGCCATTTAAATCCAAGTCGCTGGTGACGGCTGTGCCAACCACTTGTCCGTTTGAATCTGTGAGGAACACAGACCAACCATTCAAGTAAGGTTCGTTGGCGTCTCGAACACCATCGGCATCAACGTCGTGGAACTTTCGTCCTTCGATACGTCCCGTTGGCACGTTACCGAAGTCGATATCAGCCGTTTCTTCGCCCGCCACAATTGTGATGGGACGATCGACGGTTGGCTGAGCATCAAACAGCAACGATGGAACTTCGTGATAGCGTTGGCCCAATGCGGCAACAAAGTCTCCTGTCAGATTGGTTCTTGGACTGTTGTCCCACTTGAAGAAGTTGCCTGCAGGGGTCAAGAAGTGCCAGCCTTCGTTGGTGAAGAACCATTTTTCATTCAGTCCGCCCCAGTTAAAGAACCCGTTCCCGGTGAAGCGGATGTCTAGTTCTTGATCAAGCTGGAAGGCCAACGCATTTGTGGCACCTGGGAAAGATTGTCTCCAACCCGCCTGCAGCACTTCTTGCACGTTCCAAGTGCCTTCGTTGACTCCTGTGCGATACGTGCCATCGCTGCCAGTCACGGTGGATGTCAGTACGTTGCCGTCGTCGTCGAGGACTTGGATGGTCCAGCCTTGCAGGCCAGGTTCGCCGTCGTCTCGTTGTCCATTGTCGTTGACATCGTGGAATTTCAAGCCAGACAAAGTGCCGTCATCATTCACGATTGTTCCCGTTGCCGTTGGGTTGGCAATGTTGGCTCCGGGAGTTTGCGAAGTCAAAGTGGCAACAATGGTCTCGTCGGCTTCCTGCAAATGATCGCCCGTAACGTTAATGCTGACGGTTGAAACCAGTTCTCCGTCTGCAGGCAGAGAAATTCGTCTGACAACGCCCGTATAGTCTCCGTCGGAAGCCGTGCCGTTGCTAGTTGTCACTTCAAAGACAACAGGCACCGATGCGTTGTCTCGAGTCACTACGAAGTCGAGTGTCGCTTGAGTGGCTCCGAAGCCTTCTCGAACTGTGGCGTCGCTGATGGTTAGGTTCACCAAGTCGTCGTTGACGATCGTGCCGACTGCCTGAGTGTCTGGCAGAGTAACCGACTGACCTGCGGTGGCTAACCCGGACAGGTTCAGGAAGAAAGTTTCGTCGCCTTCAACCACTGTGTCCGGATTGATTGTGACGGACACCGTTGCTGTTCCAGACGATAACGTGGCCGTTCCAGAGGTGGATTCATAATCGCCAGCCGTCGACGACGCCGTGCCATCGGCCGTGGCGTAGTCGATCGAAATGGCGTTTTGAACTGGCTGGCTGACTCCTAGAGTAAATACCGCTTGAGTTGTGCCGGCATCCCCTTCGACGACGTCGATGTCTTGCACGGTGACCACGGCCGAATCATCGTTGACGATGGTTCCAATTCCGTTGGTGTCCGAAGCCACCACGTTGCGGCCACCAGCAATGATGTCGCTGATGGTGACTTCAAAGGTTTCGTTTTGTTCGACGATGTTGTCGGCAGTCAGTGGGACAATCACCTGACGCTGCTCACCCGCCGTTCCTGTAAAGCTTAAGAACGTCGTGGCGGGCACAGCCAAGTCGCTCAAACTGGCAACACCCGCTTCATTGATGGCTCCGGTCAGGAAGCCGTAATTAAAGCTAATTCCGGTGTCGACAAATCGATCCAGCGTGAATGTAAAGATGATTTCATCGCCTGTCGCCGTGCCTTCAACCGCAGAGGCTGAAGCCACGGAAATGGTGGCGACATCGTCGTCGACAATTGTTCCAACGGCCAAGTCGTTTGCCACACTGACGTTGGCATCTGTTGTCACTAAGTTGGACAATTCCAGAACTAATGTTTCGTCTAGTTCCACGATGGAATCTGAAGTCACGGGCACGCTGACGGTCAGAGTTTGAGCTCCTGTGCCTTGTCCACCCGGAAAGGTCAATGTGCCACTGACGGGTGTATAGTCTAAACCGCCGATCGCTGTGCCCGAATTGCCCGTTCGATAGTTGATTGAAACATCGCTTTGGACTTCGGCATCCAGAGTCACATTGAAGACTAATTGGGTGATGCCATTTGTTCCTTCGACGATCGTGGCATCTGAAACCGTGACTTCAGCGGAATCATCGTTGATGACGGTGGCGGTCAACACTGTGGTGTCCAAGCTGACGCTGCGGCCTTCGTTTTGGAAGTTGGACAGGGCCACATCAAAGGTCTCGTCCAATTCGACTCGAACATCACCTTCCACCGAAACGTTAAAGCCAACGGTCTGTGGTCCTGCACCCGCATTCGCTGCAAAGGTGACTGTGCCGCCTGAAGCTGCGAAGTCTCCATCTGCAATGGTGGCCGTGCCGTCAACTGCGTCGAATCGGAAGGTGATGGGAGTGTCGATTTCGTTGGTCAAAGTTGCTTCGAAGGTGAAGTTGTTTGGTCCGTCGTTGCCTTCATTCTGACTGACGGTCGTCACCGTGATGGCTGCCGAATCGTCGTTTGCAATGGTCGCCACGCCTGATCCGTTTCCAATGCTGACTAAGCGTTCTCCGCTGATCAAATTGGACAGGTTCAGCAAGAAGGCTTCATTCAGTTCAACCTTTTCATCACCTGTGATCCCGACGGTGACAGTTTGGCTTTGAGCTCCACCAACATCGGCTGCGAAGGTCAAGGTTCCGGCGACACCGTCAACGTAGTCTCCATCTGCCACTGTTGCCGACTGGTCTTCTGTCGCGTAGTTCACACTGACGGCGTTGTCGATTTCGGCATCCAAAGTGATGGTGAATGACACTTCGGTCGTTCCCGTGTCGCCTTCCATGACAGTGATGTTGTCGACGCTGACAGTGGCCGAATCGTCGTTCGTGATGGTGCCTGTTGCCGAATCGTCGGCGACCGTCACGGCACGTCCTGAAGTATTCAAGCCGGAAAGCTGGGCGAAGAAGGTTTCCGTTCGTTCAACCACTTCGTCTCCCGTGACATCAACATTCACAACGGCTGTTTGAGGTCCGCCGGTGTTTGCCAGCAGGGTGACAGTTGTGTCCGTCTGGCCAACGTAGTCGGCATCGACCACGGTTGCCGTGCCATCTTGGGTGTTCAGTAACAGAGTGATGTCGGTATCGATTTCTGCGTCGATGGAAACTTCGAATCCGAACAAGGTGGCCGAATCGTCGCCTTCGTCCAAAGTCAAATCGGCGATCGAAATTGTTGCCGAATCATCATTCAAAATTCGACCGACAGCCTGACTGACAGAGTTGGTGATGTTTAGGCCAGCGAATTCCGGATTCGATAGGTCGAGCGTGAAGATTTCATCCAGTTCAACCTTGGTGTCTCCGTTGACAACCACGGTGACTGTCTGAGATTGGCTGCCAGCGACGTTGGCGGCAAAGTTCAACGTTCCGCTTTCGGCTTCATAGTCGTTGTCTGTGGCAGACGCGGAATTGGCGGTTGTGGCGAAGTCGATACTGATAGGAGTCGCAACCGTTTGATCCAATGTGATGGTGAAGGTGATGTTGGTTGTCCCCGAATCGCCTTCTGTCACGGTGCCTCCGGTCACCGAAATTTCGGCACTGTCGTCATTCAGAATGGTGCCTTCCCCCGTGCCATCGCCGATCACCACATTTCGCCCGGCCGCAGCGATATTGCTAAGCAGCACTTGGAAGATTTCATCCTGTTCCACCTTGGTGTCACCGAATGCAATCACATCAAACGTTTTGGTTTCGCCCTTCACGCCAGTGAATGCCAAGATTGAACCCGTGTTCGGCTGATAGTCTTCGTTGAAGGTTGCCGTGACGTTACGAGTATCCACATCCAGTTCGATCGGCGTGTCGACGTCTTCATCCAACGTGATGGTGAATGTCATCGTCTGAACGCCCGCATCACCTTCGACAACGGTGACATCGTCGATTGTAAACGCCGCTTGGTCATCGTTAATGATGGTGGCGATCGCTGTGCTGTCGGCGATGGTGACGTCTCGGCCAGATGCCGTCAGGTTTGATAGAACGGCCTGCAAGGTTTCATCAAGTTCAACCTTTTCGTCTCCGACGACGGCAATGCTGAACGTTGCTTGTTGCCCCGCTGTGGTGCTCGGAGTAAACGTGACCTGTCCGCTTGCGGAAAGGTAATCGATGTCTGAAACCAATGCCGTGAGGTCGGCGGTTGCCCAATCTAAAGTGACGGGCACGTCCACAATTTGGTCAAGCGTGGCTGTGAATGTCAGGATTTGAGTTCCATTGTCTGATTCTTCGATGGAAGTATCGGCAATGGTCACACTGGCAGAATCATCGTTGGTGATGGTCACTGTTCCGCGATCGTCGGTGATGGCCACGTTACGAGTGTTGGCAACGACGTTGGCCAGATTCACGAAGAAGGCTTCGTCCAGTTCCACTTTTTCGTCTCCATTGATGGCAATGGAAATCGTTTGGACTTCTGCATCTGTTCCTGCAAAGGTGAGCTGTCCTGTGGTGGCTGAGTAGTCGGAATCTGCAGCGGTTGCCGTGTCTGCAAGCGTGCTGAAATCGACCGTGAATCCGGCATCCGTGGTTCCTGTGAGAGTGACATTCAACACGGCGTTAAGTGTGCCTGAATCTGCTTCTGTCACGGTGACGTCAGAAATGGCCAGTGTGGCTTGGTCGTTGTCCGTGATGGCGACGTCGACAGAATCGATCGGTCCAGAAGCCAGCCCATCGGTGCTGGCTGCGATGGAAATCGTGGCAGTTTCCAACATCGCTTCCACCAAGTTGTCGTCTTGGATGGTGAACGTCGTGGTTGCCGATGTTTCTCCGTCGGCGAACGTCAACGTCGAAGCCGCCAAAAGGTAGTCGGACGCTGTGATGTTGGTGCCGTTGACAACCAAGTCCAACGTTTGTGCTCCGATGACAGGCTTGTCGGTTGTGGCCGTGATGGTGATCACGGTTTGGTCTTCTTCGGTCCCTTCAACAACATCAACAGAAAGATTCACAGATGTCGTCGCGTCTTCGACATCAAGGTCGGCGGTGCCGTCGATGAATCCAGCGGCCGCAGCGGTGAAGGTGACTGTTTGGCTTCCATCGAGAATAAAGTCATTGACTGCCGTGACTGGAACGGTGATTGATTCTGACCCAGCTTCGAATGACAGAGTCATCGGAACGGTGGCTTCGCCCGTATCGCTGCTGGTTAAGGTGACAATCATGGGAACGCTTAAGCTGGCGTTACGAGTGACGGTGACCATTGTTGCGGCGGCACCATCTGCTTCGTTCACCGCAGCATCTGCCAGAGAAACGAACAGTGTTGGCACATCGTCATCGACGATGGATACCGTGGCCGTGATTCCATCGAACACGGCGTTGTCGACACTGGCCACTGCCAGAATCACGGTTTCTTGGCTTTCCACTTCGTTGTCACTGATTGCCGTCACATCAAACGTAACGGATGTTTCACCGGCGGGAATCGTGACGCTTGTTGCGACAGCCACATAGTCGACGTCGGAAGTTGCTGTTCCTGTTGGTGCAATGTGGACGGTGACTGGTTTTTCCGAGGCGGCGTCAAGCGAAACCGTGATGGTGGATACACCCCCTTCTTCCGCAATTGAAAGGTCGCCGGCCGTCATGCTGACCAGTGGGTCTGGGTCGTTGTCGACAATCACGACGGTTGCAGACGCCGTTCCGATGTCGGCAAAGCTGACTGCAGAAATGGTGATCACGGCGTCTTCATCAAATTCATCGATGGCATCGTCGATGCTTGTCAGCAGCAGATCCAGTGACAAAGTGCCGGCCGGGATGATGACTTGATCTGTCAAGGCGGCATAGTCTGAGTCTTCGGTTGCTAACCCAGAGGTGTCAAGGTCGACCGTGACGTCTCGGCCAGAAGCTTCAGACAAAGTCAAAGTCAAAATCGCGTCGCCTCCACCTTCACCAATCGTTGTCACGTTTGATGAAATGCTGACGGTTGGTAAAGCTTCGTCGTTTAGAATGGCGATGGTGGCAACGTCTGATCCGGCCACTGTGGTGGCCAGAGGAGTGTTGGTTGCATCAATGGTGACAGTCACATCTTCGTCGTTTTCGGCCAAGGCGTCCGCGATGGGATTCAATGCGATTGGGAACGAAGTTGTGCCCTCTGGAATCGTGACCATGGTTGGCAACGCGGTATAGTCGTTGTCGGCGATGGCATCACCACCGATCAGCAAGGCCACATCGATGTCTCGGCCAGCAGGTTCGCTCAGTTGCAGAGTGAACGTCCCCGTTTCCGAATCTTCCAAGATTCCCATCGCACTTGCGACGATTGAAATTTCTGGCAGGTCTTCATCATCGATGATTGTGACGGTTGCCAACTGACTTCCATTTTCGTCTGCATTCACAATCGATGCGATGGTAACTTCAATGGTTTCGTTGGTTTCGTCTAAATCGTCGTCGGTCGCAGTCAGAACAAACGTGGCTGACGTTTCACCTTCTGGAATCAACACACTGCCAACTCGGCCGGTGTAGTCCTGAATGGCTGTGGCCGTTCCGCCAAAGTTTAATGCCACGGTGACAGGCTTCGCAGAAGCTTCCGACAAGCTGATTGTGATGACTGACGAATCTTCGTTTTGTTCGATTAAATCGAGTGCTCCGGCAGCGATGCTGACCAATGGAGGGGCGTCTGTATCTTCGATCAAAGTCGAAGCTTGTTGGACGATGTTTTCGACTGCATTGACGACGGAGACGAATTGAATGGTGGCCAGTTCATCAAATTCGTCGATGCCATCTTCGATCAAACTGAGCTCAACAGATGCTTGCAACTGCCCCGCCGGAATCTGCACGGTGACTGGTCCGGCCGTGTAATCGACGCCAGCGATCGCTTCGCCCAACAATTCCAAATTCACAGTGATGTCTTTACCGGACACCGTATCCAAGGTTGCGAAGAAGGTGACGGTTCCCGCATCTTCACGAACGGTGTCTGCACTGGCAGACAGTGTCACTGTGGGTTCAACGTCGGAATCGACGATTGTCAGATTCACCGATTGAACACCGTCTTCGGTGGCGTTGGTGACATTCGCAACGTCGATCACAGCTTGCTCATCGAATTCATCCTTCAGGTCTCGAATTGCGTTCAGCTGAGCGGTGGCTGAAATTTGACCCGCTGGGATAAGAATTTGTGCGGGAACGATGTAGTCATCTGTGCGATCGGCTGTTCCGCTAAATCCAAGATCCACAATGATGTCTCGGCCAGAAACCGCGGACAAAGTGGCTGTCAGTAAAGCACTGCCAGCGTCTTCCAGAATCGATGTTTCGTCAATGCTTAATGATACGGTTGGCACGGCATCGTCATCTGTAATGGTGACGGTTTGCTGCTGGGCTCCTCCGGCGACAGCGTTGGTCAAAGACGAAATTGACACAACGATGGTTTCGTCGATTTCATTCAAGAGATCAGCGACAGCAGCGATATCAAAGGTCGCTACGGTTTCACCGATTGGAATGGTGACTTGCAGTGGTGGATTGTCATAGTCGATTCCACCGCCCGTTGCCGATCCACCAAGATTCAGGTCGACCACCACTTCTTTGCCAGACACGGCGTCTAAAGTCAAAGTAAACGTTGCTGAACCGCCGGTTTCGGCGATGACAGTTGGAAGTGCTTCCAACGTAATTTCTGGCAGTACGTCGGCATCGATGAGCGTTGCTGTGACCTGCTGAGGATTCAGCTGAACTCCGTTATCAATGGAATCGATGGACGCGATGACGGTTTCGTCAACTTCGTCCAGATTGTCGACAAGACCTTCCAGCGTAATCGATGCCGATGTGGCTCCGATCGGAATGGTGATGGTGGTGGGAAGGGTGTAATCCAAACCCGTTGTCGCGGTTCCCGTAAGGACAAGATTGACCGTGACTTCGAAACCAGATGGTGCCACAACGGCCGTGTTAGGGTCCGTCAAAGTTGCCGTGATGATCGCCGTTCCACCGCCTTCGGCGATTTCTGTTTGATCAATGGTTAACAGGACGTTGACGGGATCATCGTCGTCCAAAATCGTCAGTGTTTGCTGTTGTTCTGTGCCTTCTGTTGCGTTTGTGGCGCCGACGACGTCGACAATGATGGTTTCGTCTGGTTCGTCCAATGTGTCTTGAATGGCGGCGATGTTCACGGACCCACTCAGCTCATTGGCGGCGACTGCGATGGACAGACTCGAAATCAAGTAGTCGGTTCCAGAAGTTGCTGTGCCTGAAACACCAATGTCAACGATTGCCCCTGCTTGAACAGGATGCGACAACGTGGCGGTGACGACCGTGATTCCGCCGTCTTCCAAGGTGGTGGCAGAGCTAAGGTCGAGCGTGATTGTTGGAGCAATGTCATCTTCAACGATGGTGACCGTCACTTGTTGAGGGCCATCAGGATCCGCATCTGCGTCGGCTCCATCGATGTTGGCATCGATGGCAGATTCAATGGCGACAATGACAGTTTCGTCCAATTCGAACGTGATATCGTCGATCGCTGTGATGGTGGTTGTGGCGGTCGATAGACCCGCGTTGGCTTGGCCGTTGATTGTCAGAGACTGGGAATCCAGCGTGTAATCGTCGCCTTCATCTGCGGTGCTGGCTGGATCCACTACCAACGTCACAAAGATGGGACGTTCGGCGACAACGAGGTCACCGGTCAATGGATCGAATACTTCAACAGTAACGTCTGCAGTGCTTGGAGCGGAACCGTCTTCGTTAATCGAAAGCGGGTTGGCGACTAAGCGAACAGATGGAGTGACTTCGTTATCTGTGATCGTGACGGTGACTCGTTGAATGCCCGCTTCGATTCCGTCGGTCACCGATTGGATGTCGACATTGATGGTTTCGGACAATTCATAGACGGCATCGTCGATCGCCGTGATGGTGGTGCTTTCCGCCGTGGCAATGACTCCAGGAAGTCCGTCAATCGTCAGAGTCTTGCTGGCGATGACATAATCATTGCCTTCTGTCGCGAGGCTGCTGGCTGCGATCGACAGGTCAACGACGACCGGACGTTCGGCTTGAACGACGGCTCCTGTCGCCGGATTGAACAATTCAGCCGTGACTGTGGCCACTGTTGGAGCGGTGGATTCGTCGATGGTTGAATTGTCGACCAGTAAGCGAACCGATGGAGTGGCTTCTCCGTCGATAATCGTCATGGTGACGGACGACGGAGTTCCAATATCGGCGAAGTCGGCGTTGCTGATTCTGACGGTTGCTTCTTCGTCGAATTCGAAGATCAGGTCGTCAAGAAGTTGCAGCTGAGTCGTCGCTTGAGTGACCGGTGAGCCTTCTGATCCGTTGATGATAATTTGAGAACTGAACAGGAAGAAGTCCGCGTTTTGTGTCGCCGTGCTGGCTGGATCGACTTCTAAGTCGACCACGATGGGGCGTTCGCTTTGGACAGGCAGACCTGTGATGGCATCCACCAAAGTGGCCACTACGATCGCTCGTTGTCCTGGAAATTCAAATCGATCGACGTTCGAAACCAAAGTGGAATCGATGGCGCTGGTGACGAGGAAAAGTTGCACTTCAGGAGCCGCTTCGTCATCCACAATGGTCACCGTCAGTTGCTGCGGGCCATCGGGATCTGTGTCTGCGTCTGCTCCATCGACGACTGCATCTGATACGCCAGTGATTCCCACAATCACTGTTTCTGGTAGCTCATAAATCGCGTCTTGTCGAGCGGTAACCGTGGTGGAAGCAGAATTCACTCCGGCTCCAAACGTTCCATTAATCGACAGCGCGGTGGAAGCGAGGTCGTAGTCGCTGCCGTTGGTGGCCGTGCTGGCCAAATCAACGGCGATGGTGGCATTCACCGGACGTTCGGCAAACACGAGGTCACCGGTGATTGGGTCAAACAGTTCGATTGAAATGGTGGCGACCGACGTGCCCGAGCCATCTTCGTCGATCAACAGTTCATCAGTGACCAAACGAATGGAAGGCACGACTTCATCGTCTGCGATGGTGATTGTGACTTGATTGGCAGCTCCGATCACAGCTTGGTCTGCGTTGTTCAGGTCAAGAATCACGGTTTCAGGAAGCTCGTAAAACGCATCCTGTTCTGCTGCGACTGTGGTGGACGTTGAAGCAACGGGTGCTCCAAAGCTACCACCAATGAGCAACGATGACAGAGCCAGATTGTAGTCGTTTCCAGAAGTGGCTGTGCCGCTGGTGAGGAGGTCAACAGTCACCGGACGTTCGGCAAATACGGTGTTGCCTGTCGCCGCATCGAACAGTTCGGCCGTGACTGTGGCGGTGCCGGGCGCTGAACCGTCTTCGTTGATTGTGGTTTCGTCAACCAGCAATCGAATCGAAGGTGTGGCTTCATCGTCTTGAATGGTGATGGTGATCTGTGCCGGAGCACCGATGTTGGCTTGATCTGCATTGTCAAGATCCACGATGACGGTTTCAGGCAGTTCATAGAAGTCATCTTGTGAAGCCGTCACGGTGGTCGTGGTTGACGACACGGCGGCTCCGAATGTTCCGTTCAAGAGCAGCGTGGTCAAAGCCAGAGCATAGTCGTCTCCGTCTGTTGCTGTACCAGACGTTAACAGATCGACGGTAACGGGGCGTTCGGCGAATACGGTGTTGCCGGTGGATGGATCAAACAATTCGGCCGTGAGTATGGCGGCTCCTGGCACCGATCCATCTTCGTTGATTGTGGTTTCGTCAACCAACAATCGAATCGAAGGCGTGGCTTCGTCATCTTGAATGGTGACGGTGATCTGTGCTGGAGTACCGATGTTGGCTTGATCTGCATTGTCAAGATCCACGATGACGGTTTCAGGCAGCTCATAGAAGTCATCTTGTGAAGCGGTGATCGTCGTTGTGGTTGACGAAACGGCAGAAGTGAAGCTTCCGTCGATCAACAGCGAGGACAAGGCCAACACGTAGTCATTGCCGTCGGTGGCGTCTCCGCTGGTCAGCAGATCCACGGTGACTGGGCGTTCTGCAAGAACCGTATTTCCAGTGACGGGGTCAAACAGTTCGGCTGTGACTGTGGCGACTCCCGGTGCCGATCCATCTTCATTGATTGACAGTTGGTCGACAAGAAGGCGAATCGAAGGCGTGGCTTCGTCATCAACGATCGTCACGGTGACAGACTGTGGTCCATCGGCCAATGCGTTTGCGTCTGCTCCGTCGATGTTGGCATTTAATACGGTGGCAATGTTGACAATCACGTCTTCTGGCAGTTCGTAGATTGCATCCGGCAAGGCGGTCAGCGTTGTGCTGGCTGTGGCCAAGCCACTTCCCGGAGTTCCCGAAATTTGCAGAGCAATGTCGGCCAGCGTGTAATCAGCAAGTTCTGTTGCCGTACTTGCCGCATCGATTGCCAAGGTTGCATCAACCGGGCGTTCGGCCAACACAAGATTGCCCGTGATGGGATCGAAAAGTTCCAATGTCAAAACAGCTTCAAACGGTGCCGACTGATCTTCGTTGATCGAAGTGACGTCGGTGACCAAGCGAATTGATGGCACGGCTTCGTCGTCGTTGATGGTCACGGTGACTTGTTGAGCACCATCTGCATCGGTGTCTGCGTCGTTTCCATCAACGTTGGCACCGGCGACATTCATCAGATCGACAACGACGGTTTCGGGAAGTTCGTAGTGAGGATCATCGACAGCCGTGATTGTGGTACTGGCCGATGAAAGAGCTGTGAACGCGTCGGCAGCGATTGTTAACGACACAGCGTCGAGCGTGTAGTCGTCTGTCAAAGTGGCCGTGCCAGCTCCGTTAATCACTAGGTCAGCCGTGATGGGGCGTTCTGCTTCAACCAGATTTCCAGTCAGTGGATCGAACAGTTCGATGGTAACGACAGCCTGGACGGGAGCCGTGCCTGCTTCGTTGACTGTGTCGACATCGGTGACGATGCGAATTGAAGGAGTCACTTCGTTGTCGACGATTTCGACGATGACTTGTTGGTCGCCATCTTCAATTCCATCCGTCACCGTGTTGATGTCGATGATCACGTTTTCTGTGAATTCAAAGATCGAATCGTCTTCGGCGGTCAACGTGGTTGTGGCAGAGGAAACTCCGGCACCCGGCTGTCCATCGATCACCAAGGTTGTGGCGGCCAATGTGTAGTCATCGGCACCTGTGGCCGTGCTGAGTGCATCGACGGTTAGGTTTACGGTGACTGGGCGTTCAGTGACAACTGTGTTGCCCATGGAATCAACGAGTCTGACGTTGAGGTTTGCAACAAATGGATCTGTTCCGTCTTCATTCAACGTGAGTTCATCTGTGGACAACAGCACGAACGGAGCTTCTTCGTCGTCGATGATTGTGATGGAAGGAAGAGTCGTGCTTTCGACCGTTCGATCGACGGTGATCGACCAGTCTTCAAGCGTGGCGACTCCGATGAGGGCATTGTCTGTCAGTGTCAGAACCCAATCGCCAGCGGAAGGTCGTCCATCAAAAGCATCAAGGATGGAATCAGCGAACGTGGGACCATCTTGGTCGAACAAAGTGACTGTGGTTCCATCGGGGCCAGTCAGTACGGCGGTTAGGTCGAAGGTTTCATCATTCAGGAAACCCAGATTCACAGTGATGTCGTTGACGACTCCAACGTCCGCCACGCTAATGGTGAAGCTTTCAGTTGATACGTCGGCGATCACGGTGTTCGGTGATTCTGCGTAGGTCAAGGTTTCCGTAAAGGCTGCGTTGCGAAGATACAACTGAGCTTCTGGAAGGTCGCCCGCATCAGTCACAATGGTGGCTTCAATTTCGATGACTTCATCGTCTTCGTAGATGGCATCGTCGACAGGGGTGAACGTGGCAAAGCCGAACAATTCGCCCGCGGGAATGCGAATGTAATTCACAGGGTCGGCAGCGGCAGATCCATCGGCTGGATCAAGAGTGTCTCGAACGTAGTCGTCTGGACCTGTTCCCGGAGCCGTTGTGCCATCAGGTTCTGTAAAGGTGGCTGTGCCGTTGGAATCCAAAGCAATCAAAATGTCTTCTGCGTTTACTCGGCTTATGCGAGCTGTCACGGTGGCGACCTGAGAACCATCTTCGTTGACGAAGAGTGTGTCTGTGGAAAGCACAACGTTCGGCAACAAGAATTGGCTGGCATCTTTCAAACACCAAGAACCTCGTCCCAGAGTTCCCAAGATCAGTACATCGTCTTCGGCGTCGTACGCCATGTCTCGAATTTGAACGTCCGGTAAGCCAGATCCAAAGCGGAACCAATCGACGGGGCGATTGGTGCCCGTTTGATTCAGAGTCGTCGCAAAGGTTCCTCGATCGGTACCGACAACAATTCCTTCAACACCGGTGGCTCCACCATCGATGTATTGAATCGAATGGATTTCTCCGGCTCCCACACCAAACAAGTTGTTGGTGATGTTGGTCCAAGTGGCTCCGGCATCGGTCGTCATTTGCACAGATGTGCCGTTGACAGCGAAGGCCGTCATCCATTCGGATGGATCCATTTCGACGTCACGAATGGCTCCACCAAAGTCGGGGCTGGCAACAAATGCACCGTTTGATTCTGTTCGCACGTGAACTCGACCGGTGCCGTCACCCGCATAAATCACAGCACGATTATCGCCGTTCACTGCCGAGCGTCCGCCGTAATCCAGTGGTCCGGCTGCAGATCCAGTTGCCCGAATTCCGGCTCCGGCAAGGTCAACAGAATCACCTTGGTTAAACGATTCGAAGATTCCGTTTGCACCACCGATGATGATCTGAGTTGGGAACAAATTGTTCAACGCGATCGGAGTATAGAACTGAGGATCGATTGCGATCCCGCTGGTGGTTGGTGTTAGGTTGATTCCCTGAGTACTCGCCGTTGATCCGTCCGCGTTCACGATGGCTCGACGGAACCCGCCTAAGAACTGAGAACTAAAGTATCGAATCGACTGTCCGCTGGCTGCCAACGAAATGCTGTCAACAACAATGTCTCCGCCGTCTCCGCCGTTGAACATTCGGAAGGTGTTGGAATCTGGAGACGTTTGAACATGAGTTCCGTTGTCTTGAGTGCCGCCTAGAATCAAGTCACTAATCGTGTCGTAAGCGATGCTGTGATATTCCACAGTTCCTAGGTTGCCAGCCAAACTGAACCAATCGCCCGTGTTGTCTTCTGGGCTGGTTCGACGGAAAATTCCTCCGTCATCAACTTGAATCAATTCGCCGTTGGCATCGAACGCCATGTCTCGAGAATCCGCATGAGGTCCCGAGTTACTGGCTGTTCCGCCATCCAGATCAAACGCAGTGGGATTGTTCGTGGCGTGGTCCCACTGTGGAGACGGAATGCCTGTGTCGTCTCGAGGAATCGACGCGTCGCCTCGGAACACAGATCCCCCGAAGACTCCATCGCCAATCACGTTCGGCTGTTCTTGTCGGTCTCCGCCAATGTACACCAAGTTTGGATCGGTGGGATGAGCGGTAATGGAAAAGTGGATTCGTCCCTGAGAACCGGTTTCGTCGATGTCTTTGAAGCCAGGGCTGGGGCTGGTGACGGGAACCACTTCGCCCGTGTTCGCAACGTAGGTTCCGTTGCTGGCTGATCCCACCAAAGTGAACGTGTCTGGTCCGGTGACGGTAATCCGCCAGTAGCCATTAGCCGCCGTGTTGCCATCGACATTGCGAACAACAACATTGTCGTTGGTGGCCAAGCCGTGTGCAACGGCCGTGATTTGAATTGGACCGCCAGCGGCACCTGTGACAGGAATCGCGGCTCCGGCGGGAAGACGAGGAACGTCCATCGCAGTCCACGTTGGGAAGTCTGTATCGCCGTCCGATGTGTAATAAATTCCGCCAACTCGACCAGCAATCACGACTCCCAAATACAGCCGACCGGTGAGAGGCTGAATGGCCATTTCCAGATTGTTGTTGCTGTTGTTGGTGATGTCTGTGTTGAGCTCGTCGTTGTCACCGAGTCCCAACGCGATCCCCGTGATTCGATTCCACGTGAGTCCGAAGTCGTCTGAACGGAAAATGCCCGTGTCTTCGGCCGCCGCATACAACCGATTTTCGGTGGTTGGATCTGACACCAAGTCAAAGAAGTTGATGCTGCCGTTGCTGACAAAGTTGCCCGGGGAATCAATCGCAGTAAACGTGGCTCCTCGGTCGGTACTGCGGAAAAGTCCTCCGGCACCTTCTGATGACGTCACCACAATAACATCGCCCTTGCGAGCGATGCCGGAAATGTTTTCGCCTTCAAGTCCAACACTGCCCGGACTTTCCCAAGTGTTGCCGCCGTCATCTGTGACGTAGACTCGACCTTGCTGCCCGCCAGCGCTGCCGAAGCTGCTGAAGCGTCCGGTGCCGGCGACTAATGATTGAGACGTTGGGTCGTCCAGATCAAATTCGATGGCTCCAATAGAAAGCGACTCTAAGGAGTCTGTTTGAGGAACCCAGGTTGGGTTGGCAGACGTCGCGTTTTCGGTCTTCCAAATTCCGCCGTTGATTGAACCAACGTAAATGATGTCTGCGTTGGTGGGATGAGTCAGAACGTCTTCGATGGCTCCTGTGACTCGACGATCTGGGTCTGCACTTTGAGTTTGACCATTGATCACGGCTGCTCCACCGTGTTCTTCAAAGATACCCACCACTTCATCGGCTTCGGGTCGCTCGTCCACAATCGTGATCACAACTTCCTGCTCGCCATCTTCTTGAGCATTCAGAACGGTGTCGATTTCAACAATGACCGTCTCGTCGAATTCTCGTAACGCGTCTGGCAACGCTGTGACTGAGATGCTTGCGCTAAGTCCACCGGCAGGAATTGTCACCACCAAAGTGGTTGGCGACAACGAATAGTCAAGCACATTGCTGGCCGTTGAACCAGCATTGATGACCAACTGAACGGTGACTGGTTTTTGAGATACCTCGCTGAGCGAAGCCGTGACTGTTGATACTTCTGAAGGAATTTCGCGAATTCCAGTTCGGTCGGCGCTTAATGTGACAAGCGGCAACGGATCGTCGTCGGTAATGGTGACCGTGACGGTTTGCTCGCCCGCTTCGAGCGCGTTGACGACACTGTCGATGTCGATCTTCACGGTTTCATCAAATTCATCGACGTTGTCTGTGGCAGACGTCAACGTCATCGTTCCCGTGGTTTCACCGGCCAAGATAGTGATGGTCAGAGGTGTGGTTGTGTAGTCGGCGGCTTCTGCAGAATCATTTGCGTCGTCAATCACCAATGTGACGGTGACGTCTTTTTGCGAAACGGCATCCAACGTGGCCGTGATGATGGCCGATTGATTGGGGTCTTCTGTAATGCTGGTGGTATCAACAGACAATGTCACGTTTGGCAGTGGGTCTTCGTCGGTAATGGTGACCGTGACGGTTTGGTCGCCCGCTTCGAGCGCGTTGACGACACTGTCGATGTCGATCTTGACGGTTTCATCAAATTCATCGACATCGTCTGTGGCAGACGTCAACGTCATGGTTCCCGTGGTTGCTCCGGCCAAGATGGTGATGGTCAGCGATGTGTTGGTGTAGTCGGCTGCTTCTGCAGAATCGTTTGCGTCGTCAATCACCAACGTGACAGTGACGTCTTTTTGTGAAACGGCATCCAACGTGGCCGTGATGATGGCCGATTGGTTGGGGTCTTCTGTGATGCTGGTGGTATCAACAGACAAGCTCACGTTTGGCAGTGGGTCGTCGTCCGTGATGGTGACCGTGACGGTTTGGTCGCCTGATTCGAGCGCGTTGACGACACTGTCGATGTCAATCTTCACGGTTTCATCAAATTCATCGACGTCGTCTGTGGCAGACGTCAACGTCATGGTTCCCGTGGTTGCTCCGGCCAAGATGGTGATGGTCAGAGGCGTGGTTGTGTAGTCGGCTGCTTCTGCAGAATCGTTTGCGTCGTCAATCACCAATGTGACGGTGACGTCTTTTTCTGAAACGGCATCCAACGTGGCCGTGATGATGGCCGATTGGTTGGGGTCTTCTGTGATGCTGGTGGTATCAACAGACAAGCTCACGTTCGGCAACGCTTCGTCATCGATGATTGTGACGGTGACAGACTGTTGTCCGGCTTCAATCCCTTCGATCACGCTATCGATGTTCACGACGACAGTTTCGTCGAATTCATCTAAGACGTCGGTCACTGATGTGATGTCCAAAGTCGCCGTGGTACTGCCAGCAGGGACGGTGATGACAAGAGGTGTTGCCGTGTAGTCGCCGGGCTCTGCGGTGCTGGATGCGTCGATTTCTAACGTGATCTGAACAGGCTTTTCAGTCGCCGCGCTAAGCGTTGCGGTGATCGTCGCCGTTTCATTTGCGTCCTCAAGAATGCT
Organism: Fuerstiella sp.; assembly: GCA_039974975.1. Classification (GTDB taxonomy): domain Bacteria; phylum Planctomycetota; class Planctomycetia; order Planctomycetales; family Planctomycetaceae; genus Fuerstiella. The sequence goes on along the minus strand of JBDWHY010000102.1, from coordinate 14,697 downwards.
GGATGGCAGGACGGATAATGTGACTGTTGGAAGCGGGTCATCATCGGTAATGGTCACGGTCGCGCGTTGTGTGCCCGATTCCACGCCATTGATGATACTGGCAATGTCAACGACCACCGTTTCGTCGAATTCGTCGATCAAATCGGTTTCAGACTGCAACTGAATCGTTGCGGTGGTGGTGCCGGCTGGGATTGTTACGGTCAGAGTGTCGATGGTGTAGTCTGACGATTCCGCCGTGCTGGCCCCCGTGTCCACTTCGATGGTGACTTCAACATCCTTTTCAGACACAGCATCCAAAGCCACAGTCAAGACGGCGACTTCGTTTAAGTCTTCGCTGATGGTCGCTGGAGTCACAGACAAAGTGACATTGGGTTCGGGGTCGTCATCGATGATAGTGACGATGACTTGCTGACTTCCCACTTCTGTGGCGTTCGTGATCGCGCCCACGGTGACTTCAACTGTTTCTGCGAATTCATCAAGCAGGTCCGGTGAAGCTGTCAGCTCCATTGTTCCGGTGGTGCTCCCCGCAGGAATGGTGAAGGTCAGGGAAGTTGTGGTGAAGTCTGCGACTCCGGCCGTACCGCCTGCGGTCAGCAGAGTGACTTCGACGTCTTTTTCGGAAGCGGCATCCAGGTGAGCCGTGATGATGGCTGTTTCGCTGGTGTCTTCTGTGATCGTATCAGGAGACACAGTCAGCGTCAGATTGGGGGCGAGGTCGTCGTCGATGATGGTGATCGCAACGGATTGATCTGCGTCTTCAATCGCGTTGGTCACGGAATCGATATTCACAACCAACACTTCGTCATCTTCGTCGACAAGATCGATCACCGATTGCACGGTCGCGGTGGCAGTTGTTGAGCCTGCTGGGATTGTGAGGGTGAAAGGTGATGCCGTGTAATCGCCGGGTTCGGCGGTTGTTAATGCACCATCGATGCCCAGAGTCACGATGATTTCTTGCCCCGATGCTGCGTCAATCGTCGCGGTGATGGTCGCCGTTTCTTCAAGGTCCTCGTTCAGGGCAGACGGTGAAACGGCTAAGCTGACCAACGGGGCATCGTCGTCATCAATGATGGAAATCTGAGGCAGTTCAGTGGCGTCGGTGGCTCGATTCGCCGTGATTTGCCATTCGGTCAAACTGCCCAAATTCCCTTCGGAAGAATCGGTGATCGTCAAAATCCAATCACCACTCAGTTCTTCCCCATCGAACAGCGAAAGCGAATCTGTTGCTCGAAAACGACCGGTAAACGGGGCCAGAGCATTGCCGATATTTGTGACCGCTTCATCATCGAAGATGGTGCCCGTCAAGTTGGCTCCGGCCGTCAACACGCTGAACAAATTGATGACGACACCAGACGGACTTGTCAGCGTCGCTGACAGTTCACTGACCTCGGGATGAACCAGCGTTAACGTAAGATCCAAGTCGGTAATCTGTCCGACATCTGCAATGTTCAAGGTGTAATCTGTTGATGCCGGTCCAACAATATCTGCGTCCGCAAGTGCTCCGCCGACGCCCGTGTATGTTGCCGTGTCAAAGGACTGCAAGATTTCTGCTTCGGCGGCCCCTTCAATGGAAGCTGTGACCTGAATCAGTTCAGTGTCTTCCGCAAAGTTGTCGTCAATAGCAGTGAATTCTGCTGTTCCCGAAAGCGTTCCCGGTGCAATGGTGATGACCGTGTCGGAGCCGTCGGCACCGATGTCTGCGGAACGCAGGTAGTCGTCCGAGTTGACTCCAACACCAGCTGTGCCGCCCGGTTCGGTGAACTGAGCTGCTCCAGAAGATCCCAAACGGATGCTGACACCAACTCCGGGTGCGAGTGGTCGAGACAGCGTCGCTGTGACTCTGGCAGCATTGGGCTGACTTAAATCTGTGCCCACAGCTTCGAAGATATCAATCGGATTGCCAGATGCTCCGTCTGCAGCCACGTTGGTTGGATCAGATGGGTCAATTGCGGCGACCGTTAAACTGATCTTCGGAGTCAGAAACAGGCTGGCATCATCCAGTTTCCAAGTGCCACGACCTAGGGTTCCGAGAATCAAAACATCATCGGCGCTGTCGTAATCCATGTCTCGGATCTGCACATCTGGCAAAGCCGTTCCGAAGTTGAACCAAAAGTTTCTGCCTGCATCAAGGTCACGCATTGTCGTGGCATAAACGCCCGTGGAAGTTCCCACCACGATTCCTTCGACACCTTGTCCGGTGCCGTTGATGAATTCCAACGAAAAGATTTCGCTGCCTGCGGGAAGCAAGGACAACAAGTTGCCCGTGATGTCGGTTGTGGTGATGTCGGCCGATGCAATCGGATCTGCATCGGCATTGATGTTAATGCGATGCACGCTGTTATCGCTGACGGCGAATGCTTCGGTCCATTCACCGGGATTGATTTCGACGTCAAGAATCGAATTGGCCGACAACGCAGACGACGCAAAAGCACCGGCTGATTGGTTTCTAACCCAAATGTTTCCGTCAACGGCTCCGGCATAAATAATGAATGGGTTATCGCCGTAGTCGTTGGAAGAACGGCCACCATAGGCGACTGAACCTGCAGAATTCGGAGTCGCCTGAATGGCTTGCCCCAAGCTGGCGTTGTCAATGGTGTCGCCGCTATTAAACGATTCGTAAACTCCGTTTTCTGCTCCAAACAAAATGTGGTCACCAAACAGCGCGTTGACGGCCAACGGAGTTTCTCGTTGAGCCATCAGGTTCGAACCGTCGGTTACTTGAAGGTTGCGAGTTTGAGTCGCCACCAAATTGCCCGCCGCGTCGTGTTCTGCTGTCGTAAAGTTACCCAGCGAAGTATGGCTGTAGTATCGGATGGAATTTCCGTTATCCAGTTGCCCCACGGCGACGTCCGCTCCGCTGCCGCCAGCCAAACCTTCTTTGATTCGAAGTCCAAAGGCAGGAATCAAAGCTTCCGGAGTCACAGTGCTGCCCAAAGCCACTTGGAAACTATCTGGCTGACCGTCGTCTGTGACTAAGGCTTGTTGAGTTCCATTGTCGACACTTCCCGCAACGATCGCGTTCGAGACGGTGTCATAGGCGACACTTAGGAATTCTGAATTACCTAGATTTCCTGCCAGCGATGTCCAGTCGCCCGTGTTGTCTAACGGGCTCGTACGACGGAAGACTCCCCCATCGCTCGATTCCAAGAGGTTGCCGCCGGCATCAAACGTGATGCTACGAGAACCTCGATGAGGTTCTGTGCTATTGGCTGTTCCTGACTGAGGACTTTCGGGGGTTGAGTCTCCGACCAAGCTTTCCCACTGAGACGACACAGTTCGCGAGTTAATCAAAGTGGGGGCGTTTGCAGAAACGGCAGATTGAGTCACGTCGCCTCGCCACAGACTGGCATGAGTTGCTGTGCCGCCAATTTCGTTACTGACGTCCAGTTCGCTCAGCCCAAAATAGACAACATTGTGGTTGCCAGGATCGGTGGTCAATGAAAAGTGCAACTGGCCTTGCGGATCACCTTCTGCAAGCGTGGTGGTGCCACCAACCGCCGTTTCGATTCGCATGATTTGGCCGCCCGTGACATCAACCGTCAAACCACCTCGACCTTGCAACGAAATGGTATTGTTGTCGATAAACGTGACCACCCAACGCTGGTTGACCGCGCCGTTGGCGAAGATATTGTTCGCCGCATTGCGAATCAGGACGATATCGCCGGATAGCAATTGATGTCCAGGAGCTGTGATGCGCACAGGACCAACGCCGTTGGGTGGTTCGACTCCCGGAGCACCCGCTTGGTCATTCGTGTTTTGCCAGTTGGTAATGTCGGTGATGTTTACCGGAGCCCATGGATTGTCCATGGTGATCCAAGTGGGCGCGTTTTGGTCAGCATCACTGGCGTAAAAGATTCCTCCAACACCCGTTGCTGACGTCAATGAGCCGCCAAGTTGTCCATCATGCAGGACTCCAACGTACAATCGACCAGTGGTTGGATGTACGGAAAGTTCAACGGCATTGGTCAGACCATCTGTGATGACCGTTCGAATGTCTGAACCAGCAGAATCGATGCGACTCCAAGTGTCTCCGAAGTCATCCGAACGATACAACCCGCTTGAAGTATCAGAAGTGGCAGCATACAGGCGGCCGCTTTGAGCATCTGCGGGATTGGCAACGGTGGCGTCAGCGACAAGTGCGAGCGCATTGGTAGATCCGTCGGTGGCAAAGTCGGCTCCGTTAAGCACTGTTGTGATCGGAGTAAACGTGGCTCCACCGTCCACACTTCGAAAAAGACCTCCGCCCGGATTGCCTGCAGATCCTTCTGATGATGCTGCAACGATGACGTGTTGGCCCGTGTCACGGTCGAATTCGATTTCGACGCCGATGATGTTCTGACCTTCAAGGCCCGCACTGCCCGGATTGGTCCAAGTGTCGCCGCCATCGAATGTCACAAACACCTGTCCAGAAATGCCACCTTCTGGATCTGCATCTGTGCTGTAACTGCTGGAAAGAGCTGTGGCGGCGACCAAAGTTTGAAATGGTGTCGAGTCGACTCGGTCGGTTAAATCAAAGGATATCGCCCCGAACGAAAGCCCTTGATTGACTGGATTGCCGCCCGCATCTAACAAATTATCAGTTTGAACCACCCAAGTTGGGTTAGCTGATGCTCCGTTCGTCGTCTTCCAAATACCGCCGTTCACCGATGCGGCATACAAAATATTGGGATCTGTGGGATGAGCCAAAACTTCTTCAACACCGCCTGCAATGCGATTGTTCGCATCCGTAGTGTCGACTTGCAGGAAGGTTCCGCCGTCTGTGCCTGCTGCGCCTTGATCAGCGAAGATGCCGAGAACTTCGTCTGGAGCCACAAATGTCAGCAGCAATCGATCTTCAAGTGATTCTAAAGGGCGAACATCACTTCGATGTCCTGAAACCTGAGACGCTTGAGATCGTCGAGGTTTCCGACTGGTTCGCACAGTTCGGTTTGAGAAGCAGTTGTTGAGAAAATTGCTGAGCCGCTGGCGACGGTTTTTACGAATCACAGTGTGGTCCTTCGGGCAGAATCACGATTTCGGGAATCTATGCGCGACCCAATTGCGCCCTGAATTTCGTTGCATTTATGACGTAAATTCAGCGCACCCGGGTCTGTAATCCAGAACACACTAACTGTCTCGCCTATGCAAAAGTAAGCACTTAATCGGCATTTTTTTCCGTATTTGCGGGTCAGGCCGTTTCTGTCATGTTGCAGCCGTAATCCATCTCACAAATATTGAAATTTCAGCCGAGTTGCGATTGAAATTCCAGATTCGAAACGTTCATGGGGTGTTGTCGCAATATGACGTAGGTGGTGGGCCGAAAAAACCGTCGTCTGGGCCGTTCCCCAGTGAGCGATTGGCTGTTTGCCTAGGTTTAAGAATTCACGTGAGCTGCAATTTCTTCATTGACTGACGCATTGAGGCTCAGCCCGCTGGGCGTCTTTTTTTCGCTTCAGGTGGCCACTGTTTTCTACGTGGCAGTTTTCTTCGTGGCAGTTTTCTTCGTGGCAGTTTCCTACGTGGCAGTTTCCTACGCCGAATTGTTTTTTGTCGAATTATTTTTCGCAGCAGTTGTCCGGCAACATGGTGTTTCCGCTGAGCTTTTCTGCCAGCGGTTCGCAGCGATTCGCGATCAGTGAGCCTGCGGACAGATCGGACTCGTGGCCGACCTGCTGCGTAGGCCTCCAGACGTTTTTCTCAGGGACAAGTCAGCGTGAGATTCAGACAGGGTGAGCGATCAACAAACTTACTTCACTTGGGCTCCGTTGGCCTGATCATCGGAAGTCTCATAGCCGACTGCCGCATCCCAGATTCTGATCCGGCTTTCAGCACCAACTGCGACGAGCTGCTGGCCATCGGGGCTCCAGTCAAGCCCCGTCACTCGTCCTTCATGTCCACGTAACAGGAGGGTTTGAGCTCCTGTTTTCGGGTCCCATATGCGGACGGTGCCATCGTCGCTCGCCGAAGCTAGTCGAGATCCATCCGGATGCCAAAGGACGCAGCGGACGCGGGCAACGTGTTCGTTCATCGCATGAATGGATTCTCCTGTCTTTGCGTCGTGAACAGTAATTCGGCCTGAATCGCGCCCAACAGCAAGTTGGCTTCCATCCGGATTCCACGCCACAGACCTGCAAGCGTCGTCGGCGTCTTGAAGGATCGTTTCGGTACCGTCTTCGCAATCGATGAGTTTTGCACCGTGGAAGGAAGCGACGGCGAGTTGATCGGCAGTGGGGCTCCATACGACCGAGCAGTGAACGCTTGGGGCACGATAGCTTCCGACAATTTTCTTCTGAGTGACGTCCCAGATTTTAATTGCACCCGTTCTTCCGCACGCTGCAATTTGCTGACCATCGGGGCTCCACTTGGCGGACAGAGTCAACCCGGTGAGTTCATCAACGGTGTGCGTTGTTGCAGGGGAACTTAAATTCCACCACGACACGCCCGTGTCGTGTGCAGCGACGATTCTGCTGCCGTCGGGACTCCAGTCAATGAAGTTGGAACGAATTCCGACTTTCAAGTCTGCGATTCGCTCGCCGGTGGATTGATCAACCACGAAGACTTCGTGAGCTGCTCCGGCAACTGCGATGTTGCGGCCATTGGGCTGCCAACTCACCGCGTCAAGAGTCGGCCGCCTGTTGGGCTGCGGGACGAATATCCGGTCTTGTGTGGTTGAATGTACATTCCAAAGTCGCAGCGTGCGGTCATGAGCGCCTGTTAAAATTGTCTGACCGTCGTGGCTCCAGTCCAATGCCCAGATTGGGCCAGTGTGCCCCTCCAAAGTTCGGATCGGGTCACCAGTGGTAGCATTCCATACCTGAATCAATCGGTCTTCACCCGCCGTTGCAACGGCGTTTCCATCCGGACTCCATGCCATCGCCCAAATCGGCCGCTCGAGGTTTCTTGTCCAGACGGGCTTCCCGTTCTTGAGTTTCGAGGTCTTTGAAACGACTAATGTGCCACTTGAATCTGCGGTCGCGAGGTACTCACCATTTGGACTGAATTTCACTGCAAAGATGGACTGCTTTCGATCGACGTCGAATTTCCGGCTGCCTGATTCTAAATCCCATACTTCGAGGCTTCCCCGTTTGCTCCAGGTGCCGATCACCAGCAGCTTTCCGTCAGGAGAATAGTTGATTGCCTGAACCGACTCGTTCGCGACGTAAACTTGCGGAAGAGTTGCACCTGTTTCGGCATTCCCAAAAGTCACGTTTCTGTTTCGACTCCCAATGGCAATCACGGGCTTGGCCGGGTGCCAGGCGAGTGCGAGCACCTGGTCGTCTATTGAGAAGGTATGAATCTTCCGACGCGTTTGCGTGTCAAACACGAACACGCTTCCATCTGTCGAGCCGGACGCAAGCCAGCGATTGTCAGGACTCCACGCGATGGCTCGAATGTGCTGAGTGTGTGTGCCGAGGTCGATGTCTTCCGCAGGATTCTCTGTGCGATAAACCGACAGGCGACATGAGTCCCCTCCGGACGCGAAGTACTTTCCGTCAGGGCTAAACGCGGCGGACCAGACAGATTTCTCGACAGCAACCACCTCACGCTCAAGGTCACACCTCGATCGAAGATAGAACCATTCCCAGCCGACTGGACTGACCGCTGGGTCGCCGTCGGGCATCCATAGCTCAGTCAATTCTTCAACGCGGCCAATGCCACCAGACTCGCCCAAAGCCTGTGCGGCCAGGTTCATGTGAGCGAAGTACAACTGATTTTGACTTTCGGATCGCAGTTCGCGAGCCGTATCACGCTCAAGAGTCAGGTCGAGCGACAGGTCGGAAAGCCGTTCTCGAGCTGTTTCGCCAGACCAGTACAGTGTCCAGCCTGTAATCAGAGCCGCCACGAAGAACAGGCCCATGCCGACAGTAACCAGCATCGCTGCAAAGTGTTTCGCGACAGCTTTCTGCAGCAGATACGCGAGACTATCTCGTCGAGCTTCAATCGGGTCGCCAACGAGGAACCGAGTGATGTCTTCTGCCAGAGCTCCCGCGGTAAGGTAGCGACGACTTCGGTCTTTGGAAATCGCTTTCAGGACAATGGTCTCAACTTCGTGATTCAGGGCCTTGTTAAATGCACGCGGGTCGACGGGTTCCTTGAACTGAATTTCCTGCAAATTTTCTGAAGCAGAGCCGTGAAGGTCGAACGGAAGTCGCTTCGTTAGTAACTCATAAAGCACGATCCCCAGTGAGTAGACATCACTGCGCATGTCGACGAGGTCTGGGCTGCCAGAGGCTTGTTCAGGACTCATGTATGCGGGAGTCCCCATAACCTGACCAGTCACGGAAACAAGTTGCGACTGATCCCGATCCGCCTCTGCGCCCCCGACTTTGGCGAGTCCGAAGTCAACGATCCGTGGCTCACCAGATTCGTCAACCAGGATGTTCGAAGGTTTAAGATCTCGGTGGATCACGCCTTTCTGATGAGCGTATGCCATGGCCTCGCAGGCAGAGCAGAACAAACGCAGAATCTCTTTGATCGAAAGGTTCTTGTTTCGGACGTAGTGATTCAGGGTTTCGCCACGGACATATTCCATCACAAAGAAGTAGTTGCCATGAGTCGTCCCGCTATCAAAGATCGGCACGATTCCACGATGGCGCAAGCTTCCGACCAACTCGACTTCACGTTCAAACCGTCGCTTGCTGGCTGGCCCCGCGAAAGGCCCATCAAGCATCACCTTCAGGGCAACTTTGCGTTTCGTACTCTGCTGAATCGCCTGGTATACAACTCCCTGCCCGCCACGGTGCAGCTCCTTCAGAATTTTGTACCCGGGAATCGAGTCTGTGGGGGGAAGCGGCGAGTCCGTTGGAGACTTCGCAAGTGCTTTCGCCACCGGTGATGCTTCGAGTTCACGCGCACCTCCTTCGAATGCCGAAAGGAGCGACTCCACTTCGGTAATCAGTTTGTCATCGCCCGAACACGCAGTGCGAACATATTCTGACTGTTCCGACACTGGCAGTTCACTTGCCTTGTCGAAGACCTCCTCAATCAGAGTCCACTTACTTTTCCCTGGAGTCTGAATATCCCGTCTCCTCAGATTGGTGCCGTTTTCCAAGATCTTGTGGTAAACTAAAAAAACGTCAAATGAGAAACACGATTGTACCCACATGAGCACACAAAAAGACCAAGTCACCAGAATTCTACTGAATGCTGATTCTGACGCAGAGTTGTCCGACGAGTTACTCCCTCTTGTTTATGACGAACTCCGCCGACTTGCCTCAGCTCAGATGGCGAAGGAATCGCCCGGGCAGACCTTGCAGCCGACGGCTCTTGTCCATGAGGCTTACGTGCGGTTGCTCGGAAACACGGAAGTTCGCTGGGATGGGCGAGGGCACTTTTTTGCGGCCGCCGCCCGTTCGATGAGGCAAATTCTCATCAATCGTGCCAACAAGAAACAAACGGAAAAACACGGCGGGCAGTTTGTTCGACGTGACATTGACGATGCGTTCCTTGCTGATGAACCTGCCCCAGAAAGAATGCTGGCCCTCGACACTGCGCTTCAAAAACTGGAAGCGATTGATCCCAGAAAAGGGCGAATTGTCATGCTCAGGTATTTTGCGGGCCTCAGCATCGAAGAAACCGCCAAGTCAATTGGCACATCTGTCGCAACTGTGAAAAGGGAATGGAAGTTTGCACGAACCTGGTTGCATCGTGAAATGACTTCTGACGAATCCTAATGTTGCGCGATACAACCGGGTGAGAGTGGAATCGACATTGGGCCAAAGGATGGTTCCAGCGGCAGCGAGTGCAAACGTGTCACACGATGCAGCGGCTGGAAGTTTACACGCCGATGGCTCGTTCCTTGTTCCGCCGTCGAAAAATCGCATAGCCGACACCAACCAGACACAGAAGTCCGGCCGACGAGGGTTCAGGAACGGCGGCGGAACTGAATTGACCTGTATCGAATGTAAACGCGTCCGATTGGAAAGCTCCCAGGAAGTCAATCGTCGCCATGTCGCCCGCAACGCTCGAAATCGAAAGTGTCTCGAGGCCGTCGATTCCCCCAAAGGCCTCACCGTCAATCGTCAGATCCCAGGCAACTAAGTCGGTACCTGCAAAAGTGAAATCGTTGGTCACGATATTGAACAACCCCGGATTCAGCACGTCAGGAATATCAAATTCGAAACCCGGGTTGCCCGCAACTGTTGTCGATAGCTGAATGCTTTTTGCCTGTGTCGACGCCACGTCTTCAAAAACAACCGTACCAGTAATGCGATCGGCAGTTGTAAAGTCGATTCCACCCACAGATGGAAACACGTTGGTCAACAGCGGGCCATCGTATTGCAAGATAATGTCCGCTTGCGAATTGCCAGCTGTTAACAGGACCGCCATGAGCCCACACACAATCAATTTTCGATTGCTTGCCATCGTTTCTCTCACTTTCTGAATCTCTTTAGCCTGAAGTTAGCGAAGGTAGTTTCGTCTGAATGCCAGGAAGTCGGATGTGTCGACATCTCCATCCCCATCGCTGTCAAAAATATCATTGAAGAGAGCATCACCTGTGCTTCGTCGGTAGGTCCGCCGGAACGCCAGGTAGTCGACCGCGTTTACGATTCCATCTCCATTCGAGTCACCAAATCGCTGAAAGAATTCGTCGACATGGTCGTTGTCCATTTCTGCCGACGACTCGATCAATTCCGCTTTGATCATGAGCCGATATGTTCCATCGGCGATTGATGCAGCGGTCGCCCCGGCACCGCCAAACGTCAGCACCGCCGTTGTCTGCCCTGCATTCACCGCCGTCGTCACAATCGGCGTGTATGTCTCGCCCGTGGCGGTATTGATGATCTCGAAGGCACTTGCATCAGCAATGACGTCGGCCCGATTGAAAGTTACTGCGATACTGTGAACCATCGAACGTTGGGATTCGCCATCGTTGATTTCGACGGATTCGACTTCCAGCACTGGTGCGTTCGTGACTTCTACTGAGATGCTTTGCGTGTCCTTGCCACCTGTTGCGTCAGTGACGGTGATCTGAACTTCGTAGATGTTGTCACCATCGTTGTCGAGCGGGTTTTCATGATCGGGCGGCGATGTAAACGTTAGTTCGCCTGTGATGCTGTCCACCACGAATAAAGCGTTGTCAGCCCCACCGCCATCGAACTCGGTTAACGAGTAAACCAGTCCGCTGCCTTCGAAATCTGAGTCGTCCGCCGACGCGACATCTGTCACGAACATTGTGTTTTCAACGATCGACACAGTCGCCGTTTCCCCGCCGCCATCGCTGGAGATGACAGGCGCATCGTTTTGGATTTCGAACGAACCAAGGTCAACTGTTCCCGCTCGAACTCGATCGAATCCGGAACCCCTGCCGTCAAGCTCTCTGTTCTGCAGACTGTTGTCGCCGTTGTTAATCGCGGGATTTGATGCCGTGGCTTTCAATGCGACCGTCAACTGGCTGCCACCGTTGTCATCCAACACGCCCGCCAGAACACCGTGATTGTCAACCAGCGATGCGAAGACCTCGTCGACCGAAGTGTCACCAATGTCGGTTTCGTCCTGAAAGACATTCGTACCGACAATGTTCCCGCCCGTCCATTCCTGACCATTGGAATGGATGCCCCGTGCCAGGTCATCTCCGTCGACGCCCAAGTGAGTCGTGACGTTCCCGAGCACGACGCTATTGCTCATGTAGAGGCCGTCCTCAGTATGCGACGAATTGAATCCTTCGTGGTACAGACCGCCGCCAATCGATAATTCACCATGAGTGCTGTTGCCTGTCACCGTGGTGTTGGTGACATACATATCGCGCGTGTTGTAGAGTCCTCCGCCAGGGGAGAAATATCCGTACGTGGCGTTTCCAGAAATTGTGCTGGACCTGGATCTCAGAATGACCGAAGCGTAAACACCGCCTCCGCCAGCTTTGGGGCCATGCGTACTATTGTCACTAACCGTGCTGTTGGACAGAGTGAGTTCGCGTAGCGCAATTCCACCGCCTCGACTGTACAGCCCGTGAGTTTGGTTATCAGCGATATGTGAATTTGTCACCGTCGCACGGGTGGCCTCCAAGCCGCCGCCCCAGCTGCGGTCGCCCATAGTGCTGTTTCCTGAGACGGTGCTGTCAGTCAAGTTCAGCGTATGAGCCCGGATCCCGCCACCTCGCGACTTGTAGCCGGTGGTGGCGTTGTCTGTGAACTGGGAATTGCGAACCGTCAGAGTGCCCGAGCGCTGCGAAATTCCTCCGCCTCCGCTTCCGTAGCCAGACGTTGAATTGTTGGCGATGACGCTGTCGGTGAGTGTGGCGTCGCGGTCTCGGATGTAAATGCCGCCTCCGGGCGACCTGGTGCCCGACGTCGAATTGTTCGTGATGGTAAGGTTATGGAGTGAGATACCGCCCGTCATATAGCTCATGTAAATCCCGCCGCCCTGAGCTTCTTCTCCATAAGTATGATTATCGTCGACGATTACGTTTGTCAGACTGAGCGACCGATCGACCGCAATTCCTCCCCCTTTGGCATCCTTTCCGGACGTCGTATTACCGCGAAACTCACTGTCAGTGATGACGGCCTGTGCAGCCCACATCCCACCGCCTTCGGCTCGATATCCGGTCGTGTGGTTGTCATTAACCTTGGTGTTGATGACAGTCGCCTTGGGGGAAAAGTAAGCAAGAATTCCTCCTCCCCAACCCATCGAATGATTGCCGCTGACCGTACTATCTTTGATGTAGAAGTCACCGGCCCAAATGGTCAGACCGCCTCCGCCCGAAAAATTGCCAGCAGCGCGGTTGTTGCTGATCGTGCTGTTCACCACAGTGAGCGGAGCGTACGAATAGTAGGCTCCCGAGATGGCACCGCCTCGCGCAAAGAAGCCTGAAGTGCTGTTGCCGTTGACAGTGCTGTCCGTCAGTGTGAGTGGTCCGTCGTGAAGGACCGCACCACCCCATTCGCTTTGTCCCGTGACACGTCCGCCTGTCAGCGTGAGTCCGGACAGGGAAGTTGTCGAATCCAGACCTTTGATATTGAAAATGCGGCTGTTGTCGTCGAGTAGATTCTCACCGTCGGTGTCTGCTGAGTCGATCAGGCCATCGCCATCATTGTCAATTCCGTCGGAGTCCGCCGCGGTGCTGGCAAGTGTCGCATCGACGTCGGTATAGCCATCGGCATCCAGAATGTCGTTGTTCAGCGTATCGGCAGTAATGAAAACGTTGCCGGCCCCCTGAATGTCAATCAGGCCCGTGATCAGCAACTCACTTTGAAGTCGAATCGTAGCGCCGTTCTCAAACGCGTCGCCGACTTCTGCTGCGAACGTGATGGTGTCGGCGGTCGTGGAATCTGCATTTGCGAATCCAATGGCTTCACGCAGCGTAAGTTCACCAGCGGAATAGTCGCCGTCGGCTGTGTCTCCAATGTTGTCGACGACAAAGGTCTCAGCGATATCCGTCACCACGGCTTCAACCGTCTGAGTGGTTCGCGTTCCATCCGTATCAGTGGCTTCAATTTCTACTTCATAGACACTGTCACCGTTGGCATCGGTTGGAGTTTCAAAATCCGGCACGGAAGCGAGAGTCAGTACGCCCGAAGCGGTATCAAGCACGAACGCCGTCGCATCATCACCGCCCGAAATGGCGTAGGTGATTCCTGAACCTTCACTGTCTTTGTCATCGACAACCGAGAGATCCACAACGGATGTTGTGCCTTCCGGAACGTCCACGGAGCCACGGGCGGCTCCGGCCAGCGAAGAAAACATCACCGTTCCAGCGGGCAACTCGAAGGCCCCCAGATCCGACGTATTGCCATCGCGATTGGTGATCTCAGCGTGATCTTCTCGGGACTCGCCACGAGCATCCAGTGCTGGCGCCTCGGAATCGTCGCCACTGTCGATCGCCGGATTGGTGAGTCCGGATTTGAGCGCCACTGTTCGGACAGGCCCGCCGTTGTCCGCCAGTTCGCCGGCGCTGGCGCCCCAGATCAACGAGACAGAATCAAAGACATCTTCCGCCGTGAGTCCGGTTCTTTGCACGACTCCATCGACCGAGAATTCGTCGGTGATGACATTGCCACCGACCAAAGTCAGTTCACCGAAGTTCTGCAGATCCTGCTGTCCTTCTTGACGGTGACTTCGATTTCCCGTCAGGATGGAATTGCTCAGCGTAAGAGAAGCACCGGCGTCATTGATGACACCTCCCGACGGCGGATTGGCATCGTAGTAGTTTCCTCTGGCCGTGTTTCCTGTTGCCGTCACGTGACTCAGTTGCGCGGTGGCTCCCGCGAAGTTCTGGAATGCTCCGCCGCGGTACCCGCCGTTATTCTGGAAGGTGACGTTGTTTAAGGTCGCGGTTCCCTCATTCATCACCTGTGCCTGGATTGACGAGTAGAACAGGTTGATGCCGTTGCCAGTGAATGTGCTGTCACTCAGCGACAGCGTGGCGCCTGCCAGGTTATGAATTCCGGTTGTTGCCAGGTTGAGGCCGCCGGCATTGAGGTAGTTTCGTCCCCCGGTAAATTCTGTTCCAACAATGGTGGCAGTCCCAGCATTCTGAACGGCTGCGACTCCTTTATAAGAATAGTTGCCTGATAACCGGCTGCCACTGAGGGTCAGCTCTGCACCGGAGTCAATCTCGATACCACCCACGCCCGCCGTGCTATAACTGGTAGAACTTCCATTGCTCAGCGTGAAACCGTTGAGCTGTGCATGGCCACCTGTGACATGAATCAGGCCAATATTTCGACCGCCTGAGCGAACGTCGATATCTCGCTCGCCGTCGCCATCCACATCGCCATC
>JBDWHY010000101.1:0-1186 GCA_039974975.1 Fuerstiella sp. | reverse complement strand
CGGAACCGTGGGCCTTGCGGATTTTTGATACCACATTTTGACTCCACGGATCCGGGGACCGCGGTCGTTATGTGCAGCAATTGAGAATCTATGAACTGGACGTCGTATTCGCACATTGTCGATGAACTTGACTTGGACGTCTCGCCAAGCCTTCCGTCGGCTGTCGCCGATGCTGTTCGAGCAAAACGGATCGCCACACATCCGGATAAGACCGGCGGTGAATTCAAAGATGAAGACCACAAGAACACCTATACCAAACTGAATTCAGCCAACGAATGGATCGAACGTCAGGCGGCCAACAATGCGCTAATACCAATCGAACAACTGCCTGCGCTGATCAAAACAATCGGAGAACTACAGCAACCATCGAAAGAAGAAAAGATCGGGACGCTGGTTCGCGATACTCGATCCGAAGCGAGGCTTTCACGGCAGTCGACTTACGGTGCGCCGCGAATCGGCTCAGGGGCGTTAGCTGCTATCGCGGCATTCTTGGCGGCGTTTCCCGAAAAATTTGCGAAGGTTCTCGCCACTGGCGTTGAGCCGAGCGATGCTGCAGAGAAGGCAAAATACCTCGCTGAGCTGGCACAGAGACAACAGGCGATTTCCGTCCTGTTCTTAACTGGGGCGTTGGCTGCCGGCGCAATGTTCTGTCTTACTTGGCTATTTGAGCGACGCGACGAGGAACTTACCGAATCTGCAATGTCATCCAACGCACGTCTTGAGCTGTTTACGTGTCTCGTCAGTAACCTGAGCGAGCGGGACAAGAGCTTTACGTTTAGCGCTGCTCGGTTTGTCGAACTAGTTCGTGAATACCTTGGTACACGTGGATACTTGCCATTTCCGTATCGGCTTTTCGTGCCTTCGCGAAACTCTCGAATTTCCCCAGTGGTCGCGGAGAAAATTGCTCTTGTCCATCTCGAAGAACTAGAAAACCGAGGGGCAATCGAGAAGGTGGAAAGCAAAAGCCTGTACCAGAAGTTCAAGATCGACCCTGAGGCTGCGGAAGAAGCACATAACCATCGCATGCACACGGAGCCGGGCTTGCGAGCGTTTTGACAATGGGTACACAACTCTCCCGGCCCGGTGATGCGGGCCGTTAGCAGTGTCAGTTTCCCTTTGCGTGTGGGTGTGGTGTTTGGTCTTCGGCTTCATCGTCGTGATGTGGGCGGGGTGAAGTTTAGCTCAG
>JBDWHY010000100.1:0-27792 GCA_039974975.1 Fuerstiella sp. | reverse complement strand
CGTATGCTCGGGTTCTGCAGGATTCACGCGTTGAATTCTATCATTCAGTGGCTTGGGTGCGTTCAGGCGGCTACTGGCAGGACCGCCCGGGCCAGCAGAGTCTTGATGTCAATCGAGACCTGCTACGACGAAACGTCCCTGTTTGCCGCATCGTGATTCTCTCGGACTCCCTTTGTTCAGGAGAAACCAGTCAGAGTTGGCCCACAGAACTTCTTTCATGGCTCCGGGAACAGGAACACGCAGGTATGACCATGTACTGGATTCGTGAATCGGAATTGAAGCACGAAGAGGATCTGCTGTGTGACATGGGAATCTACGGAAATCTGGCCGTGGGATTGCTGCGAACGGACGATGCGTCAAGAAGCCTGTCATTCCGTCTCTGCTTTCACTCTTCTGAGCAACAGCGATGCCATCGCCGCTGGAAGCAGTTGATGCTGTATGCTCATCCTGGCGTGCCAGAGTGATCCGCAGAATCCGGTTCGAAATTGAGTTGATTTAATTCGTAGAGTCTGCCCGTATAGCGGTTGCTAAGGGCGGCGAGAGCGTTTTCGATCACGTCGTTGTCAACCGCGGAAAACGGTTGGGACGGGAGCGAAAACCGTAAGTGCTTTCCAACATTGCTGAGCGTCAGGCCTTGCTCTCCGAGAATCTTCTGAATCGTGGACGCCGAGAGAATTTCGCAGGCCGCCCATGCAAAGCCCTGACGCGTTTCCGTGAAGAGCGGAGTCTGTTGCTCTCTTACGAGTTCGAAGAGCTGATGAGAATTTTCGCAACGATGTTGAAACATAGAAACCACGTTCTGATTCAATGCGTGACGCACGGCTACGAACGCTGTCAGAAGTGGCTCGAGCCTCATGGTCTGATTGGGAGGATTGAGTCCCAGATCAGCCGTTCTCAGCAGCAGCATGTCATCATAAGCCGACGTGCGAACGGCCTTTCGCAGTTGCCTCAGTTCTGCCGCACGATCTTTGCCGTGAACGTATACGGCAAAAGACATCGGGACGCCGCTACACAGCCACTTATGGGTACCTCCAAGGACGATCCCGCGAAATTCCGAAGGCAGTTCCACGGGGCGGTATCCGACATGCTGCGAGCCGTCAATCACGGAAAAACGAAGCGGATGAGACAATTGAATTGCCACATCATTCGGAAGAATCGAGATGCCATCATGAGCGATGGATGTCAGCAACATTCCGTCGCAGCCATGCTTCTTCAGAGATTCGGCGACGGTTTTAGGGTCTGGCCGAGGGAAGTCGATTGGTAGATCGGGAGGACGCAAAGTCGTGTGGTGCAGGATCGCACCGGCCTGGGCGACCTGTAGTTTCAGAATATGCTGAAACTCAGGCCAATCCTGATCGGTGCAAAGAATGGACTCGCATTCGTTTAGCAGACACTGAAAAGCGATGCGTGCCAATTGGCGAGATGTCCCTGAAAACAGCACGGTCGAATCAGCGGGTGCTCCGCAGAGTTCTCTGATGTCTGTTCGCAGGGCTTCCAGTCCCTGCCATTGGGCGACAACGGGAAATTGTTGCTGCAGTTCTGGCGACCATGCCGAGCTTCCATCGATCAGAAACGGATCAAAGGCAGGGAACTGTCCTTTGGCTTCAAGGATGTCGGCAAATTCTCGAAGAAGACAGGCACAATCGGGCAGGATGGCACCAAAACGAGCGTAGTCGCAATAGAGCTGGCGAGGCATGGGAGGAGTCCTCATGGACACCGGAACAGCACACCTGGCTTCGGCAGTCTCTCAACGAAAGAGAGCGCCGAAGCCAAGTCCGCTCACGACACGCCCGCCAGAGCGCACACAAAACAGACAGTGACCCGACGCTCCGTACGGAGAGCGTGGGTACCGTTCTGCTTCTGTGTGTTCGAAGTCGAGAGACTTCTCAAACTGGCGGTTTGTCGTGAAGCAAGCCGATACACGGCAATAAATCAAATTGTGAGACGTATCATAGCCTTGAAGCTGGAAGATCTCCAGATGCTGTTTTTTGAATCTTCAACCGACAGTCTGGTCGTTTAGACCTATCATCATTCAGATGTTTTCCACCCACAAAAGAAAAAGCGTCGCTGGTTGGCCCGCGACGCGCAAAATTTTCTGCCAGCGGGAACGGCTCTATGATTCCTCGGCTGCTTTTTCTGCGGGTTGCAGGCCGTGCAGGTAGTCGACGGCTTTGGAAGCCATCGAAGCGGCGGTGAAAATCGCCTTCTTGTCTTGCTTAAGCACGTTGAGCCAGCTTTGTAGATAGCTGGCGTGGTCTTCCCGCACTTCCGGCGTGATGCTCAGATCAGCACACAGAAACGCTGCCCCCATTTCTGCCACGAGTTCTTCGACAGCGTAGGCATCATCTGCGAAGCGATTGCCTGTTAGGTCCCGATCCAACCGTGACTTGTGGCCGCTCCAGTGAAGTAATTCATGACTCAAAGTGGCCGCGTGAGATTCTGCGTTGCGGAATTTTTCAAAGGCTGGCATGCCGATCACATCATCCGCAGGACGATAGAAAGCTCGGTTTCCTCCAGCGATGATTTCCGCTTTCGTGTTGCGAACGAACTCCTGAGCAGCTGGAACCGGTGACTCATCCGAATTCTGTTGCTGGACGGTGTCATAGAAACGATTGGGAAGCCCTTCACACTGTGAGGCGTTAAACACTCGGTAGGTCTTAAGAAACGGAATCCGTTCTTCTTGGTCTTCCGTTGCTGCTTCGCTCTTGTTGCCGTCCTTCGTGAAAGTGGAAAAGAAAACGATTTCCGTACTCGTTTCACCCTTGCGAACATGCCCTCCCATTTCCTTCGTCTGGTTGAAGGTGAGCCACAATGGGCAGTCGTAACCTTTGGCCATGGATTCAATCCAGAGCATCAACACGTTGACACCTCGGTAAGCTTCGCCGTTATGTCTCAATGGCCTTGAAACGGGTCCCGATCGATGTGGTGAGCTCCATGGTTTGACCCACGGTGCCACGCCGGTTTCCAAGTGTTCAACAATGCGGTTGGTGACTTCTTGGTAGATGTCCCGTCGTGGCTTCTTTGCTGCTGACTTACGGCGGTGTTTACGGCTTGTTTTGGTCTTCTGTGTAGATGTCGTCATGTCTGCTTCTCCTGATGGACTGAAAGGGAATCATTTTCAAAGAGCCCCTGCTGGCTCTGTTTTGAGCCAAAGGGGTTGAAAGCCCTTCAAAACCGGGGGAAGTGCTGTCATAGGCCGAGACAGACGGAGGGCACCGGACTGCAGGAGCGCAGCGACGAAGTTTGGGAGGCAGCCGTCTGTTGAGCGTGGCTCCGAGCCTTGACAGCACTGGCGGGCAGAGCCCAATCAAACCCAAATCAGATCACGTAGTACGCGTGTCATTTCAGTGAAGTTTCCATCGGTGCAGACGGAGGGATCGCAGATGTCCGCGTCAGCGACCGCAGCAAAGCGGAGCCCGCAGACAAACAATCGATGAAAATCGAGATGGCCGACTTCAACCTGTCTGCTGAAATTCGCACTTCTGTCCAAGCGAACCCGTCGCTCAAGAATCGAGAGATCATCGAGATCGTGCAGAAGAAATTCCCCAAGCAAACGATCAACTTCAAGACAGCGATGGTGTCCGTTTCGGTTTCTCGCAAGAAACTCGGCCTCAGGAAAACGGCCAAGAGAGTGGTCAAACAAAAGCGAACGACATTAAAGCCGACAACGATGGTGGGCACCAAGGTGTCGGGGAACTCGGCGGGGATGGCGACACTGTCAGCTGCAAAAACTCTGCTTGAAGAATGCGAGGGCGATGAGGCACTCGCAGTGCAAGCGATCCGAGAACTGGCCAGCTTGCAGTTGGGCTAGGACTCAGCCAGCATTGAGACGTCGTTTCACTGGAATGCGAACCCACCTTGAAAAATCTCCTCTGGCTATGATGCCAGAGGAGATATCGCGGCGAGAACTAGTGTTCGCTCGGGAGATAGAGCGTCAAAGACCGACCATCAAAAGCGACCCACAGATCAATTGATTTTAAAGGAAAATCAGTGAAGGGAATCCTTTGCTTGATGGACGCCTCTTCACCGCTATCGACTCGGGCCGTGACGAGACCCGATGAATCATCACTCACAGTGAGGTTCCAGAAGTGCAGATCAAGAATGCGACGGTCCTGCTGTACAACCCGTTGAAACGCGGAAGAATTCAAGTGGCTCGCGATCACATCGATCAGCCAATAAGCCCCCGCAGTTTCAGCAAGGTATTGGATCCCCGGCGTGTAAACGAGCTGGGGATAGAATGAGTGTTGGTATCGCCCTATGTCTCCCGTAAATTGTTTGAGGTTGGTCTTCAGTTGGGTAATGAATTGGTTTTGATTGGACATCGAATGGGTCTCCTTGTTGAGGTGGAACGAAACGATGCCCATCCGGCCTCCGTCAAGCGAATCGAGTCAAGGGTCTGCCCCCAGGGCTTGGTGAAGAGGGTCTTGAACGCAGTGAACAGCCGTCTGCAACCCACCCTTGATGCGGTTCGCGAGGATGCCAGAGTGGCGTGAGTGAAGTCCTGCCTCGCCAAGGAGATCTATGTCTGATCAATTCCGTCAATGCCTGCCGTGCGAGCTTCTGAGGCAACAAACGGATATCGATTCAGCAGTTCAATGTCCGTCATGAGTTGCACTTGCATTTCGTGCAAAGCAGACGATTCTGGTGGCACGCGGTCTTCTTCACGGATTTGTGATACGGCAAACCGTTGAATGGCGGCCAACTCATCCTCGTCAAGCTGCTGTCGTAGTTCGACCACATGGGCCCGTTTCTGACGTTCGTGATCGTCTTCAAGGCGCCGCCGACGTCTCTCGGCTTCTCTTTCCTGAAGGATCTTTGCTTTGAATTGTTCTCCTGCCTGAATCTGCTCTGGCGTTTGGTAGTCCGAAGGAACCTCATATTCATTGCGGATGGAATCAGCCAGATATCCGGCTGGATTCCGGAGCGTCTCTGGTTGGTGTTCTTGAACCCAACGGAAGATGTCGATGCGTTTGCTGATCGTCTTCACATCGAAATCACGAGCCAGCTGTTCTGCGTTTCTACGGCTGACGCCAGAGGCTGTCAGCTTCGTCACGCTCTCTTCTTGGACTGGGCAGTCCTTGGTTTGCTGCGTAAAGGAAACCTTCCACGTCTGACCGTGCTTCTTGTATCTCTGCTCTTTCGTTCGGGGGACCAAGAAGCCTTCGTTCTCCAACTCTGTGATCGCTGGCTGCAACTTCTCTTTGATTTTCCCAGTGTGGTAGTTGCGTGTCAGGCCCACATGTTCAAACGCAAAATTCTGTAAATCAAATTCCCAATGGGGCCGCCCTGCCCCAAAGCGTTTGTCCAAGAACCGGTACATGCGGCGTGCCGTTGGTGTCCGCAGCTGCTGAAAGAATTCGTAGTTGAGCCCCTTCACATGTCGAGCCTGCAGCGACTCGAAGAAGATGCGGTTCCAATTAAAACTAGAAAGCGGTAAATCGGCCTGCTTGCTCCCCTTGCGGGAAGCCTGCACTTCTTCGGCTTCGCAGATGGTGACATTGTCAACGAGACTGAAGATTTCAGACATCCAGCGATCATTGCGACGCCATGCATTGCGGTAGTCCAGTGTCACACTTTTCCAACGAGTAAGTGATTCCCGCAGCCGGCGATACGACTTGGCCCCCAAATTCCAGTCCATCAATTTCAACAATTCGTAACGCGTGAAATTGACGGTTGGCGATGCGAAACCATTGATGCGATCGGTCAGATGAATCAAGGCCAGCAGCACCTCTTCATCCTTGGCGGTTGGCAGTCCGTATTCTCCCGATGCCGACACGACGAGTGACCGCTTCACGTAGTCGTTCTTGCTCTTGTCAAAGACACGGTCTTCAAACCGCAGGCTCGTGCATCCAGCGGGGACACGGTCGGACAGCAGGTTCAGTGGAAACTCAGCCAAGTTCAGTTCATCGAGTGCCTGCGTCGGTTGCGGCCGAAAACGAGGACGCGATTCTTGAGTTTCCGTTTGAGTCTGGGTGTCTGATGTCATGTGGCGACACTGGCACCGTTGCTTGACCTTGGCAAGCAAAATGGTCACGTGACTCCGGGGACGTTGATTTGGACATCACTTCTCATCCATCAAATCAAAAAAGCCTCCTACAACTGCTCTCGCGTGTACGTGTCTTTGAGAGGTTTCTTTCTCTTTGATCAGCTTTGATTACTTTAGAGCTGAGATTCACCAGGGAGATCAATCGTTTACAGATCTTTTTGTCCTTCAAAGCACGCCACTCCGTCCCCACAGTCACGTGAGTGCGTCCCCAGAATCACGCGAGTCGGTCCCTCCAGTCACGTCGACACCGTCCCTCGAAGCACGCGAGCTTGTCCCTGAAATCACGTGAGTCAATCGGGCAATCGCCTCTCTCTTGTACGACCGCTTCTGTCCCCGGAGTCACGTGACAGAACAGAGCGATGTGTCAACTTCGGACATAACTGTGGCAACCAGAAGTTGACGCCCCTGATTTTTCGATCTACGTCCGGTTTGACCATTTTTGCAGCAACAACGATCCGTTCTCCAGCGTGAAGCAAAGAGAGGTACCATCTCCGTCTTACCAGTTTCGAAATCATGCTTCGCATCCACCAAAGCAAATCGGCCTCCAGCGCCAAGGCCTATTACTCGCACGCCGACTATTACGGTGAGGGTCAAGAGAAAGCGGGCCAGTGGTATGGAAAACTTGCCCAGCAACTGGGACTTTCTGGCACCATTGAACAAGCCCATTTTAATGCCCTCTGTGATAACCTCGATCCCCGCACAGGCAAGCAGTTGACCGCTCGTCACAATGACAATCGCACCATTGGTTACGACTTCAATTGGCACGTGCCCAAAGGCGTGAGTCTTGCCTACGCGATTGGCGGTGACCAACGCATTGAGCAGGTGTTTGCTCGGAGCGTTGAAGAGACCATGCATGAGATCGAGACGGAAGCCAAGACCCGCGTCCGAACTGCTGGTCGTGATGAAAATCGCACGACCGGCAACCTCGCATGGGGACAATTTATTCACACGACCGCTCGTCCCAATGATCAGGGCGAAGTCGATCCTCATCTGCATGCCCATTGTTTCGTGTTTAACGCCACATGGGACGACAAAGATAAGCGTTTCAAGGCGGGCCAGTTTCGTGACCTGAAACGCGATGCTCGATTCTTTGAAGCTCGCATGCATGCCCGGCTGGCCAAGGCTCTCAAGGAGGAACTGGGCTATTCGATTCGCCGTGATGGCAAGTCATGGGACATCGATGGCATTTCCAAAGAGACCAAACAAAAGTTTTCTCGACGGACACAAGAGATTGAATCACTCGCTCAAGAGATAGGCATTGAAAATCCAGATCGCAAAGCGGAGCTGGCGGCAGAAACTCGCAACACCAAGGTCAATCATCAAAGCATGCCGGAGCTTCAGCAGGCATGGAGAAGCCGCTTAACGCCTGAGGAAGCAACGTTTTTTGAATGCCTTTCCGAGAATGAAGGGAGCGGCAGCGTGTATGGACAGCACGACTTAGAAGAGTCGGTCAAAATGGCGTTGAGCCATAGTTTTGAACGCGAGTCGATCGTGCCGGAACGCAAGGTTTTGGAGCAGGCCATGCGTTTCGGTGTGGGCATTGTCGATGTGCATGAGGTCGCTGGCGAGGCCAAGCGGCAGGGATTGATCAGTCGTCGAATTGAGGGCCGTGTGATGGCCACCACTCCAGCGGTGCTGGGGGACGAAAAGCGAGTCTTGAGCTTTGCGAAAGATGGCATCGGCAGTGCCAAACCACTCAATCGAGATTGGAAGCCAACGGAAAGTTGGTTGAGTGAAGAGCAGTTGGAAGCAATTCATCGCCTGACGTCCAGTCGGAATCGTTTGCAGCTCATTCTTGGAGGTGCGGGAACCGGCAAGACGACACTGATGCAGCAAGCAGTCGCCGCCATTGAAGCAGGCGGGACACAGGTCATGACATTCGCCCCTACAGCCGAAGCCAGTCGACGTGTGCTGCGAGACGAAGGATTTGCAACGGCCACCACAGTGGCCGAACTCTTGATCAATCCTAAGTTGCAGGAGGCGATCGAAGATCAGGTGATCTGGATTGATGAAGCTTCACTGCTTGGCAGTCGACAGTTGCGGCAAGTCTTCGATCTGGCTGACAAGAAGAATGCCCGCGTTATTCTTTCTGGCGATTGGAAGCGGCAGCATGGTAGCGTCGATCGTGGGGGCGTGCTGAGTCTGATTGATCAGTACACGCCCATCAAACCCATTCAAATCAACACAATCCGGCGACAGCAGGGACAATATCGGGATGCCATTGCCACCATGTCCAAAGGACGAACAGCCGACGGGTTTGACGCGTTAGATCAACTTGGTTGGGTGCATGAGCTCGAGGACGGTGACCGACTCCAAATGATTGCGAAAGACTTCGCTGACCTCACTGAAAAAGAGGAATCAGCACTCGTGCTTTCGCCAACCCACAAAGAAGGGGCTCACGCAACCGCCGCCATTCGCCGTGAACTCAAGCAGCGTGGCCGGATCGGTGAGCAGGAAGTCAGCGTTTCGCGGCTGATTCCTCGACACCTCACCGAAGCAGAACGTAGTGACCCAGCCTTCTTTCAGAAAGGCGATGTGATCGTCTTTCATCAGAATGCGAAGGGCCATCGCAAAGGCGAACGAATTACGGTGACAGACAGCATGCCATCGGAAATCACAGAGTTGGCCTCACGTTATTCAGTTTACCACAACGATCAAATCGCTCTTGCCAAAGGAGACCTTGTGCGACTGACGGCCGGAGGGACGACCAAAGATCGTAAACATCGAGTCAATAACGGTGCAGTACTCACCTTCGATGGCCTGACGGAGACAGGAGATTTGAGATTTACAAATGGCAGAGTTCTTGCAAAAGAGTTTGGTCATCTTGCATACGGTTTCGTAGCCACGTCGCATGCAAGTCAAGGACGGACTGTTGATCACGTGCTGATCGCGGAATCGGCGGAATCCTTTCCTGCGGCAAGTCGTGAGCAGCTGTACGTCAGTGCTTCCCGAGGTCGTCATTCCGCTCGCATCTACACAGACAGCAAGGAAGAGCTCAAGGCGGCAGTTTCTGAATCCTCACTGGGACAAGCCGCCCTGCCGAGCTTCCTACCGCCCGATGTGATGGACGGCGACCGCATTCAAAAGCAGCGACTCCGCCGGCAGCTCGACAAAGAACGAACTCAAACAAAGGAACTAGTTCATGAGCGATAGTCTCCCACAGAGTATCATTGAAATCATGAGTCCGGATCAGCAGATCCAACGGACGCGCTTCAAGCCAAAGCCTGCTCAGTCCACACCGACTTCCGAAGACTCTCAAACCGTCGGACGTTGCCGTATCGCACGGCACCCTCAAATGATGCTCGCCATAAGGCTGTGCTCTGGCGAGGTGGAAGTCTTACCGTACAATTCGTTGGCACGGATTCGCTCCGACAACAGTGACCAGGCACTGAGGCTCAGCTTTACCGTGGGGGAGGTGGTGATTGATGGCGAGCGGCTCACGCGGCTGTTTCACTATTTGTGTGAGCATCGTGTTTTGGAAATCTGTCAGAGCGATCGCGCGGAATGCCTTGTTGATGATACGAACGTTTGTGTTCACTCGATCCAAATGAAGCTGGCTGATCCCGTCTAACTTGAATGGGCAAAGTGGTGCACCGTGCACCACCTGAATCCTGAACCGTCATTTGTCAAAGGCACAGCTCTGTCTCGAGTTTACGGACCACGCGTTCCAGCTCGGCCTTGAGCTCCGTATCAGACAGCCCAGCACTTCTGTAGATTAAAAGGGTTTCTGACTGATGCAGGATCTCTGATGGTCGACTCGAGGGAAGATCAGGCCTGATCGAGCTCTTGCCTGCGAGGGCAGCTTGAATTCTGTCTGTGGCCGCACGTCGGTTAAGTTTTTGGTCGGCAATGTGATTCCCCATCTGACTACGAGCGGTTGCAGTTTTGAGTGCCAACACGCTCACAGCCACCGAGGGAGCAAGTTCACCCTGATTGACTCGATCTTGCAGATCTTCGGGAAGCTTCAGCAAATCCCGATAGCGTCCGATCGTCGTGTGATTCATGCCGAGCTCTGCGGCAATATTTCGATTGGACCAACCGGTCACTTCGGCAAGAGCATCAATGCCTCGAGCCATCTCCATGGCTCTGAGATCTTCCCGCTGGCAGTTCTCCACCAATTGGCGAATACGCAATGTGGTTTCGTCCATGCCATCATCGGCAAACACACAGGGAATCGTTTCAAATCCCGCAAGTGTGGCCGCTCGAAACCGACGATGGCCATACACGATCTTCCATTTGGAATGCGGCTCACTCCAGCGAAGCTGAATGGGTTGTTGCACTCCGTGACGTTTCAAGTGATCAGCAAACTCTTGCAAGGCTGCCTCGTCAAATGTTTTCCGAGGCTGCTCGTCGTCTTCCATGATGTGATCCAACGCCATTTCTCCGCTGGCCAGATCCGCAGGAACAAACCCATCAAAGCGATCATCGCCTCCCAAAACGTGTCCAGCGGACTCCGCCATGTTGTCGCCTAATTGCGTTTCCAGCCATTCTGCTTTCTTCATGAGACACCTGCCTTCTGATGTTTGGGTTGAGATTTCTGTTGTCGCCTGATCTGCAATTCCGGAGGACGCTTGCGGGCCGCTTCCATCCGCTTGACCAGTTCCACTGCCAAAGCGGCGGTCACCTGTGAGGCCTTGGACTGTGGCTTGTACAGTGACACAGGACTCCGGGCGGTGAGTGCTTCTGCGAAGTCATTCCAATCTGGAACGGTCGTGTTGAAGACCTTGGGGCCGTAGGTCTTCCTCAGCAGAGCTTCGTAGCTGGCATGTAAGGATCTGCGAGCTTGCACCATGTTCAAAACGTAGCCGACGAACCGCAGTTTGGGATTCGTAGACTGCAGCACGCGATCAACCGCTCGCTGGACGGGAACGACGCCTTGGACGTCATATTCTTGTGGTTTGGTGATGCAGTAGGCGAAGTCAGAAGCAGCCAGAGATGAGTAGGTGCACAGCTGCAGGTTCGGTGGGTTATCGATGAGGATGATGTCGTAGTCTGCTCGAACAGTGTCGAGAAATCGCTTCAGCACAAGCGGACGGTCTGAAGACAGATTATCAATGGGGCCGTTGTACAGGTCGAGAGCGTCGCTGCCGCACATCAGGTCGATTTGCGTGAACTGAGTCTCGCGAATCAAGTCCTTTGCAGTGGGCTGACGACGCGTGTCAAAAAGAGCGGCCGTCGTGTGATCGGGACTGAGCTTACCGGCTCGATCAGGACCAATTAGACCGTTGGTGAGACTGTGCTGTGGCTCGTTGTCCACCAGCAACACCCGCATACCGCGAGACGCGAAAAAACCGCCCAGATGAAACACACTGGAACTCTTGCCAACCCCGCCCTTCCGGTTCACGGGTGATATCACGATAGCTGCCACGCAACCTCCAATTTTAAGCTCACCGTGGCACAGCACGGTGAGCTTGTCAAAGAGTTTGCCGGTGCCCAGTGTTACGAGCTGAAATTTGACAACCGGGTATTCCGAACGCGAGAACGACCAGGTAGGGAGTTACTGTAAAAGTTGTGTTTTGATTGAGGATTGAAAAAGGCAGCGTGTTTCGAGATGAATTGGTGACCTCGAAAGTTTCCAAGCCTATTTCCGAAAGCACGCCACCTAGGAACCGGCACCAAACACGGCAATTTGTTCGAGCACAGACCACCGGTGGTTCAGCGGATGAGTCGCACCGCCGGGAAAATTTCGTCATCAATCTACTGCCACAGTTCTTCGAGGGTTCTGTTGTTTTTAACTTCCATTGATGTGTCGAAGGCGAAATAGCAAGAGCTGCCCGCCTCGATCAAACAAGACGAAGTCCGGACTTTTTAGCAGAGAATTGCAAGATCCATTATACCTACTCGCTTTGTTGTCTAAATCGATTCTAGCAACAACCCATTCGATATTGTTTTCCAGCATCAAACGCCGCGTCCCAAGATCGCTCTCAAAGCATATCGGGTGCCAAATGCAGTTCTGCCTTGAGGGGCCAGAGAAGGCAAAGGGGCGCTCATCAAGAATCAGCAGGCGTTTAAAAGTACCGATCCGACTAAACAAAGTACTTTCATACAGCTGATTGTAGAATTCCGCGTAGCCGTGATGAAACTTCCATGACGCCCCTGACATAGTTGCTGCAACACAAATCGCAAGAGAAGCAGCCCATGTCTGAGGTTGCCAACGCCGGAAGATGAACCACAATGCTATTGCAATGGTGATAACTGAAGGCAAGAGGAATTTGGAGTATGGGCTGCTATGGTAACAGAGGAACCATCGAACGATAGCACAGAAAATCAATATCCACGCGAAGGAAAGAATCTCTACGCTGCTTCTCCAAGCCCAAAGGCGAGATAGCAAGAATCCGAGAATGATCGAGAGGGAAGACATCAGGCACAAAGAGTAACGAGATGGTGTATACCCTTGGATGAGTTGATTTAGAGTGCCAGGCTGATCTTCGACAAGCATCGGCGTAAAGAACACCAGCGCAGCTGTCCCAGAGACGATCAAGGAAAGCGTCAGGGCGGCCAGCCTAGTACAATGATCCCTCGCACCTCCTGCGATGACTAAGACAAGAAACGTTAGACACGGTAGGGATG
The DNA here is from genome assembly GCA_039974975.1 of Fuerstiella sp. Lineage (GTDB taxonomy): Bacteria > Planctomycetota > Planctomycetia > Planctomycetales > Planctomycetaceae > Fuerstiella. The sequence goes on along the minus strand of JBDWHY010000100.1, from coordinate 15,176 downwards.
CACAAAGGCAGAACCCCATAGAACCGTAAAACTCAGAGATAGCCTCTAAGTATCCACCGAGTGCCAATGGGCTGTCATTAAAGAAGAGGGTAGTTTCCTTGATGGCAGGGTGTATGATCCGTCGATGCAGATCCTCGGAGCCACTCGGGTAGAAGACATGCCCAGCTAGTATGTAGTTTCTCGTGTACCAAAATGCGCCAAATGGAAGTGATAAGAGAATTGCAAACAACGTCGATATACCTGCGCGAGAGAATCCATGGCGACGCGCGAGTTCAACAAATGTGCAAACTACGGCGAGAGCAGCATAGCCCGAGGCTAAGAATTTTGTGCCGGCCGTTAGCCCAACGCAGACACCCAAAAGCAGCAGATCACCACTGCGTAAATGGGCAGAATATTTCATCCCAAAGTGCAGAGCAGAGAAGAAAAAGCTGGAAAATACGAGATCGTTTGACAGATCCGTGGCCTGCCGAATTACAACTCGATTTGCGATTACGTGACTTACTGCGAGCCAGCAAAAAACCGAACTCATGCCAAGGGACCTGCAGAAATTGAAAACTGCTAAGACAAATATCAGGCAGGTGCAGAAGTTTGCGGCCGGTAGAAGAAAGTCACCAGAAAATGGGCCAGCAAACCAAAGTCCGAACAACTCCTGATTGGCTGGATCAGACCATCTCTCTTCTCGAGATGGGAATAAGGACCCCGATCTCAGCCATTCGTCCACCAGTGGGATATGATACATGAGGCAGTCCCAATCGCTGGGGTGTTCGTAGATACCATTCAATACAACATGGCAAAGGAACCCTAAGGCTATGGGAATTAGTGGCCACTCGTCTCCTTTGAGGAGCTCGGGAAAAATGCCTAAGCCACACGTTCTTTTAGGAGTAGCTATAAGCACGGCGACACCTAGGAGAAACGGAACACAGAAAATCGTTGTGCCGGACAGGCAGCCTGCTGAACCGAGGCATGTCAGCGTAAGCACAATGAATGCGTAGGCGATTACTCCAGTCTGGAGACAGGCCTCACTTGTTGGCCCTTGCAGCTCGAGCCATGTCCGAATGCGGATCGCGGCCATTAGTACGACAAAGGTGCCAGCGAGCCAAGGTAGGCTAACCAGTGCGTCAGTGAGAACTTTTAACGTCGTTGTTGAAATCGGCAAGCTCATAAGTTGGTTGGCCTAGGTCGTGTGGACATTTAGAGCATGTCGGAAACGATGGCTGCGATCCCAAAAAAGGCGGCATAGTTTTCAATTGATTTTTCATATCGAGTGGCCACTCGACGAAACCGTTTTACTCGGCCAAAGAAGCGTTCCACCTGATTTCGATTTTTGTATCGCCGCTTGTCATAGCGTTTCTTTTTCACTCGATTGGGACTCGGTTTGATGCAAGCTTTCGCCTTGAGAGTTCTCACTTGTTCACGAGTTTCGTCACCATCGTAGGCGCCGTCTGTCAAGACATGTCCGATTTCGCCGGGGGCGAAGTCGGACAAGAGGTCACGACCATGCGGACCATCACCATCCTATCCCGGACTCAGGCGGATTCCCACAAGATGACCGTTTGCATCAACGCCCGCATGAACCTTCGTGTTCAGCCCACCCCGGCTGCGACCAATGCACCGACGACGATCTGCGTCCTCTTTTTTTCGTCTGCTTCACGACGCCCACCGCTCGCCACTTGATGAACCTTCACCGAAGTGGAATCGAGTTGAAGTTCCATGAGATCTGGCTCGTTAATCGCCTTAGCAAGGTCACTCCAAACGTTTCGTTGAGACCATCGATCAAACCGCCTCCAAACACTATTCCACTTTCCGTATCCGACTGGAAGGTCACGCCATGGAATCCCCGTTTTTGCAACATAGATGACCGCATCGACAAAGAGTCGATTGTTGGCGGCAGTTCGGCCACTGTCCGTCTTTTTCCCCGGAACGAGTTCCGCTATCTGAGCCCATTGTTTATCCGTGAGTGAATATCGACAGGCCATTTCTGAGTCCTCCTGACGCAAGTAATGAACCTAAATTATCCAAATCAGAAGCAATCCACGCAACATTGATTGTCCACACCACCTTGAAACGACAGATACCGGTCCATCTGTAGAGCTACTGTCAAAAGTTGATGGAGTGGCGTAAACTGTCTTTTCCTTCGGCTGCACACCACATCTCGTGCTCAAGTCCTCAAAAGCAACACAAGTCGTAGTGCCTTGTAATTCCCCCACCGACTTTCTGCCGCTCCATCAACTCTTGACAGTGACTCGGCCCGTAGCGCCGCCTCATTGATCACTGATTGAGGATATCACTATCGGAACGAGCGGGCTGTTGGGACTGCTGGTTATCACCTCCAGAGTGACCTGCTCCTCTGGTCCCAATCCTCCAAGATTATATGTCACTTGCAAAACGTAGTCTTCGCCGGGCCCAATCTCTACCGGAAGGCCCTCAGCAGCCGTGCATGAGCAGGTAGAGTTTGCGGTAATAAGCAGTACCGGTTCAGAGCTCAGGTTTGACAAAACTACATCACTTTGGAATTTACCACTCCTAGAGGCCATTATCGCAGCAGGTCGTGCCACCAGCCGTTGGCCACCAAAGTATGCGATGCCGTTAGAGATGCTTCCGAATCTTAAGAGTGATCCCAGTGCGAACAATGCAGCAACCACTGAGGCACCGCAGAGCATTCTAGCTATAGTCTTCATAGAATTCCTTCAGATGAGGCAAGGCTGGGCCAATTGCGTCCCGATAGTGTTTCCAGCGGCCCACAGAATCAGTGTTAATTGGCTGTCGTACTTGCCAGCGGCTAGGCGTGGTGATAGGTCGGTGTTGTAGATGGGACCGAAAGCAAGGAGATTCACTTTTCAGATTGAGGTAGTCTAAAATGTTAGAAATCTCACTCTCGGGTGATTCAACTAAGGACTCATACTTTAACTCGTATACAGATTCTGGAGATAGGACAGATGACCAGTGCCGGACGATTCGGCGATACGAGCGAAGCATGGTAGTAATGCTTTCAAAGCTTGTGGCCCATTTCAATGATTGAAAGCCTTGCATATAGCACGACAAAGCGACATCTAACGGGTTTCTTCGTATGTGAATTACAGGAGAATTAGGGAACAGTAAGCTGATAAGTCCTAAATCAAAGATGTCATGAGGTAGTTTTGTCACCAGTCTTGACTTGCCCGCTTTAAATGCAATTGCTCGCGCAGTGCTTGCCATTGATAGCGAAAGTGTCTGAAGGACGGCGGGGTCAACTCTCTGGAGGCATTCAGGGTAACGTTGCCTCGTGCCGCCCCACCGAGTGCTGTAATCTGACCAGCTGGCGATGTCGGTAAGCTCACCGCCCGCAGCTACCGTCGAATGAGCGCTGAGAACCTGTTCCGTTAACGTAGTTCCCGAGCGAGGCATTCCTGCAATAAAAATTCGAAACCGTGATGATGAAGCGGCAGCACCCACTTGACGGAAGAAAGCAGATGAAAAAACTCTGACCCTAGCTTCGACTTGGGCTACGTGTTTGGCCATGTCGAAGGGGCCAAGCCTTAATCTCGCTAACGCATTTCCACGTTCAAACATCTCAAAAGCGAGATCGTAATCCTGAGCGGAATCGAAAACTTGTCCGAGAGCAAAGTTAATTTGCTCTTGAGCGGGAGAGAGTATCGAAGCGTGCACGATTGCCTGCTCGATCAGGGCCTGATCTGACTTCGGGTTCAAGTATCTGCCCTGCACTAGGCCGGGAAACGCATAATTGCGGAAATCCACCTCAAGAGCTTCTCGGTAGTAGGCTTCTGCCGCATCACGGTTTCCTTTGTCCTCGGATATACGTGCTAGGCGACAGAGGGCGACCCCTCTCGCCTGCGGCGAACGAGTACCGCCATTGCGGCTAAGCAGCTCCACAGCCACTTGGGTTTCCCCTAACTCATGAGCGCACACACCTTTTCTTACTTCTATGCTATACCCCAGTTTTCCTCTCTCCTGAATGGCCTCGAAAGCTTCATACGCTAGGTCACGTTCACCTAGGCGGGAGTAGAGGTCTCCAGTCCGGCGAAGAATATAGGGGTCTCTATCTGAGTCCCACACTAATCGTGACAAGACACTCGCAGCCTCAATTCCAGCTCCCGCTTTTTCCAAATCGGCAGCGAACCGAACGCATAATGCCCGTGAGTTTTTCAGTAGCGGATAGGCGGTTCTGAAAACGAAGCACGCTACTTTGGGGAGCCGAATCACAACTAAGAGACGACACCAGCCGGATACCGAGGCAAGAACCTGCCTGAGCACTGGGTTGGGGGAAGATTGATGCTGATTAATGGTCAAGTCTTTTGCCTACGAATTACTAGGTATGCAACAATGACCAAAGCCAAGACGCCATTGATAGCCCAAAACACAATTGCGACCCCAGATTGGACGCCACCAAAGCCCGGCTCCGAGAAACCATATCCAGCGACACGGAACAACTCACTGGCTAATGTCTCTTCCAGATATTCGAAAGTAGCTTCAGTTTTGATGTGCGGCTCGTTATCACCGAGAGCGCTGGCGATTCGAGCAGATGTGGGAGTAGTCCTGCCGTCATCCGAATCGTATTCCCTAGCACCGGTAATTTGCCACTCTTGACCACCTTCGAGATATCGAAGAGCGAAAGACACAACGGCGTTGCCGTAGAGGGGGTTGACTTCAAAGACCCCGCCAGTGATTCGCCTACTTGGAAAGAGCTCCGAATCAAAATCCGCAGAAAATTCAACCCTGTGAGATCCTGTAGATAACTCTGTCGAGAGTTCTTTAAGAGCAAAAGAGTCATCGTTGAGCAACTCAGACACAGTTACTGAACCAAGTGAATCTGGCGAATTGAGGAATTGGGAGACCCTCGTGTTCTTCGACTCATCGACGCCAAGGTAGATCAACTCAAAGGGACCATCAACTGAATCTCCCGAGGAGATTACCCGAAACACGTAGTCATTGTTTTTCCCCAAAATCTCCACTGAATCCACACGCCACGTTTGCAACAGTGTTTCCCCAGCCTCGCCGATATAGAGGCGCCAATTTTTCTGTTGCGACAGGGAACTTTCGTCTCCTCCCCCGCGAAGAATCTCTTGCGAACCAGCTATGCAACAATTTGGTAAATTCAATGGAAGTGAGGCGCGGCCTTCTGCCAGCGAGGCAAGAACCCTCGGGCTGTCCGCCTCAGCGACAGGCTCGAACTCCACGACTGCCACGGTGGACAGAACTACCGATGCGTTGCCCATCGCGCACGAAGGGCAAATCAGAGTAAGCCAAGCCATTACTGCGATGACTGCCATTAAGATCTCCTAACACAGTTTCCAAAACTCAATGACGGGGCGGATCAAATAGCTGACTAGAAGGAGTAGTTGCCCATTGTAGGACAGAACATAGCCTATGGACTGAGATTGGCGTGTAGACACAGCAAACTGGCCTACCCGCTCAAGTGCTCCGTACTTGGTCATGTCGACATATACTGCCAATCCCTAGAATGGGCAGCTACAAATGGCGTTATCTGCAACCGCAGTCGGTCACCTTACCACCGGTGCTAGTTACTGTGTCGGTACATACACGACCATTCTGCGTGCAGCTGTCGTTCTTACACTTACTCGCAGCAGCGTTTGGGCTGCATGTGCCTGCCGGCGTTGTTGACGCTTGGACTGATACAGCACCCAACCAGCAAACAGCCAATAGAGCAACACATGCTCCGACAAAAAGGTCAACTGAGTACTTTAGCATTTGCTTCTTCATCACATTCTCCAAAGTCGTGAAAAGAGGATTAACACCCTGTGGAAGAGGTGTGCCACAGAGCTTCCCTAGGCAATTGTATCTGACGAGAGCAGGGTTTTCTAGATGTGCCGGCCTGAGTGAGTCCAGAAAGTCAAAAAAAGGCTCTCGTGGGATTTTCGTGGCGATCAATTCTGAAGTTTGAGTTCGAGTTTTCTGCAGAAGAAAGAGGATGCGGGGCCGATAGTGTTCGAACTTCCGAAAACCTCCTTCGGCAGATTTCGGAGACTGGATTCGTCTATTCAAACTTTCCGCTCGTCAGTTGCTGATTCGATTTGCAATGCAAGTCATGATCCGATCGAGTCGATCCTTCAGCGTTCCGGCAACCTTCTTGACGGGCTCAAGGCGAGACCGTAGGGCCCGCGAATACCAATCAACAGAAATGCGACGACCTCCGACAGCATCGTCCTCACTCCCCGAAATATCGAAACCATTCCTTGAGCTGCTAGGCTCGGCTCGTATTCAAAGAAGCCTTTAGAATCTTTAGAATCTGTCTGTCGCGAGCTTCCGTCAGGTTTTCCCGATTTAACAGAAGAGTGTGTTTTGAACCCCTCAAGCGATCATCTCGCTAACGGACCAGTTGCTTGTTTTCGGCGCGACGGGCCTTGTTGACGGCTTTGCTCAGGTATTCCGTAATGTGAAACGGGTCATGAACAATCCGGGCGTTGGGAAGGTTTGCTTCCACGCTGCATTTAGAGGCCCGCTACATGCCCATACTGAAGGCCTGAACGTTCTCCTTTTGTTTCTCGTCGCAGGCTTCGATGGTTCGCTTCGAGGCCACGTCAAGAATCCGTTCGCCATTCGTGGTCGGCCAGCGCTCGAGGCCTCGTTCGAGCGCTGTCGATCTGTCGATTCTCAGAAGTTTGGCAGCCGCGCTCACGGGGCTACAAGCCTGCAACACATCAATGGCGAATGCTTCAAACATCAACGCAAAGCAAGCATGCTTTCCAACCCACAGAACAGCAATGGTTTTTGTGCCACACTTGCTGCAGGCACAGCGAGGCACAGGAGCGATCCGGATGGGCCGTGCCGGCGGAAGGGGCAGCTTGCGATTGTAAAAACCCTGCAACATTCGACACCTGTTTTCACGTCCGGAACACGAACAGAGGCCCGCAATTGACCGAATACTGAAATCTCAGATGGATTTCGCAGGAAACTTAATATGGGAATTGCCTGACACACGCCCCTAGTGTAATGTAACAACTCCTGAGGGTTTTCAAGCAAACTTCGTCGGTAGGGGCATTTTTTTGAAAAAGACTGAACAATATCCTCCACCGGTGTCACTCTCCGTGGTAATGCCGTGCTTGAATGAGGCCGAGACTATCAAAAAGTGTGTACTCGAAATTCAGCAAGCATTTCGTGATGGAAATCTATGCGGGGAGGTACTTGTGGCCGACAACGGGAGCAATGACGGCTCCCAGCAGATTGCTGAGGAGCTGGGGGCGCGTGTTGTTCAGGTGCCTGAGAAGGGCTACGGAAGCGCTTTGCAAGGAGGCATCGCGACAGCCCGTGGTGAGTACGTGTTGATGGGCGATGCAGACGCCAGCTATGACTTTTCGCACATACCGCGGTTTGTAGACGCATTGCGGGACGGTGCAGATCTCGTCATGGGAAACCGGTTTCTCGGTGGTATACAGCTTGGAGCGATGCCTTGGAAACATCAGTACATTGGGAATCCCATCTTGTCATGGATTGGCCGGCTGTTCTTCAAGTGCCCGGCTGGCGACTTTCACTGTGGTCTGCGAGGGTTTCGGAAAGACGCTATCGAGAGATTGGGACTTTCGACGACTGGCATGGAGTTCGCCAGTGAAATGGTCATTAAGGCGACGCTTCAAGGGCTGCGAATTGAAGAGATTCCCACTGTACTGAGACCGGATGGCCGATCGCGACCACCTCATCTACGCAGCTGGCGTGATGGTTGGAGACACTTGCGGTTTATGCTCTTGTATTGCCCTCGTTGGCTGTTTCTGTTCGCGGGATTTGTATTCTTCGCGGTAGGCATACTTCTGGTGGGAGCAATTGCTGTCTTGGGGCGTGTTGAATTGGGGGGCCTCGCCCTGAGTGTCAACACGAGTCTCAGTGCGGCAATGCTTGGACTCGTCGGATTTCAGTTGCTGACAGTCGGGACTTTTGCGAGACAGTACGCGAGTGCCGTTGGGTTGCAGCCACCCAACCCAATGGTACAGCAGGCTGAGGAACGGTTCTCTTTGGAGGTTGGGATTGTTTTGGGTTTGGGAGCATCGCTGGTAGGCGGTGGATTGTTTGTGTCCGCGTTTCTCGCATGGCGTTCCGCCGGTTTCGGGGCAATGAGTGCCGAATTAACGGTGTCACGGGTGATCCCTGCTGTTACACTGGGGATGATCGGCGTGCAGACGATATTCGGAAGCTTTCTACTGAGTATGATTGGGCTGATGCCTCAACGCTCCTCCGAGACGAAATGACCATTTCTGGATCACACCAATGCAGAACAACGCAAGAAGAGATCTGTCTATGAAGTCGGCTGGCTGCATTTCTCCAAACGAGAGTGTTCCTTCGAAATCGGGGCAACCAAGTGCTCTGGACAGATTCGATGACGGCTCACGGGAACTACAGCGGAGGAGGCGACCCGTTCGAAGCAGGAATCGTGGATTCACGTTGATCGAATTGCTTGTCACAATAGCGATCATCTCCTTGTTAGTCTCTCTGCTTCTTCCTGCCGTCCAGTCAGCTCGCGAAGCCGCACGTCGGACTCAGTGCAAAAACAACTTAAAACAGATCGGACTTGCACTTCACAATTACCACGACACAGCAAGGGCGTTTCCGCCCGCCTGTATTCGTCCAGCTGGGTTCGTTGACAATGGTCGGGACAATCCAAGATCAACGTGGGCAATCGCCATTCTTCCCATGCTGGAACAGTCACCTTTATTTCAGAAGTTTGACCCAGCAGTTAACTCCAGTGACGTATTAAATATTGAAGTAATTGGAACTCCCGTTTCGACTTATCTGTGCCCAACAGATCCAGCGGGGCTTCAAGCTTTTGAGCCTGTGTTGGCGACATTCTACGCCCGTGGGAATTACGCCGCCAACTATGGTGCTGCGAGCTGGGGAGAGGTGTTTTGGAATCAAAAGGAATACAAGGGAGTGATGGGCCAGAACGTTGGACTTCGGCTGGGTGATATCACCGACGGCACATCAAACACCGTGTGTGTTTCTGAAATACTGATACAGGCTAGTGCCCGTGACGGGCGAGGAGCTTGGGCCTTCCCGGCACCTGGGTCATCCAGCGTCGGACTGGACTGCGATCAGGAATGTCAGGGAATCAATGGGGACTCTTCCCATGACTGGATCCCATACTGTGATGCAGCTTCTGGAACACTCGATTGCAGGTTCCAAAATACAGCAGAAAGCAATTCCGGCCCTCGAAGTGCTCATCCCGGCATCGCACAGGTGACGCTCTGTGATGGCTCAGTCCGCGGACTGTCTGAGGACATGAGTATTGACGTTTTAAAACATCTGTTCGCCAGTCAAGACGGTGAAGTAATAGGGGAGTTTTGAAACTATGCTAGTAGGTGAATCGAAACGTGCCGGCGGGGACTGGATTCGACGATCTCTGATCGCAATTGTCCTTCTTGATGTAATCGTTCTTTCTTTTTACTGGTTATATACACCATCACTCTTCGAGGAGCTTGAGGGGCATCGGACGGGGGCCAATTGCTCCGCTATATCCAACGATGGGATGTTTTTGGCGACGGGAACCGATGCTGGCGTCATTCGCATTTGGGATAGTGACGGTGAGTTTCTAAAGAATATCACTGGGCACTCAGGTCGGATTAGCTGTATTTGCTTTTCGACTTCGATGGGCAGACTTGCCACTGGTGGAGGAAAGGGAGAGATTCGAGTCTGGTCTGTTCCGGCAGGGATCGAAACCGTCATGATGCAAGAGAACAACGAAGCTGTGTTGGATCTGGCATTTAGCGACGATGGGCAATGGCTCTACTCTGTTGGACAATCGGCATCGCTCTGTATTTGGGATGTTTTTGGAGGTAAATTGGTCACGAAAGTGCCGTTGCCTGCCATCGGGACGACGTGTGCCCTGCATCCGAAAGAACCGAAGCTTCTTGTCGGCTGTGAGGATGGTATTGTGCGAATGTGTGACGTATCCAGCAAACAGGTCACGGATGTATTGGTTGGTCATTCGGGAAGCATCACTGGGCTAGCAGTCACGGCAGACTGGATGAAAGTAGCCACTTCCGCGGAAGATCGAACAGTGAGGCTCTGGGATCTCAATAGGCGAAGTCAACTTGCTTCATCTCGTTCAAGAGCCATTCCAGAGGATGTCGTTTTTTGCGACGGAGACCGTCACCTCTTATCTGGAACTCAGCAGGGCCACCTACATGTTATCAGCGTGCAGGACGGCAAGCGGGTCTGCCATGTTGCAACGCCGCTTCGACGTGTTCAGGATCTTTCCAACAAGCTGGATGTTTGCGTGGCCGCTGGAAACAAAGCAAAAGCAATTCTCTTCTCTTTTGAAGACCTGATGACGCAATGAAGACCGGACGAGGAAAGAAGCCGGGATATGCTGGCGACGATTGCAATTTAGATGAACACTTGTCGCCGCAGTGTGTCTATGTTGCTGGGACTGGAAGAAATGGCTCAACGCTCCTTGGACTCCAACTGGAAAGGTCTCCAGACATCTGTTTAGCTGGAGAACTGACGCACTTGTGGGAGCGAGGCTGGAAAGAAAACCAACTGTGCGGTTGCGGGACTTCGTTCCGAGAATGTGAATTCTGGATCGCGGTTCTTAGAGAAGCCTTTTCGACCGTTGCCGAAAAGGACGTGGACGAGTTCATTCGCTTAAGGCGGCAAGTCAGTGGACTGAGGGGATTGGTTTCGCTACGTCTCGGACAGCAACACGTGGATGACGATACCGTCAGTGAATACGGTGCAATTCATCAATCGCTCATCGCAGCGATTGCAAAGGTTTCTGGTCGAAGAACCGTTGTCGATTCTTCGAAGTACCCGACAGATCTTGCGACCATGCTGAGAGCAAATCCTCAAACAAAGGCGATTCATCTGGTAAGGGACTGCCGTGCCGTGGTTTACTCATGGCGACGAAAGAAAAAACGAACAGAAATCCACTGGAAGGATCAACTGATGCCGCGTTATGGTGCCTTCCAAACAGCGTTGGCGTGGAAGCAATTTAACTCTGTTATTGGGAGGCTGATTCAGCCCCCATTGATCAGTAGTCGACTATTGCGGTACGAAGATCTGGTCTCTGACCTACCCAAGGAGTTGTTGGATTTGACGGAATGGCTTGGTTGCCGACCACCTACAGACGTAAGCATTGGTTGCCTTGGACATAGCGTATCGGGCAACCCATGCCGTTTCGGATTTGATCACGCCAACGTTCGACCTGATACCGAGTGGCAGACGGAGATGTCTCGGATCGACCGATGGATCACGTGGCTGCTGTGCCGCGATTTGCAAAAGCGATATGGTTATTAGCAAACCCAGAGTGTGCTTACTTGGCCTTTCTGCGGCTACGATGGACAGAATCAGTCATGATGGAAGACCTTCTCCCGGCGATGGCATGGCTAACATGCACTTGGTTGGTTATTCGCTGGAGCTTCGACATTGCTCACCGGGCCTTCCCCGCTGATCGCCAGTCAGAACTCGTCCTACACGTCGGAGTAATCTCTGTCTCCATGGTTGTCCTCGGGCTCACTGTGCTTGGAGCAGTCGGAGCTATTTCGCCCTGGCTGGGGCTTCTAGCACCTTTGGCGTTTATTCTGGTCCTCAAAAAGTTGGCTGAAAAGCACTTTACCGAAGGCGACTCAATCAGTTGGAACAGGTTTTCTTTGTCGCCACGGGCGTGCTTCTGGTTCGTCGTGATTGCTGGACTGACCGGGCATTCGATTGTCAATGGAGTAATGCAGTTCCCGAGAGACTGGGACAACTTGATGTATCACATGCCATTCGTCGATCATTGGATTCAGACAGGCAGCCTTGCTGCGACGGAGACTCCTCGTTGGTCTGATCCAGCCAATAGTGAAGTGCTAGGGTTGTGGTTTGCTGTCGCGTTCTCAGGTGATTTTCTGGTTGCACTTAACAACATCCCGACCGTCATCGTATGGATAGTAGCCATGCTTTGTGTTGCGAGAGGACTTGGTTTAAACGGTTGGTGGCCTCATCTGGTTGCACTCGGATCCATTTCAGTCAGCGTAACGCTCCGGCAAACGGTGGACGCTTCTAATGACCTCATGGTACCGGCCTTCTTCTTCGCTTCTGTTGCCTATGCGGTTCGCTATTACAGATCGTCACGGTCGGGAGATCTGATCCTCTTCGGTGTCACGCTGGGTCTCCTTGCCGGACTCAAATTCTTTGCAACAGGCTACGGATTAGTGACAGGACTTGCGTTTGCTCTGATGTGCTGGAACAGGTTGGGGGTGAAATCTGCCGCACTCCGCTCCATCCAGGCAGTTGGTATTTCTCTGCTGTTTGGGGGGTACTGGTTTGGCCGAAATTTCTGGATGACTGGACATATCTTCTATCCACAGGGGTCAGAAGACCTACATAGGCGGATTCCTCACCCAAATCTGCCACAGACTACGCTCGCATGGAACGGAGATGAACGTGTAGCTGGACTTGCGATGGACGCAGTTTGGGAGCATTGCGGCGTCTTTCATTGGCTTTTACTGACGATTCTACCCAGTCTGCTCCTGTGGCAGCTCTGGACGATCTGGCGAAACCACGCTGGACTCAGGGTGATAAATGGCCTCTTGCTATTCCTTCTGGGCAGTACGTTTCTCTTGGCTGTGAATACACCGATGCTGGTCGAAGATCAGCCCGATACTCTCAACCACCTTCGATGGGGGTATACACCTGTGCGATACACATTGACATTTCTAAGCGTGGGCGTGCTGACAGTTATCACGGTCGCTGCCCAACTCGTGGCAAATGCCTCGAATCGTGCGGTCGGTGGCTTACAAATGGTCCTCCTGATGATTCTTGGTATTCAGCTGTGGACGCAATTCTCCGGCCTACGTCGATCTGTGGCACCCGATTGGATTGGAGTTGGTATTGCGGGAGAATTTCTTGCCATTGCCGGAATCGCAACCTTCTACTCTTATCGCTGCAGGAGGATCTTCGGACATATTCTTTTGTTTTGCCTGATCGGGCTGGGAAGCCATATGATCTGCTCTCAAAGCCAACACTGGCATGCAGGTTTCGCGAGATTCTATGACAAGTTCTATGTCACTCAGTATTTCTCGCAGTCTGGAACAGAGGGAGCCCGCATGCTCGTTCTGGACTACCGTTCATATCCATTTTTTGGCTCCCGGCGGCAGAACTTCATCATCCAGCCAATGGACTTTCAGAGTAGTGAAGAGGTATTGGACATAATGAAACAGCAAAAGCTTTCAACAGCCGTCACGCTCGTGGAGTCACGTAAGGAGGTTTCTCGCTACCGCCCCGTCTGGGAAAAGTTAGAAGAACATCCTTCATTTGAGCTGTTAGAACAGGGAAGAGCGCTTCGGGTCTTTCGGCTCAAGTAGAAGGTGGTTACGTTTTAAGTATCAAGTGAGAAGTCTGAATGTTGGAGTCCTGGAAACATTTTTTGGCATATAGCTTCCTGTTCTTGGTTGCCTTGACTGCTAGGAGCCTCTTTACGGAACCCATCGAAGCCGGGGGAGATGCCATTCAGAAATGGACGGCCGCCGTGAACTTTGATGGGAACCCGAAGAGACTGCTGAAGAATCACCACACGATGAGGTGGTCTGTTATGGGGCCTGGCATTCTGTGTGACCGAATCTTAGGTAACTCACCGGTTTCATACTACATCGCACCACTCCTTGCATATTGTCTGGGCTATGTCCTGCTACTCAGAATTGCTACATCCATGATGCCATGGGGACGTCTGGTGATCTTTGCAGCCGTTCTGTTCTTCGAACCAATGATGTTTCGGGCATCGTCCCAATTTCAACCCATCGCATTTGGTTTCGCTTATCTTATCTGCAGCTACACGTGCCTAGATATTTGGCTCGCATCAGAGAAGCGTCTGTGGTTTGTACTTTCAGCCGTGTTTCTCTTTTGTGCCTATGGAGCCAAGGTGCCATATCTATACTTTTTGCCCGGGCTAATGCTCTTCCTTTGGCAGCAGAAAGGTACGTCCGCAGTTGTTGCGTATGGTGTCCTTCTCTATGGCAGTTTTCTTGTTGAATGGTGTGTATTTAATTCCCTGAGCGAAGAGCCGTTGTTGCTTGGCCGCGTGTCGGCTCTTGCCCATTCCCATCGCCCTGGTACAACAGCAGGGGCTGCTTCCAACTATGTTCAGTACTTTACGATGTGGACTATGCTCAGTCCGTTGAACTGGGTCGTCACGGTTATTCCCCTGTGCTTTCTCGGCCGCATTTTTCGGGTAGAGAGCGAGTCTGGAATATCGCGTCACACGACGGCCTTTTCCTTCATGGCGGCTTCTTACATCCTGTTGAATACCTTCCTGATTGTCGACCCGATGACAATGCTCACATCGCAGCCTCCACTCGTACGGTATCTAGCGATTATCATGCCGTTCTTGTGTTTCATTTCCTGCGGCTGCATCAATGAACTGTTCTCGGTCACCAACACTCCCACGGCAAAAAGATGGCAAGCACGATTTCTGTTTGCAGCCTTGCTGAGCCCACTCATAACGCAATTCATACTTGGAGAAGGAGCTAAGTACTGGCACAATGGAATCACGTATCCACGGCCATCTGCCTTCGCATACCGGGTTGACAGGCACTATCAGACGGCTGCTGAATGGCTCAAGGCAGGCAACGTGATCATGACGCGTAGCCGCATCAATGCGGAGGCCATCAAGACACTCCTGAAAGCTCACGTAGAAAGTGATTCGATTTCTTCGACTCGCATTAAACATGGGCACCATAAGATCTGGATAGAACGGTCTATTCGGGAGACACCGCAATCAAAAGAATATAACTTCTCGCAAGCGTCGTTCGGCAAGAGGAGGTGAACCGAAGACTTCCGCATTCTGCGGAATCAATCGTCACGATATGGCAGAAAAATCGCTTTCTGGCAGACGTCAGCCGCGGCATCTAGGTTCACTCGGATAGAACCTGCCTCATGCTCGGTTTCAATAGCATGATAAAGGAGGTTGCCTATCACGAGCGAGCGATGCGGGAGACCACCAGGGCAATCGCATGTTCAAGCTGCTTGAAACGCTAGTAAGATGCCTTCGAGCTTCGTCAAATCCCATCCGGCGATCATGCGTTTTCCTCGAACGTTGTCTTTGATCGTAGTGTCCATCTTAAGAATGGACAAAGCGAGCCGACGAAAGGCAGAAATAATTTCCGGTCCGTTCCCTTTGCGAATTCGGCTTTGATCCTCGCCAAAGGTGACGTCCAGTGTGTGGTGAAGACCGTTCTCAATTCCCCAATGATCTCGAA